>JAEUIN010000404.1 GCA_016793115.1 Planctomycetaceae bacterium
GCCGCTTCCGCCCCCGACGGGCGGAAGCGGCCGACCCGGGAAGGGGCCGAGGGACCGTCGGCGCTAGGAACGGCGCCGGCGGTCGCCCAGACGGATCTCGCGATTTCGGAGATTGAGGGCGAGCGCGGTGACGAACACCACGCCGAAGGCGACCCACGATCCGCAGATCGCTCCGCCGATCCCGGCGACGACGAGCGCCCCATTGACGTAGGCTTGGTTAAGTTTCGAGCGAGCTCCCATAACGAACTCCTGAGTTTTTTCCGGCGCGCGTCACGTAGCCTAGGCCGCTTGCTCCGCGGCCGGCGGTTCGTTCCGATCCTGCAGCGTTTGGATCAAGTCGCTCGCCTGCGTGATCGACAGCTCGGTCGGCTCCACGACTGCGTAACGCTCGGCCGTGAGTTCCGCCAAATCGATCGCGCGGCGTTCGGCCAGGAGCTCCAGCGCCCGCAATTGTCGACCGGTGACGTGACGGGGAACGTGACGGGGAACGTGACGGGCGCGCGGAACGGACGTGCGCTCCGCGTCCCGTGACTCCTGATCGTCCGCGGGATCATCGCGGAGTTGTTCGTCGACGGCCGCTTCGGCCAGCGCGAACAGTTCCCGCGCTCGCTTGTGCAAGCGCTCGACGTCGGCCGCCAGGCCGTCGTCGAGTTCCAGTTCGAGCGCCAGGCTCGCTCCCTCCGAGCCGTAGCGGGGGCGGCCGACTTTTTTGGAGACGGAGGCGTGCAATTTCAGCATGGTGGATCCTTTCTGAAAGGGGTCGTGAAATTATCGGAAGCGGGGCGCCTTACAGCGGTCCCCCTTGGAAGCACCGCCAGGACGCTTCGAGTTCGCGGCGCTGTTGCGAGATCCGTCCGGCGGTGACGCCGAACCGCTCGGCGGCGGCTTGCGTCGTTTCGCCGGCGGCCAGCACCCGCGCGAGTCGCCGTCGCTGCGGCGCGAGGGTCTTGAGCCAATTAGCGAAGTCGATCCGGGCCGCGGCCGTTTCGGCCGGGCCTGCGCGACGGTCTTCGACCATCGCCTCTTGCCACTCCGTATGCCGACGGGGCGCCGGACGTCGGCTCTCAGCGTTGCGACGGCGACGACGATACTTCGACATCACATCCCGACCGTTTAAGCGGCTTGCGCAGGTCCGGCCGGTTCGAACGTGGCGAACCGCGAAGGTCGCCAGCGGGCCGGCGTAAACCAGCGCGCCGCGACCGCTGCGGACCAAGCGGTCGTACCACGTGAACGCCGTGGCGACGGTCTCTTGGATCGCTTCGTCTCGGGCTTCGGAAGGCAGAGCCCGAAACGAGCAGGCCGCGGTGCGGCGGATTTGCGGCAGCAGATCGAGAAAATCGGGCGGGGAAGCGGCGGACTCCGGCAAACAATACGGCTGCGCAATGGCAATCATCGGCGGACTCCTCGGGAAGAGACCGCCCGCGTCGGGCGGTCGTGTGAAAAACACAACCACCCGTGCGCACGCACGAGCAGAGCGGCGACGCTTACGGCGCGTTAGGATCGCTCCGCAAGTCGATCGCTTGCTTGGCAGAGGTCGATCAGCCGTTTGGAACGGCTATAAGACCTGCATGGAATATGACACGAAAACAAGAGGAATTGAGCCGGTCCTGTCGGTGCCTAACGGCTGGAGTTGCGATCACATTGCGCTTCTGACGGCGGGTGATAATCAGGGACGACGGCAGTAAATCCTTCAACCGGCTCAAGCGATCAATGGCAATGTCTGAGAATCGCCTGTTGGCGCCGCTCAGTTTCGTCGAGCGAATAGCGTCGATTACGCGAGGATTTTATCCTGCAGGCATTCAAGGGGATTCGAAATGATCGATGTCAACGTCGCAACAGCCGCTTCAGATCCTTCCACGAACGACAATTCAGAATATCGTCCGGCTCAAGCCACGCCCGACGTGCCTGATTGATTCCCGCGGTGAGAAACCGCAACTCCGAAACGCTATGAGCGTCGGTGTTGACGGCAAGAATGATGCCGCGCTCTTCAGCCGTTCGGGCGTATCGTCCGATAGATCGAGGCGATTCGGATTGGAATTGATCTTCAAATAGCAGCCGACGTCTTTCGCGTGGCGGAGCACACGTTCCATATCGATCTCGTATCCCTCGCGAAATTCCGCGGCAAACTTATGGTTGTCGTTCTACTCAAAATCTTCCGCGCGGGGTGTGAGTAACCAGGTTTGTGCCGGCTGGGCAGCCTTCCTCTATTTACAACTGGAGGCTAATGGAGCCGAGCGATGCAGGGCTCAGCCTGCGCAAAACCGCTTTACCATCTCACGACAGGAAATTCGCTTTCCCGCTTGTCGGACGATTACGGATGGCACGCCCTCCGAAGGACTGGCTAGGATCGGGATCCCGCCTGATCATCCCGCCCATTGATTCCTGCCATGCTTCCAATCGAATCTGATTTCGTTTGCTGGGTCCGCTTCCACCACCACGAACGCGCTATTCGGAGCCGACACGAACCCAATCGCCAAAATGAGGGACGGCAGGCCGAAGACTTTCAGCAAGCATTTCAT
>JAEUIN010000023.1 GCA_016793115.1 Planctomycetaceae bacterium
GGCAATGGACTCGCGATGCGTCGTCCCTCACCCCAGCCCTCTCCCTGGAAATGAGTTGGTTCCATTCCCGAAGTCTTGCGCCAGGGAGAGGGAGCCAACCGTATTTCACGTCGAGGCGGGAAGCAAACCGAACAACTAAAACAGCTCTTTGATTTCGTGCTTGCCGAAATCGACCAGCGCGAACGGACGGCCTTGGGGACCGGGCAAATGCGTTTCGAGATCGAAGCCGAGCGACTTGTAGATCGTCGCCACGATTTCGCCCGGATCGACGGGACGCTCGGCCGGGACGCCGCCGATGGCGTCGCTGCGACCGACCACGCGGCCGCCTTGCACGCCGCCGCCGGCGAACTTCACCGTCCAGCATTGCGGCCAGTGGTCGCGACCGCCGGCCGGATTGACGCGCGGCGTGCGGCCGAACTCCGCCAGGTTGCAGACGAGCGTGTCGTCGAGCAGTCCGCGCTGCACTAAGTCTTCCAAGAGGGCGCTGTAGCCTTGGTCGTAGGCGGGGGCGACGATGTCGCGCATCCCTTCGATCGACGTGAACGGCTTCGAGCCGTGGATGTCCCAAGTGATTTCGTCGAACACGGTGATAAACGTGTTCACGGTGACGAATCGCACGCCGGCCTCGATCAGGCGGCGGGCCAGCAAGCAGCTTTGGCCGAAGCGGTTCAGGCCGTAGCGCTCGCGCGTCTTCTGCGACTCTTTGCCGAGGTCGAACGCTTCGCGGGCCTGCGTGCTCGTCATCAAGCGGAAGGCGGACTCGAAGTTGGCGTCGAGCAGTTGCGCGTCGGCCGTGGCTTCGAAATTTTTCACGGTGTCGTCGACCACGGACCGCAGGCGACGGCGGCGATCGAGCCGGGCCTCGCCGAGATCGGCCGGCGGCAGGAGATCGGGAACCTTGAAATTGGGCTGCGACGGATCGGCCATCAGCGCGAACGGATCGTGCGCCTTGCCGAGGAAGCCGGCGTCTTGTCCGTGCGGCAAGTTGCCGCCCGTGCGCCCCATGGGCTCGGGGATGATCACATGCGCGGGAAGATCGGTGCGGCGGCCCATCAGGTAGCTGGTGACGCAGCCGGCGTGCGGCGTGTTGATGCCGCCGGTGAAGAGCCGGCCGGTCTGCATCATCTGGTGGCCCGTGTCGTGCACGGCGGCCGCGGTGTGGTAGCAGGAGCGGACGAGCGAGAACTTGTCGGCCAACTTCGCCATCTGCGGAAAGATTTCCGAGATTTGGATGTCGGGGTTGTTCGTGTTGATCGGCTTGAACGGCCCGCGAATTTCCGCGGGAGCGTCGGGCTTCATGTCCCAAGTATCAATCTGGCTGGGCGCGCCGAGATTGAAGATCATGATGCAAGAGCGTTTGTCGTTGCCCGGCTTCTTGAGGCCGAGCTTCTTGGCCTGCGTTTCGGCGCGGGCGACGTCGGCGAGCGAGAGGCCGACGGCGCCGAGCGTGCCGACTTGCAAGAAGTCGCGCCGCGTGAGGCCGTCGCAGGTGCGCGTCGCTCCTTGGCCGGTGATTCGCAACATCTCTGGCATCTCCCCAAACGGAGGCTGTGGAAGTTGAGCGCGCAGCATCAGGCACGCGTTCGCCGATTATCGGCGGCCGGCGGCCAAAAGTCAAATCAGTTTGCAGGCCAAACTGATATGATATACTGGTTCGTATCGAGACCCGTTTGCGCCACGCCGCGCACATTCCTGTAGAGGCTCCGACCGAATGCCGTTGCGCCGCACGAATAAGGTCGCCGAGGTTCGCCGCCGGTTGCTCGACCGGTTGGAAAAAGGGCTGTATCGCCCGGGAGATCGCTTCCTTTCCAACCGCGACGTCGCCGAGCAATTCGGCATCAGCTACCAGACGGCCCACCGGGTGATCGGAGAACTGTGCGAGGAAGGAAAGCTCGAGCGGCGGCCGCAGTCGGGCACCTATGTACCCGGCGGAACCGTGCGACTGGCCGGCGTCCAAATCCTCTTCAACGAGCGGGCCGCCCAGCAGTGGAGCTTCGGCTCGAAGCTGCTGGAACTCCTGCGGCGCAAGCTCGACGCGGAGCGGATCGACGCCCAACTCGACTTGGTCGCGACGACGGCTCCGCTCAAGAAAGACCGGTTGCCGATCGTGTGGGAGTTGCCGCAAGTCGTGGAAGAGTGTGCGGCCGCGGTCTGCCCGGCGATCTTGATCAACGACCGGCCGGCTTCCGGCCTGGAATCGCTCTACATCGACAGCGTCTCGACCGACGACTTCAGCGGCGGAGTCTGCGCGGCCCAGCTGCTGCGCGATCGCTCCGAGAAGCGAAAAGGGTTCGTCGCCGTGAGCGGGCCGGATAACGACCCGCGGAGCCGCCTTCGATTGCAGGGGTTTCTCTCGGTGTTGCCGGCGAAAGTCGTCACGGCCGGCAATTGGTTTTACGACAACGGCTATCGCGCGGCCGAGCAGGCGCTGCGATCGGCGAGAAGCGGCATCTTCTGCGTGAACGACCAACTCGCTTCCGGCGTATTCGGCTGGTGCCGGGAGAAGGGAAAGCGGTTACCGCCGATCGTCGGCTTCGACGACGCTCCGGTGGCCGAACGGCTCAACTTGACGACGATCGCGCTACCCTGGGAAGAGATGCTTGACGGCGTCGTCCGCACGGCCAAACGCCGGCTGGCCGGCGACCGCTCGGCCAGCAGCCACCAAACGTTCCACCCCAAGCCGACGGTGCGGAGCTTGGAGTGGCGCGACGCGGCGAGTACGAGCGAAGTGGCTTAACTCGCTCGCTTCTTTTTCTTGCCGCCGTTTTCGCCGCTCGCCGGCTTGAGCTTCATTCCTTCCTTGTAGTGCCTGTCTTTCTCGACGAGCGCTCTGTCGTAAACTTCGCCCGCGACGACCGGCGTGTGGGCTTCTTCCGCGTAGGCCTTGAGCTTCTCCAGCACGTCGGAATGCTCCGCGGCGACGTCGTGCTCCTCGGAAACGTCGGTTGCGACGTCGTAAAGCTCCCACGGTTTATTCGGGCCGCCGACCTGAATCGCCTTCCACTTGCCGCTGCGGACGGCGCGATCCTTTTGGTGTTCCCAATACAAGTACTTGTGTTGCGGTTGTTCGCGGCCCGAGGCGGCTTCGGCCAAGAGCGTCGGCGCAAAAGAAAGGCCGTCGCGATCGGCGGGGAGCGGTGCGCCGGTCAACTCCGCAAGCGTCGGCATGACGTCGGGGAAGTAGCACAGGTGATCGCTCACTTTGCCGGCCGGAATCTTTTTCGGCCAGCAGACGGCGAACGGCACATGCAGCCCGCCGTCGTAAAGCTGGCCCTTAAAGCCTCGAAACTTCACGCCGGTTTTCGGGTTCACGTTTGGGCTGAAAACGCCTTCCAAGTAGTCCGCGCTTGGGAAATACTTGTTCGCGCCGTTATCGCCCGAGAAGACGAGGATCGTATCGTCGGCGAGTCCCAGTTCTTCGAGCAGAGCCCGCGTTTCCCCGACCTCGCGATCGACGAGATTGACCATCGCGGCGTACATCCGCGCGTCTTCGAGCATTTTGTCGTTGAGCTGGTACGGCCGATTTTTAAACAATTGCCACGCCGGATCGTCGTTCGGAAAGCCCCATTGGCCGTGCGGCGGCGTGAAACAGCAATAGGCGAAAAAGGGCTTGTTTTTGTTCTCGCGAATGAACTTCTTCGCTTCGTCGAAGATCACATATTGACTGAACGTTTGGCCGACTTTCGTATCGCCCGTGTTGCCGGGGAGCGGCACCTCTTCGCTGTTGCGAATGAGATACTTCGGAAAGAAGGTGTGCGCGTGCACCTGATCGTAGTAGCCGAAGAAGATGTCGAATCCGTGCTTCTCCGGCACGCCCGAGGTGCCGCGTCCGCCGTTGCCCCATTTGCCAAAGCCGCCCGTCGCGTAGCCCGCGTCTTTGAACATCGAGCCGAGCGTCGGTTCGCCGGGCAGGAGCGGATCGAAGCCGCCGTTGGCTCGCACGGTCATGTGCCCGGCGTGCTTGCCGGTGAGCAGCGCGCAGCGCGTCGGCGCGCAAACCGGCCCGCCGGCCAGGCATTGCGTGAACCGCATTCCGTCGGCCATGAGGCGATCGATGTTCGGCGTCTTGTGCTCGGGATGCCCCATCGAGGAAAGCTCGTAGTAGCCGAGTTCGTCGATGATGAAGTACACGACATTCGGTCGACGAGCCTCGGCGACCGCTGCGGAATCGAGCAACGCCGACACGGCGAACAAAGCGAACAGCGCACGGAGCGACATGAAACAATCTCCTCAGGAGGATCGGCGAGCCGGGAGCGCGAGCGACCGCAGTCTGCGTCGCGCTATCTTGATCGACAAAAGTCCTTAGAGCAACCAGCCGCCGCTCGCGCCTGAGAAACATCCCGTTGGAGCGGCGGAGCGCAATGAATAGGGCCGCGTGAATACACGCGGCCCTATTCGGATTCGTCGTTCAATTCGCGCTCGCCGCGCCGAGCGGCCTACCGCCCGCTCGGACGCCAGCCGTCGAGGTCGACCGACGGCACGAACGGCGTCGGAATCGGAGCGTCGGCCGGGCTCGGCTGAGCCTCAGGTTGCGCGGTCGTCGCCAGCGGAATGCCCAACTGAGCCGCGAGTTCCGCCGTGCTGATCTTGCCCGTCGCCGGTGCGGCGGCGTCTTGCGTCACGGCCGGCAGCGGAGCGGCGACTTGCAGCGTCGCCGGAGTCGCATTGCCGAACGTGTCAGGACCTAGCGTAGGGCGATCGCCGTAGCCGGCCATGTGCGGCTTCACTTCGTGATAGCCCCAGGCTCGCTCGACGGGAAAGTTCGACGCCGTCTTGTCTTCCGGATCGATCAGGTGCGGTGTCGACGTCGGGCTGCCGATCACCGGTCCGCGGCTCATTTCCGGATCCGGAATCGGTTGCGGACGAACGGCCGGAACCGTGCCGCTCGGCGTCGCCGAAGGAATCGATGCCGGGGGCATCGTCAATGCCGGCGTCGGAGTCGGCATGCCCGTCGACGGTTGCACGCCGCTCGAATAGGGCGACTTCACCGTCGGGTTATTCGTGGCCGGCTGCGACGGGTAAGCCGAAGTCGACGTGCCGGAGGGCGCGACCGCGGCGAAGGCCGAGGCCGGCACCGGTGTGAGATCACCGCCGGAAATGATCGTCGTCGGTTGCGTCGACGAGGTCGTGTTGGGAGCCGGAGCGAGCGTCGGCGTTCCCAGCGTCGCACCGCTCGTCGTGCTGGGCGATGTCAACGCCGGAGCGGGGTTCGTGATCGTCGTCGAGCCGTAGTTCGTCGTTGCGGGCGACGAATACGTCGGCACCGGAGTCGAGTAGGTAGGCGTCGTCATCGTCGACGACGACGAGTAGCCCGGCGCGGTCGTGCCGAGCGGCGCCGAGGTCGCCGGCTGCGAGTAGCTCGGTTGCGCATACGTGGTCGTTCCGTTGAGCGTCGGCGAGTTCGTCACCGGAGCCGACACGCCGGGCAACACGGCCGACGGCGCCGCGAGCGGCGCGGCGTACGTGGTCGGCGTCGAGCCGTAAGTCGGAGCGTAGTTGTAGTTGTTCATCGACGGGCCGCTCGATTGATATTGATAGGCCGGCTGCGACGTGGCCGGAACGGCATAGTAGGCATTGGTCGGCGTCGTGAGCGCCTGAGCGGCGTAGGTGGTCGCAGGCGCGACCACGGCTGTCGGAGCGTAATACGTCGTGGCGGCGGTTCCCTTGTTGCAGGAAGAGCAGCCCGGCAAGGCGGGGGCGGCGACCGCGGCCGGCGCGGCATACGCGGCCGTCGGAGCGTAATAGGTCGTCGTCGGCGCGGCGCACGCCGGTTGTTGATACGAGTATTGCAACCGGTAGGTCGTGAACGGCGTGTACTTCACCTGCTGCTGGTAGCAGGTCTGCGGCTTCATACACACCGTCTGGCAACCCGTGCAAGGATCGCAGCTGGCGACCGGACGATAAGTCGTCACCGGCACCTGCACGGCTTCCGCTCGATAGCAAGTCTGCGGCACGTAGTTGCACACGAGCTGTTGGCCGGCCGGAGTGCACACCGTGCCGCCGTAGAGCGCGGCGGCCGCGTCCTGGCGCTTCTGGAAGCAGCCGAAAAACGCTTGGGCGTCGGCCGGCACCAAAAGTCCGGCCACGGCCAGCGTGACGGCTCCGACTCGCAGCGGACGGTTAACGATAAACATGGCTACGCTCTCCGGCGATCGCAAGAAATGTGCGGTCTTTGTTGTCTACGAAAGAATCTCTCAAGTCGTCAATGAGCTGCGGCCGAAGGAAAGCCATTTGGTAATACTTTTCCGACGGGCAGTTTGTTCGGACTCGGCAAACTTTTTCGGCCGCGCAAGCTGTGCCGCGCCGGTGTTGCCGGCAGGCCGTCGCTGGCTTGCGCTCGTGCAAACGTAGGTCACGCTAGCCAAGCGCTGTGTAGGCGTGCGGAAATCGCCGCACGGCGCGCCGCTGAATTGCGCCCGTTACGACCGGCGCGATTCGTACAGGTCGTACAACCGGAAGAAGAGTTCGCGAAGATTGCCGCGCGCGTGCTCGTACGCCTCGCGAATCTCGGCGGGCGCAAGCCCGGGCTGCTCGGCCAGCAGCCGTCCGGTCAGTTGCTCGGCCAGCTGCGGCGTGGTCGTCGTTTCATACAGCGTCGCAAAGCCGGCGGAGCGATGCGTCGTCACCAGCAACCCGAGGCCATAGTCGCTTCGCAACCGCTTCAGCTTCCGGCGCGCCCACCAGCCGAGTTGCTCGTACCCGTCGACGACGAGCACTCCCGCGTTGCTCGGCGGCGCGAAGTTCGGCAAGCGGCGTTCGCCGTCATGCAGTTCGACGTGCGCGATCGGAATCTCGCGGCGCGCCAGTTCTCGTTCGAGCGCCGCCAAAAGCGTCGACTTGCCGGAACCGTGCGGACCGACGATCTGTCCGCTGCGATTGCCGGCGAGAAACGCGTCGACCAGCGACGCCGCGGTAATGCCGGCGGGAAACAGGAATTCGATCGCCCCCGGACGCACAAACCGCGACGAGAACGGATTCTCCGGGCGTTGCGCAGCCGCGTCGCCGGTGCTCGCGTCATACATGGACGACGGCCGTCGCCGGCGGCACGCGGCCGAGCTGAAACGGCGCTTCGGCCACAAGCTCGCGGCCGCGCGCGATGAACAATCGCACCCGCACGCACCACCGCACGCGTACGATCACGCCGTCGTAGCTCAGCGGGCTCGTCGGCAGCGTCGTCCGCATCCGCTGCGGCTTGCGAAGATCGATGAGCGCCCCATTTTCGATCGTTTGCCGCACGAAGTGATGCACCGCGAGATCCTCGTCTCCCTTGCCGGTCGTATACCACAGCACGGAGACTTCGATGGCTCGCGCTTCGACGAGCGACAGTGAATCGATACGATAGTCGACAGTGAGCGTCTCGCCAGGCTCGAACACGCGTCGATTGCCTTCGAATAAGATCGTGATCCCGGGATCGTTCATGAATAGGCCGCTCCGTTGCGACCGGGGTACACCAGCACGACGAAGGCCCGCTCGAAGTCGGGCCAGTTGTTGAGCACGCCGCGCACGAGCAACTTCCAGCGCACCGCATTGCGCGGCGATTGAAAGCTGTGCATCGCCCCTTCCGGCACGGCCAGTTCAAATCGCACCGCCAACGGTTCCGAGCGCTCGACGGTGAACTTCTCGCGACGATACACTTCCGCTTCGTAGACGCGCTGCTGATGCGTATGCGAGTTCGTCCCCTGGCGAAACGTCGCTTCCTCGTCGCAAACCAACAACACGGTCAAGCGGCTGAAATCCAGCCGGCCCGGCTGCGCGAGATACACTTCGTAGCGGCCGCCGGGGTAGAGCGGGTGGGCCGACATTTCGACAAGCGTCGGCTCGATGCCGCCGGCGATCATCAATTGCCGCGCCGCGAGATAGGCGAAATAGCCTCCCGCCAAGAGAAACGGAATCAAGCCGAGCCACAACAGATAGTCGGCCCGCCCGTCGATCGCTTCGCCGATCGCCTGGTAAACGAAGTAGCCGACCAGCGTGTTCCAGCCGAGCGCGACGCCCGTCAGGAACAACGAGTTCCAACCCGGCAGCGCGTTGGGAATCCGATAGTTCAGCGTCGTTCCGGGGCTGTTCGTCACGTCGCGATCCGACGGCACCGTCGGTAAGCGGGAGGCGGCCCCGCCGTGATCGAACAGGTCGACGTTGGCCGACTGCTGCAACAGAGCGCGTCGCTCCGCCGATTTGCCCCAGGTCAAAAAGACGTAGATCAACCCGCCGATACCTACGGCCACGAAGGCGGCGGGCAGGAGCGGCAAGACCCACGCGATCCAACTGTAACCGCGTACCAGCACGGCCGAATCCGGCTCCTGCGGGTCGTACCACGCCGGATACTCTTTGCCGACGTCGAACGCCTCGAGCAGTTTTTCGCTTTCGCCGCGCTCGGTCGTAAACACGCCGGTCGCATCGTATGTGGCCGTTTCGTAAGTCTTCTCGCCGGCCGGGTAACGAATCGTCACCTCCGGCCGATACATCGTCTTCAGTTCGTGAGTCTGTTCGGCGATGCGCTTCGCCAAGACCAAGGCGCGGGTCTCGCGAAACTCGTGATTGGCGCGCCACTCCGGCGCGGTCACCTGCGAGATGATCGTCGCGAGAATGGCGCCGCCGACGATCGCCAATGCGGCGAAAAAGAGAGCCAGCGCCGCGCGGCCGCCGGTGTCCGACGTCGTTCGCCGCTCGCCTCGTTTCTTACTAAAGAACCAAAACCGAGCCAACGAACGAATCTCGCAAAATCTAGAAAGGGCCGCCCCGTCGCGGCTTGGCCGACCTTCATTTTCTAATCTCCGCGGCGCACAGCGGAAAGGTATAATCGGCCGCTTCGCGTGAACCCCAACGTCGGAACCGCTCATGCCGCATGATTTCGCTGGCCTCGGCCGAATCTGGGCGACGCTGCTTGTCGTCGCGGTCGTATCGCCGCGCCCCGCGCACGCCGGCGATTGGCCGAGTTGGCGCGGCCCGCAACACAACGGCCATGCCGCGGCGACGACGTTCCCGGAAGCTTGGCCGATCGGCCGGCCGGCGCCGACTTGGCAAGCACCGCTCGCCGCCGGTTGGTCGAGTCCCATCGTCGCCGCGGGCCGGGTTTTTGCGACGGATCGCGACGGCGCACTCGAGCGCACGGCCGCGTTCGACGCTGCGACCGGCAAGTTGCTCTGGCAGGCCGCGAGCGCCGTCGACTTTGATCCGCACGAAGTCGGGCGTCGCCACGGCAACGGCCCCAAAGCGACGCCGGTGTACGCCGAAGGGCGCGTTTACACGCTCGGCATCGCCGGCATGCTGCACTGCTACAACGCCGTCGACGGCACGGTCGTATGGAAACACAACTTGCCCGCCGAGTTTGCCGAGCCGCGCCCGTTGCCCGAGGGGCGCGCCTATGTCGAAGGGGAAGATTGCGTGGTCGTGCCGATCGGAGCGGGGCAGGGTGCGCCCGTTCCGCTGTTCGGTTACACCGGTTCACCGGTCGTCGCCGAGGGATTGCTGATCACGGCCGTCGGCGGCAAGCGCGGCGGCACGATCATGGCCTTCGATGCCGCGACGGGGGCGGTCGTTTGGAAGGCGCTCGACGAAAATCCCTCGTACTCGTCGCCGGTCGTCGCCGACATCGGCGGCGTGCGGCAAGTCGTCGTGGCCACCGGTCCGCAGCTAGTCGGGCTCGAAATCAAAACCGGTAAGTTGCTGTGGAGCGTGCCGTACCAAAATCAGTACGACGAAACGATCGGCACACCGGTCGTCGCCGGCGACATGGTGTTGCTCAGCGCCGTCGGCCGGCCGCTCTCGGCCTGGCGCGTCGAGGCGATCGGCGGAGCCTTTCAAGCCCGCGAGATCTGGCAAGTCGAAGACCTCTCGAGCTACCTGTCGTCGGTCGTCGTCGTCGCGGACTATGTCTACGGAATGAACGACGGCGGCGAATGGGTTTGCGTGAAACTCGCCGACGGCACGATCGCGTGGCGCGGCGGCAACCACGGTTATTACTCGACGCCGGTCGTCGCCGGTGATCGCCTCATCGGCCTGAACGAAAAAGGCGCGCTCGCTATTCTGGCCGCGACTCCTGCCGGCTATCGAGAGCTCGCGCAAAACCAACTTGTCGTCGAATCGACCTGGACTTCGCCGGCCGTGGTCGGCAACCGCTTGTACATTCGCAGCCGCGCCGGCTTGGCGTGTTTCGAGATCAAGTAGACCGGCTACTTGAGCCGCGGCAGCACCGCCGCCGGACCGGCGGCGGCCTCCAACACTTTGCCCGGCTGATTCGCCCCCGTGCGCACGATCGCCAGAGCGGCGACGGCGCCGCCCTGCGGCGCTGCGACGGAAGTGATGTTCCCGACGACCTGCTCGGCCAGGCGGAGTTCCATTTCGGGCGTCGGCCTCGCATCGGCCGCGAAAGCCAAGCGGACGAGCGTCTTGTTGACATGCCCCACGGCGTCGAGCCGAGCTACGGTTTCTTGCCCGAGATAGCAACCTTTGCGGAAGTTGATCGTTTGATCGACCCGGTCGAGTTCTTGAGCGAGCGCTTTCGGTTTGATGTCGGGCCCCAGCAGCGGCAAACCGGCATCGATGCGCGCCGCTTCGTAGTCGCCGAGCGTCGCGGCCGCGGCGCCGGCCGCGGTCAGCCGTGCGACGACTTCGTCGATCCGCTCACGCGGCGCGAACAACGTATAGTTCGTCGTCGCGCTTTGTACTCCTGAGGCGACGAACGCCGCATCCCCGAACTCCGCGACACTCATGGCGCGGAGGCACTCGCTCGGAGGGTCGATCTTGAGGGCGGTGGCGAGCACCTCCTTCGCGCCCGGCCCGGCAAGCAGCAATTCGCCCCACTCCTGCGTGCGATCGACGAATTTGACCTTCTCGCGGATCACATAGCGGTCGAGAAACTTCAGCAGCCGTGCGGCGTCGTCCCGTTCGTCGACTCCGCTCAAGCATTCGAGGACGAGCCGATCGGCGCGGCGATGCACGACGAGGTAGAACTGCACATGCCCCTTGGCGTCGAGCACGAAAGCCTCGCAACCGGCGTCGACCGCGAGGTTATTGACGTCGTTCGTGCAAAACTTGTGCAGCAGCCCGACGGCGTCGTCGCCGCTCAGTTCCAGCTTGCCCCGTGCGGAGAGATCGACGACTCCGACGGCTTCGAACAGCGGCACGCTCGTAGCATCCATTGCGTCGGTCATCGTCAGGCCGCCGACGGCGAGGCGTGTTGCGCGTCGCTCAACAAGATGCAATTGCGGCGGCGCGCGGCGAGCCGACCGATATCGGCCGCTTCGTCGACTCGCGCGAGCCCCAAGTCCTCGACGGTCGACGCATCGAGCTTGCTCAAAAGGTACACGCGGACGCGCCGCTGCGCTCGATCGAGCATCAACGCCGCAAAGGCGTCGACCGGCCGCGCTTTACGCACCTCGACGACCGCGGCGTCGCGGTCGTCGGTTTTGGAAAATAGTTCCAGCCCAGGTCCCAACGGCGCATTCAACTCGGTGCAGAGCGCGATTGCCCCGCCGTCGTCGACCACCTTGAGCGCCGCGGCGAGCGCGCGAGCGACGTGATCCCAGTTTTGCGCCCGTTCCCCGCTCAGGGATGCGACCACGAGATCGGCCGTCTCCGGTAGTTCGCACCGCCAGAGTTCCTTCCACAGTTCCGCAGCCCGACGCACCACGGCCCGCATCTCACCCGCAATGACTGCGGCCGCTTCGTCGCCCGCCCCCGGCACGACTTGCACGGTGAACTGCGTGCCGCTTTGCCAACCGATCAGGTCGATCTCATGTTGCGACTTGGCGAACGTCTCGTCGTCGGCGTCGAGCAGGTGCGGATTGCGAAACCGAGTCTGTGTTTCTCGATCGGAAAATGTCGGGTAGAGTCCACCGAACACGCCGCGGTAGCTCCAACCTTCCGGCCCCCGAAAGCAACCGACCGGGATCGTCAGATCGGCGTCGGTCAGCAACCGATTAAGATAAACCGGCCGGCCGCTGCGCGTGTTCGAGAGAAACCCGAGTTTGCCGCGGTCGGCCGGATCGTGGCGTTCGACGCGGATCGCCGTCCGCTCGGCGTCGTCGCTTGCGGCCGGCGACGGCGTCGGCGGCACGGTCGCTCGCGCCGCGCGGACACGAATCGCGTCGGCCCCGATCTCCGCATCGCCGGTCAGAATCGTCAGGTCGTCGAACGCCACGCCGGCGTCGATCAGTCGCTGGGCGACCGCGGTGACGATCTCGACCGCGCGCGGCAGGCCGGGTTCGACGGCGATCGTGACTTTATCCCCCGCCAAGACGGCCTGCTCCAAGCTCGGGAATTCCAGCGGCCGCTCCAGCGTCTCGCGGAGCGCCCGATGAAAATCCTCGCCGCGCAGCGTGCGGCCGACCGCGAATCCGGCCCCGCAAACGCCGATCAAGTGATCTTCGTCGAGCGCGATTTCCAGTTGCGAGTCGATGCCGTACGGGAGCGTCAGAGACATTCTAGGAAGCCTGTATGAACTGGAGGGGCTCGTAACTCGCCCTCATTCGTCGATTATCGAAGCAAAGCACCGATGGTCAAGCAGTCGAGCTTGAGCCGATTCCGAGACGTCGGACATAATGCTTACGGCTTGCGGTCGATTCAATCCGCAAATTGCGGCGCGCGGCCGGCGTCTCGTTCATCAGGGAAGATTTTTGATGTCGTCGAGCTTTCGACTCGGTCTTGTTTTCGCCTGTCTACACGCGCTTTTCGTCGGGTGCGATTCTGCGCCTCCGAGCGATCTCACGGACGGTGCCGCGGGAAAGCCCGTTGTTCTCAACGAAGGGGAGCGGCTGTTGGCGCAAATGATCGACGCCTATGCCAAGGCCGACAGCTACTCCGATCGCGGGGAATTGGTGATCGGCACGACGCACGAGGGAAACACCCGCCAAGATAAGGTGCCGTTCGCCACGATGCTCGAGCGCCCCGATAAGCTCCATCTGCAACTCTATCAAGGAACGTTTGTCTGCGACGGACGCAACGCCTACGGTTGGGCCAACGACATGCCCGGCTTCATTCTGAAGCGTCCCGCGCCGAAAGTGCTTAACTTGGCGGAAGTCTTCGCCGACGACGTGCTCGCCCAGGTGCTCACCGGCGGCTCGGTGAAAGAGTCGCCCGCGCTCACGATGTTGCTCGGCAGCGACGTCTTCGAGATTCTCACCGCGGGCGGGAACCGACCGGAACTGATGAGCGACGACTACGCGGCGGGCAAGCCGTGTCGCCGCGTGCGAATTCGTCAGAGCGACGGCGATCTGATCTATTGGATCGACGCCAAATCGCACGTGCTGCGTCGCGTGCAATATCCCACCGAACGCCTCCGCCGCACGATGGCCTTGTCGACGCCGACGCCGCCGAGCGCGGTGACGCTCACGGCCGAGTTCGTCGACGCCGAATTGAACACCAAGATCGCATCGGAGACGTTCGCCTTCGAGCCGCCGCCGCAAATCAAGCTCGTCGACAAGCTGAGTCCGCTCTGGGCGCCGCCGGTTCCGCCGTCGCCGCTCTTGGGCTCCACGGCCGAAGACTTCCGCGTCCGCAAGTCGGACGGCGCGGAAATCACTTCGGCAGACCTGCGCGGCAAGGTCGCCGTGCTCGTTTTCTGGTCGGTCGGCTCGAGCGAGAGTTTGAAAATGCTCGAAGCGCTCGACAAGGCCGCGGCCAAGTTCGCCGGCCGCGACGACATCGTGATCCTCCCGATCAACATCGACCCCAGCGGCCCCGGCGGCTTCGCCGACGCCGACATCCGGCGCAGCTTCGATGAATTGAAATTCAAAATCCCGGTCGTACGCGACGTCGACAACAGCGCCGTCAAAGCGTTCGAAATCCGCTTCCAGCCGAACCTTTTTTTGCTCGACAAGAACGGCGTGCTGCAAGACAACGAAGTCGGTCTCAGCCCGCAGTTGCTCGCCGAACTCGAACAGCGGATCGACGCCGTCGCGGCCGGCCGGTCGCTCGTCGACGCGACCCAACGCCGCTTCCAGCAGCGCCGGCGCGAGTATGAAGCCGCGCAACAATCGCAAAACGCCGCGGCCGGCCTTTCCGGCGACATCCCGCAAGCGAAACTCGCCGCCAAGTCGAGCCCGAAGACGCTGAAGCTCGTGGAGCTTTGGAAGTCGACCGCGGTAAAAAGGCCCGGCTATGTGCTCGTCACCGACGAGAAGCAAGGCGCGCCGCGCGTTATCGTGGCCGACGGATTGAAAGCCGTCGCCGAACTCGACGCCCAGGGCAAGCTTCTCCGCTCGATTCCGCTCGACTTGCCGAAAGAGCCGGAAGGCGTCGTCAGCTACTATCGCACCGCCGTCGGCAAAGACGGCAAACGCTACTTCGTCGGCTGTTTGCCCGACCAACAACAACTCCACCTTTTCGATTCCGACTTCAAACGCCTGCGCAGCTTCCCCGAAGGTTCGCATTCCGGCATCGCCGACGTGCAATTCGGCGATATCGACGGCGACGGCGAGCCCGACATCTGCGTCGGCTATTGGGGACTCGTCGGACTGCAGGCCGTGGGGCTCGACGGCGTGCGCAAGTGGACGAATCGCCGCTTACCCGAAAACCTGATGCGGCTCGCGCTCACCGGCCCCAACGCCGAAGGCAAGCGACTGATCCTCAGTTCGACGGGCGTCATGACCGTGGCCGTGGTCGACGAGAAAGGCGAGACGCTCAAAGAAATGCCGGTCGGCGAGCGGGCCGTCCGGATGATCGCCGCACACGACTTGAACGGCGACGGCGGCGTGGAACTCTGCGCCATCGCCGCGGCCGGACCTGGTTCAGACGTCGCGGTGGGCTTCGACGGCGGAGGCCGCGAACTTTGGAGCTACCCGCTGCCGCCCGGCGTGCAACCGGTGCCGGAGATGCAAAACGAAATGGTCGTCGGCGGCAAGCTCTTCGACCAAGGCCCGGGCGTCTGGGTGTTCGCCGCCGCCGACGGCTCCATCCACATCGTCGGCATCGACGGCAAGCCGCTCGATTCGTTCGCCGCCGGCGAAGCGATCCACGGCCTCGCCGTCGGGCAACTCGCCGGCCGCCCGGCGCTCGTCTACTCCGGCCCCACGTCCGTGACCGCCGTGAGGCTCGAACTTCCCTAACTCGAACGCTGCGAAAACGCCCGGCCGGCGTTTTTTTGAAGAAATTCGGATTTCGCCGTCGATTTCGCTTGGCCTCGTTCGACAAACAGGCGACGAGTTAATTTCGCCGTCGCGGCGTCCGCCGCTTCGCGCCGCCCCAGAACCGAGGAGCCGTTATGAAATTCGTTTGCTTAGGCTACATCGATCAAGCCAAGTTCGCTTCGCTGCCGCCGGAAACCGCCGGCAAGATGATGGAGGAGTGCATGGCCTACGACGACGTGCTTCGTCGCGGCGGGCACTTTATCGGCGGCGAAGCGCTCGACTCCGCCCTCAAGGCCGTCACGCTTTCCACTGAAAACGGCGAACTCAAAATCACCGACGGTCCGTTTTCCGAAACCAAGGAAGTCCTTGGCGGCATCCTGCTGTTGGAAGCCGCCGATATGCAGGAAGCCGTCGCGCTGATGTCGAAGCACCCGGGCGTAAAGATGGGGCCGTTCGAAGTCCGCCCGGCCCACGAGATGGTCAATCAATTGATCGCCCAGCGCAACGCCGCAATCAACAATCGTTCGTAGTTAGCTTTCATCATGCCGGGGCCGGACGGACGCGCGAAAATAAATGGAATGTCGCGATTGCGATGAAGGCGGAATTAACTGCGCGAGTAAATTGATAAGTTTTCATAGGATAAATGTTTGCACTGCGCCTTCTGGTCACATTATGTTGAGGGACGCGCTGAACTCTTTTCTGAGTCGGCGGATTTACGGAATCGTTCAACGACCCGGAGGCGACGCATGGCGACTCAACAAGAACTGTCCGATGAACAGGTCGCCGACGCAGTGTATGCCTTCGCTGCGGAGAAAATGAGAAACGGCGCTTCGCCGCCTCAGATCACGGAAGCGCTTGTTCAAAAAGGTCTCGACCGGAGATTGGCGTCGACCGTCGTCGCTAACCTCTCTCAAATGCGCTCCCGAGCGATTCGCGACGCCGCGAAAAAGAACATGCTCTACGGCGGGCTCTGGTGCGTCGGCGGCACGGCCGTGACCATCGGCACCTACAGCGCCGCTTCCGGCGGCGGTAGCTACGTCGTCGCCTGGGGGGCCATCGTCTTCGGTGCGATTCAATTCTTCCGCGGAGTCACTCAGGCTTCGCAGTAGCCACGGCGAGAAGTCACCGCGACAAATCGAACTCGACCTGCGGTCACCAAGTCGCCGTCACGCCCATGAACGGGCCGTGCACGGTCAGTTGCCCTTCCTTGTCGAGCAGCGACGGGTTCGTCGCCGCGTAGGGGGCGTTTTTCATGAAGTTGTCGGCGCCCATCGCCAGGCCGTCGAGATAGATCACCTGGTAGCCGAGCCGCCCGACGATCGAAGGCGTGAACTTCCACGCCATCGATCCTTGCAGATCGACGCCCAGCGTCAGAATTCGTTGCGAGGCTTCTCCGGCCGTCGTCGTCGCGGCCCCGACGAGGGGGCCGGTCGTAAACGTCGTGCTTTGCTCGGCGTCGTTGCCGAGCATCAATCCTTTCACTTCGAGGTTGAGCCAGCCGCGCCGTTCGACGCGCAGCTCGAGCATGCCGCCCAACTGTCCGCCGAACATCCGGTTCCGCGCCGCGACGTCGTCGAAGTTCGCCGTGCCGTTCGGCGTCGGCACGAACGATTGGCTTTGATACGTGAAGTGATCGTCGACGCTGATAAATCGGAAGCCGCCGATTCCCGACACCTGAAACGCCGGGTAAGGCATCTCGAAGTAGCGACGCACGTTGATTTCGGCGCCGTTGAATTGCGTTTCATTCGCCACGGTCACGAGCGAGTTGTAGTCGAAGCCCGCAGTCTCCGGAAACCCGAAGGTCGTAAACGGCGAAAACAAGCGCCCGCTCACGCCGAATCCGTTGAGGTCGAGATTCTTCACCGCTTGTCGATCGCCCCACTCCAGCAAGCCGAGATAGCTTCCCTCGATCGCCGTCACCTCGGTCAGCCGCATTCCCAACAGGGTCCGCATTCCCGGCTGGTTGCCGAAATCGAAGTTGTCGCCCGTCAGCACGTCGCGATAGGCGTTCGAGCGCGCATACGAACCGGTCGGGCCCGAGCGCGCGAAGCCGACGAAGTCGAGCGTCGCGTAGAGATCGCCGAGCGGCGAAACATACGGCGTCCCTTGATCGCCCGCCGGCGTCGGCGGCAGCACGACGTCGTTCGCCACGATCTCCGCATAAGCCGAAGGCGGCGGGTTCTGTGCCTGCGCGCTCCCCGCCGACGCGAGTGCAGCAAGCACTCCGCAGCACGCCGGCACGAAGCTGAGCAAGATGTTCCGCATCAAGACGAACGGCCTAATCGTCTGCAGGATGAAATCGAGCGACTCAATGTCTAAACTCGACTCCGACGACCGGGAAATTCAGCAAAACCGCTATAACCGGCAGTTTTTGCCGGCCACCCGCCGGCAGCGCGGGCGGCGGTGCCGGCGGCGCGATATAAAACACGGCCGAAGTCGATTCGTCGCCGTCTGCTCCCCCACGAGAGAAACCCGCCGATGCGTCTCACGTCGCCGGTCGCCGCCGTCTTTTCGCTCCTGTTGGTAGCCGCGCCCGTCGCCGCGGCCGAGCCGGATCTCGCCGCCAAAATCACCCCGTTGGCCCAAGCGGTGATCGACGAAGAAGACGCCGTCGGAATCGTCGTCGGCGTCGTCAAAGCTGGGCAAGCCCATGTCTGGGCGTTCGGCGAAACCAAACGCGGCGGCGGCGAGAAGCCGAACGACCGCACCGTCTACGAGATCGGCTCGGTCAGCAAAGCGATCACGGGAACGCTCTTGGCCGATATGGTCGAGCGCAAACTCGTTCGGCTCGACGATCCCGCTCAACGCTATCTTCCCGACGGCGTCACCATGCCGGTCGCCGACGATAAGCCGATCACGCTCGAACACTTGGCGACCCACACCTCAGGTCTGCCGCGCTTGCCTTCGAACATGAAGCCGGCCGATGCGAGGAATCCCTATGCGGACTACACGATCGACCGGATGTACGACTTCCTCAACTCGCACAAGCTCCGTCGCCCCCCCGGCGAGCACGAATATTCGAACTATGCCGTCGGTTTGCTCGGTCAATTGCTGGCGCGCAAGGCAGGCGGCGACTACGAGTCGCTGCTCGCGGAGCGTATCACGAAGCCGCTCGCGATGAACGACACGCGTGTCGCGCTCACCGACGACATGCGCCGCCGACTCGCGCCGCCCTACGACGCCTCGCTCGATCCGGACGCCAATTGGGACTTGCCCGCCTTGGCCGGAGCCGGGGGAATTCGCTCGACCGCCGCCGACATGCTCAAATTGATTCAAGCGGCGCTCGCCGACGACGATACGCCGCAGCGACGAGCGTTAAGGCGCTCTTTTGAAAAGCGGATGGATCTCAAGAACGGCCAGGCGATGGGACTCAACTGGTTCATCGCTCGCGACGGCGTCACGCGTTGGCATACCGGCATGACGGGCGGATATAGCTCGTGGCTTTCGATCGTGCCGAAGTCCGGTATCGGCGTCGTGGTGTTGTCGAACACGGCGACGGCGCGCACGGCCGAACTCGGCGAGCAAGTCACGCAAGCGGCCTTCGGCCTCGAGGTGAAACCGCGGCCCGGTCGCAAGCCGGTGAAGGTCGATCCCAAAATTCTGGCGCGTTACGTCGGCGAGTATCGACTCGGACTGTTTTTTTGGCTCACGGTGACCATGGAAAACGACCGGCTCATGGTCAGGGCGACCAACCAGCCGAAAGTGCCGGTGTTCGCCGAATCGCCGACGAAATTCTTTTACAAAGTCGTCGACGCGCAAATCACCTTCGTCGCCGACGACAAAGGCGACGTCGAAAAGCTGATCTTGCATCAAAACGGCGCCGACCACGAAGCCCGCCGCGAACTGCCCAAGAAGTGAACGCACAATTCGTAGGGTGAGTCGAGCGCAGCGAGGCCCACGCGGCATCCGTGCGTCGCGACCGCATGGGCCTTCTCTGCGCTCGCCCCGCCCAGCCTCCCGGCTCCTAGTCGCCCGCGCGCGAATCGGGTATCCTTTTCAGCCTCATCGCCGGCACGCCTCGCGTGGTGTTTTCGTCACTTCTTTTCGAACGGATTGCGATCATGGCCGCTACTGCCGAAACCCTGGTTCCCTGGATTCGTACGTTGCTCACCGCGCCCCCGGCGTCGGTCTCCGGATTGAAGCTGCAAGACTATCTCAAGGGCATTCCGCGGTTGCAGAGCCTAGCCGACGTTCCCTCCGGCACGCCGGTCCTCGTCCGCGGCGACGTCGACGCCAAGCCCGGCGCCGCGATCGGCGAAGGCGACATCCGCCTCCGCTCGATGGTCGACACACTTGAGTTCGGCCGCAAGCGCGGTTGGAAGCAGATCATTTTCGGCCACATCGGCCGCAAGCCGGAAGGAAGCCTGAACAAGGTCGCCAAGCGCCTCGGCGAACTGCTCAAGACCGACGTGCCGCTCATCTCCGATTGGCTCGACGAATCGTCGACCACGATCCTTGACTCCGTGAAAGCGACGATCGACAAGGCCCCGCCCGGTGCGGTAATCGTGCTGGAAAACACTCGCAAGTACGGCGTCGAACGCGTGCTCTGGGAAGCCGCTCCGGAAGACGCCGAAAAGGTCGCTCCGCAAATGGCCAAGCTCGCGAATGAATTCGCGACCAAGGTCGCGACCGTGTACGTGAACGAAGCCCTCTCGGCCGGCAGCATGGACGCCTCGACCACGGTCGTTCCGGCCGGCATGAGCAAGGTGGCGCTCGGCGGTTATGTCGCCAAGGAGTTCGACGGCCCGATGCAGCAGTGCCTCGCCGCCGACTTCGTCTTCTTCTCCGGCCTCAAGACCGACAAGCTCGACGATCTCCGCGCCGTCGTCGATCGCGGCACCGTGAAGTGGGTCTTCGTCGCCGGCAACTTCGTGCTCGCTCTTTTGAAGGCCGACGCCGAACTGAGCGGCAAGCAATTCTGCATGGGCTTGGCCGAAAAGCCCGAGAACGCCAAGCAACCCTGGTACATCCACCCGGACCGCGTCGCGCAGGCCAAGCAGCTCCTGCAAGACGGCCGGGCGAAGGGCATCAAGTTTTTCATGCCGGTCGATTTCACCTTGGCCGACGGCAGCGTGACCGACGCGATGACGCTCGAGCAGCAACAATTCGACGTCGGCCCGAAGACCTCGCAACACTTCGCCGACGCGATCACGCAGTATCTGGCCGCGGCCGGCGGCAAGGGCGTCGCCTTCTACAACGGCGTGCTCGGCATGTTCGAAGATCCGAAGTTCGAGAACGGCACGAAGAACTTCATGTCGCAATTGAAGCGGTTGAAAGACGCCGGGATCGAAGTCTACATCGGCGGCGGCGAAGGCGGGGCCGCGATGGAGAAGTACGGCAAGCCGGAGTGGATCACCCACTGCTTCACCGCCGGCGGCACGGTTCTTAACGCCTTGGGCAGCGCCCCGGTGCCCTACCTGCAAGCTCTCTACATGGCGGCGAAGAAGTAGTTTCGCGGCGGGGGGCACTGGTGGCTTGCCCACCGGTGCCGGGCGGACGGAGTCGAACCGACGACCTCTTTCCGGACTCGGCCCGGGAGCGTTGCCGCGGCCGTTCGTTCTCACGCCTCGAAGCGCTCGCAGAGCGCCGCGATCTCCTCGACGCCTGCGATAATCTGCTGCGGCGTGCGAACGTCTTCGATCATGTATTCGACGGCCGCCGCCGCTTGCGACAACTGCGGGAAGCCGTAGCTCCCTCCGGCTCCTTTGAGTTGATGGGCCGTCCGGCGAACTTCGTTCCAATCGCCGCACTGGATTTGGCGACGAAGCGACTCCACGCGCTGCGGCAATTCTCCGACGAACATCGCGACCAATTCCTGTAAGTCGGGGTCGTCGCGCAGCAGCGATTGAATGCCTTGGGTCGGTTTGCTCATAGTCGTTCGAATGCGTTCGTTTGAGGGGTGCGCGACGGTCGATTTCGTACGCCGTTGATCAACCATAGCATTTTCCCCAACGTGGTATGCCACGGAGAGTTGCGGTTTCTCGCCGAAATGCTCGTTACCGCTGCGGAATACCCCATTCAACGTTGCCTGCGAGCATTGATGGAATAGGGTTGAGCGTCGGAATGACTCACCCTTTTCACGGTAGGCACGGCATGTCGGCATCCGGAATCAATCGCACGGTCTTGCACATCGACGACGACTCGGACTTCACCCGTTTGGTCGCCCACAAACTGGCCCGTCTCGGCCACGACGTCGTCTCGCTCAACGATCCGACGAAAGCGATGGGCGAGATTATGCGCAAAGGCTACCGCGTCGTGTTGCTCGACATCGACATGCCCGGGCTCGACGGCATTTCGCTGCTGCGCCGCATCAAGGAGTACGACGGCGGCATTCTCGTCATCATGCTTTCGGGGTGGGTCACGCTCTCGAGCGCGATGTCGACGTTTCGCCGCGGGGCCGAAGCCTGCTACTTGAAGCCGATCGACGATTTCCAGGAAATCGCCGACTCGATCGATGCGGCTTTCCGCAAGATCGAGCACTGGTGGACCGCGCTGCACGTGCTCACCCGCCAACGGCGTGAGGCGGCCGCCGCGGCTGCGTTGGAATCGCACGCCGAACCGCACGCCGCGACCGTTGCGACCGTCACGGTTTAACTCGGCCGCACCGCGGGCCGCGGCCGGAGGCGAATCCGCGCGCGGTCTCGTCGCGGGCGTGCGGAAAACGACCGCGTTTGCCCCTCTTCGGAAGATCTTTGCCGACAGCGACGGAACATTCGGCAGATCACGAACTAAAAAAACGAAGGCCAAGGATGCCGGCAATCACGACGATACCTTTGCCTAGCTGCAGCCGAGAATCTCTGAATCGGGCTGAGTTCGCGTTCGTTTCCCAACAGGAACAGGAGTCCTCCCCATGAAGTCGTTCGTTTATTCTTTCGCGGCCCTCGCGATGCTGTTCGTTGCTTCCGACGCCAAAGCGTTCGGCTTGCTCGATCGCATGATGGGCCACGGCAACTGCTGCGCGCCCACGTGCTGTGAAGCCACGTGCGCCGCTGCCGAGCCGACCTGCTGTGCCGCTCCGGCTTGTGCCGAGCCGACCTGCGCCGCTGAACCCTCGTGCGGTTGCGCCCCGGCTTGCAACAGCGGCTGCGGCCAAACCTGCTGCCGTCCGACGCCGGTCCGCGATTTCCTCGCCGGCCTGCACTGCCGTATCCACAGCCTCTGCCACCGCAACAAGTGCTGCGACAGCGGCTGCGGTAACGGTTGCTGCGAAGCCACGTGCGCCGCTGCCGAACCGGCTTGCGGTTGCGCTCGCT
>JAEUIN010000118.1 GCA_016793115.1 Planctomycetaceae bacterium
CACGCCATCGCGGTCGTCGGTGGCGCCTGCGAATGTGTCGAGCCGAAGTCCGGCTTCGCGATGCTTCGGATCAAAGCCGTGGCACGCGAAACAGTTCTCCGCGAGAATAGGACGAATGTGGCGATTGAACGAAATGATTTCGTCGGCCCGCGAGGATGCGGTCGGCAGGCACATCGCCAAGATCATACAGACGCGATTCATGGTCGGCTTCCGATAGTCCAAACTGCGGCAGGCGGCGGCTCCGCCTACTTGACGCGAACAAGCTTCATAATGCGGCCGTCGACGTTCCAGTCTTGAACGTAGAGGTTGCCGTCTTTGTCCCAATAGGAACCATGCGTGCCGCTAAACACTCCTTCGATCCACTGCGGCTGGGGAACGTTGAAGTTCGCCCGGGTCGCCGGGTCGGAGTTGTGGCCGAGTACGGCGATGATCGTGTTGCTCTTGTCTAAGATGACTAGCCGGCCGTGTAAGTCCGGTACGGAGACGTAATCTCCCTGCACGGCCGCGGAAGTCGGCATGCCGAGTCCGGTCGCGAGTTCCTGAAGGAAGTTGCCGTCGAGGTCGTAGTGAAGAAGTCGACCCTTCGGCGCGTGGTTGCGGTCGCAGATCAGTAGCCGCGGGGGTTCATAACGCGTATCGAGCGTCATCCCGTGGGCGGTGTTGAACTGCTTGAGGTCGTTCCCTTTCGTTCCGAAATGCATCAAGTACTTGCCCGACTTGTCAAACTTGAAGATGTGATTGCTCGCGTAGCCGTCGGAGAGAAAGATGTCGCCGTTGGGAGCGACGGTAATGGCCGTGGGGCTGAACTTTTTCAAATCGAGGCCGGATTCCTTCGGAAAGGGAAGTCGCAACGCAAGCTCTCCGGTGCGTGCGTCGAACTTTATTCCCTCGGCGCTACTGTTGCGGGCGCCGTAGATGTACTCGGCGTCCCCTTCGGCACGGATCTCCATGTCGTGAAGCATCGTGTAGTCGGGGCCGATGAACTCCCGAATGACCTTTCCCTCTGGCGAGAAGACGACGACCCCTTTATTGGCGCTCACGTAGATGCTGCCGTCCCGATCTATGACGACGGCGCCGTGGGTCGGGCCGAGCGCCGAGCGACCGTCGGGGCGGAGTCCCCAGCCGGGCACCGTATCGAACGTCATGAGTCCGCAACCCATGCGAACCGGCTCCGCCTTTTCCGCGGCGACGACAGGCACTGTGCAAAACGCGACGACGACGGCGAAAAGTCGCATGCCGATGATCATTTTGTCGTTCCTATTGGGACATAATTCGGGAGTGCGCATTCTAACATGCCGGGGAGCCGAGACTCATGCGACGAAGAAGTTTCGTGCGCCTCGCACAAAGCGAACTCACGGTAGGCGAACGTCACGTATGGTCGGCCGCCGATGTATCCTGGGCTGTCGGCTCAGGCGACGAACTTTTGCCAATCCGCCCGTTCAATCGCCCCTAGGCGCGAGACTAAAATGTCGGCCTTGAACTTCCGGTGGAAGTCTACGTCACTTCACTCTCGAACCGTCTCATGATCTGCAACTCATCGTAGGAGCGAGAGGTAAGGTCGTCATGCGTAACGCACGTCGGTTGGTCGGAATGTTGCTCATCGTCGGTGCGTGCCGCATCGCCGCGTTTGCCGCGGCCGACCAGCCTCTGCGCGGGCATCAGTCGCGAGTATGCGTCGGCGGGCCGACACGGCTCGATTGGGTCTTCGCCTTGGCGAATCAGAGTCCCTCGCAACCCCCTGCGGAATGGCTGCCAGGATACGA
>JAEUIN010000124.1 GCA_016793115.1 Planctomycetaceae bacterium
CGACACGGATCACGGCGTTCTACGGACAGAGCGCCTCGCTGGTGCGGTTTCTGATTCAGTTCCGCACGCCGGCCGAGTTTTCGGCCTTTTTGAAGCAAGCCGCGTCGTACGGATACGATGCGGCCCTTCGCTCCACCTACGACATCGACGGCATCGCCGACCTGGAACGCCGCTGGCAGGCTTCGCTCCATACGGAAGACTTGGCGATCCGATAAGCCGGCGCTCGACGCCGCGGCGCCGGAAAATCGCCGTAAGTCATCTTGCGAAAAACCTTTTTTGGCCACACTTACGTCGACTCGTTTTTGGCCGCTGCGCACTAGTTTGCCCCCGATGTGCGCACCCTTAATTCCTAAGTTTGTCATGCGCACTTCCGGGCCTGCGCAGTGCGCAGATGTGCGCAGCGCGAT
Organism: Planctomycetaceae bacterium; assembly: GCA_016793115.1. GTDB lineage: Bacteria > Planctomycetota > Planctomycetia > Pirellulales > PNKZ01 > PNKZ01. The sequence goes on from JAEUIN010000124.1 coordinate 408, forward strand.
CGACGTAAGTTGTTTCCATTTTTCCAAACTCTTCGAGCACTTACGTCGATTTTCCATCTCGCTTTCCTCCTCTGGTGAAGCCCTCCGCGCCACCCCGCAAGTTAGCAAATCAAGCAATCCGTTCAAGGAAGTTTTTGGCCGGCGACTATTTTGTGAATTCGCGGCGATTGGCGACGAATCGCCTTGCTTTTGGTCGCGCGGTTTTGACCGGCAGACAAGTTGCGCGCAAAGACGCGGAGAGTTCAGAAGCGGAGAAGAAAGGGAGATGATGGGGATGAGAAGGGGATTGTGGGGATACAGACGAAGGAGACTGAGGGGATCAACGGAAGGAACTTTTGGTGACGGAAAGAGGCGAGAAAGCCTTAGGCGGATCGCATCGCGATCGTTTCTGAACCCGGAGGGTTCACGGCGATTAGCCGGTGGTTGAGCGCAGCGACACCACCGGTTCGCCGAACAACAATCGCATTGCACCCCGGTGGGGTGCTGGAAGGTTCGCAATTCGGTGTCTTGCACCCCTGCCGGGGTGCCGGAACATTCGTGGCGACGCTTTCCGGTGGTGTTCGGCCCTGCGGGCCTCGACCACCGGCTAATGGCTTGGAACCCTCCGGGTTCCCAAACCGGCGCTCATTAGCAGACCACCGCGCCAACGTTCCGCCTTCCGCCTTCGGTTCTGGGTAGATAGTCGTCAGTGTTTCGTGCTTTTCACTTGACTCCCGCGGCGCGGCGGCGATGTTTAGTGCCGGGGCAGCGCATCGCGGAGATTCTCTCGTGTCCCGCACTTCTTTTCGGCCCGCCAATCGGCGTGGCTTTTCGCGGATCGATTTGTTTGTGGTTATCTCGGCGGCAATCATCGTCATGGCGATGTTGCTGCCGTCGATTAGTTGGGTTCGCGAACCAGTCGGTTACGGCAACACCTGCCGCAACAACGCTTCCAATCTTGCCAAAGCGCTATTCAGCTACGCCAATCGTAACGGCGGCCGCTTGCCCGGCTATATCAACGTGCTGCGCCGATCGGACCGCTCGCTTTATGTCGATCCGGAGACCGGCAAGCCGACGCCTGTGAGTTGGGTCGTCGAGATTCTTTCGGATATTGATCGTCAGTCGCTTTACGAGCATTGGCAGCGAGCTCACGAGCCTGAAAAGTTGCCGAAACCGGCGCAGCCGATCGTTTCCCCCAAGCTGTACATCGACCTGCTCATTTGCCCGAGCGATCCCGCGAGTCAGAAGATCGGCACGCCGCTGAGCTACGTCGTCAACACCGGCCTGCCCGATGCATCGCTCGCTACCGACTTGCCAAAAGCCGAGAACGCCAAAGCTTTGCAGGGACCCGGCATCCCGCGCGACTGGCCGGCCAACGGCGTCTTCTTCGACAACTACACCGGCGATCAACTCGTGACGACGCCCGCGAAGCGGCGACGACCGATGGTGTTCAACCGCATGGAACTGGTGCGGCGGCCGAAGGATAAAGTCATCCTGCTCACCGAAAACGTCGACGCCGGCGATTACACGCTTGATGCCGATCGTGACTCGGCCGATGATTGGCGGCGGGCCGAGGTGAATCTGGGGGCGACGTGGTCGGCCGACATCGTCGGGCCCGACGGCCAACTGAGAAAGCGGCCGCAGTCGCCCGCGCTGCATCTCAACGAGCGGACCGGTGAAGGGAACGGCCAGGACATGAACTTCGCTCGCCCCTCCAGCCGGCATCCCGGCCTGATCAACGTCGCCTACGTCGGCCAAAACGTGCAGTCTCTCCGCGACACGATCGACTACTTCGTCTACGCCAAGCTCATGACCACGGACGACAACCCGATGCACCCCGGCACCCGCGACCCGATCGAAAAACTCGGCGCGGCATCGTTGACGGACGCGGACATCAATCCTTAGAGCAGTTTGCAATACACTGTAGCGTTGGGTGGCTGGGTCTGGAGCCCAAGGCGAAGACCCAGTAACTGGGGCACCGCTGCGCTATGCCCCAGCCACCCGCAGTCACGTCGTGCAAACTACTCTAGCTCCAACGGCCGTAACTCCGACCGCCGTAGCTCCAACGAATTGCGCGGTCACTTCGTTTCGACGAGCGGGGCGAAGTGCGCCGGCGCTCGTTTCCGAAGTTCGGCCAGTTTGTCGGTGAACTTCGGATTGCCGGCAAGATTCGACCATTCATGCGGATCGTCGGCGATGTTGTAAAGCTCTTCGCCGCCGCCGGCGTAGCGAATGTACCGCCATTGGTCCGTGCTGAGCCCGAAGCTTCCCGGCCGGTCGAGGTGCGTCACGGCGACATGGTTCCAAGCGGCGTCGGGCTGCTGCAAAAGCGGCACCAACGACGGTGCCTGACAGGCGGGATGCGGCGGCGCGTCGGCCAGTTGCAAGAGCGTCGGCAGAATCGAAAGCAGGCTCACCGGTCGGTCGCACGTCGCCGGCGTGGTGCCGGTCGGCAAAGCGCTGCAACCCTTGGGTACGCGCACGACGAGCGGCACGCGTGTGCAAGCTCGCCACGCGGTGAACTTCTGCCAGTGCTCCTTCTCGCCGAGATGCCAGCCGTGATCGGACCACAGCACGACGACGGTGTCGTCGCGATTGGGGCCTCGCTCCAAGGCGTCGAGCACGCGGCCGAGCATCGTGTCGAAGTAGGCGATCGCGGCGAAGTAGCCCTGAACGCCTTGTCGCCACTGTTTCTCTTGGCGGATGTGCGCGAAGTATCGGTTGCGCGCCAGCCGCTTTCCCTCCGGCGGCAGATCTGCGATGTCGTCTGCACGGTACCCGACGGGGAGTTGAATCGATTCGAGCGGGAACGGGTCGAAGTAAGACTTGGGAACGAACCACGGTTCGTGCGGACGATAGAAACCGCAAGCCAGAAAAAACGGTCGCTCGTGTTTGCGCAGCAATTGCTCGCCGACCCAACGGGCCACGAGCGTGTCGCCGCCGTACGATTCGTCGTCGGCTTCCAGCGGCCCCCAATCCGTTTCCACGTACTGCCAATCGCCCGCGCGGGTCAGCGACAGCGGGCGCGTCTTCGGATAGAGCGTTCGCGGTAAAGGGTTTTCCTTCTTGGCCTCAGGGAAGTAGGCGTCCCACGACGGAGCATCGATGAAGTAGTGCAGAATTTTTCCTGAGCCGAGAGCCGTGTAGCCGTGGTCGCGAAGCAGCACCGGGAGCAACTTGGCGGCAGGCAGCACGCTCCGCATGGCCTGCGTGTTCTTGTACAGGCCCGACGCGGCGGGAGAGATCCCGGTGAGGACGGCCGTGCGGGAAGGATTGCAGGACGCGGCCGGACAGTGGGCATTGGTAAACAGCACGCCGGAGCGAGCCAGCCGATCGAGATTGGGGGTGCGCGCTTGCGGATGACCGCCGAGGCAGCCGACCCAGTCGTTAAGATCGTCGACGGCGATGAAAAGAATGTTCGGCTTCGCGGCCGCATTCGCCTCGCGCACGCCGAACACCGCGACGACCAGG
>JAEUIN010000137.1 GCA_016793115.1 Planctomycetaceae bacterium
ATCGAACGTGGACTGGAAATCGTATCGGTCGCTGATTTGCCCGCGCAGAGCGGGATGGGTTCCTCAAGCAGCTTCACCGTCGGGCTCCTTCACGCTCTATCCGCCCAACTCGGGCGGTCGATGTCCGCCGACGAACTCGCCGAAACGGCCTGCCGAATCGAGATCGATCGATTACATGAACCCATCGGTAAGCAGGACCAATACATCGCGGCCTTCGGCGGCCTCCAATTCATCGAGTTTCGCGCCGATGGAAGCGTTTCCGTCGAACGCGTGGCATGCTCACCTCGCACGACGACGGAACTCGGGCGGCGACTACTGTTGTTTTTCACCGGTATGACCCGCGACGCGCGCGAAGTTTTGCGACTTCAACAAGTCGGCACAGCCGACAAACGGCCAGCTCTGCGAGAACTTTGCCGAATCGCTCGCGCGATGCGTGACGTGTTGGTCACTGGGAGCGATCTGGATGACTTCGGCCGTCTCTTACACAATGCCTGGGAGATCAAAAAGTCGGTCGAGGATTCTATTTCGAATCCCCGCATCGACGAACTCTACGCGCGCGGACGCGAAGTCGGGGCGCTTGGCGGCAAATTGCTCGGTGCCGGCAGCGGTGGTTTTTTGCTATTTTACTGCAAGCCCGAACAACAGGGCCGACTCCGTGAATCGCTGGCGGAACTGATTCACGTACCGTTTGGCTTGGAACACGAGGGGTCGAAAGTACTCTTCAAAGGCGACAATCGATGATGCGCCCCGCCGTGTTCCTCGACCGCGACGGCGTCATCAATCGTAGTCCGCCGCCAGGTGAGTACGTTCGCAATTGGAGCGAGTTTGAGTTTTTCCCCTCGATCTTCGATTGGGTTCGGCTGTTTCACTCGCTCGATTTACCGATCATCGTCGTCACCAACCAGCGTGGCATCGCCTTAGGTCGTACGATGCAAGCGGCCGTCGACGACATCCACCGTCGCATGACGGGCGAGTTCGCTCGCCGCGGTTGCCCGATTACTGACGTGTTCGTCTGTCCGCACATGGAAAACTCCTGCGACTGCCGCAAGCCCAAACCCGGCATGGTGCTTGTGGCGCAACGAAAATGGGATCTCGACTTATCGCGCTCGCTCATGATTGGCGACAGCGATCGTGATCGCGATTTAGCCCTAGTCTGCGGAATGCGTTTCTTGCGCGCCGCCGACGGTACGCTTTCCGACGAACCGCTCCCAGACCGAATCGGCGAAGCATGACGCGACCGTTGAGAATCCTCGTCGCGCAAAACGTGCCGCATCATCGTTGCGGCGGCATGAGCCGCATGCTCGGGTTTCTGCACGACCGCGTGGCGCTCGACGGCCACGAAGTCGAGTTTTTCACGGCCGACCAGATGCCTGCTCGCTGGAACGGGCGGTTCGCGAGGTTTTCCTTTCCATGGCTCTTGCGGCGTCATATAATCGCGGCGGCGCGAGCCGGACGGCCGTACGACGTCGTAAACGTCCATGAACCACACGCCGGAATGCTCGCCTTCGGCCAGCGGGCAATGGGCGATCCGTATCTCGTCGTAACCTCACATGGCCTGGAGGAACGTGGCTGGCAGGTCGCGCTCGCGGACGCCGAATTAGGGCGTATGCCGCTCTCACGGAAAGCTCGGTTCTTGCATCCGGCTACCGTTTTGTCGCAGGCGCGATTGGGTTTGCGCCACGCCGATCACGTGTTCTGCCTGAATGACGACGATCGCAGCTATTTGATGCGAGAATACGGCTACACTCCAGAACGTGTAACGCGATTGTTTCCCGCGGCCGACCCCGCCTACGCGGTCGTCTTTCCGCGACGCGATTATTCCCTCGAAGATCGTATTCTCGTATTCGGCACTTGGCTTCCGCGCAAAGGTGCCGCCGATATCGTCGCCGCGTTTGAATCGCTCGCTGCGACGCGACCTCGACTCAAACTGACGTTGATGGGAATGGGTTTCCCGGCGGAAAGCGTCGCGGCATGGTTTCCTGAATCGCTCCGTACTCGTTTGGAATTCGTGCCGCCGAGCGGCGAGGCAGAACTCGCGGAGCGCATGCTTTCCGCGGCCGTCTATTGGATTCCCAGCTTGTTTGAAGGGACGCCACAGACGCTTATCGAAACGATGGCGACCGGAATGCCCGCGGTCGCGACGGCGACCTGCGGCATGAAGGACGTCGTTCGTGATTCCGAAAACGGCCTTCTTATCCCACTACGTGTTCCGGCTGCACTTGCATCGGCGACCGACCGGCTACTCAGTGATCGCAAGTTACGAGAACGACTCGGTCGGCAGGCCCATGCCGACGCCGCAGAGCACTACACCTGGGACCGCGTCGCCGAACCTGTCCGCGCGGTATATCAGAGAATCGCAGAAGAGCGAATACTCGCTTGAATGCAACTATTGCACCATCACCGCAGAATGATTCCTCAATGTCCCGCATTAGAGTCTAGATGCGTACGATGAGAACACTCACGCACTTCTTAAAATGGTCAGTTGGGTTGGCAAACGCGGAAACTCAAACGACTTCGGCGGAACGTGATTGTTTGGCGCAGTATGCCGCCGGTAGGCATTGCTTGGTTGAGATCGGCGTTTGGCACGGCGTTTCAACACGCCGAATTCGAAACGTTATGGCAACCGACGGCGTCCTATATGCCGTCGATCCATATCCTGTAGGACGACTGGGATTCAGTATGCAACTTTGCATCGCGCGACGAGAAATTGAGCACTCGCCGCGAGGTAATGTCGTATGGGTTCGCGAAACGGGTGCGTCGGCCGCCGCGAAACTAAAAGACAAACTGGCGAGCAGAGTAGATTTCATTTTTATTGACGGCGACCACTCCTATGAAGGCCTGAAAGGCGACTGGCTGGGCTGGACGCCGCTTATAGCCCGTGGCGGCATTATCGCATTGCACGACAGCCGAAGTACGCCTGAACGCTCCATCGAAAAGGCCGGGAGTGTCGTCTACACACAAGAAGTTGTGGTAGCCGATCCACGATTTGAAATACTCGCCACCGTAGATTCTCTTAGTATTTTACGCCGTAAATGACCCCTTCCTTCTATAAGCAACTTTCAGAATCCGCGCGAGACGTTTATGATCGTTGGCATGATCGCCTGGAGGTCGACGCGGAATCGTCAGCGCCCTGGCATTTATTGATTAAGTCGCGAATCGATCCGATTCGCGATATCGACGGCAAGCGGATTCTCGAAATCGGCTGCGGACGCGGTGGCTTTTCGTTCTGGCTTGCGACCAGAACCCCGTCCCCCGCTCAAGTCGTCGGAGCGGATTTTTCATCCAAGGCCGTCAACAAAGCGCGGCAGTTCGCGGAAAATCGCGGCGTTAGCAACATTAGTTGGAGCGTGGCGGATATTCAGGCACTCAATCAATTCGGCGGCGGCGAATTCGACACCGTCGTTTCCTGTGAAACGATCGAACATGTCCCCGATCCTCCTCTAGCCGTAAAGCAATTGGCGAGAGTCTTGAAACCAGGCGGGCGACTGTTTTTGACCACGCCCAACTATTTTAGCACCACGGGCGTCTACCGCGCTTACTGCTGGGTGCGAGGCAAAAAGTACGACGAGTGCGGTCAGCCGATCTGTCAACTGACGATGCTTCACAAGACGCGCCGCTGGGTCCGCCGGGCAGGTCTGCGAATTGTCGAATCCGATTCGCGCGGGCAATACATTCCATTCCCACGCCGCCCACCTATCGAAGCAAGATTTCTCGAGCACCCCCGCTTCCTTATGAGGTGGTTTGGACTACACTCGTTCGTTCTCGCGGAAAAGCCGGTCGGTTGACACGTTGGGCAATCGTCACCGGGGAGTACCCACCTCAGCCGGGCGGAGTCGCCGATTACACGCGGCAGGTCGCTCGCGCGCTCACGGCCGCGGGTGACTCGGTGACCGTCTTCACTTCGGCGTTGGAGGCGTCGCAGGTGACTCCGGCCGACGAGTCGTTCGTCAATGACGGAGTTGCGGTCGTCCGTCTATCCGATCATTTCGGGCTCCGCGGGCTCGGCGAACTCCAGCGCAGGCTTCGAGAGTTGCGACCCGATCGCATTTGGCTGCAATATGTCCCGCACGCTTACGGCCATAAGGCGATGAACGTGCCGTTCGCGTGGTGGGCCGCGTGGCGAGCCGTAAAGATCGCGCCCGTCTGGGTGATGTTTCACGAGGTGATGTATCCCATCGTGCCCGGGCAGGGGCTCCGCCTCGGTTTGCTCAGTCGCATTCATCGCTTCATGGCCCGCCGCCTGATCGCAGCCGGCTCACGCACATTCGTTTCAATTCCGACCTGGACAAATTTGCTCACCACAATTGCGCCGCACTCGGAAAAGTTGAAGGATGTGCCTCCGGAATGGCTTCCCGTGCCGAGCAATATTCCGGCCCCGGCCGATCCGCGTCGCGTCGCCGCAATTGGCTGCTCCTTGTTCACCGATCCACAACCCACCGTCGGTCATTTCGGCACATTCGGCCCGTTGGAGCGTGGACATCTCCTGGCGACGCTCGCGCAGTTCGCGATGCGCAAGACGCGGATAAGCCTGATTCTTGTCGGTCGCAATGCGGCACAATTCCGCCGAGCATTGCTCGCGGAGTCGTCGTGGAGCGAAAATCAAGTGGTCGCCGCCGAGAATCTGCCGCCAGAGGAAGTCGCCGCGCTCTTAAGCGTGTGCGACGTCCTGTTGCAACCCTATCCCGACGGAGTCAGTTGCCGCCGGACGACCGTGATGGCCGGGCTCGCACTGGGACTGCCAATCGTCACCAACCTCGGCGAATTGTCCGAACCGATTTGGTCAAAGGGGTCGCACGGCGTTCGGCTTGTCCGCTCCAACGATCCTGACGCGCTTATCGCGGCGACGATCGACGAACTGCAACTGCCCGCCGAGCAGCGTGCCACACGAGGCGCCGCCAACGCCGCTTGGTATCAAGCTGAGTTCGCCGTGGAACGAATCATTGCGAAGCTTAAGCGTACAACGCCGTCGGCCGCGGCCGGTGCGACGTCGGCAAGCAGGCCATGATTTCGTCGTCGACACCGTGGGTCGTCGTTTCCGCCTGGGCTCGTTCGACGACGGGGCAGGGGAAGCCGATCGTCAGCCTTATCGAGGCGCTTTCGCGCCGGGGGACGCCGGTCGAACTCGTCGCCTTCGACGTCGAGCCGGCCGTGGCCGCTCTGCCGCTCGTCACGATTCACCGTTCCCCGCGCATTCGCGGAGCTGACGTCGTCGGCAATCTCTTTCTGCGCCGCTGCGGCCGCACCGTCGCCGCCGCCGCCACGAAGCGGAATCCACAAGCCGTCGTCGTCGTCAACGGCGGCAATTGCTTCTGGACCGACGTCAATTGGGTCCACTACGTCCACGCAGCCTACACGCCCGCAGTCGACTCCGCGCCCCTGTTCGATCGTGTTAAGGAACGTGTCGTGGGGGCGATGAATCGCCGTCAAGAGAGAGCCGCTGTCAATGCGGCGCGAATAGTTATTGTCAATTCCGAGTTGACTCGTAGCGACGTGATTGGAAAGCTCGGCACCGAGGCGGAGCGCATACGCACGATCTATTACGGACTCGACGCCAAGTTCTCGCCGCCGACAGAAGCCGAGCGAGCGGCCGCACGCTCGAAACTCCGCATCGCGGATGATCGCCCGACGGCCGTCTTCGTGGGCGGCTTCGGTCATGACGGGCGTAAGGGATTCGGTACTCTGCTCGAC
>JAEUIN010000201.1 GCA_016793115.1 Planctomycetaceae bacterium
CTCTTCCGCTTTAGCCATGGTTTCCGGCTTGGCAATTACCACGGCCGTCGTTTGATCGACCTTGTCATTGCCCTCGACGCCCACGGCCGTTTTCACTTCCCCGGTCGGTTCGTCCGTCGGCGTCACTTCGATCGGTTGCAAATCCACGGCTTCCGTGGCTTCGTAGAGTTCGGTTTCAAACACGGCCGCACTCTTCGCCACGAGCCCCGTCTCTTGCCATTCCTTCCAGTTGCCCACTTCTTCGCCCTGCACGTAATCGCCGGTGAGTTCCTTCATGCCGTTGGAATACCACCAAGTCCAAGTGCCGTCTTGCTTGCCGTGGGCATATGAGCCCTCGATGGCCTTCGTGCCATTCTCGTGCCACCACGTGAACTTGCCTTCCGGCACGTCATCGACATACGAACCTTCGAGCACTTTCAAACCGTCGAGGTTCCAAGCGACGAACCGGCCATGACGTTGGTCGTAGCCTTCGGTACCGACGACTTCGACCTCGGACGCGCCGTTCCACCAATCGTCGTGCGTTTCGACGACCTGTTTGGCGAACAGCGTTTCGCACTCCGAGCGTACTTCGCCGGACCCGTAATACTCACGCTTGAGGCCGTGCCGGTAGCCGTGAACGAATTTTTCTTGCTTCACGACCCGTTCTTCGGTGTCGTACTCGACGGCCGCGCCGTCGAATTCGCCGGCTCGATATTCGATCTCGCGGAACTTCTTGCCGTTGGGGTGCCAGGCGAGCGACTTGCCGTGGCGCACGCCTTGGTCAAGTTCGACGGCGCTAACTTGCCGCTTCTTGGCGTCTAGCACGACCCAGGTGCCGTGCAGCCGGCCGTTATCGAATTCGGCGACCGAGCTGAACGGCGCTTCGAAGCCGAGTTCCAAAGCCGCGGCATAAGCTTCGCGCGTTTCGGCGTCGTCGTACAGTCGGACCCAGCGGCCATGCTGCGCACCGTTGCGGAACTCGCCTTGGCCCATCAACGTGCCGGTTTCCGACCACTTGGTCCACGGCCCGTGATTGAAGTAGTTGCCGTCGGCGTCTTGCGTCACATGACGCTCGATCTTCACCAGCCGGTTCGGATAACGCTCGACGACCCGTTCGACGGGGCCGGCGGCATCGGCGAGTTTCGACGCCAGCGGGGCCGACTCCAAGGCCGACACCTTCGGCTCGTCCGCACTCGGCGGCAGCGGCAGAGGCAACGGTTGCGGTTCGTCGGCCGAGAGCAAGTTCGCGCCGCTGAAGCTCATCAGCATCCCGAGAGCAAAGCCGCACGAACGACGGGTCTCACGCTTCCACATCGCAACTCTCCCCAAAGCGCGTCATCGATTCTGCTGCCGCTTCGTATCTCCGGTTCAAACGCTAGAACAGGAGTGCGCGGCATATCCAGCACATGTCTTCGACACGCTACCGGCGGCACATACAGAATTTGGCGACCGATGGGTAAGGTTTGCCCAGCTTCTCAAATCCTCTCCGAGATGCCGGCGTCGCTTGCGTATTTCAATAGCCCC
>JAEUIN010000258.1 GCA_016793115.1 Planctomycetaceae bacterium
GAATAGGTGGCGGATCGCTTGCCATTGACTGTCGTTCTCGCCGCGCGTGGGGGCGACGCCGCCGCCTTCGCCGAACTCGTTCCACGCCTCGATGGTGAACAACGTCTCGGCGTGTTGACTCCAGGACTCCCGGGCCGTGCCGAGCGATTTAAGCAGATGCTCGCGTTCCGCCGGGGCCGGTTCAGGATGCTGCTTCAAAAACTCTTCGGGCCCAGCCGAGGTTCTTTTCGACCTCGGCAATCTTATCCTGGGCGGTCGCCCCGCCGTCTTTCACCGCGCGAGACTCGGAGTCGGTCTGCTCCAGAGTCTAGGCAAGCGGATCGTCGGCCGCAAAGGCCGCGGCCCCGCAAGGCATCGGCAGTCCCAGGGAGAGGGGGACGTGTACCCAGCGGCATGTTCGGTGACTCGTCGCGAGCGGGAGCGAAATTAGTGCCGGAGAAAGTCGCATGAGTGAACCTCTTATTCGGCGCGCGATGTCGCAGCGTTAGGCTCCGACTTGCGAATCTGCCAGACGCCGACACCGCTGACGCCGAACTCCGATACGTTGTCGGGGAGTCGCGGGCCCAACGGAATTTCGATCGTCTCCATCCACGAGGCGGCGTTACCGGACCAAGAAATGGTTTTGTCTTGGAGAAGCTGATATTCGATATCGAAAGTCATCCTGCCTTTTTCAATGCGGTGATAGGCGAGTTCTCCGGTAACGCTCCAACCGCGAATCGACCGCGGCGTCCCCTCAAACACCCATTTTCCGGCGATTACGTTGGGAGGCGACAGCACCCCTTGAAATGTTCGTGTGTAGGTCGCTTTCTCTCTCTTGAATCGCTGCTCGTCGATTGCGGGGATTTCCCAAGGCTTGTGAAACGTGCCTTCCACCCTATTTCCACGGATGATAAATGTCGCCGTTTCGGGGGCCGCCCCGGCGTCCGATGACCACAGGACTAACTCGATCGTGCAATCCTCGGGAATGATCGGCTTGGCTTCGTTGGGATCGACCGGGGCGGCGGGGTCGCGGGGCTTGAGTCCCTTCTCGGCCAGTTCCTGCGCACGGCGCTCGAGCTTTTCGGTTTGTTCGTCCTTCCGTTTCGGCTGCTCGCCGGGCGTCGTCGTCGACGTCTTGTCACCCGTCGTCGGCTTCGCTCCGGTCATGGTCGCCGTTTGCGTGGCGGCTTGGGAATCGAGTTGGACGCCGTGTCGCTTGACCAGCGCGTCCAATTCGGCGAGCGAGTTTTTGGCTTTGTCCCCTTGACGCACCAAGTCGATCCGCAGTTCATCGAGTAGCGTCAACACGCCGCTACGAAACTTCCCGTCGTAGACGAACCGAGCCCGAAAGCGCTCGGCGTCTGGCAGCGCTCGCAACACGCTCCCTGCTCCTCCGGCCTTCAGCAACGCTTCGCCGGGTGGGCTCAAGCCGGGCTTCGCGGCTTGTCGCAGGTAGTCGCGAAACGCCTCGGCCATCGCTTGCCGCTGTTCGATCTGGGCGTAATTCTCTCCGAGTTGCTTGAGTTGCACGACCGTCGGCCGGTCGTCGCGGGCCGTGCGGACATCGCGGAACACGGTTTCGATCGGCACTTCGCCGTCGAGGCGATACCAGGCTTGCTTCTCTTCGTCCCAGAGCAGCGCGACGCTCCGCGGTTTATCGATCGGGCGAAACACTTCCCGGGGAAACGTCGGGGCGAAGGTCGACGACTGCGCGAATTCCTTGCCGAACTGCCGCACTAGTTGCTTGTAACGCGGGTCTTTCTCGCCGCCGTACGTGCCGCTCCCCAACGCACCCTGGTTGCGGACTTCGACGATCTGCTTCTGCAGCCGGTCGGTGGCGTCGACGAGGCCGGTCGTCACCTCGCCGTAGGCTTCCAGCGCCTTGCCGATCAGCGGCACCTTACCGCCGAATTTCTGCAACGCTTCCCCCAGCGTTTTGAGTTGCACGCCGAGGTCGTCGCTGACGATTGCCCGGCGGAGGGCGTCGACTTCATAAGCCATGTCCAAGGCGTCGGTCACTTTGCCGGAATACGCGCCGAATTTCTCCAACGTCTCGGCGTGTTGACTCAACGACTCCCGGGCCGTGCCGAGCGATTTAAGCAGACGCTCGCGTTCCGCCGGGGCCAGTTCGGGATGCTGCTTCAAAAACTCTTCGGCCAGGCCGAGGTTCTTTTCTACCTCGGCAATCTTATCCTTAGCGGTCGCCACGCCGTCTTTCACCGCGCGAAACTCGGAGTCGGTCTGCTCTAGCGTCTCTGCAAGCGGATCGTCGGCCGCCAAGGTCGCGGCCCCGCAAGGCACCAGCAGACTCAGACAGATGGCGATGTGTATCCAGCGATACGCACTGCGAATCGATGCGAGCGGGAGCGAAGGGACGGCAAGGCCTGGTAGCCAAAGTAGCACGAGTGAACCTCCTATTCGGCGCGCGATGTCGCTGCGTTAGGCTCCGACTTACGAATCTGCCAAACGCCGACGCCGGAAAACGTTGAAGGCGAAGTATCATGCCTCGGTTTCGCGGATTTTCCGGCGAGTACTTCAACTCGACTTTCGAACACACCGTCCAGCGACCAATCGACCGTGCCGTCGACATTCAGTTCGATCGTCCATTTCGCCGTCCAGGAACGCACATCGCGCAGATGGGGGTCAAGAACCCCCTTATGCCAAAACCGCGAGTCATAACTCCCCTTCCAGGCCCAAGTACCCGTAATGCGATTGGTCGCCGTCACAGTTCCCTGAAACCTTTGCGAAGCTCGTAATTCATCATTTTTTCCCCTGCCATCTTTGCCGGAGATCCACTCACGTGCCGGCTCGACATAGTCCGGCAGTTCTGCGGTCACTAAGCCGGCGTGAATGTGATATGACGCCGTCATTGATTCGTGCGGTGCTTCGGTCCGCCAAGTCACGATTTCAATCGTGCCATCCTCGGGAATGATCGGCTTGGCTTCGTTGGGATCGACGGGAGCGGCGGGGTCGCGCGGCTTCAGTCCCTTCTCGGCCAGTTCCTTGGCACGGCGCTCGAGCTTTTCGGTTTGTGCGTCCTTCGGCTGCGGCTGTTCGGCGGGCGGCGGCGTCGACGTGTTTCCGCCCGTCGTCGTAGCGATCTTGGTTGTGCCTTGCGTCGCCAGCCAAGCGGCGAACTGGTCGACGTCGGCATCTCGATAGTCCTGCAAGAACTTAGCCAAGTCGTCGAGCCGCACAGCATCCGGATCCGTTACGCCCCGATAGCGCAGATACTCGCGGGCGTACGGCGTGAGGTTCAGCGCCATGCGCCGCAGTTCGGCGTTGTACGAGCCGGCTTGCTTCAGTTCTTGCTGCAAAAGCGTGCGAAACGCCGAGGAATCGAAGCCGATCGGCAGTCCGAGCGCGGCGATTCGCTCGCGGAGCCGGTCTTGAGCGTCGTCGAACCGGCGAAAGTTCATGTCCGGGGCGATGTCGTCGCGCAGGGCCTGCGTGAGGCGGAACTCGGCTTCGAAGAGGGCCCGCTCGGCCAAGTTGCGGCGATCGTCCGGACGGGCGATGTAGTGCACGATCTCTTGCGGCGTCGGGTTACGCCCGTCGTGCAGGATACGAAAGTCTTGGACCAGGGCGACGAGTTGCGGATACGTGAGCCGCGCGGAGACTTCGGTCCAGCGGCCCGGCTCGACTTGGAGGTAGACTCGCTCTTGACCTTGCTCGCGAATGGTTTCTTCGACGACCGGCAGGCCTTGTTCGAAGAGCGCCGTGCGGCGGTATTCGCCGTCGGACAGACCGGCCAACAGTTCCATTTGCTCGGTGAGCGAAAAGCCGCCTCCTTTCAGTTCGGTCACTTGCTTGGCCGTGGTGCGGACGGCTTGCGTCAGCTCCTTGAGGCAGGCGCCGTAGGTTTCCAGCACGGGCCCGGCCAGCGGGACGTCGCCGGCGTGCGAGAGGGCCTCGGCCGCGCCGCGCAAGGCCTGCAAGCTACGCCGCGCCGAAGGGGGCAGATTGGAGTCACGGCCGATCTCGTCGAGTTCGGAGACGAGTTTCACCGCCTCGGCCGCATAGCCTTCGGCCTTCACGACGTTGCCGAACTGTTTGAAGACCGGATTGTCGGCCGCCTTCTCCAAGCGTTCGCTGAACTTCGTCAACACGGCAGCCGTCTCGGGGCGGAGGATTTCGCCCGCCTCGCCGGCAATCGCCGAGTATTTCTGCAAGTTCTCCAAAGCGTCGAGATAGGCTTGCCCCGCCTCCAGCGACGCCTTGTGCACTTGCAGCTTGGCTTCGTACTTCTCGGCCAAGCTCAAGTTGCGTCGGGCGTCGATCTGTCGGTACAGCGTTTCGAGTTGAGAGACGCTCGGCGGAGCGGCGACGATCTCCGGCAAACCGGCCTGGTCGGCGACGAAGCCCGTCACGGCCGCCGCGACGAACCACCAGCGGACGCTGCGCATGGTCGTTTTTCTCCTGAAAATCGGAGCGAAACCACGATCGGCGACAATCGCACTTCGTGTGCCGCTCAACGCCCGGTCGTCGGGACCAATGCGGCGGCACTTGGCGACCGGCGATTCGATCGCCAAGCTTGACGAACTTATTGCAATCTCGGCGGGAAATCGCAGCTTGCACCGCGTTGGGGCGGGCGTCCGCGAACTTGCGGAGCCGCCGAGGTGCACTGCGAATTCGTGCGGCTCCGCAGAAAACGTGCGAAATCGGAATGTGCTAGTCCATCAAGCGTGCGAGATGGCGCGCCGTCGTCCATCCTGACTCGCGGACGGCGCATTCATCGGCGCCGCAGGTTCGAGTTGAACGGCGGCCAAGGCGTCGTTACGGTCACCGCGCGTCGAGCGGAAACAGCCACGGGACCAACGCCACCGTCACCAGCAGCACCAGAAGCATCAGCGGGACTCCGAGTTTGACGAAGTCGCCGAATTTGTAGCGGCCCGGGTCCAGGACGAGCATGTTGACCGGCGAGGAGATCGGCGCCATGAACGCGGCCGACGCCGCGATCGCCACGGTCATCGCGAACGGTTGCGGCGCCGCGCCAAGCTGTTTCGCCAAACTGATCGCCACCGGCGCCATCAAGGCGGCCGTCGCCGTGTTGGAAATGAACAGCCCGACGAGCGACGTCAGCAAAAACAAC
>JAEUIN010000268.1 GCA_016793115.1 Planctomycetaceae bacterium
CGTGGTGAACGCGATGGCCGAGATGCAGGCGAAGAGTAGTTCGCCGAAGCTCTTGGCCAACAACGGCGCGGCCATGTTCGAGTTGGTCACGTCGATCGCGCCGCTCGTCATCGCCCCCAGGCCGATGTAGAGCGTGAGCACGTAGAAAAACCCGATCGACGCGATGCCGACCACGGTGCTCTTGCGGGCCGCGGCCTGGTCTTTCACCGTGTAGTAGCGAATCAAGATGTGCGGCAGCGAGGCGGTGCCGAGGAACAGGGCGAGCATCAGCGACAAGAAATTGAGCTTCGGCACGAAGCCTTCTTGCCTGAGGCCGGCGAACGTCGGGCTGTTGCCCGGCACGAGAATATCGGCCCCCTTCGTCGGCTTCGGGTAATAGACGGTCGTCACCGAGCCGTCGGCCTCGGTGATCTTGTTCTTGTCTTCGGCCCACAGGAGCATCGTGCTCTGCTCGAGCGTGCTCAAAAACGAGAGCGGCCCGAGCGGTCCGGTCGATTTGGCGTCGCCGGGTAACTTGACCACCGTGCCGACGGGGAAGAGATCCGACGGCGACTTTTCGACGATTTGTTCCAGATCGGTCGTGCGGACCAGTTCGTCGCCGGAGACGTACGTGGGGCGGCCGTTGGCGCTCGACGACGTGACGACGAATTCTTCCGGCCGATCGAGAAACTTGAAGCGATCGAGCGGCTGCAGCGATTCGAGCTTCACGCGCTCCGACGGAGCCTGCGGCTTGCCGTTCACAAGCTTCTTGCCGTCTTTCGTCGTCGTAATCGTTTGGCATTCGATCAGCACCTTGCGATCGCCGATCAACGTCTCTTTCCAGACGGCCGTTTCGTCGGTGGACGTTTCCGTGAGCCGCACGTAGTTGCGTTCGACGAACGGATCGCTCGGCGTGCCGACGCCCGGCTTGAGAACCAAATTGAAGCCGGCGGGCGCCGTCAGCATGTCGATATCGCCGAGCACGAGCGGCGACTCGAGCGCGATCGTGCGCGGATGATGGCCGGCATCGTGAGAGGGGACGTTCAGCCCACGATTCAGAATCGCGATGGTGAGAATCGTGCTGAACACGACTAAGAGCGAGCCTTTGATGAACTGCACGTAGGTCGTGCTGACCATGCCGGCCGTGACGACGATGAGCACGACGACCGCGCCGACGAGGCAGACGCCGGTCGCGTGGCCGAAGCCGAGCAGGGGGCGCACGAGCGCGCCGGCGCCGACCATTTGCGGAATCAGGTAAAACAAGCTGACGACGAGCGTGCTGATGCCGGCGGCGAGCTTGATGCCCGGCGAATTGAACTTCGCGGCGAGCGCGTCGGCGAACGTGAACTTGCCGAGCCGCTTCAGAGGTTCGGCGACGACGAACAGGGCGACGACCCAACCGGCGAGATAACCGATCGAGTAGAGGAAACCGTCGTAGCCGTAGAAGGCGATCATCCCGCAGATGCCGAGAAAGCTGGCGGCGGAAAGGTAGTCGCCGGCGAAGGCGACGCCGTTGACGAACCAGTGAATCTGCCCGCCGGCGGCGAAGTAGCTTTGCGCGCTCGTCGTCTTCCGCGCGAAGTAGAAACTGAGGCCCAGCGTGAAAGCGACGAACGCGGCGAACACCGCGACGGCCGAGTAGGAGGCTTCGTAAATCACGAGGCGAGCTCCTTCGGCGAGGCCGGCGACGCGGCAGGCTTGCGGCAGAGCCAAGCGTAGATCAAGGCCAGCGCGAGGGCGGAGGCGATCAGCTTGAACCCGTAGAGCACGGCGATGTTCAGGCCCGCGAAAACGGTTTGCCGCATCACGTCGGGCCGGAACGTCGCCAGCAGCACGTAGCCGAGATAAAGCAGCAGATAGGCCGCGAACAGAATGCGGCCGAGGCGAGCGTTGCGGGCCGCGGTCGCTTCATCGTGCGGCTCGTCGTGCCCGGCGTGATCGTGGAGAACCATAGAGAGCAGTGAGAAGTCGGATGTCAAAAGGCGAAACGATGCGAGCGGCGAGCCTCACAGCGTACGCGAAGCGGCGCGGAAGTGCCACTGTTTGCGGGAAGCCTGGCCGCCGTGGGAGCCCCTGGCTCGTCAAGCCGGGGGCGATGGATCACGCGGCCGAGAAGATTCACAACGGAGAACCCGGAGAGCCCGGAGCGGGAGAAGTGAGCGATGCGCGGCGACGGCGAAGACTGTCGGACCGGGAGCGGCGGTGATCTGTGGGGCACGACGGCTGCGCTAACGCGAGGGTCCCGGCGGAAAGACCACCGGCGGTTTCGGCGGCTGACGCCGTTCGGGTTTTGTGAAGATCGCGGCGAGCCAGACGGACGCCCCCATCGCGGCGGCCGAGATTTTCATCGGCACGGCTATGAGGCTCCGCAAGCCTTCGAGTCGGCCGCCGCGTTGCGGGCCGACGGGAGGATTGATCACCGCCAGCACGGCCTCGACGCTCCACACGACCAGCGCCGCGCTCAGAAAGAAACTCGCCGTCAATAATACGAAGCGAAAACCTGGATAGGCTTGCGCGTATCGAAAGCGATGGAGTACGACGTGGGTCAGGCTTCCCACCAGGTAGCCCAACGCCGTGGGGAGGAAAAACAGGAAGACGATGCAAGTCCCGATGGCCAGGACGGCGCCCTGATTCATGGTTCACCCCCGGACTTCGCAGCGGTCTTTCTTACGCGCCCTGAAGCGGATCGCGGCCATTATGGCATGAGCCGAGGCGCAGGGAACGACGCCGGCGGAACAACGCCGCTGGGAACGCCGCGAAGGGTGTTTCCCTTAGTTTACGGCGACGCCGAAGAGTGCCGTGAGATTCACAACGGAGACCCGGAGTTCCCGGAGGAGAAGAATTCAGTTCTCCGTCTCCGGGTCTCCGGGTCTCCGTTGTGAAATCCGTTGCAGGGTGGCGCGACGTCGTTGGCCCCCGGCTTGAAGAGCCGCGCGGCTAAGACGGACGTGCGGCTAAGACGACTGCGCGGCTAAGACGGTGCGGCTCAGGTGATGATCTTCTCCGCCACTTTGCCGGCGACGTCGGTGAGGCGGAAGTTGCGGCCTTGGAATTTGAACGTCAGCCGCTCGTGGTCGATGCCCAGCAAGCGCAAGAGCGTGGCGTGGTAGTCGTTCACGTGCATCGGGTCGCGGACGATGTTGAAGCCGAACTCGTCGGTCTCGCCGTAGGTGGTGCCTCCCTTCACGCCGCCGCCGGCCATCCAGACGCAGAACGCGTCTTTGTGATGATCGCGGCCCGGCTGGGCGTTCGGCTTGTCGTCGTTCGACTTCTGTTGCGACATCGGCGTGCGGCCGAATTCTCCGCCCCAAGTGACGAGCGTTTCGTCGAGCAGCCCGCGCGTGCGCAGGTCGGCGATCAGAGCCGACATCGCTTGATCGACCTCTTTGCATTTGCGGGGCAGGGCCGTGAAGACGCTGCCGTGGTGGTCCCAATCGGCGTCGTAAAGCTGCACGAATCGCACGCCGCGCTCGATCAAGCGCCGCGCCAGCAGGCAGTTGTTCGCAAACGAAGGCTTGCCCGGCGTCGTGCCGTAGAGTTCGTGGATGTGCCGCGGCTCTTGCGAGATGTCCATCAGTTCCGGAACCGACGTCTGCATGCGGTACGCCATTTCGTACTGCGCGATCCGCGTGGCGATCTCCGGGTCGCCCATCTCGGCGAGCTGCACGCCGTTGAGCTTCTTGAGCGAGGCCACGGTGCGGGCCCGATCGTCGCTCGTCAGCCCGGCCGGATTGGAAAGAAACAGCACCGGATCGCCGCTCGTGCGGAATTCGATGCCTTGATACACGGTGGGGAGGAAGCCGGAACCCCAGAGGCTGCTCCCCGCGCCGGCCATCTTGCCGGTCATCATCACGACGAAGCCCGGCAGGTTTTGGTTCTCGCTCCCGAGTCCGTAGGTCGTCCACGCGCCGAAGCTCGGTCGACCGAATCGGCCGGAGCCGGTTTGCATGAACAATTGCGCCGGACCGTGGTTGAACTCCTCGGTGTGCAGCGTTTTCACGATGCAAATGTCGTCGGCCTGCTTTTGCAAGTGCGGCAGCAGTTCCGAGATTTCGAGGCCCGACTTCCCGCACTTCTGAAACTTGAAGCGGGTGCCCATGAGCTGCGGATGCCCCTGCAGGAAGGCGAACCGTTTCCCTTCGATAAAGCTGGCGGGAATCGGTTCGCCGTCGCGGGCCACGAGTTCCGGCTTGTTGTCGAACAGCTCCAGTTGCGACGGCGCGCCGACCATGTGCATGGCGATGACGTTCTTGGCCCGCGGCGCGAAGTGCGGCTTGCGCGGCGCGAGCGACGAGCCGGGCTTGGCTTCGTCGCGGGAGACGGGCGCGGCGCCGAACCCGTCGCGGGCCAACAAGCTCGCCAGCGCAATCCCGCCGATGCCGCACCCGGCGCGCTGAAACAATTCCCGGCGGGTGACGGCGAGAGGGTCGTTTGTCATTGGTTCAACTTTTGGGGAGAGGATTCACAACGGAGAGCTCGGAGAGCTCGGAGGAGAGCGGCGGACGATCAGCTCGTCTCCGCTGGTGAATGTTTGGTGATTGATTTTGCGGACGATACCGTCTTTTAATTGCACGACGTTGAAATTGAGCAGCAAGCCGACCGGGTTGCCGCTGAGTTTGAGATAGGTGATGAGTTGAGCCGAATGGATCGGTGCCAAGGCTTCGACGCTTTTCACTTCGACGACGACGCGATTCTCGACGACCAAATCGAGCCGATAACCGGCATCGATTTGTAGTCCTTCGTATTCGACTCCCAAAGGCACTTGGCGATTCGCTTGCAGCCCGCGATTTTGTAGTTCGAACAGTAGGCAAGCCTCATAAGCCGACTCCAAAAGTCCCGGTCCGAGAGCACGATGCACTTTCATGGCCGCATCGACGATTTCGCCGGTTAGCTCGTCAAGTTTCAACTCGTTCCTCTCTCCTCTCCGGGCTCTCCGAGTTCTCCGTTGTGAATCTTTTTCCCAACGGCTTACTGCTTCGTGATGGTTTCGTCGAGGTTTAGGAGAATCTCGGCGACGTGGTACCAGGCGGCGAGGTCGGCCGCTTCGGCCGGGAGCTTCTTTCCTTTGCCGAGTTCGACGCGGGCCGCGGCGAGGAGCTTTTGCGCCTTCGCGGCGTCGGCGCCGTAGCGCTGCGCCGCTTCGCGTTGCACGCGCACCAGTTCTGCGCTCTCGACCGGTTCGGCCTTGCGGCCGAGCACCAGCCGCACGGCGTAGTCGACGCGGGCCGCCACGTCGTCGCTCGGCGCTTCCGCGACGATTCGCTTCGCCAAGGCCCCGGCCGCTTCGACGTAGACCGGGTCGTTCAGGAGCGTGAGCGCTTGCAGCGGCGTGTTGGTGCGCGGTCGCGCGACGACGCAGCTCGAGCGATCCGGAGCGTCGAAATTGACGAAGCTCGGATAGGGGGCGCTGCGCCGCCAGATGGTGTAGAGCCCGCGACGGTAACGGTCTTCGCCTTCCGAAGTGTAGTAGCGATTGTCGACCTCGCCGGTGACGCGCCAGATGCCTTCGGGCTGCGGCGGATACACAGGAGGCCCGCCCGTTTTGAAACTGAGCAAGCCGGCCACGAAGAGCGCGTTGTCGCGAATCGTCTCGGCCGGCAAACGGTAGCGAGGCCCGCGCGCGTAGAGCGTGTTGTGCGGGTCGCGCTCGAGCAACGCCGGCGTGACGCGCGACGCTTGGCGATACGCGGCGGAAGTGACGAGGAGCTTGAGGAGGTGTTTCATGTTCCAGGCGCTAGGCGCTCGGCGCTGGGCGCTAGTGGGGGCCTCCGTCTCGCT
>JAEUIN010000078.1 GCA_016793115.1 Planctomycetaceae bacterium
AGGGGCGTGATCGAATTCGCATCTGCGAAGACACTGACGGCGACGGTAAGGCGGACAAGTTCACGGTGTTCGCCGAAGGACTCAGCATCCCGACGACGCTTGCCTTCCATCGCGGCGGCGTGATCGTGCAAAACGGCACCGAGACGCTCTATCTCCGCGATACCGACGGCGACGATCGGGCCGACGTGCGCAAAGTTTTGCTCACCGGCTGGGGCGCGGGCGACACGCACGGCGGAGTCAGCAACTTCCGCTACGGCCTCGACAACTGGTACTGGGCCATGCAGGGGTACAACAACTCCACGCCCACGCGCCCGGCGTCCGACAAGCACCCGGCCAAAGAATTCGCCACGTTCCGTATGGGCTTCTTCCGCTTTCGCCTCTCCAACGACGACGATCCGATCGTCACCGATTTGGAGTTCATTCGTTCGACGAACAACAACACCTGGGGCCTGGGGTTCAGCGAAGAAGGCTATGTTTTCGGCAGCACGGCCAACGGCAACCCGAGCGAATACATGCCGATCCCAAATCGCTACTACGAAGCGGTTCGCGGTTGGTCGGCCCCGACGCTCGGCGGCATCGCGGCCGACAATCACTTCGAGCCGGTGACGGAAAACGTTCGCCAGGTCGACCACCACGGCGGCTTCACGGCCGCCTGCGGGCACGCTTTGTACACGGCCCGCAACTACCCACAGGCCTACTGGAACCGCACGGCCTTCGTCTGCGAACCGACAGGCCATTTAGTGGCGACGTTCGTCATCGAACCGCACGGCGCGGGCTTCCGCAGCCGATACGGTTGGAACCTCGTGGCGAGCGACGACGAATGGGCCGCGCCGATCATGGCCGAAGTGGGCCCCGACGGCAACGTCTGGGTCCTCGACTGGTACAACTACATCGTCCAACACAACCCGACGCCGGTCGGCTTTCAGACCGGCAAGGGGAATGCGTACGAGACGGACCTCCGCGACAAACGACACGCCCGCGTGTTCCGCGTGGTGCCGAAGGGATGGAAGGAGAACCGCTCGCACTCCTTAGGTGGAATGCTGCCGATCGCCTCGATCGAGACGCTCAAAAACACGAATATGTTCTGGCGTTTGCAAGCGCAGCGACTGCTTGTGGAACGCGGGAAGCGGGATATTGAGAACAACCTCGCCGGATTGCTCTGGAACGGGAATGCGATGAATGAGTCTGACACCATCGGGTTGCACGCCCCCTCGATCCATTCGCTTTGGGTACGACGTGGAATCGGTGCAACCACAGCTGTGGACGGAGAATATGCACGCGGAAATGCCCAGCATGTCCTCGGGCATTCACGGTCGGAAGGCGTTCGTCGCAACGCGGCCTTGACACTTACAGGACTTAGTGAATGGTCTGATTACATTGCCGTCTCGGTGCAATATGCGTCTGAGTCGACTCAACTCGCATCGTTGCTCACGCTTGCCGAGACGCCGCTACCTGACGAACATCGCGTAAACCTTACGATGGACATCGTCCTTAGGAAGCTTCATGGAGCGCAGGCTTCAAAAGACCCGCTGATCACAACGGCATGCACGATGGTTGCTGCCCAAAACGCGGCAGCATTTCTTACTTTCGTAACGAAGCTTGGCGCCAAGACTTTGAGCGATCCGAACGCCGTCTGCGCCGATGCAACAGCCCGAGTCGCCGAGCATTTGGCGCGCGGCGTGGGATTGAAAACTCCTCTCCCGCTGGGAGAGGATGCCCGAAGGGCAGGTGAGGGCCGCGCGGAGCAAAGGTTGACTGCGGAGACGATTCCAGCCGGCGAGCCTCGTCGACTTGCTGCTCTCGATGCCAACCTTGATTCCGCGCGACCCTCATCCGGCCTGACGGCCACCTTCTCCCGGAGGGAGAAGGGTTTGTTCATCGCGATGGCTAGTAGCGAGTCGCCATACTTGTCGTCCATTGTCGAAGGTCTGGCGCGCGGTTGGCCGAAGGATGGGACTGTCAAGTTGGACGGCGAGACCGAAGAGGCGTTGGTCGCGCTGTTCGAGAAGTTGCCGCGGGACGGACAGGGGCGGCTTGTGAGTTTAGCTGAGCGAATGGGCAGCAAGCGGATGGCCGAGTTCGGCGTCGAGATCACTGCCGCGCTCTTGGCCGAGGCGGCGGATGGGAAGCTTGACGATGCCAAGCGATTGGCTGCGGCGCGGCAGGCCGTGGAGTTTCGCAAGGCCGATGAAGCCGTGGTGGCGAAGATATTGAACTTGCTTACGCCGCGGACTTCGCCCGAACTCGCCGGCGGGCTGCTGCAATCCTTAGCCGCGAGTGAAGTGGAGGCCGTCGGACGTTTGACAGTTGCCAAGGTTGAAGCGATTACGCCGGCGGCCCGAACCGCGGCGGTGCGGCTGCTGCTGGTACGCGAAACTTGGACGCCGGCGTTGCTCAATGCGCTAGAAAAGGGAACCGTTGGCGTCGCCGAGCTTTCGCTCGACCAGAAGCAGGCCCTCGCCGCGCACCCGAATAACATGCTCCGCAATCGGGCCAAGAGGCTGCTTGCGGCCGGCGGCGGGTTGCCGAACCCTGATCGGCAGCGCGTGCTCGACGAATTGCATCCGCTTACGGAACGAAAGGGAGACGTCGCGGCCGGTAAACTCGTCTTCACCAAGAATTGTGCGAAGTGCCACATGCACTCCGGCGAAGGGCAGAAAATCGGTCCCGATCTCACCGGCATGGCCGTGCATCCGAAGCATGAATTGCTTGTGCATCTGATCGACCCGAACCGGAGCGTCGAGGGCAACTTCCGCGTTTACACGGTGGTCACCGACGACGGGCTCGTCCTCACGGGCCTACTGGCGGGCGAGTCGAAGACGGCGATCGAACTGGTCGACGCCGAGGCCAAGCGGCACGTCGTGCAGCGAGATAACATCGACGAACTGACGGCGACGACCAAATCGCTCATGCCCGAGGGTTTTGAAAAACAGGTCACGCCGGACGACCTGACGAATCTGCTCGAATTTCTAACGGCCCGCGGCAAATTCTTCGCGCTCGACTTGCGGAAGGCCGCGACCGCCGTGAGCGTGCGGGGGATGTTTTACAGCGAAGATTCGACGGTCGAGCGGCTCGTGTTCCCCGATTGGTCGTCCAAGACGTTCGCCGGCGTG
>JAEUIN010000346.1 GCA_016793115.1 Planctomycetaceae bacterium
TGGGCGTCGACGCCATCTGCAGTGACGTCCCGGTGCAAGTGCAGGAATTCATCAACCGGACAAAGTCAGGGTGATCGGATTGATGTCGGCGCTCCACATCTACTTTGACGGCTGATCTCACCCCGTCCCCAGGACCCCACCTACCGATGGACACTCGCCGCGACTTCATCAAAAAGGCCATGCTGCTCTCCGGAACGATGGGCTGCAGCGGTTCTCTGTTCGAATCCATCTCCCGGGCGGCGGCGATCGATCCGGCACCCGGCAGCACGTTTGCCGAGGCCGAGCACGTGGTGATTCTCATGCAGGAGAATCGCTCGTTCGATCACTGCTTTGGCACGCTCAAAGGAGTGCGCGGCTTCAACGATCCGCGCGCGATCCGGCTCGCGAACGGCCATCCCGTCTGGCTGCAAAGCAATGCCGCGAGCGAAACCTATGCGCCGTTTCGCTTCGACCTGCACGGCACGAGCATCACTTGGCTCGGCGACACGCCGCACTCACGTTCCAGCCAAGTCGATGCCCATCACGACGGCAAATACGATCGCTGGATCGATGCGAAGAAAGTCCGGCGTCAGGGCGTCGAGCACATTCCGATGACGATGGGCTATGTGACGCGTGCGGATGTGCCGTTCAATTACGCGCTGGCCGACGCCTTCACGGTCTGTGACCAGTACTTTTGCTCCGCAATGACCAGCACGACGCCGAACCGGTTTTACCTTTGGTCCGGAACGATTCGCGGTGAGCAAAACGGCGACGCGAAGGCTTACATTCGCAACGACGTTCCCTATGGCGAGGCGCACTGGACGACGTTTCCGGAATTGCTCGAAAAGCATGACGTCTCCTGGAAGGTTTACCAAAACGAGCTCACCGCCGGCGGGGGATTTTCCGACGAAGAACGCCGCTGGCTCTCGAACTTCGGCGACAATCCGCTCGAGGAACTCGCGCAGTTCAACGTCCGTTTTTCGCCGCGATATGTTGCGGGACTCCAAGCACAGATCGAGCAATTGCCCGACGAGATCGCGAAGTTGAAGGCTCTGCTCGCGAAACCGCTACCGGAGGTCGGCGATACGGCGGCACAGCGGGCGCGCGACAAGGCGAAGAAGGACATCGCCAAGAAAGAAGATGTGCTCCGTCGGGCCCAGGAGGGATTGCAGACCTGGAGTCGTGAAAACTTCGCACGGCTCAGCGACGAAGCGCGGAATCTGTACGAGAAAGCCTTTTGCACGAATGTGGGCGATCCCGATCAGCATCAGCTCGCGAGCCTGAGCTACGAAGTGGACGGCGAGCGCCGCGAGTTGAAGATTCCCAAGGGCGACATCCTGCACCAGTTCCGCCAGGACGTGAACAGCGGCCGGCTCCCCACCGTATCCTGGCTCGTGGCTCCGGCAAACTTCAGCGATCATCCTTCGACGCCTTGGTACGGCAGTTGGTATGTCTCAGAAGTCATCGACATCCTGACAAAGAATCCGGAGGTGTGGAAGAAGACCATCTTCATCCTGAACTACGACGAGAACGATGGATACTTCGATCACATTCCGCCGTTCACCGCGCCCGATCCCGCGCGGCCTGAGACCGGAAAGTGCTCGCCCGGCATCGACACGAGCGTCGAATACATTCGCCGTGCGCGGGAACTGGCCGACGGGGTCGGCGAGAAAGAAGCACGCGAAGGCCCGACGGGGCTCGGCTTTCGCGTCCCGATGATCATCGCGTCGCCGTGGACTCGGGGCGGACGCGTCTGCTCGCAGGTGTTCGATCACACGTCGGTCTTCCGTTTCGTGCAGCACTGGCTGGGCAAAAAAGCGGGGAAGCAGATCACGGAAAACACCATCAGCCTGTGGCGTAAAACGGTGTGCGGCGATCTCACATCCGCGTTTTGTCCGTTCGAGGCCGGCGCCGAGCCGAAGCTCGTCCCGCTTGAGAAGACGCCGTTCATCAAAGACATCTACGACGCCAAGTTCCAGCCGCTGCCCAGCAATTACCGGCCGTTGACGGCCGAGGAAATCGCGCAGACGGCGAAGGATCCGCGCACTTCGCCGATTCTGCCGCAGCAGGAACCCGGCGTGAAGCCTTCGAGCGCGCTGCCCTACCAACTCTACGCCGATGCGCGCCTGAGCGACGACCGAAAGATGCTGACCGTCGGGCTCGAAGCGCGCAACGAGATTTTCGGCGCGCGCTCCGCCGGGTCGCCCTTCAACATTTTCACGCCGGTCAAATACGCCGCCCCCGCCGCCGATGGAGAGCAGGCCGGCTTTGAGCACGTGGGGAGTCGGTCCTACGCCGTCCTCGCCGGGGATCGCCTGATCGACTCCTGGCCTGTGGCGTCTTTTGAAAACGGCCTCTATCACCTTCGAGTGAGCGGCCCCAACGGGTTCTACCGCGAGCACCGCGGGAGCGCGCACGATCCCGCACTAACCATCGAGTGCGACTACGAGCGGACGCCCGCCGATGCAAGCAAACTCACCGGTAAGATCGTGCTGGCGGTCAAATCTACCGACGCGCGGAAATCCTACGACTTAACCATCAAGGACCACGCTTATGGCGCCGAGCCGATCCTCCGGATCGTCGCCGCGGTAAGTGCGCCGATAAGAATCGTGGTCGATCCTTGCCGCGGCCGGGGCTGGTATGACTTCAGCCTTCTCGTACAGGGCTTCGATCAGTTTGAGAAACGCTTCGCCGGTCGCGTTGAGACCGGGGCCGACGGAATTTCGGACCCCTACATGGGACGGCTAGTTTGAGAACCATAATCTGAGCGGGTGGAACGAATCGCGGGAAATGCCTGTCTCGTAAAAACTAACCTGCTCCCGCTCGCCTAGTCGCCGGTCGAATCAGGAAACGACATCGAGCACTGGTCGTCTCTTTAATCCGGCAAGGTCCGGTATGCAGCGATGCTGGTCTTGGAGATTTCAATTGCGGCCCGCCAGGAAATCTCGTTCAGCCTGTCGCGCCCCAGCGTTTTGCAAGAGTTTAGTCGGAGCCGCAACCAGTGAGCGCTCGCGGCGTCATTGAACAGCTTGAACCGTTCGTGGCAGAAACCTTCGCCGGTTCGTCGTAGCGAAGAAGAACAATGTGCAGCCGCCGCGTGACGAAGCTTCGCCTCCGGGTTCAGTCCCTTTAGAGTTCGGGGAAGCGGGAGACGAGTCGAGGGTCACGAGGATTGCGGAGATGCGTCGCGGGGTTTGATATACAACGGGCTCCGTCACTCAGCCGAACAATTCCTTGATCGGCGTTCCCTGGTCGGTGATCGGCACGGGACGGTCGCCGTCGTGGAGGTTGGCGCGGTAATCGACACCGACGGCGGCGCAGATGGTCGCGAAGAAGTCGGGCACGCCGACGGGGTTGGCGACGATCTTCTTGGCGAGATCATCCGTCTCGCCCCAGGCGCCGCGATGTCGCAGGCCGCCTCCGGCCAGCACGCAAGTGAAGGCGCTTCCTTGATGGCCGCGACCGCCGCCGCCGTCGAACTCGGGCGGACGGCCGAACTCCGTGGTGATGACGATCAGCGTCTTGTCGAGCAACCTGCGAGCTTCAAGATCGGTGATGAGCGCGGCGACGGCGCCGTCGAGCTCCTTGATCAACTCGTGCTGTTTCAATATGCCCTGGTTGTGCGTGTCCCAGCCGGTGCCGTTGAGGAAGTTCAAGTTGTGCGAGACTTCCACGAAACGGACGCCCCGCTCGACGAGCCGGCGGCTGAGCAGGCAGCGCTGCCCGAACTCCCCGCCGTAGCGCCCGCGGAGGTCGGCATGCTCCCGATCGAGCTCAAAGACGCGGTTTAAGACGGGGCCGCTGAACCTAAGGCTTTGTTCGATCGCGGCATCGTAGCTTTTCAGTTTTTGATCGTCGGTCGGCGGCGCCGCGGCACGCATGGCGGCACGAAAACGGGCCCGTCGCTCCTGGCGTTCGATGCCGACGTCGGGCGGACGAGAGAGGCCTGCCGGTCCACGACTGGTGTCGGTGAGGTAAAGGTAACCGGATTGCGCGCCGAGGAATCCGGGACCGCGAGTGACGTTCGGGTAGCCGATCAGCACATAGGGGGGCGCCTCGTCGGAAGCGGAGCCGCGCTCGTGGGCGATGATCGAACCGATCGAAGGATAGCTGATGGTGCCGCTAATGGGTCGGCCGGTGTGCATACGATTCGTGGCGGCGGCATGCTCGTCGATGACATCGTGATGCACTGTACGCACCGCCGTCACTCGATCCATCAGCGGCGCCGTTTTGCGCAAATGCTCGCACAGGCGGACGCCAGGAACGGCAGTTTCGATCGCGTCGTAGTAGGAGCCGGCTCTTTTCGCCCGAGGGTCGCCGCGCCGCTTCGGGTCAAAGGTGTCCGTCTGCGCCATTCCGCCGCCGAGCCAGATGGAGATGACGTGCTCCGCCTTCCCTTGCATGAGCGCCGACTCGGAGGCGGCCATGAGCGGGCGCGAAAAGATGGCCGCACCTGCCAGCGAGGCGGCGGATCGGAGTAAGTCCCTGCGGTTCATCGGCGAACGGTCGAACATAAAAAATGCTTCCGGCTCAGGGGATCCAAACGAACTCCCGGTCATTGATCAGATTCCAGACGAGGTCCTCGTAAATCTCCCGCCATGCGTCGCGCAAGCGCGGATCAGGCGGCGGACCTTGCCGGACTCGCTTTTCCACTTCGATTTGGATGGAGTTGGCCTCGGGGCTGACGTGATTCAGCCAAGTCACCAACGGCAGGGGTTCCGCCGCCTTCGGCATGACTTGTTCGGCCGCGGGAACGAGCCGCGTCTCGAAGCCTTCGCTTATAGCAGGTAGGAAGGCTTGGCGTTCCGCGGCGCGCGGTTTGCGACTGAGGAACCGCAGAAATACCTCGTCGACGAGCGCGTCGGGCGTCGCCGCCGTCACCGCGAGATCGGCCAGTTCGCTGCGCCACGCGGCGCGCGATAGCGAATGTACCAGCGTGCCGTTGGCGAGGATGCCCGGCTGCAAAAGATTCGGTTCTATGGGGCGTTCGAAGATCGGCATCTGCCGGGAGCCGTTCCATCCAAAAGCCTCCAGCACGTCCACCGTCGTTTGTGCGTGGGGCAGTGCGAGGCTCGGACGGTCGCGTTCATTATTCAGGCCGGCAAACATCCACGCGCGGCGCGGCACGCCTAACGTTTGTCTTCGGTCCAGCGTATGACGGCCGTCGTGAACGAAGGTGATTTCCTCGGAGTCGATCGGTTTGCCGGCGGCGGCGTGCAGCGAATCCACGACCTGCTCGGCGGTCAGTCGACGGCGGCCCGGAGCGCTGAAGAAGCGTTCGTTCGCCGGCAGCACGGCCAGGTTCTCCGTCGTGGCCTCCCGTTGATAGGCGGCGGAGGTGACGATGAGCCGCAGGAGACGCTTATGGGCATAACCGTGCGCCACAAAATCGCCAGCTAGCCAGTCGAGCAACTCGGGGTGGCTGGCCTCGCGGCCTTCCCAGTCGTGAGCGGGCTCGACAAAACCTGAGCCCATGAGCCGTTTCCAGACGCGATTGACATAAACCCTTGCGAAGCGTCTGTTCTCCGGCGACGTGACCAGGGCCGCGAAACGTTCCCGCGTGTCCTTCGGGTCGTCCATCAAGCGGTCGATGTGGCTCCCATCTGCCACGCCGGCGGCGGCGGCAAAGGGCCAATTGGGAACAACCGGCTCGTCGGGCTTGAGCGTGACCTTGATGAGCGATTCGCGCCCCTTCTTCTCGAAGAATCCGGCCGGAACCCGGCTCGTGGCGGGCACGGTTACCGTCTTGCGCGAGAGCATCGCCGCCAGCGAATACAAATCACGTTGCGTGGTGCTGTGATAGGGCGAATCATGGCAGCGTGCGCACTGCAATTCAATGCCCAGAAGCGCCGCGGCGATTATGTGCCCCTTAGCGGCAAAGGGGGAGTCATTTTCTCCCGCCAACGCAAAACCTGCGCTGCCGCCGCGTCCGACGTCGCCGCGCATCATCATCAGCTCGGTG
>JAEUIN010000353.1 GCA_016793115.1 Planctomycetaceae bacterium
AGCGACTTCCGCGCGTCGCGTTTGGACTTGCGCCGCCGCGGCATCGACTTCGAAACCGACCGAAACATTCGCACCGACCGCTTCCCGCGCAGCTTCTTCAATTTGCCCGCGGAAGTTGTTGCGCAGCCACTCTTGCAGAAAGGTATTCGCGACGGCGACCGTTACGCGCTCCGCGGCGATGCGAAACTGGACGGACGACGCGAACCAGAAATCGTATCGATCCGCGCCCACGCGATCGGCCAACGACCGACGCAAAGCCGCCACGATCTCCCTATCGTCCAACTTTACGTCCTGCATTTTTCTCTCTCGCGCCTCATGCTGCTTACCGCTTACGGAATCGACCGCGCCACGAAACCCGTCGACAAGCCGAGCCATTCTTTGCATCGCACTTGCCGCGAAGTTCCGCACGCTGCGATCGTCGCACGTGTTAGCGCGCAACATCGCCGTCGTGATCCGCGTCTGACTGCTTCCCCGAACCACTTCGTTCGCGCCCCGGCAGTCGTCGTGTCGTTCAGCGGGAAGAGTCGACGTGAGGCGTGCGACACGTTCCGGCGGTAGGAAGACGACAAGCTTTCGAGCGGCACGAACTTCGGACCGGCGTCGGACTTGAGAAGACGCGAAATCGCAGCAATCTGCGACCACCTGCGCCTCTTCTCCTCGTCACGGCCGAGCCATTTTGGTTGTCACCCAAGGCTCGGATTGTACGCCCGCCGGCAGTGCTGTCAAAGCGCCGGAACGAGCCGCAAATTCGTTCTCGAAACGGCACAAAAAATTGCTCGCGGAATTGCCGTCATTCATCGGTACGACATGCAAAATCCGCACGCAAAATTTTTTATTGCGGAGAGATTCGCAACGTGGAAAACGTGTCGGCGGCCCGCTGGAGACGATGAGCAAAAAACCCCGCGCGCTGCGGCAAACAGTTGATAGTCGGCGTGTTGACGCTGCGCGAAGTCTTTCAGCGCGGGCTTTCCAGTTTTTTGACGAAGGCCGAACGTCGCTCCCATTCGCGAAATCCGGCCGCTTCATAGTGCGCCGCCGCCGGAAGATTCCGCGCATCGACGGCCAGCACCACGCGCTCCCGATGCAAATCAGCGGCAATCCGTAAAGTTTCGCCGATTAGCTCGCGCCCGAACTTTTTCCCGCGCGCCTGAGGGAGAACCGCCATGTACACAAGTTCAACTTGATTTTGCGTCGGGTGATCCGCCAACAACAAACACCCGACGTCGACCGAATTGTGCTGCACGCGATACCAATGATGCGTCCCTTCCGCGCCGACCTCCGCATATTCGGCGAGCACTTCGTCAATGGGTCGCAAACCGTTGAGCGTCGGACAATCCAGCGTCGCTTCGTACGACTTCTCAACGATGGCGGCGAACCGCTCGCGCTGCGCCGATTCATAACGATGAAAATGCAGCGACGTCGGTTGCTGCGCCGCGGTGTTGCCGACGACGTCGGCCGCCAAGTAGCGCAGGTCGGCGGCATGAAGAAACCCCGCCGCGCGCAAAGCCTGCGCGTCCGGGTCGTCGACGTCCGGCAGCAAACTCTGCGCAAACGATACGCCGCGCGTCGGCAGATCCGCCAACAGCCCGACGAGCAGCGGATCCGGCCCCGGCGGCCTGCGACCGGGCAACCATTGCGGCGGCCAAATCTGTGCAACGCTTCCGCCCGAGAGTTGAGCCCACGTTGCGCCGACCATCATCTTTCCGCTGCCGGCAAACCAGAGCGTTTCCAACGTCTCCGGAACCCGTCGGGCCTCGGCGATCGTCGCCAGCCGTAAGGCGTCGGCCGCCTCGTCCGGCAGGCGACAAAACACGAGCGTCAGCGCCGCCCGGGCAAACCGCTCATCAAGGGCCGCGTTGAATCGCGTAATTTGCAGGTCGTCGGTCGTCATGCTGCCGCTACAGGTCCCAACGTTTATTCCCTCATACCGCCGCGGCAGCTTATAATCGGCCACAACGCCTCGCTCGGCAAGACTCGGGAACACCCCGACGCGCGGCGGCCCGGAGTTACCGATATGACCGCACGTCGCACCGCTCAAACCATCTGGCTGCTCGGGCTGCTCACCGCATTCGCCCCGGCGACGGCGCTGGGCCAAGCCGCCTTGCAACGATTAGAGCGTCAACTCGCGCAACCCGGAGTTCGGCCCGCCGCACAAGCCGCCCCTTTGGCAGTCCCCACGGCCGCCGATCCGGCGCAGCCCGAACCGCCGAAAGCCGGCGACCTTCCGCCGGCCCCCGGCGAAGAGCCCGGCTACCTGGGGATCATCGCCGTCGATCACGATACTCAAGGTCGCGGCGTGCGCCTGGTCGACGTCTTAGCCGGCGGTCCGGCGGCGCTCGGCGGTCTCAAGATCGGCGATCTGATCACAAGCATCGACGGCAAGGCGATCGCCGATCGTGGTGCGATGGCCGAGGTGATGAAAAATCGCGTGGCCGGCGAGCAGGTGACGTTCGTCGTGCTGCGCGACGGGGAAGTCGCGCGACTCGACGTCATGCTCTCGAAACGGCCGCCGCCGGAAGAGCGCCGCTTCGCCAACTTCGGCACCATCGGCGTCGACACCACGGCCATCGGCGGGGCTCCGTTGCCCGGTTCCTCTACGAACACATCGACCATCCCACAGCCGCCGCAACCGAACATGCCGTCCCTTCCAGCGCCGCAAGTCGCTTCCGTTTCGCCGGCTCCGGTGAAGGTGCCGGAGAACTCGCTCCCGACGCCGAAGGTTCCCGCGACACAACCTCCGGCGAGCGAGCTGCCCGCACCGGTCGTCGTGCCGCAACCGAACATCGATGTTGGCCCACTTGCCCCTAGCGGACCTGTCTCTCCGAATGGTCCGGTCGCAACGGCCGCGCGGACCGGCTTGCTCGGCATTCGCACGGCCCGCGTCACGCCCGAGTTGCAACTCGCGCTGAACCTCCCCGAGCCGCGCGGAGCGCTCGTCGTGGAAGTCCGTCCTGGTTCGCCGGCCAACGTCGTCGGCATTCCGGTCGAGGCGGTGATCGTCGCCGTCGATGCCGAGCGCGTGAACAGTCCCGACGACTTACTGGCCGCTGTCCGCGAGCGAGGGCCGGGCGCCGAGGTGCGTTTGAGTTACTACCGCTATGGTCAACTCTACGAACGCCGCGTGAAGCTCGAAGCACCAGTCGAGATTGCACCGCCGATCGAAGGACCTGTGATGGTGGCGCCGACAACTGTCGCGCCGATGCCGACGGTCGCCCCGCCGAAGGAACCTTTGCAACCGACCGTTGAAGCGGAGGCCGAACTCCGTCGCGAGGTCGCGGAACTCGAGCGCCGCTTGGCCGACCTGAAGCGGCAGCTTGATGCGAAGCCCGCCCCGGCGGACAAGAAGAACTAGCCGCATGGACCCGCACGGCCTGAAGCTCTGGCTACTGTTTCTCGCGACCTGGGTCATCTTCTGGGCCACGGCCGGAGCGATCGTCTGCCACAAAGTTCGCGGCAAGGGACGGCAAGGAGCCTTGGCCGGCGGCACGCTCGCCATCATCGGCATCATGCTGGTCCTGCTCAGCGAGGACCCGCCGAGTGAAACGAAATCGACGTAGTTGCCGATTCGCTTGCGAGAGTTTTGTCGACGATCAGCGTTTCGCCAGCGCCGCAACGATCGCGTCCACGTCGTACACGCAGCCGCCCCAAGTGCCGCCCCCTTGAGCTTGCAGGGCCGCCCAGAGGCGCGTGTCGTCGGGCAGGTCGTCGTCCGGTTTTAAGTCGCCGCGACTGGGACGTTCGCTCAAGATCATCGCGCCGACTTCCGGCGTGAAGCGACGTTCGACGCCGACCGGATCGCGCTCGCCGACGAAGTCGACCGTGCCGACGAGCTTGTTGCGATCGACGATGATTTGAATGACGTCGCCGTCGCGCAGTTTGCCGAGCGGCCCGCCGGCCAAAGCCTCCGGCCCGACATGCCCGATGCAGGCCCCCGTACTCACGCCGGAAAAACGAGCATCGGTCACCACGGCCACCTCGCGCCCGAACGATAAGTGTTTGAGCGCCGAGGTGATTTGATAAATCTCTTCCATGCCCGAGCCCATCGGCCCGCGCCCGCACAGCACGAGCACGTCGCCGGGGCGAATCGGCTCGATGGTCGCCGCCCCGGAGCCCGCGGCTTTCGCACCCACGCATTTAATCGCCGCCACGGCGTCTTTCTCACGCGTGAACACTCGGGCCGGGCCGGTCTTGCGATAGACGCCGTCGGCGTCGACCACGCGGGCATCGATGGCCGTGCTCTTGATGACCGAACCTTCCGGCGCCAAGTTGCCGCGCGGAAAGCAGACGGTGCTAGTGAGCCCGCGCTCGCGCGCCCGGGCCGGATTCATAATGACGTCGTCGGGATCGACGCCGTCGCGGGCACCGAGCAACTCGCGCAACCGCGCACGCCGTTCCGACTTCTCCCACCACGCGAGCACGTCCCCCAGCCGAATGCCGGCGGCCGTAAGGACGTCGAGATCGAGCAAGCCGAGCGTGCGCAGATGGAGCATGATTTCCGGAACGCCGCCGGCCAGAAACACGCGGACCGTCGGATGGCCGACCGGGCCGTTGGGCAGGGCATCGACCAAACGGGGCGTCTTGCGGTTGACGTCGTTCCAATCGTCGACCGTCGGGCGTCGCAACCCGGCGGCGAACGCCACGGCCGGCACGTGCAACAGCAGGTTGGTACTACCGCCGCAGGCCGCGTGCACGGTCATCGCGTTGCGTACGGCGGCGTCGGTCAGCACGTCGCGCAGTTTCAGACCGCGGCGCGTTTGCTCGAAGAGCGCCTTCGCACTGCGCCGGGCCGCGTCGAGCCAGATCGGTTGCCCGCTGGGGGCGAGCGCCGAATGGGGCAGGGCAAGCCCTAGCGCTTCGGCCACGACTTGGCTTGTGGCCGCAGTGCCGAGAAATTGGCAACCGCCGCCGGGCGATGCACACGCCCGACATCCCAAGGCCGCGGCGTCTTCGAGCGAAATCTCTCCATGTGCGTAACGGGCGCCGATCGATTGAATCTTGCCGGCGTCTTCTCCTTCGGTCGGCGGCAACGTCACGCCGCCCGGCACCAATACGCACGGCAGCGAGTTCGCGCCGGCCAAGGCCATCATCATCGCGGGCAAGCCTTTGTCGCAGGTCGCCACGCCGAGCACGCCGCGGCGCGTCGGCAGGCTGCGAATGAGCCGGCGCAGTACGGTCGCCGCATCGTTGCGATACGGCAGGCTGTCGAACATGCCGGTCGTCCCTTGCGAGCGGCCGTCGCAAGGGTCGCTCACGAACGCCGCGAACGGCACGCCGCCGGCCTGTTTCAATTCGCGGGCCGCGGCTTGCACCAACAATCCGACTTCCCAGTGCCCCGTGTGGTACCCGAGCGCGATCGGCGTGCCGTCTTCCGCGCGGACGCCCCCTTGCGTGCTGAGCAACACGAATTGCGGTCCGAGCATTTCTTGCGGCGGCCAACCCATGCCTGCGTTTTGCGTG
>JAEUIN010000390.1 GCA_016793115.1 Planctomycetaceae bacterium
CAATCAGGAAGTGGGCTGTATCTTCTCAAGATCCGGTTCAACCGACAAACGAAAAAAGCCCACCTGATCCAGTGAAGGATTCAGGTGGGCTTCGGTAGTCGATTGTCTCTAGTTGGCTTGGTCGCCGTTCCATTCGGCCACGGCCGGATCGATGGCTTGATCGTCGGACTTGGCAGCCACAGTGAAATCAATCAGACCGTGGTAGTCCCTGGTCTTGTCCAAGAAGACTTCCCGTTCTTTCATAAAGTCTCTGAACTGTTGGACCCAGCTTTCAACGTCGGTGCCAAGTTCGCCGTTCAGGGTCACTAGGTCTGGTTGCGGATGGGCAGCTTTGGGTTTCTTCGTCGCCATTCGGATGGACTCCTTCAGGGTTGTCTGAATCACGCCATCCCTGGGCCAGCTTCGAACGGCCACCATGCCTTAATGACGATCTCGATCACCACGGCTAGGCAAAGTTCGCCAACCTTCTTGAGGACCGGACCGGCCTTTTTCGCCACCACCTTGACCACATTCCAAACCTTCGTCCACATGGCCTGGGCACTCCCGTGAAAAACCCTCGGCAGATGTCACCAGACAGACTGCCGAAAACCATATCAGCTTCCTGCAAACGGCAGAAATCCTAGCCCCTGGAAAAAATCTTTTCGGCCCCTGACGCCAGACACAGCATCAGCACCAGTGATGCTATTGGTGCCATACTCGGCACCCAGCCCAGCTAGATCACCACCAACACCAACCTACACGGACCTACAATGTTGGTACTTTGTTGGTACTGGGGCCGGTAGAAGACCGGATTCTGAAAGAAATCCTAGGGCACACACGAGTGTGAAACCCTAGGAATCACGGGGCTTCTTGATCCGGGGCTAAGACGGACCTTGTCCCGTGAAGAAGTACCGTGTGAAGATAGTGCTCTAACCAACTGAGCTAATTGCCCAAGCCGGCCATACGGCCCTGGCTTGACGTCGGTCCTCATCGGCCGACGTGAAGCGGAAAGTTTATCCGAAGTCGGGGCGACTTCGCCAGGGGGGCGGCGGAATCGCCGAATTTGTCGCTTAAGTCGAGCTTTCGGCCGGCGGCGGCTCGAACTTCGGCGCCGAGGCCTCTTCGCGATCTTCGATCGACCGCGCGGGACGTGACGCTGTCGATTTGTACGATGAGTTGGAGTACGCCGAACTCGAGGCCGAGTTCACTTGCTCCTCGATGCCGTGCATCCCCTTCTTGAACTCGCTAAAACCCTTACCCACCGACTTCGCGACTTCCGGCAACCGGTTGCCGAACAGCATGATGGCGATGATCCCAATGATGATCATTTCCATTGGACCGAGGCCCATATCTGAATCCTCCGCAAACGATGAAACGATGGAATTGCTGTACTTGAAACGCCGACGAGATCCGAACGAGCGCGCCGACCGATGATTTGAAACCGGGCCCGGGCACGGCCTGATTGCGTGCCGAGGCCCGTACTGAGATCATTCTATGGTTTAGCTTGCGATACGGCGTCCGGTTCCGTTTCGTTCAATCCTTGCTTAAAGGAAACGAAACTTTGCCCCAGCCCGCGCATCGCTTTGGGGAGGCGGTTGCCGAAGAGCAGCACGGCAACGAGGCCGATCACGACCAATTCGACGGGACCGAACGGACCAATTCCTGCCAACAACGGACTCATGGGAAATCTCCTTCGCAAGGATCAAATCGTGTTCCTTAACGACACGTGATCGCGATTGCGTAAAGAAGAAGCGGCCCGCCGCGCGAAGACGCGGCAGCCGGCGGTTCGACCAGCTCTCACCGACGTGCGCGACTAGGACTTCGAATTCGGCGCCGATTCTTTTTCTTTTTCGGCGTCGTCTTCAATGCCCGAAACGCCCTTCTTGAACTCCACGATCCCCTTGCCCATCGAACGCATGACGCTCGGCAGCCGGTTGCCGAACAACAGCAACACGACCAGCGCGATGACGATCAATTCGACGGGGCCAAGCTGAGGAAGCAGAGCGAACAGCGGGCTCATAGTAGCACTCGACGGCGATAAACGTGTCGACCCTGGGAAAGACCGAGAAGACCTACGAGCTGCGGCCCGTAAGCTTTGCTGTGCCCGGCATTCCAAGCGTGCGAGGCAGCGGCGGGACGGGGAGACTGTTTCATTTCGACCGAGCCGCCGCCGTCAACCGGATGCGTCGGCCGTAAGTTCCCCGCTTGTTTGATTTTACTAACAGTCCGGGGGGAGTCAAACGGAAAGGCCGGGGCGGCAAAACGACGAGGGAAATGGGCGGAGACGGCGGAAGGAAGACTTACCGCTCATTTTCGCTGAGCCTCTCCGCCGTTCGATGCCGCCTCGACATAGAGCGGCAGATAGCGGTAATAAACTTCGAGGCAGAGCGTGGCGAGAGCCGTGGAGTAGACACGGCCGCCATAGCCGCCCCAGACGTCGTTCGGTTCCCATGAGCCGGCCAAGTTGCCCGCGGTGTTTTGGCTCCCCAGCAGTTCGGCGGTGAGGGCTTCATTCCAACGGCGCCAGTGGTCCCCCTGCAATTGATACATGCCGAGCGTGCCGTAGTACCAATAGTAGTAGTTGCGCTCGCCGCGGCCGGGAAGCTCCTCCAAGAGAAAATCGCCGGCCTCGTCGCCGGCGGGGTTTTGTCGCGGCAGGCCGAGGAACTGCTTGCAGACGAGCGCTTCGGCCGTCATTGGTTTGCTGACTTGTTCGCCGGCACGATACGACGCCAATCCGCCTTGTCGCCCGCTCGACACGTTGGTGACGAAACGGATCATGCCGTCGCGCGTTTGCGAAGGCGTTTCAATGCCGGCGAGTTCGGCGCTTTTCAGCGCCATGAGTTGCCAGCCGAGCTGGCTCAGGTCGCCGGCCTCCATGGGGCGATAACGCCAGCCGCCGGTGACGCGGTTTTGCGCCGCCAGCGTGTAGCCGATCGCGCGGCCGACGGGCTCTCGAAGTCGTTCGTCGTTCGTCATGGCCAGGGCTTCGCTCAGCGCCAGCGTCGCCATGCCGTGGCAATACATGAAGGCGAACGGTTCCGCATCGCCCCCGAGATTGCCGTTGGGATGCTGCGCCGACAAAAGAAACCCAAGGGCGCGCTCGACCGTGGCTTGGTAATCGCCGCGCGCGTTGGTGTGGCCCGCGCCGAGCAGCGCGAGGAGCGCAAGTCCGGTGATCCCCGTGTCGGCGTGCGCGCCGGCCCCGCCGCGATTGTGGCCGAGCACTTCCGACTCTTGGCCCGCGCCAAATTTGCCCGGCGACCAGCGTCCGTCGGGCTCTTGGTGCGCGGCAAGCCATTTCAATGCCGCCTTCACCGCGGCTTCCGTTTTTTGCGAGCCGCCGTGGGCTGCGGCGAGTTGCTCTTTGTCGGTCGCGATTCGCTGTTGATAGAGCTGCGGCGGAATGAACTTTTCCGGCTTTGTTTCGGCCGGATTGGGATTCCCGTTTGACGGCACCACGACCGGCAACAAGCGCGCGGCCGACGACGTCGACGGCGAGGCCGGAATGGGGCTTGCCTGCGGGATCGGCGTCATCGCGTCGGGCGCGTTTTGCGGTTGCGGCGCGGTCGTCGGTTTGGGTACGGCGACGGCGCTGAGCGGGTCGGGCAAATCGTCGAGCTTCGCAGGTTGCGAGATCTTAGGAAATGAGTCGAGCTGCGACGTTTTCAGCGGACTCGGCGTCGGCAGCTTAGCCAAGTTCGCTTGCGGCTTCGGTCGTTCCAGCGAGGGAGGCGTGAGAGTCGCGGCACGGCCGGTTTCCGGCGCGGCCGGAGTCGAGGCCGGCGGTGATTTGATCGGCGTCATTTTCGCCGCGGCGGGAGCGGGAATGTCGAGCGCGGCCGGTTTCTTCAATTCCGCAGTCGAGATTGCCGGAGGTCGCTGCGCCGTGGTGACGCGTGCGCGCGGCGCGGCCGATTGGGGCAAGGTGTTGATCTTCGGCGGGGCCAGAAGGTGGGCCGAGGTGAAACGCGGTTTGGTCGGCGCCGCTTCGTGCGTCTGCCGGGGAGCTGCGACGTCGCCGGACGAAAGGTTGATCGTAACTTGATTGCCGACTCCCTGACGCTCGGCCACGATCGTCACGCTCGAAGCGTAGATGAGCAACAGCAGGTGAAACCAAACGGCGAGAATCGTGCATTTTTGCAAAGGGCGCGAGTTTCCCAGCCGGGTGCGGAGCAGCGAGATGAGCACCAACGTGAAAACGCCGAGCCCGACCCACAACGCCACCCACAGGGCGTCGGGCCTGAAGACTCGCGCGATGATGAGTCGCAGGCCTTCCATGGCTTAGCGCCTTCTCGCTTCGCCCGGTTTTTCCGCGGTCACGGCGACGCCGAGTTCGGTGATGCCGGCCTTGCGGCATGCGGTGAGGACGTCGGCGACGTGTTGGAAAGCCCCCTCGCCGTCGCCGCGCACCAGCACGCCGAGATCGGCATATTGGCTGCGTGCGGCGTTGAGGCGTCGACTGAGGTCGTCGAGCGTCACGGTCTCGCGATCGAGCGTAATCTGGCCGTCGCGATAAACGTTGACGACCTTCTTCTCCGGCGCCGCGGTCAACGCTTCGACGTCGCTGACTTGCGGCACCTTGAGCCCGATTTTGCGCTCCATCTCCGTAAACTTCGTCCCCACCATGAAAAAAATGATGAGCAAGAAGAGCACGTCGATCATCGACGTGAGATTCAGCGTCGGTTGTTCGTCGAGCGATGTGCGGAGAGGCATGGGCGGAAATGCTGAATGCTGAATGTCGAACCCCGAACCCGGAACCGTGAACCCTGAACCTTAGGCCGCCTCTTTTAGTTCTTTGCTGCGTGTTCGTTTGGCCGGCAGCTCGCTGAGGCCTTCGGCCGAGACGATGCGTACGAGTTCTTGGCCAAGAGCGTCGATTTCGATGATCAGTTGATCGACGCGGCCGACGAAGAACAGATAGAGCGAGAGGGCCGGGATGGCGACCGAAAGACCGGCGGCCGTGGTGATCAGCGCCTCGCTGATGCCGCCGGCTAAAAGCTCGGGGCGGCCCATGGCGTTGCTGGTCGAGATTTCATTGAATGCGCGAATCATACCGAACACGGTGCCAAGCAGGCCGAGCAGCGGGCTCAGCGTGGCGACGCCGTTGAATACGCGCAAATAGCGACGCAACGAATTCACGATGCGTTCGCCTTCGTCGAGCACGGCTTGTTCGACTTCGACCGCCGGTCGGCCCCACTTGCGCACGGCCGC
The DNA here is from genome assembly GCA_016793115.1 of Planctomycetaceae bacterium. Lineage (GTDB taxonomy): Bacteria > Planctomycetota > Planctomycetia > Pirellulales > PNKZ01 > PNKZ01. The sequence continues at coordinate 5,194 of JAEUIN010000390.1, forward strand.
TTCGAACACGATCGAGACCGGACTGCCGTTCTCCCGGCAAAGTCGGAGCGCTTTCTCGCGGTCGAGCTGTCCGTCGCGGAGCTGGTGAAGGAACCGCTTGACGAACGGTCGTGGAACGACGCGGCCGCGGCGCAAGGTGACGAAGCGTTCGAACGTGAAGACGCTGGTGAGAATCGAACAGAAGCCGATCGGCAACATCAGAACGCCGCCGGCGAGGAGAATGTCCCAGAGGTTCTTCGAAGGAATCTCCGGAACGTCGGCCGCGGTCTCCACCGCGAGCGGCGGCGAGACGGCCGTTTGGGCCATGGCCATTCCGGTCGCGATGAGGCCGAGAGTCAGCGTGATCAATCCGGCCGTGAACCGGCGGCGGAACTCGCCGCGCGGCCGACGGCGGCTCGGTCGGTCGGGCGATCGCAGCGGCTCGTCGATCGGATAGAGGCCCATGGCTTACTTCCTTTGGACCGCGGACGCGGCGTTTTCGGCTTGGTGCAATGCGGCGGCGGAGCGCCGCCGTGCCTCGTCGGCGAAGGCCGAAGAGGCGTGTTTGGCAAGCAACTGTTCGTAGACCGCGCGCGCGTCGTTTGGTCGGCCGAGCAATTCGTGGCACTTTCCAATCTGCAAGAGCGAAGCCGCTTGCCACTCGACGTAGCCGTGGCCGGCGACGCGCCGATAGGCGTCGACGGCGGCCGCGTAGTCGCGCTGGTGGAAGAACGTTTCGGCGGTCATGAATTGAGCGAGCGCCGCCGTTTCGGTCTCTCGCGCCTGAGGCGACGCCGGCACGCGCGCATAGGCTTCGCGAGCCTCGCGAAATTCGGCGCGGGCGGCATGGGCGCGACCGAGGAGATAGTCGAATTCGTATGCTTGGGCCGGGGCGGCCTGTTTTCCGGCGACGGCGGACTCCGAACCCTCCGCCCAACGTTTCGCCTCGACCAACGCCGTCGTTCGCCGCAGATGGGCCGCGGCGACGAGCGAAGCGTCGGCGGGACGAGCGGCCAGCAACTCCGTGAAGCGGTCGGCGGCGAGATCCCACTCGCCTTGCTGGAACGCCGCCTCGGCGCGCCAGAACTTCGCCTGTTCCAAAAGTTCCTGCGGCGGCGACAGTTTCACGAGGGCCTCGAGCACAGCCTCGGCGCGCTCGCAATCGGCCATGGCGAGTAAGGCTCGCGATTTAGCTAGAAGCACGGTCGGAAGGAGTTCCTTATCGGCACAGGTCGCCGCGGCGTCCAGCAGGGCGACGGCCTGGACGTTGCGGCCGCGCTGGAGTTCGACGTCGCCTGCGCGATAGAGGGCGTCGGCTCTCAGGCGGCTTTGGGGGCACTCGGATGCCAGACGTTGGAAGAGCTCGACGGACTTGTCGAACTCCTTTCGGTCCTTCGACAGCCAGGCCCAGTGGTAGAGCAAGTCGTCGAGTTGCGGGTGCCGCGGGAAGTCGGCGGCGAGTTGCCGGTAGGCCGCGTCGGCTTCGTCGTTTTGCGAGAGGGCTTGGAGGAGTCGCGCGGCCGCCCAGAGCGCTTCGAATCGACGCTCGTCGGATTCGTCGCACAGCGCGAGGAAACGCCGATGAGCGGCCAGCGCTTCTTCGCGACGCCCGAGCCGCTCCAAGGCAGCCGCCGCCACCCAAGCGGCTTCCACTATCTCGGCCGATCGTTCTGCGGAGTCGTACAACGGTCGCACGGCGTCCCACGCGGCCGCGAACTCGCTTTGATACAACAGGGCCCGCCCTTTTCCGACGACGGCCGCGTTGCGCAACTCGACGTCGAACTTGTCGGTCGTCAACGGATCGAAGTATTCGATCGCGGCTTTGAAGTCGCCTTCCTGGGCGGCGGCATTGCCGAGGTAGAGCCGTACGCGGGGGCGAAGCGAGGCGGCCGCCTCGCCGTCGAGGAGAGGCTTCAGTTCCGCGGCGGCCTCGGCAAATTTCCCGCTCAGATAGAGGCATTCACCTAAGCGAAAGCGGGCCACGACCGTGCGCGCGGGGTCGTGCTCGGACTTGAGATACTCGCCCCACAACTCGACGGCCTGTTGCGGCTTGCCGCTGCGAACAAGCGACTCCGCAAGGTAGAACCGAGCGTCGTCGGCGAGAGCGTGTTTCGGAGAGCTTTCGAGCAGCCGACGGTATTGAGCGATCGCCGCGGCCCAACTCTCCGCGCGAAAGTGTTCGGCCGCTTCAGCATAGATCGCCGTCGCCTCGTCTTCGGCGCGCGTCGTTCCGGCGGCGCATAAAATCGCCGCGACCGAAATCGCGGCGACGACAAAGATTCGATTGGCGACGAGCATCGGCGAACCGTCCGCCTTGCCGTCGTGGTCCTCTTCGGGCGGAAGAGGCGCCACGACGCACAAGGTCTGAGTGTCGGGCTAGTGCGTGTGAGGGTGCGAACCCTCCGGCTCGGTGCAGACGTCGCCGGCCATGTGGAGGTGGTTGTGATCGATGTAGATCACTTCGCGTGAATCTTCATCGGTCGTCGTGTGCGGAATCGGCCAGCCGACGCGGGTCAACTCCGTGTAATAAATCGTGCACTTGTAGTGGGCATGGTGGAGTTGAGCCGGGCCGATCATCGGGTAGACGCGCGGCGGATCGACGTAGTCGGCGATCGGCTCGATGACCATGCGGACGTTGTTGCGCTGGCGTTCCCACAACATCGGCACGCCGCCTTCGACGGAGCTGGCCTTTTCCAAGGCCCGCATCACTTCATCGGGCGTCGGCGGGTCGAGCGCCTTGGGCACGCCGCCCGAGGTCACGGGACCGAGAATCGGTACGCGTTCGTAGCGTTCTTTCGTCCAATATGCGTCTTCCATGCGGTCTTGGTGATACGGCGAGACCGGAACCGGCCACGGCAGCACCAGCGACGGCATGGTGACGGTGTTCAGCGGAAACATACAGCCCGTCGAGCCTGCAATGGCGATGGCGCCCAGGCAGATCGCGAAGAGTGACGAGGACTTCTTCATCGTGAGAATTCCCTTTGCAAGTTCGAGGGGAGTCGGCGGTCGGGTGTGGGGATTGAGGAGGCGACGGGCCTCGAAATGAGGCTCGCCGCGGCGCTGTCCGCCGATCCACAACAGTTATCGTGAGAATCTGTGACGAACTTGCGGATTTTTGCGCTTATTGCGCGCTTTCGCGGGAGCGGGGCCGCCGGCGTTGCCGGAGCGTCGCCGCCGGCAAATGAAAAGATCCTTGCGACGCGCGTGCGCGTCGCAAGGATCGAGCAGAGTTTCAGAGAGCCGCGAGCGTGCAAGCCTCGTCGATCGACCTAGCGGCGGAAGTGCCGGCAGGTGTCGTTGAAGTCGAGCCACCACCAGCCGTCTTTCCATTCCATCGTCACTTTCCGCCAGCCGAGCGGAACTTGCGGGTACGGGTAGAACGGTCCGATGTACGGCCAAGCCGAAGCCGAATACTGCGTCGGGTAAGTGACGGCGCCGTAGTTCGGGTGCGAAGCGTAGCTCGGCCACGCGTAGCACGGCATGTTCGGTTGATCGTAGGCGACGCGCTGTCCGCCGCCTTGCGTCGAGACGCCGACGGGGATCGGAGCGCCGGTGTTGTAGCCGCCTTGCGTGACGACTTCGCCGCCGGCAGCGTAGCCGCCGCCGTTGGCGTGGCGGATTCCGTGGTGGTGGCCGATGCCGGCATTGTGCGAAACGCGGTTCACCGCCGGCGGAGCGGCTTGCCGCATCGCTTGCGGAGCCGAAGAGCCGCCGCCGAAGGCGAGCTCATCGCGGCTGACCGTACGGCGGGCCGAGGTGTCGGTATAAGCGGTCGGTTCGACCGCCGCGTCCTTCTTCGGCGAAGCCTTGATTTCCAAGTCGTTCACGACATCCGTGACGCCCGGCAGTTCCTTGGCCATTTCCATGGCCGTGGCGGCTTGTTGTTCGTTGGCCACGCGACCCATCAGAGTCGCCGTGCCGTTTTCGTACTTCACACCGATGCTGTAGTCTTTGAGCCGTCCGCTTTGGCGAATGGCGTCGGCAATGCCTTGGGCTGTTTCCTGATCGGAAGCCAGCGCCCAGCTCGGCATCACAGCGGTGATGGCGAGCATCACCGTGCTGAGAAAGAACCGTCGCGTCATCGAATTCCCCCTTCCATGGACAAGACGTATTTCGCTTGCTCGCTCGTCGTCGGCTTACCTGAGAGCTGCGGGCTCGAAGGCAATCCAATCCTGCGGCTCGGCCGCAGTCCGTCGACGGCTAGCATCCCTGCTTGAAACCTGCTCGGCGATCATTCGTGTCGCCCGATGCCGATTGCGCCGGGACGAAGACCGCTTAGTAATGGTTTCGGCCGGCGGAAACTGGGAAGGTAGGCTTTTTTTCGATTTTGCCGGATTTAACCGCCGGCACAGATGGCGCGATTTCATCGCGCAATGATTCGGCGCGCGGAGAGAGCGCAATGCGACACGCGTGTGATTCGCCCCGGCGTTAGCGCTTGCGAACGGGCCGCAAATCGACGACGGCCAGCACCGCCATCACGGCCAGCACGACGCCGGAAATTAGACCGGAGCGCGGCTCGACGACGAGCGAAACCGTCGTGACGATGGCCAACAGGAGCATGACCAAGATGAACAGGCCGCGGAGCGAATGGGCCAGCTGCGTTCGTTCGCCGACACGCATCAACCACACGCCGGCAAGCCCGAGAACTTGCAGCACGATCAGACAAACGTTGATCGCTTGCGGCGAAAAGCTATGCATGGCGACGACCCTACTCGAAAACGACTCCGAAGCGGGCACTGCTTATACAAGTCTTCGACCGCGAAGGGCAGAGAGATTCGGAAAACTACGGTAGGCCGCACGGCTTTCCGTCGCCTCCCCCGCCGGCAGATCGCCCACTGCCGGCGGATGTCGCGCGCTCGGAACTTGTTCCTCGCGTGTTGCTACTTACGCAGCATGGCGCTCAACTCGCGGTCCAATTCCGTGATATGCAGACTGCGATTGGCGACCTTGCCCTCTTTGTCGACGACCATGATCGTCGGTACGATCAAAATGCCCATCTCGGTCGCCAGGCGACCCTGGAGCCCGCCGGCTTCATGCAGATTGACCCACGGCAGCTTGTTTTGGCCGAGATAAGTTTTCAGTGATTCGGCCGTGTTGTCCAAGTTCAGGCCGACGACGACGACGCCGTCGCGAGCATACTTGGCCAAGATCGACTTGAGCGCGGCGTCGTCGGTCAGGGCCGTTTGGCTATCGGTCGACCAGTAGTGCAACACGACCGTCTTGCCGCGATACATGCCGATGTCGAACTTCTGGCCGTCGATCGTCGTACCCGTTAGGCCGAGCACACGGCCGACCGAGTCGATGCGTTTGACGGCGCCGCGGGCCGTTGGGGCGGCCGTCGCCTCGGAAAACTTAGTGAAGATTTCCGTGTAGAACTCCTTGGCCTCCTTCTCCTTGCCGGAGAACTCCGCGTCGATCGCCAACTGCAGAAGCGCTTCGGGGGTTTCGCTGCTCGTCGGGAAGTCTTTGACGAACCCGCGCAAACTGTCGAGCCAAGCGGTTTGAATCTTGTTGATATCGCCCCCGGGCGTCGTCTGGGCGAGCATGTATTCGGTCGTCATCGCACGGAATCGAGCGTAGGCGACGAGGTCCGTGTCGGCCTTGTCGTCGGCGAGCTTCTTTTCGATCTGCTTGAGCCGCGCGACGCCTTCGGCATACTGACGACGCTCGGCCGCTTCGGCGCACGTGTCGATCATCTGCCGCGTCCATTGGGACTTATCGTTCGCATCCAGCTTGGTCAGTTTCGACTCGATCAAGTCGACGCGTTGCTTCTTCAATTCGCCGACGGCCGCCGCCGAGGTCGCCTCGGCCACCTTCTTGTCGATCGCTTCCACGTCGGCCGCGAGTTGCGAAGCGATCGGATTGTTCTCGTTCGTCCCGGTGTTCACGGCCGGGGCGAGCGTGCGGGTCATGTTGGTGAAGTAGCCGCCCGCCACTTGATTGCTCTCCGAGAGCAACTCCGGCATGTCGATCAACCGCCAGTTGTCTCCCACTTTGATCATCGTGCCGATCTGCAACTGCCCGTTTTTGCCGTCGTTTTCGAACATCGCGACGATGTTCTCGTAGACGAGCAGATCTTTCGTCGAGCCGTTGGTGCCCGCCGGAATCAGGTATGGCTTCGTGCCGCTGAAGTTGAGCCAGCGGGCGGCGCCGGTCGCCACGGTCGAGAGCTTGTTGTCGGAGAGCGAGCCGCTGAACCGTTTGGGCGCTTCTGCGACCTTTTCGCCGATCTCCTTCAGTTGCGATTCGCCAAGGCCCAGGGCCTTGAGTTCGTCGGCGGTAATCAAGAGCCGCGCGAAGCGACTCGCATCTTTCGCCGACATAGCGGCGATCGCCTCGGCACTGGCTTCCTCCGCGGAGATGTTCTTCCACGAGTCGACGACGCCGTCTTCGTTCGCGTCGGCGGCCCAGCGGCTGCCGCCGGTGTTCAGCCAGCGAAACTGATCGGCCTTACCGTTCGAGTTGGAGTCGACGTCGCGGTAAACCTCGAGGCCCTCGTTGTAGTAGCTCCATTGGTCGACCGTGTTGTCGCCGTTCGTGTCGGTGAAGCGGCGGATGATTTGGCCCGACGGATCGAGTACCACCCAGCCTGAGGTGTTGCCCGCCTTCTCGACCTTGATCGTGCACTTGGCGACTTCTTCCGCGCTCGGCTTGTCGAAGTCGACGTCTTTCTGCACAGGCTTGAGTTGCAGCGCCTGCTCGGCCGTGGGGTTGGCGGAAGCCTCGCTCGCTAGGGCGACATTGAGCGCGGCGGCGGCGAGACCGAAGAACAGCTTCTTCGAAGGAAGCCAAGGACGCAAAGCGGGCGACATAATGAAACTCCTCGCTGTGGTTCGTCGGGCCGAACCCATGTTGCCATCATGCGACGGAGCGCCTCACAATCGCGGTGCGTCCGGTCGCGTAAGTGTCCGTCGTGCCGATGCTCTCGCCGCCGGAGGCCGCGCGCATCGGGTTTCGTCGGCCGTCGATCGGCGCTGAGCGCCGTACCTGGGCCGACGGATAGAATAATTCGGCCTCGGCGGCCGAAGGGCATCAGCAAACCGGCCGACGGGGCGGCGATTCTAGGGATTTTTAAGCAAGTGTTCAGCGCCGAAAGCCGCGATGTTTCGTCCGCCGGCAACGACGCTGCAGGAGATGCCGGCATGAAGCGCGACGGCAAAGCTAGCGGAGAGTTGAGCCAAGGCGATATCGCGTGGTCGGGGCTGAAGCGGTTGTCGCCCAAGCGCAAGTCGACTTCCGCCCACGACGTGGCCGGCTTGGTCGACGAGCAGTTGGCGCATTTCGGCATCGACTCGCGGACCGATTACGGGCGGGCGCTGGCCGCGGTCGCCGGCAAGCTCTATGAATGCGAGGCCGACGTCGAACGGTTGTGGCGCGTGACGATGGAGACGATCGGTTCGCTCGATCGGCGCGACCGCATCGCCTACTTCAACGCCAAGAAGTTTCTCTCGTTTCAGCTGGCGAAAGTGCTCGACACGCTGCAGCACCCCGCCCGGCGCAGCTATCAGCGCCTCGACTACGGTTCCGCCACGGTCGCCGCGAAAGGCCCGTACGCCGTGTTCGACAACGTGACGGCGTTGTTCAGCGCGACGCCGGTCATCGCCCGTACCGCGACGTATATCTACGCCTGCGCCGAGTGGATCGAAGACGCGTTCCAAGGCAAGGAACTCCTGCTGGAGATCTACTCCCGACTTCTCAACCCGACTTCGATCGCGCTGGCGAATCACATCGTCGATCTGGAGGCAGGCCCGTACAGCGATCAATATCTCGCCTGGAATTTCAACAGCGGGATGGCGGCGATCGACGGCGTGCTCGCGCATGTGCTCGGTCGCGACGATGTGTTGATCACCAGCAGGCACATTTACGGCGGCGCGCATCAGCTCATCAACGATTGGTACGCTAAGAGCTCGAATCTAGAAATCGGCGTCGAGTCGTTCGACGGCTACGGTGTCGCCGAGTTCGTCGCCGCCTATGAGCTGGCGCGAGCCAAATTCGCCGATCGCTTCCAGGCCGGGCGGCGGGCATACGTATATCTCGAAAGCCCCTGCAATCCGCACGGCTATGTGCTGGATCTGCCGGGCATCTGTCGCGCGGCGCACGAGCGCGGGCTGCGGGTGATGCTCGACGCCACGGTCGGCACTCCGTTTCTTTATCGGCCGCTCCAACGCATCGACCCGGCGGAGCGTCCCGATTTTGTGATCCACAGCTATACGAAGGATCTCTCCGGAAACGGCTCGGTCATCGCCGGCGTGGTGATCGGGCGCAATGAAGACATGTTTATTCCCAAGGGTGAAACGGCGGGCGGCGTCCCGTGGAATCAAACGCTGTTTTGGAACGTGTACTATGTGAAAGGCGCATTTCTGAACGCCGACGCGGCCTTCGAGGTGCTGCAAGGATTGCATACGCTTGAACTGCGGATGTTGGCCAAGTGCATCAACACCGAGATCCTGACGCGGTTTCTCGACGCGCACCCTGCGATCCGCGTTCATTCCAATGCGATCGAATCGAACGAAAACGCGCGGCTTCGTCGCGAGCAGATGCATCTGGGGCTCGCCGCGCCGCTGTTCACGATCGATATGGAGGGCGTGCCGGCCGGGGCGTTTCAGCGGTTTTTCGACAACCTCTCTCCCACGTTCGGCCACATGATCAGTCTTGGTCAGACGAACACGATCGTCAGTTGCCCGGCGCTGACGACCCATTCGGAACTCGCCCCGGAACAGCTTGCCGAAGCCGGTATTTCGCCGACGACGATTCGGTTTGCCGTCGGCCACGAAGACCCGCGCGACTTGATCGAGCATTTTGTCGATACGGCGCGGCTCGCGCTCGATCCGGTCGTCGCCGGATTCAGTTCGCGATTCCCCACGAGCGCGGCGGCGGAGAAAATGATTCGCGACTGTTACATGAACGTCCACGCCCGTTACATTGAAGCCGGAGCCCGCTCCGCGGCCGAAGTGAATTGAGCGATGAACGAACCGAGTGCGACCGATCCGCCGACGCAGCCGACCGACGAAACCTATGACGTCGCACCGCGAGACGCGCACTGGACGGAGTTGGCTCGCGAGCGGGAGGAAGCTCGTCGACAAGCCGAGGTCTACGAGGTCGGCGAAGAAATCGCCGAAGCGCCGTATCGGCTGGGGGCCGAGTCTTGGCGCGAAATCGTCGCCGGGCCACAGTCTGCATCGCGTGCGACGCCGATCTCCGATCCGGTGAGCCGCGACGAATCTTACGGAGTGTCGCAGCCCGTGGCCTCGGCCGGAAGACGTTTTGCGCGCATCGAGTCGAACCGCCGAGAATGGGAACGGCGAGAAAAACAGGCGGCGCTGGCCAAGGTCGGCACCTGGAACGACCCGCGGCGAATTACGCTGCGCGGTTTGCTGTTCGTGTTCACCTTGGCGTCTCTGGTGTTCGCCGTCGGCGCGCGAATGCCGCGCGGCGCCTTCGCCGGTGCGGCCGGAGGGGCGGCACTGCTGACGGCGCTCGCTTCCCGGTGGCTGATGGGGGAAAGCGCCCCTGCGAAAGTGGCTTGGTGGACGCTGATGGTCGTTTACATCGTCACGTCGTTTTGCGCGCTCGTCCGCATTTAGCGGTCGACGTTCGCCAACATTTTGGCAAGCAACTCCATCGGCAGCCCGACGACGTTCGACTCGCTCCCGGCGACGATGTGCAACCAATCGAAACCGTCTTGGAAACCGAATGCGCCGGCCTTGCCGAACCAGAGATCGGTCGCGAGGTAGTCCTCGATCCGGCGGTCGTCGAGCGGATCCATGCGGAGCGTCGTCCGATCGACTTCCACTTGCGGCTCTTGTTCGGGGACCTTCCAGACGCAGAGTCCGCTATACACCTGATGCTCGCGGCCGGACAGCATGCGCAACATCTGACGGGCGTGGTCTTCGTCGCGCGGTTTGCCGAGCACTTGGCCGTGGCACTCGACGACCGTGTCGCAGGCGACGATCAGCGCCGGGCCGATGCGTGTCGAAACGTCGAGCGCCTTCTGATAAGCCAGGCGAGCGACGAGTTCCGGCGGCGTTTCCCCGCTGCAGACGCCGCACTCCGCTTCTTCCGAGGGAACGACCACGTCAAAGGGATAGCCGGCTTCTTGCAGCAGCAGCTTGCGCCGCGGCGACCCGCTGGCGAGGATAAGTTTCGACGAAGTTGCGGGCATAGTTTGACGGATGGAACAGAGGGGCGCCCTCCGCGGCGATGTCGACGACGGACCGGGCGATCGCCAGTATACTGATTGCGACTGCGATCAACTATTGCCGCGAGATGCTCCGCCGTGACTCCCGTCGTTCTCTACGAAGACAATCATTTGCTGGTGATCGACAAGCCGGCGGGAATGGTCGCTCAAGGGGCGTTGCCCGGCGCGCCGAGCGTCGTGGATTGGGCGAAAGACTATCTGAAACGTAAGTATGCCAAGCCGGGAAATGTGTTCGTCGGCGTCGTCAGCCGGCTTGATCGCGACGTGTCGGGCGTGTTGGTCTTGGCACGCACGTCGAAAGGGGCGGCTCGGCTCAATGAACAATTTCGTGAGCGCACGGTCGAGAAAATCTATTGGGCGGTCGTCGATGGTTCGCCGCCGGCGGAAGGTCGTTGCGAAGATTTGCTCGGCGAGGACCGGGAGCACGGCCGAACCGCGGTCGTGCCCGGCGAAGAGTTGGGCGAAGGCTTGAGCGGCGACGCGCGTCCGGCGACGCTCGCATTTCGGCGATTGGCGACCACCGGCGAGTTCGCGCTGTTGGAAGTGCGGCTCGAAACCGGACGCAAACACCAGATACGCGTGCAATTGGCGGCGCGAGGCTGGAGCATCGTCGGTGATCGCAAGTACGGCAGTCGTCGTTCCTTTTCCGACGGCATCGCGCTGCACGCGCGGCGGCTTAAGATCACGCACCCGACGCGCGCCGAAGCCGTCGTGGTCGAGGCTCCGGTTCCGCAGGCCTGGCGCTCGCTGGGATTCCGCGAATTCGCGAAATAACGCTGAAAAAGCCGTGTCTCTACAGTCGTCGGGCGAGTCCGCAACTTGGCGCAGAGCGCCGGTCGACGTTATCGTGAATGTTATGCGGCGACGATTTGTCGCGTGCGCTCGTCGCTTCGTTTTCCCGGATGCAAAAGTCGTCGTTTCATCGCTGCGCCGTCGGTTCCGGTTTGATCGGCCAAGACGAATTGGATCAAACCTTAGCGGAGCTGCGCGCCGAAACCGGACAGTCGCAGGTAAGCGACGACGACTTGGGTGAGCGTTTGATCGCGTCGGGCAAGCTGAACGCGTGGCAAGTCGAGCAACTCCGTAACGGCCGCACGAAGTTCAATCTCGGACCCTACCATGTGATTGATTCCATCGGCCAAGGGGGCATGGGGCAGGTCTTCAAGGCCGAACACACGATCATGGGCCGGATCGTCGCGGTGAAAGTTTTGCCTCGCAGCCGCTCGACGCCCGAGGCGATCGCCAATTTTCGCCGCGAGATTCGCACTCAGGCGCAGCTCGACCACGAGAATCTGGTGCGTGCGTTCGACGCCGGACAAGACGGCAACGTGCATTTCCTAGTGACGGAATATGTCCCCGGCACCGATTTGCGCAAGCTCGTTCGCGCGGGCGGTCTGTTGAGCATGCAACAAGCCGCGCCCATCATCAGTCAGGCCGCGCGCGGCCTCGAACATGCGCATAGTCGCGGGCTGATCCATCGCGACATCAAGCCGGCCAATCTCTTGGTGACGCCCGAGGGACGCGTCAAAGTCTCCGATCTCGGCTTGGCCGGCTACTTCAACGATCCGGAGCAGGTCGACCAATACGGCGGCAAGGTCGTAGGAACGGCCGATTATTTGGCGCCCGAAATCATTTTGCGGCCCGACGTGCTCGACAAACGCAGCGACATCTACTCGCTCGGCTGCACGCTTTACTACGCCGTGACGGGCAAGGTGCCCTTTCCCGGCGGAACGATGCGCGACAAGGCCCGGGCGCACTGCCAGCTCGCGCCGCTCGACCCGCGACGACTCGTGCCGGATTTGTCCGATGAATTCGTGGAAGTGATCGCCGACATGATGGCGAAGCGTCCGGAAGACCGGATCGGTTCGGCCGGGGACGTGATCGAACGATTGGAACGTTGGGGGGCCGCGCCGCTGCCGTCGTCCCTCGTGGCGGAGCCGATCGCGCCTCTGCTGCCGCCGGTGGTGCGCAAAGCCGCGCCGTCGCCGATGGGCGACACCGAGCCGTATTTTCTCGTTCAGCCGCTTCAGGAGCACCTGCAGGATACGAGCACGAGCCAGATGTCGCTCGGCAGCCATCCCACGATGCCGGGCGACGAAACATTCCCCTCTTTTCAGCACAGCCGATCGAACGTCTTTCCGCGGCACTCTCATCATCACTCGACGGACCACACGCGGCTCATGCTGTTGGTCGGAGCGTGCATCGTCGTGTTGTTGCTGTCGGCGGTGGCGATCAGCATGATTTGGACGATGCTCTCGGGCTAGATTTCCAAAAACCTTCCGCTCGTTGCGCCGCCTTACGACTTCTTGAGCGCCGCATCGATTTTCTCCGTGAGGGTGATGACGACCTGAGTGTCGTCGAGTCCGGCCACGCTGCGGAGAGCGAGCGCGAAGACGGCTTCGACCAGCCGCGACTCCGACGCGGACCCGCCCAGCGCCGAGCGTCGACGCAGGTCGAGCGCGTCGACCCTTGCTTGCGGCGTGCCGAGGCGGTGAACTTGGTCGATCATTTTCTTGGCGTCGGCCGTGCGGCCGTGGTCGAGCAGATAACCGGCGGTCACGATGAGTGCGCGGCGGCGAATGTAGAGTTCGACGAAATCGCTCTGCCACGCGGCCAGCCAGTCTTCGACGGCGCGCAGGTTTTGATCGGCGGCGACCGGCGCGGCGACCTCGGTGAGCAGCCCCGGGACGAGCGGAAGTTTCGCGAGCGGCAGGTAGCGGCTTGTAACGATGAGCGACTCCGCTTGACCGTCGTGTGCGGGAACGAAGAGCTTGCCCGCGTAATCCGTTTTGCCGAGCGACTCGTACCGCCGTTCGGGCAGTAAGCGGTAGACCTCGCAATCGGCCAGGGGAAGATCGCTCCGGTCGCCTCGAACGCTAAGCCATGTGCCGCCGGAGGGGCGACCGACGGCCAACGCCCAAAGCTCATTTCGCCCGCGGCGACCGCCGGAAAGCGGATTGCGCAAGCCGGTAACGATCTCGCCTTCGAGGCTCGGCGGGCGTTCGGCATCGGCGGTAAACTCACCGGCGCGAATCAAGGTCCAGGGAACGGATTGCGCGTCGACGACGGCGCCGGAACGCGCACGGAGCCGAAAGTAGGGCTGGAAGCCGTCGCCTCGGCGAACGAGACGCCGGAGTTTGTCCGGCGGCAACAGCATCGAACCTTGGACGCTTAGCTCCGCACGATTCTGCCCGACGTCGACGATTCGCGCGGGCGCACGAAAGGCGTCGAGCACAGCTTGTACGACGGCATCGGCCAAGAGCGTGCGATCGCCGACGCGCCGCTCGACGAGCGAACCAATCGAGTTAAAGTTCGCGTCCCACTCGCGAACTCGAACCGACCAGACGCCGTCCAGCGGCGCCACGGCAATGAGAAAGTGCTTGTCGATCCCGCGTTGAGCGAGCTTTGCCGCCTGTTCCGCGTTTAAGTCGCCGATCCGCTGGGCCAAGTGAAATGCGGCGGCGGCCGGCAGCGGATGGGGCGACGTTTTCCAAAACTGACCGGTCGCCGACCGTAGGCGAGCGAACACGGTCTCGATGAGTTGGCCGCGAAAAGCGGCGGAGACTCGCCGGTCGTCCGTTGTGACGAGAGTCGCTGCGATCCGATGCGGTTGCCACGGCCAAGATTGGTCGACGGCCGTTGCCGAGCACGGCCTGACGGCGACGAGCCCGAGCACAAGCGGTAAAACGCGGCGGACCGCGGCGGGGAGAATGGATGCCATCATGGCCGCGTCTCATGGCCGAGGTCGCTCGCTGCCCAGCGGTCGACGTAGTCGTAGAGCGACATCGGAGACGCGGCGTCGCCCAATGTCATGCGGCGACTCCTGGCGGCGTACTCGTTGAGTTGCCAGAGCGGCAAGGCCAGCGCGTCGGCGTGAATCGATCGTTGCAGATCGTGCAAGATCTCGCGCGCCTGGGCGAAATACTCCACCGTCGCCAGGCGATCGAGATACGATGCGACGTCGAAATAGAATGGTCCGTCGTCGCCGAAGAGCGGATAGACGTCGACGATTGGTTCGTACGAGACCAAAGTTAAGTAGACGACGTCGACATCGTCGGTGGCATCGGTCGTCAAAGTTGTTTCGACGCCGATGCGACGCCAATACGCGGCGATTTGTCGACAGGCCCGTTCGGCCGTCATGGTCGGCGGATGAGCAAGCTTAAGAGAAATTGCCGTCGATGAATTCGATCGCGCCGGTCCCGACGGCGAGGCGCCCGCGGCTTGGTTTTCCGCCGAGCCCGCGACCAATTGCGTCGCCAGCCCCGCCATGACGAAGGCGGATTGGAGTTCGAATTCACGCGGCTCTATCGGCGGGTTGCCGGCGTAGCCCAGCGGATCGTCGGGTGTTCGGCCGGAACTAAAGATGCCGCGGGCGAGTTGGGTGCCCTGCCCTTCGTCGGCCGGCTGCAAGTGATTGTGCAGGATCGCCGCACGGTCGATCGCGTAGCATAGCCCGCGGCGAAATTCAGGTCGCCGCATGATCGACTGCTTGGGACGGAAAACGAGCAGATGCGTGGACGGTGCGGCATAGCGGACGAGTTGAACGTCGCGACGACTCTGCAACGTAGCCATTTGCCAGGGCGCTATACGGTCGACGACGTCAACTTCGCCGGAGAGCAAGGCGTCGATCGCCGCTTCCTCGCTCGGGTAGGTTCGTTCGATGATTTCCGGAGGGCGGTCCTCGCCCTGCTTGGTCGGCGGCGCGATAAAGCGCGTTTCCGAGTCCTCCGAGACCGACGACCAACGGTCGGCCCGCGCCCATCGGTCCGCGAAAACGGATGCGAACAGGGATTCGGGCCGAGGATGCATCTGCCGCCAGCGCATGTCGACGCCGATTCCGCCGACGTGCTCAAACTCGACGCGTCGCAGCGCCAGATCAGGCCGATAAAGCGGAGACGAGTCGAGCGAAGATTCCATCAGCGCGGCGACGATATCGGACGGGGTCGTGCGGGAGGCGGCATCGGCGATCTCCAACCGTCCCTGTTTGAAGTCGGCGGGATCGGGCTTCCAGCGGAATTCGGCGGCGCGGTAGTCGACGCGTCGCGTTTGCGGATCGATCGCGATTTCAAAGGCCTGCGGCCTGAGCAATGCGTCGACACGCCGTGCCGGCCAAGACGTCAGCGGCGAGGTTCGCTTCGCGCCGCCGGCGACGAACGGCTCGACCACGCCTATGAAGTGAGCCGGGTTTTTCTTGCGTAATCGGTCGTATAACGCCCGTATGTCGCCGGCATCGGGTGCGAGCGCTAAGGCGTCGCGAAGGGTTATTTGAGCGCTTCCAAAGCGGCCTGCCGCGGCGTCGCGGTCCGCGGTCTGCAAGGCCGCGGCCAGGGCGGCGGCGACGGACCCGTCGATTTTGTTTTTCGTGGGGAATTTAGGCAAACGTGCCGCCAATTGATCGATCAAGCGCCGCGCGTCCGCCAATCTCTTCTGATTCAGCCAAGCGATGATTCGCCCTTCCATGGCTTCGCCGTATATCTTCGTAAATTCGGCGTCGTTCGGATTGAGGGAGTGGAGGCGTTCCGAGAGAGCGACGACGTTTTCCAGACGTCCCTGCGACAGTTCGCGGCGCGCTTCGCCGATGAGCAGATCTCGCTCGGTCGTGTTCAATTCGGGAGTGTTCGGGAAGCGCCGGCGAAGCTCCGAAATGATTTCGAAAGCCGAGTCGTAACGGCCGTCCCGGATTTCGGTTTGGGCCTCGGCGAGGACCTGCGTTTCGAACATGCGGACTTCGACGACATCGCCCCAACGAACGAAATACTCTTGGCTTGCGTCGTTGCGCAATCGAACGCGCAGAAGATCATCAGGTTTGGGCGCGGCCGGCGGCGTCCGTCCCGGAAAATCGAGCGGCCTGACTTCAATCGGCTTCGGCGGCTTCTCATTGAGTACGACGACGTCGAACGGTTCTTGGTCGATCAAACGCGGCGTCGACGAATTGAGCAGCGCCGTTCGCGCTGAGTGCTCCGTCGATGTTTCAAACGGATTGACGCGAATAGGGATTTTCGGCGCGCCGTGAGCCGCGCGTTCGGCCGGCGTCTCAAAAGGGTTGGCGCTCGTCGTCGGCTTCGCACCCGCTTTTCTGGTTGCGCGTTCGGCCGGCGTTTCAAATGGGTTGTCTTGGGCCGAAGCGGTCGCGGCCGTCATGATCACGGCGAGCGCAGCGACCAAAGTCGGCCGGTGGAACGACGCCGGCTCGCCTGCGCTGCGGCGATGATTGAAGCTGCGGTTCATGGCTGGGGAATCAAAACCAGTTCTCCGGCGAGAGTCGACAGCAACAGTTGCTCGCCGACGGCGACGGCTGGCTGTTGGAGCGACAAGCCGGTTTCCACTCGCTTGACCTCATGTCCGTCGGCGGGGTCGATGCGGATGACGACGCCGAAGGAATCGACCACGAAGACCTTCTCGCCGACGGCCAGCGGCGGCCAGGCGGTCGCCGGAAGCGGTCGCGTCCAAGCGAGGTCGCCTGTCGCATCGAAGGCCCGACAAATCAATCCCTCGTCGGTCAACGAGGCGGCGTAGATCAGTTTCCCGGCCCGCACCGGACCGCCCCAGGTGAGCCGATCTGCGAGATCCCACGAGTTGCGCAAATCGAGGGCGGGAAGCGAAAAGCAAAGCAACGTGTTGGAGTCGTCGGCGGCATAAAGCAGCTTTTCGATGACGGCGGGCCGGCCGACAATCGGCGTCGTAAGTGATGCCTCGCTCGCGGCGATCAGACGGGCCGGCGGTTTGGAGTCGAGCGACAGGCGGTAGAGCGACAGAGCTCCGTCGCCGAGATAAATCGCTTCCGCATCGACCGCCGGAGGAGACCAAGCGACGGTCTTGCCGGCCGTTAACGCTGGCTGAAAGGGGGCGGCTAACGGCCGGGCCGTGAGAGGATCGAGGTAGTGAACTTGCCCGAGCTGCGAGGTCACGACGATGCCCGCCCGAAAAGCGATCGGCGCGGCCGCGCGCTCGGGTAGATCGATTTCCGCGGCGGTGAGCGTGGCTTCCGTCGGGTCAAACGTCGCGAGCCGAGTTCGGCGTTCCGGAGACTCCTGCGAAATGTAGGCAAATCCCACTCGTTTGGCCTCGCCGCCGACGTGAAAAAACTCGCCCGCGGGGCGAACGACGTGCGCGGTTCGAGCGGCGGGCGCGGTCAACTCGACGCCGCTTTGTAGTTGATCGGAAGTGACGCGAAAGATCGCCGCCGCGTCGCCTGCGGAAGCGGCGAGCAAGACGGCACCGGACGGTGAGTCGACGGACGGCGGACCCAGGAGCGATGCCCCGAAGCGTGCCGTCCAAATCGGTGAGGCGGAATCGTTCGAATAGAGGCCGACGATCGAGGCTTCGCCGGGCGGAGCGCGCCAAAATGCCAGCAAGTGTTCATCCCAAAATTGAGGCGGGCTTTCCGCGACGACGCCCGGCAGCAGCGAGCGGATGAGCGACAGCTTATTCAGAGCAGGTTGGAATTCGAGTTGGTTGATCTCCGCGCCGGCAACCAAAATGCGCCCGCCTCGAAACGAGAGATAACGACGAACTTTGTCGCCGCCGGCACAGCGAAACTGCGCCGCGGGCCGGAGCCCGGCGGCGAGATCCTGTTGCGAAAGATCATACACGCCCAAATTGCCGGCTTGATCGACGACGGCGAGAAAACGTTGTGAGACTTGCGGCGGAGCGTCGACGGGAGCGGAGAGGGGAACGGCGACGAGTCGCCGCGGGTGAAGTCCTAGCTTATCGGTCTCGAAGATGATGAATTGGCCGCCGCTCAAGGTTCGTTCGAAGGAGATAAGAAAAGTCCCCAAACAGATCGGCGAGGTCGAGATCGAGTCTTCCGTGTGGTCGACGGCGACCGCTTCCAGGCACTTCATGTCGCTTGTCGAAAGGATGTAGAGCGCTCCGCTGCGGGCGAATTGATAGAGAATCCGCCCGCGCGGGTCGACGGCGGTCGCTTCCTGCAGCGGTTGCGGAAAGCGCAAGATTCCGGCCGACTCGCCGGTCGCCAAATCGATGCTGCGCAGGCCGCCGTGGGAGAATGTGACGAAAAGTCGGCCGCCGAATTGCGAAATCCAAAAGCGACGATCGGTCGACGTTTCGCCTTCGAAGAGCGGAATGCGACGGCGGAGTTTTCCGGTGGCCGCTGCGACGATCAGCAATTCGTCGAAGCGAGAATCATGGAGCAAAACGTCGGTCTCGGGAACTTCAGCGATGCGCCGCGGCGCGAACGCCGAATCGAAGCCGACCGGGCGCCTCCAAACGACTCTGCCCGTGGCAACTTCGACGGCGAACGCGACGCCGCCGGCCGTAGTCAGGCGGACCTCGCCTTGCAGTTCGGCGGCCGTGCCGCCTTGACGCTCGACGAGGACGGCGCCCGGCGGAATGACCCCGTCGCGTTCGCCGGAAGTCGGCTTGAGCGGAAGCGGCTGGAACTTGACGCCGACGGAAGACGCGGCCGCTAACGACTTCAGAGCGGCCGCGACCTCGGTCGCTTGAAGGATTTCGGGATCGTCGCGCAGGAGGCGTTCGCGCAGCGCGTAGGCTGCGGTGAAATCGGCCGCCTCCACGGCCTTGGCGACCGCGGCCGCCGTTTCCCGCGCGCGACGGTCGCGGTCTAGGCGGCGGCGGACGATCGTCAACAGCGATTCGGTCTGCGCTTGACGTTGCCGAATCACTTCACTTGGCGGCAAATAGGAGTCGATTAGCCGGAGCGCTTGTTCCGACTCTTCGGCCAAGGTCTGATCGTTCTTCTCGAGTGCGGCGCGCGCCGCTCCTTGCGCGATGTCGGTCAATAACACGCTTAGGTCCGCGTGGGCCGCCCCGAACTCTTCTCGCGGAGCGATTTCCTTGAGAACTTCTTCGGCCGTACGCCGTGCGGCGGGCCAATCGGCGCCCCCCTCCGCCGTGAGACGCAGGCGGGTCAATCCTCGATGAACGAACGCTCGATCCGCCGAAATGTGTCGCGGATACTCGGTCAAAAACCGGTCGTACAATTCGAGCGCCTTGGCGTAGGTGCCGTCGGAATATGCGGCTTCGGCCGCCGCGAAGGCTTCATCGCCGGATTGTCGATTGATGCGCCAGAGCAGGAATGCGGCGCCGAGAACGAGGACGACGAAGGCGGAACCGCCGACCAGCATCAACGGTGAATCCCAAACCGAGCGACGACGGCGGCGCTTTTTGGCCGGAGAAGCTAAAGGCGACTGAAGATTCGAATCGAACTCGTCCGCAAACAATTCGTCGGCGACGGAACGATACGGCGAATTAAGTTCCTGAGGGGCGGCTGCGGATGAAGGTTTCGCGGCCGGCGGAACAGTTTTTTGCGACGCCCTGGGAGATGGTTCCACAGGCTCGGCGCGAAGGGCTGGTTGGGCGACGAACTCGGTTTCCGAGAACGGCGGCGCGCCGCGCGGAGGGAGCGTCGGAGGCGGTTCCGAGACTCCGAGCTCGGGCGCGAGGTCTTTCGTGTCTTCGTCGTAGTCGATCGCCAAATCGGCCGGCTGAGTCGATGTGGCTGCGGGGGCGAACGCCGATTCGATCGCCGTGCCGGCCGTTGCGGACGGCGGCGCACTCAGGATTCGCTCGACTTGCGACGCCGTCAGTTTGTTGCGATTAACCATCCATTTCAGAAGCACGCGAGGCGAGAATTCTTGGGGGGCATTGTCGTAG
Source organism: Planctomycetaceae bacterium (assembly GCA_016793115.1). GTDB lineage: Bacteria > Planctomycetota > Planctomycetia > Pirellulales > PNKZ01 > PNKZ01. Next base: position 25,007 of record JAEUIN010000390.1, read on the forward strand.
AGTTGGCGCAGCCGAGCGGCATCGCCGGCCAGGACGACGCCGCGGCGCTCGAATTCGTCGATAAGATCCGGAACTTTCAGCATGTCGTTAGAGTCCCTCGTCCGACAGCAGGCGGACTTCTTCCATGCCGGCCGCGCCGCCGGCGTCGAGCGCCGTGACGACCGCCTCATGATGAGCGTCGGGATCCGCGGAAACGAGCAAGCGGTAAAGGGCGCGACCACCGCCGCCGCGGCCTTGAGTCCGCAGCTTTCGCAGTTTGGCGATGAGATCATGCCGACTTACGGCCAGCGTGTCGTCGACCCATAAACTGTCGTCGGCCTCGACACGAACGGTGACCGTGTCGTCGTCGGATATAGTTTCCGCTTGGGCCGCGGCGGCGTTCGTCGCTTCCGGCGTCGGCAGCGGCAACGCTTTTTGCAACGACATCGCCGTCGTGACCATAAAAAAGATTAAGAGTTGAAAGACGACGTCGATCATCGGCGTCATGTCGATTTCATCATCCGCGGCCAGCGACGTCTTCCGAACCTGGAACGACGCAGGCTCGCCGACGAACACCGGGCGAGCGTCATGCATTTCCGATTCGGCCGGCACTTGGACCGCGGCGCCGCAACTGGCGCATCTCGCCGTGCGGCCGATTTGCGCTGCGGGAGCCTTGAGCGTTTGGCGGCAGGCCGGGCATTGGAAGCGGATCGTCATGCGGCGAGTCGGGGAGAGGGGTGTGCGGCGGAGCGTGCTAGCGCAACTCCAGAACCGCGAGATTGACTTTGACCCCTTCGATCGAGGCGGCTTCGACGATGCGTGCGACGTCGCCATGGCGCAAGCGCCGCTCCGCGCGAACGAGGACTTCCTTTTTCCCGTCGCGCAGCCCGGCCTCGACCGCGGCGCGAACGGCCGCGGCTTGAGCCGATTCGTCGCCTGCGAGCGCAGTGCCTTCGGTGCTTTCGGAAAGGTAGACGCGGACGCCGCCGTCGGGACCGGCGATGGAGATCGGAATCGCCCCGCGACGACTGACGCCGACGCCGTATTGCGCAGTCGGCAATTGGAGCGCCGCCTGCAATTCGGGCACGCTGGCGACGAGAAAGAAAATCAGCAACAGAAACGTCACGTCGATCATCGGCGTGATGTCGAGTTGGCTATCGGTCGGCAGCGGGCGACGGGCCAGAGGGCCGCCCGGTCCTGAATCGATTTGATTGAGAATGCGACCGATCGGCACCGACATGCTCCTCTATCTGGCTGTTAGCGGCGGGCAAGGGCCGCAGGGCGGCCGGGTAGGCAGTCGAGAACGCGCGACAAGCCGAAGTTCACCTGCTCTTCCAATTTGCGGATGCGGATGTTGAGTGAAGCTACGGCCAGCGACATTGGAATGGCAATGGCCAGACCGATTGCGGTCGTGATCAGTGCGAGGCTGATATCTTCGGCCAACCCGGCCGCTTCGACCCCTCCGGAGTTGGCCCCCAACCGGCCGAACGCCGACATCATACCGAGCACGGTTCCGAAGAGCCCGAGCATCGGCGCGGTTTTGATCACCGTGTTCACCCAACTCAAACGGTACTCCAGATCGGAGGAAACATCGCGCTGATAGCGATCGGCCAGCAGATGGCGGAGCTTGGCCGGTTCCGTCTCCCGCAGTTCGATGGAAAGTTTCGTCAATTGGGCCGCAGCACGATCATCGTCGACGACAACTTGCTCGGCGGATTGAATATCTTCCGCGGCAAGATAAGACTCGACTGAAGTCAGGAACTCGGAATACTCGGCTTCGGACCGAAAGCGGAGTTGGTTGGTGCGACGCCATACGACCACGACGCAGTAGAGTCCCCACACGGCGACGATCGCGAGGAACAGGTAGCAGAGATCCCCTGCAAATTGGCTGATCGTGCTAAGCTTGCTGAGATTCATAGAGCAAATTGCAACCTGGATGCGCGGGCGATGCTAAGCCGGATGATCACAGCGGAACTTGTTCGGCGACGTAGAATTGAAATCCGTCGCCGTGGGGGCGCACGCCGAACAGTGTGCGGCGTATCGTGCGCGGATCGCGTCCGGCGAACTCGAACTCAAGTTTGGCGAGCGTTTGCTCGATTTCGGGCGGAATGAATTGGACGACTTCTTTGTCGCCGACAAAAATGCCGGCGGCTTCCAGCAGGCGACGATCCGACTCTTGGCGGGCCGAGCCGGGCCGCCAACTCATAAACAGCCGAGTTTCGTCTCCCTCGCGGCGACGATCGATATCGGGAGCAGGTTGAGTGAAGTTACGAACGTATTCCACCGTCCGAGCGCGAGAGATCGCGGCCAACTCGATACCGAAAAAGTCGAGTTGCTTGCGGTACTCGTCGAGCGACACGCCGCCGGCGTACGTGATTTCCCAACGTTCGCCGCGGGCAACGCCGCCGGAACCCGGGCCGTCGCCGAAGGCGGGCTTATCGCCGGCACCCATCGTCGAACCGCCGCCGCTCGTGGGAAGGGCGAGGGATTGTGTGAGGTTGGCGACTTCCGCAGATCGGTTGACGATGACTTGGTCGATCAATGCCGCGGCATTGGTGAAACCGGCAATGGGCAGATCGGTTTCGCGCTCGATTTCTTGGACCGTCGGCGCTGCCAGCGCCATCCCGGTCACATCGATGCTGCTTGGATCTCCGCCTTCGCCGGGATAAACGACGACGGGAACCGCATGGCCGGTATCGGCGTACCGCCCGGCCAGCCACATGAACAGCAGCACCGCCACGGCGGTAGCCAGCAGAATCAACAGAGCGACAAGCAGTCCGGCGACACGATCGTAGCGTGAAACCGGGGTCAGCTGGGGCAACTTCGACGATAAGGGACGGGCGGAAGCCTGCGACATGCGGCGATCGAGAAATGGGGAGAACGATATGACGCTCGGCCGTTTCAGTTTAAGCCGAGGTCGATGCCCTCGCCACCTGCGGCAGCTTGAATCTCGCGGAAAAAGACGACTTGCAGCGCCACGTAAGCACGATTCTTGCTCGCGATGACCGCAATAGATTGGAATTTATTTCCGCGACGTTAGGAGCGACCGCCGATGCGAATGTACGCAGGAATATGCGCGACGGGGAGTTTGGCGATGCGTTCGACGCGGGATTGCAGGAACTCATCGACCGCGCGTGTCGCTCCCGCGACCGTGCCGTAGTCGTCAAAGACCACGACGCCGCCGTCGACGACACGGGAGAAGAGTTGCTCGAGGCAGAGTCGCGTCGGTTCGAACACATCGACGTCGAGGTGTAGTAAGGCGATCTTTAGCTCCGGATGGTCGGCGACATAACGCGGAACGGTGTTTTGGACGTCGCCCGGGTGAAGTTCGATGCCGCAGTATCCTTTTAACGCGAGAGCCCGTTCTAGTGCCGCGACGGAGATGCCGCGGCCGGCCGCTTGCTCAAAGCGACGGACGAATTCGCGGTCGGCGGCATCGACCGCGGGGGGGAACTCGCCGAAGGCGTCGAAGCCGATGATTTTCCGCGAGTGGCTGCTCTCGAGCATCTCGCGGAATGCCGCAAAGCGAATCAGCGATGCGCCTTTAAAGACGCCGCACTCGACGACATGGCCCGGTAGGCCGACGATCGACTTGTAGAGTTCGTAATGGGCGATGAGTTTCGCCAGCCGCGTGGGATGTGAGGTGAGGTAGAAGCCATTTTCAAAGTGCCAAGCGGAATCAAGATCGAAGCCGAAAATCTCTGCTTTCATCGTGGACTCCTGCTGCAGGGAACCTTTGGACCCGCGAAGCTGATAATTCCGACGTCCGGCAAAGTGCAAAAGCGCGACTCAAGTCGTAAGCGGCGCAATGTTGCTTCGAGTCCATGGGCAATGCGAACAGGCAGAGCGCGGAGATCGAGGATATTGAGCATGTCGAGCTCCGCGGCCGGTACACTGCTGCAAACGATTGTGGACGACGAAAGACGCGCATCATAAGTTTTCTACGCCGTCGCTTTTTTTGGAAATCGCGCCGGCGGAAAGCCTCTCCGCCGGAGCTATCGCCGAAAAGTTGGCGCCCCCCGATCGCGTCCGTCACGGCCGGCGGCCGCCGGCAGCTCGGTGCCGCGGCATTTCACTGGAAGTTGCCGGCGATCCGCCCGCACACGCCGGCGAATTATTTCCGACTGGGAATTCTCTCTGCGGCGAAAGAAGCAAGAGCCGAGTCGACTGCGGTCTCTCCGGAGACGGCGACGGGACTGACCCATCCGTCGGAGTGCGTGGATAGAGATCGCCGATTTGATTTTTGGAACAAGCGACGCAAATCTGCTGAGGAACAAAAAAAGCCCCGCGAGACTTTCGCCTCGCGGGGCTTCTTGTGTATTAATCCGGCAACACCTACTCTCGCGCTTGTAGCACTACCATCGGCTTGAAAAGCTTAACTACCGTGTTCGGAATGGGAACGGGTGTGGCCTTTTCAATATGGTCACCGGAAAGAAACCGGCGGCGGATATTTCGCCGCCGCCGGCTTGATTTGGTTCTTGGTAATTTGTGACCCGGCTCTTAGTTCTGATTGCAATCTGCGTTCACACGAGAGTGTTAACGTAGATCACAGGATCAAGAGCGTTGAATAAATGTGGCCAAGCATTCGTCCGTTAGTACCGGTTAGCTGAGTGAGTTAACCCCACTTATACGTCCGGCCTATCAACCTGGTCGTCTCCCAGGGGACTTTCGGGCTATTGCCCAACGAAACCTAATCTTGGAGCGGGCTTCACGCTTATATGCTTTCAGCGTTTATCCTTTCCATACTTAGCTATCCAGCCGTGCCGCTAGCGCGACAACTGGGACACCAGAGGTATGTCCATCCAAATCCTCTCGTACTAAA
>JAEUIN010000123.1 GCA_016793115.1 Planctomycetaceae bacterium
TTTACGACCAGGCGTTTGTCCAGGATTTGTCCAGGTGGCGATCTTCGTCACGCTGTCGGACGGATTTGTCCAGGCAAAGCTTTCGCCGCGCAGACGACGAGAGCCCGACGAATCAACTCGCCGCTTCGCAGTTCGTCGCGCTCGAGATCTTGAGCGCCGATCCGAAGGGGACCTTCAGCATGAAAGCCTGCGAGTCGGCTTCCGACAATTTGTAGTAGATCGACGCCATCGAGCGGTCGGAGCTGTGGCCCAACCAAGCGTCAATCACTCGCTGCGGGATGCCGGCATTCACGCAGAAGGTTTCGAAGAAGTGGCGGAGCGAGTGGACCGTAAAACCCATCGCCTTGCGACCGACCGGCAGTTTGAGACGAACCAAGAACTTGGAAAAATCATCGTTCAGCCGCTTGGGGTTGATCCAATGGCTGCCGTCGGGATAACGCTCGCTCGGCTGCGCCGAAAAGAACCAGACTCGTTTCTTTTTCGGGAGGGTCTCCAGCATCGCCAGTAGCCGGGGGTGAATCGGCACCATGCGCGAGCGGCGGGTTTTCGTCTCGGCCCCATCGCGAGAGACGATCTTGATCCAACCGTGCTTGAGATCGACGTCCTCGAAGCGCAGCCGTTGGAGTTCGCCCGAGCGCATGCCGGTGAACGCCAAGGTCGCCAGTTCCAGCTTGCGAAGGTTGGGGGCGATCTCCAGCACCTGGTTGATTTGCTCGAGGCTGGGTCCTTCGCGTGGCTCCAGCACCGGTTTGGTGATTTTATAGTCCGCAATCGTGTTCTCGGCGACGAGCCGCCGGCGGTGGCACCACTTGAACCACTGCTTGACGACGACGGACTCATGCCACAGCGTCCGTGGCCCGTGCCCCATTCCTTTGCAATGGGCGCGGAACTTGTCGAAGTGGGTCGGCGTGATCTGACTGAGACGGGTCACATGCAGCGACTTCAAAAAGTCGCGCAGATTGGACAACTCGCACTGGTAGCGGACGATCGTACGGCGAGCGCGCCCCTCCACTCGCAGGAATGCGATGTAGTCCGCCACGGCTTGCTCGATCGCTGTCGGTGGAGGCGGGCTTTGAAAGGCGTCGGCGGCCAGCTGGGCATCCAGCTTGACCGCTTTTTGGGTGGCGACTTTGAGGTTGCGCGTTTCAAGGCTCTGGCGGTGATGCTTGCCGTCATGCCAAAAATCGGCGACGTAGATTTGCGTTTTGCCGCGGGGGTAGATCGTGACCCGATTCCCCACGCGCGTGCGCGGACTGGGTTCATTCATTCCATCCACTCCGGACCATTGAAGAGAATTTCCAGCGCGCGATCGCGCCAGATGAGGTTGTGTTTGCCGCGTTTACGAAACGCGCCGTCGAGTCGGCCCTTGGCGATCCACTCGTAGACGGTCTTCTTCGAAAGACCGAGGATGCCGGCCAATTGAATAGGCGAGAGAATGACGGGCACCGCTGCACCAGGCCCTTCACTGAAGGCCTGGTGGATTTCCGATTGCGATAGCTTCCTTGCTCGCGTACTCACGGGACGATTCTGCGCTTGAATCGCCGATCACGCAGTCCTGAAAAGTGGGACTTCGTTCGACGTTTCGGAATCGTCCGCGGGAACCCAATTATTGACTAACGGGCGTCGCTAGGAGTTGGCTGGGAGTTCACCGCAATTCCCAGTAAATCGACTTCCCAGAGTCGGAGACATGAAACCGGATCTTTCTCAACCCTTTGTTGAGCGATCGGACGGAGTCATGAGCCTCCTGTTGGCCACAAGTAAGAGGGCTAACGATGCTTTCAGGCCAATCTTTGGCTTGAAAAGCGTCAAGAATTCTATCAATCTTTGAAACACTTGTGATTCGTACTCGCCGCCGCACGAGCTTCTTTTGGAAGGTCAACCGGCCGTTACCTCGGTCCCAATGCGGCCGCGGCGTCTGCGCCAATTGCGGTTGATCGGGAGATTCGCCGACGGCTTCAAGAAGCCAGGTCCGATCTTCGGGATCGAGATGTTTGAGTCGAACGGCCGCATCTATAATTGCCCGAGGCTGACTACCTCCGTACAGCTCCCTCCAAACGCCAACAACCCCGCCAAATTTCTTGAACGCAGCGTCAGGGTGGCCCAACCGCGCGCGTTCGGCGTTGCTTAGGACACGCTCCCAGAAGAGCTGTTTGGACTCGACGAGCAATACGCGTCGATACGCCTGTTCCAATGCCCGCTGGACTCTGAGCGGAAGCGAATTGAATGACGTATTCCGAGATGCTGTCACGGCTAAACGCCCTCCCTCTATTATTCTGACGCGTTCTTCGCGAAAATTTAGCCTCCCGAAGCAAGATCCTCGATTGTCATGGAGCCCCGTCAAATGCGCTAACACGTTTGCTAGGAGGTTCGCACGGAGTGATGGCGAATCAACGTTCGCGGGGCCAGAGCCAGCCAGTCTAGCGATCTATCTAGACACGGTACAGCTGGCAATTTTTTGGCTGGCTTCCTTCATTATCAGCTCCAGCAGCTCAATAAACAGCTGACGGTTTCGACGCCAAAGTTACGTCAATCAGAAAAGCATTGGTATCGGAGTGCATCGAAGTACGGCCCGATCGGCAACACGTGTTGAAACCTAACCGGTATCTCAATGGACGTCGACGTCACGGTGCAGCGGGGAATGACGGGAGGTGCGGTGCCGGTCGGCCGAATTCGGCTTGAACGGCATGGAATTGATGCGGCCACGCGCCATTTCGGCGCTTACCACATCTTGGAGATGGGCAGGCATTTTCGAGACTACGTTCTTCATTGGCCGACTCCGTGGCTACAAATGTTCACGCCTCATTTGGTTTTGCAGAGCACCGGCAAGCAACGTGCTCCAGTCGTCACGGGCAATATCGGTGAAACGATCGCGGGAGAGGTCTTCCGTCGGCGATTGGGAACATCGATAACGAAGCTCCGGCACATCTGGCCTACGACAAGTTTTAAGTCACCGGACTATTTGCTCGATTGTCGCAACGGCGTTCCAGCAGCATTCTCGTCAGTGCTCGTAAATGCGGCCGCTGCACCAACGAGTCGCTATTGGCCCATTGAGTCGAAAGCAGCAAAATCGTCGACGCTCGCCGACCGCGCATAGTCGTACGTCGAGCGATATCGGCATTTCTCAAATTCTCCAGCGCTGGCGGCGGCAGGTCGCCGCCAGAAGTGATCTCGCCGAGCGCCGCGGTGTGCGGCCGTTCGCGCTCGTCGGCTATCGAACGCGAGCGGCCCCGGCCGAGCCGTTGATCCCGCTGGAACGGCTGTCGTTTGTGGCGCTCTTCGACGAGCGAGACGATGAAGACCGTCTCCTGACGCGACTGGTCGGAGCGCGGGCCCGACTTGTCGACGGCACGCTCGTGGTCGGCGGCCCGGACAACACGCTCTTCGATAAAGATCTCCGCTCGGCACCGTGTTCGGCCGACGGCCGACGGCTCGATCCGCGCGATGCTGAACTCTCCGAACTGGCGCTGGGCTGGGAACAACATCTCGAAAGGGTCAACCGCCATCCGCACTATCCTCGACGAAACGTCTTGCGCTGGCCCGCTTGGTGGTGCGAAGTCGACCGCGCGCCTCCCGATTGTCCGACGCATCTAATCGCCAACCGCACGTTGATCCCGCTCGAAACGGCAACCGCTTGCGGTCTGTCGATTGGCCACGTCTACGCCGACGTGACGGGCTTACCGAAGCGGCAAGTGTTGGCCGGTGCCGACGTGCGCAGGCTGCTTTGCGGGACGGCCGGTGCCGTCTCCTTCGATCTGTTTCATACGCAGTTTCACCGCGCGCGGTAGTCGCGCGGTTGCTCCTTCTCTCTTTAGCAACGCCAGCAGGAGTTATTCCATGAAAGTTCTGTTTGTCGACGCCACCGGCGCAGGCTTCGCCTCTCCCATTGAAATCGCCGAAGGGACCTCCGTCGGCGCGTTGTTCTTAGAACGTGTCGGCGGCGATCCCAAGTCGTATTTGATCCGCGTCAATCGCCAAAGCGCCACGATCAATCAGCTGCTCCAAGAAGGGGACCGCATCACGATCACCCCGCTAAAGATCGAAGGCGCGGCGGCGTAACAACACTCTGGGCCGGGCACGGCGACGTTCGCCGTGCCCGCCTTTCTCTCTCTTGAAATGAACAGAGCCAATGACCTTTAACCCTCAATTGTGGCGTACGGCCCGGCGTATCGAAGCCGCCTACGGGCGGGACCGCGGTACGCCCCCGTCGCTCGACGCTCCCTGGTACGCCTGGCAAAAACTCACCGAGACCTGTCGCCTAGCCGCGCAATCCGAGCGCCGGGGCTGGCGGCACGCCCGCCGGAGACAGCACGAACAACTCGGCCGGGACCTCGACTATCTGCTGGGCGAACTTCGCGCGCTCCGCAATTCGCTCGAACGACGTAAGCACGACAAACTCCCGACAGCGGGCGAACTCTACGCCGAACTCGTCGCGGCGGAGGAAGAGTTCGGCGGCGTCACGGTCGCAGACTTCGAACTCTACGTGACGACCGAACCGATCCGCCTGGAAGGCATTGATCTCGGGCCGTTTGAGATACGCCTGAATCTTGCCCGGCTTGCTGACTCGGATCCCTATCGGGTCGTGGCAACGGAGGCGAACCCGGCCCAAGGTTCCGTCGGCACCACGCATCCGCACGTGCATGACCAGCGCGTGTGTCTCGGCGAGGGCGCCGCAGGCGTCTCGGCCGCACTGGCCGAAGGCCGGCTGGCCGATCTGTTTCAAATCATCAATCGCGTATTGCACACCTACAACGAAGGCTCGGCCTACGTCGAACTCGAACGTTGGCATGGTACGCCGTGCCGGGAATGTGATGACACGGTCGACGAGGATGATCTGTATACCTGCCGCAGCTGTGACTCCTCGCTCTGCGACAACTGCGTCCGACTGTGCGGTTGCGGCGCTGCGGCCTGCCATGACTGCGCTTCGTCGTGTCAGGCCTGTGAGGAAACGACCTGCTCGCGCTGCTTGGCGACTTGCTCCGGCTGTCTCGAAGAGTTTTGCACCTCGTGTCTCGATGAAGGACTTTGTCATGCTTGCCAAGAGGCGGAAGAAGAACGGGAAGCCGCGGAGCACGAGGCCGAATCGGACGCCGAGTGCGACGACGAAGCCGCAGCTGCGCTTCACGCCGACGGCGTGGGCGAAGTTACTGTACTGGCGCGACCTCGGCACCACCGAAATCGGCGGCTTCGGAATCTCGGCCGCCGCTGATCCGCTCCTGATTGAAGATGTGCGTCTCGTCCGTCAAGTCTGCACGGCCGTAACCGTAAAGTTCGACGATGGCGCGGTTGCCGACTTTTTTGACGAGCAGGTTGATCTGGGCCTGGCGCCGGAACGTTTTTCTCGCCTTTGGATCCATACGCATCCGGGCGGCTGTCCGCTGCCGAGCCACGTCGACGAGACGACCTTCGCGCGCGTCTTCGGTTCGTTTCAC
>JAEUIN010000159.1 GCA_016793115.1 Planctomycetaceae bacterium
TGTTCTTCGCTTCGCGCTACGTCGGCGGGCTCTATGTGAACCGCGACCACAAGGGCGATCCCAACGCTCGCCCTCCGTTCGTCGTCGTGCCCGCCGAGAAGCAACGGGCCGCGCTCCAGTTGCTCGGCGAGAAGGTGTTCAGCGACAAGCCGTTCGCGTTCCCGCCCGAACTTTACAATTACTTGGCTTCGACGCGCTGGAACCACTGGGGCGTTCGCGAGCCGGAGCGGTTGGATTTCGCGGTTCACGACGTCATCTTGATGTGGCAACAGCGCGTGCTCGATCAACTCCTCTCGAGCTTGACCTTGAAGCGTTTGCACGATTCCGAGCTTAAGGTTCCGGCGAATCAAGACGTGCTCACCGTCGCCGAGTTGATCGATTCGCTCAGCAAGTCGATTTTTTCGGACCTCGACGGTCTGAAGCCCGGCGACTACACGAATCGCAAGCCGGCGATTTCCAGCGTGCGACGCAACCTGCAGCGAGTTTATCTCAAGCGGCTAAGCAGCTTGGCCCTCGGCCCGCAAGCGTCTTCGAGCTTGTTGGCGATGATGAGCGGCGGTTCCTCGGGCAGCTTGTCATCGAGCGGCAGCGTGCCGGAAGACGTGCAGAGCCTCGCCTTCGCCGAGTTGATCGAGCTCGAACGGAAAATGGAGAAGGCGCTCGACGGAAAGGTGAAACTCGACGCCTACACGTCGGCCCACCTGAACGAGTCGCGGGCTCGTATCAAGAAAGTGCTCGACGCGCAACTGACGACCAGCCGCCCGTAACGGCATACGGCCGCACGGAGCGCCCTCCGCGGCGGTCCCAATTGGCCTGCAAAATCGCCGACTGCGGTCTACCGCAGTAGTGAAGATCGAAGAAAACTTTTCCGCACACGCAAGCCGCGCGAGGCCCTTTTCGCGCGGCTTGTTGTGTTTCGCCGAGGCGGTTATCCTGGGGCGTGTCGATTCGACGGAGGGCGGCGTTCGCCGGCGGAAGCCTGCGCGGCGGCGAGTTCGTCGAACTCACGCGCACCCAGCGGAATCGCATTTTCGTGAAGTTGATCGTCGCCATTATCCAGCCGACCAAATTGAAGGCCGTTCGCGAGGCGCTCGTGAACATCGAGGTCGTCCGCATGACGGCCTGCGACGCGCAAGGCTACGGTCGCCAGCGCGGGCAGACGGAGCTGTATCGCGGCAACGAATACAAGTCGAATCTGCTGCGCAAGGTGACGCTCGAGATTCTCGTCAACGACGACTTCGTCGACCGAACGCTGGAAACGCTGGCCCATGTCGCCCGCACGGGCCCCGAAGGTTCGATCGGCGACGGCAAAATCTTCGTGCTCCCCTGCGAGCGCGTCATCCGCTTAAACGACGGAATGGAAGGCCCTGAAGCGGTCTGACCGCGACGGTCGTTTTCGATGTTGAGTTCTTGTTGCCGGTTGGACTCCATCGCCTATTCGTCTTAGCTGAATAACCGAAAAACCAATAACCGAAAAACCAATAACCGAAAACTCTCTCGATGTCGATCGTCCTACTTTGCAGCGACATGATGTGCATGTCGAAGATCGCAGGCGCCGCGAACCGGGCCGGATATCAGTGCGCGACGGCGATGAGCCCCGCCGCTCTCGACGACCGGCTTGTCGAAGGCACGCGTTTGGTCGCCATCGATTTGTCGATGCCGGGCTTAGAGCCCAACGTCGTCGTGCCGAAGATTCGCACCGCGCTCAAGATTCGACCGCGGATCATCGCCTTCGGCCCGCACGTGCGCGGCGAACTGTTGGAGGAAGCCGAGACGTCGGGTTGCGACGCGGTCTATTCCAACGGCCAATTCTTCGCCCACCTGCCGGAGCTTTTAAAGCAACAGGTCGACATCGCTTGAAGAAATGCCGAATGGTCGAATGCCGAATGCTGAATGGGTACAAAACGCTTTCATTCAGCATTCGATCATTCAGCCGTTCGCCGGCGGCGCAGTATCGGCGGACGCCGCGCCGGCAGGCACGACCGGCACGCCCGCCGCGTCTTTAGTGAGCGGCGGCAGGCCGTACGTTTGGTCCCCTTCATCGACGTGGATCTCGTTGAGTTCGGCCCCGTCGGCGTCGAACCGAAGCAGGAGATATACGGCCGAAACCGCCGTCCAAAAGAAGGCGAAGGCGAAGCCGACGACCATGAGCCGAACGGCTCCGACCCAGAAGCGGATCAATTCGGCGCCCCAAAGATCGGTGCGGCCGAGCGACGGATCGCGGTCGACGACGCGGCGCATCAACTCGTTGCCGCTTCCCCAGCTCACGCTCCAGTGACTCAAGTGAATCACGGTCGTCGCGAACAACTCCACGACGAACAAGCCGATTAAGCCGAGCACAAGGGCGCAAAGCCCGTAGAACAAGTAGTGCAGAGGGCGTTGGTAGACGTACGAGTAGGAGCGGCTGATGGCGTCGAAGCCGTCGCTTCCTTCGGCGCTGATCGTGGCATGCATCAGCGGCCAGCCCACGCTCAGTCCCAAAGCGGCCAAGGCCATGACCGCGCCGCCTAGCAACGCCAGCGGCCAGGCGATGCCCGCCAGCAGCACCGAGGCGCGCATAACGAGACCTAGAAACAGCAGGCCGAGCGTGATGAACAACACCGCGGCCAAGGGCAACAGCGGCGCGGCCGAATACGAAATCCAGCGCCGGCCGGCGTGCCCCAACGCCGCGCCGAGCGGAGCCGACTCTTCCCGAGAAAGCTGCAGCATCGCGCTCCGCGTGAGCGCGCCGCCGAACAGTCCCCAGACGAGCGTCGCCCAGAGCGTGCACAGGACGAGAAAACTTGCCCCCGCGGCGCTCCGGCTCAGGTGGAAGAATTGGACGACCGGAGTCGTGAGTCGGTGCCAAGGATCAATCACCCCGTCCGTCGGAGGCGCACCCATGTCGGGTCCGGTCGAAGTTGTCGGACCGAACGCCGAGAGCAAGCCGCCGCGCGAATCGACGCTCGTCCACGGACAGCTGCGATACGACGGAAGCAACGCCGCGAATTCCGGCGACGCCGCCGAGGAGTAGGCTTGGGCGATCAGCCACCAGCCGAAGATCGTCAACAACACGCCGACAGAAGCCAGCGCCAGCATCCGCACCTGCACCGCGATGCGAAACACGCGACCGCGCAAAAACCACCGCGCCACATGCCCCCAGGCGACGCCTGCAGGCCGTAGGTTTGAATCCGTCATAGATGCCGCTCCTCGGTAGCCGCGGCAAAAATCCTGGCCGCGTGACGGCATTATAGGTCGACGGGGCGGCCTCGCAATGACCGGCCGAAGAGGCCGAGGCCGTCATTCGTCTTCTGCGGGCGGCTCCTCTTCGCCTGATTCGTCGTCGTCGCCGGTCCGCGAGGTCGGAAACGCATAGCGTTCGCCGAGCCAGCGGCCCATGTCGATCTCGCGGCAGCGCGAACCGCAAAACGGCATCGTTTCCGCCGTCGTGGACTCAAACGACTTGCGACAGATAGGGCACCGATCGTTTCCGCCGTCGTGGACTCAAACGACTTGCGACAGATAGGGCACCGAACGACCGCCACGAACTCAGCCCTTTGCGAGTAGTACCCGTTACTTGTCGCCGCTCGATTTCTTGCCGCCGTCGGCTTTGCCGCCGGAGTCGCTCTTGCTCGTGCTCGCACCGGACGACTCGCCGCTCGGCTTATCCGCCGCGGCGCTCTTTTTATAGCCCTCGCTGCGGTAGTCGGTCTGGTAGAAGCCGGAGCCTTTGAAGACGATCGCCGCGCCGGTGCCGAATAAGCGGCGGAGTTTCTTCTTCTTGCATTCCGGGCACTTCGTCAGCGGCTCGTCTTTGATCGACTGGAACTGTTCGAACTTGTGGCCGCAAGCATCGCACTCGTAATCGTAGGTCGGCATGGCGAACGGTTCGTGTTCGGGGTTCTCGGTTTGGAATTCGGCGTCGGCGGGCGACGTTCGATTTATTCGGCGGCTTTGGAAACGATGACTTGCGCCGGCCGCACGACGCGATCATGCAACTGGTAGCCTTCTTGAGCGACTTGCAGCACGGTGTTCGCCGGCTGGTCGGCCGACGGTTGCTGCAAGATCGCGGCATGCACGTTCGGGTCGAACGGCTTGCCCAATGCTTCGATCCGCTTCGTATTGTGACGCGCCAGCACCCCCTCGAGTTGTTGCGCGACGAGCTTGACCCCATCCAACAACCCGGACGCTTCGGGGCTCTTCTCGGCGGCGGTGACGGCGCGGGCGATGTTGTCGACGACCGGCAAGAGATCGGCGACCAACGGCATCAAGGCGTATTTGCGTTCGTCGTCCATTTCCCGGCGGAGCCGCTTGCGCACGTTCTCCAATTCCGCCTGGGCGCGCAGAGCGCGATCCTTGGCGTCGTCGAGCTCCGCCTGAAGCTGCGCCGTCGGATCGACCGTGCCGGCCACGGCTTCGTTTTCATTCGCCGTCGTGTGCGGCGCGTCGTCGTTCGCTGGTTCGCTCATAATCGGTCTCCGTCCTTCCGCTTACCTGGCTTTTCCCTCGTTCTCGGCCGACGCTTCTTCTTCGCCGGTGAGATAGTCTTTCAGTTTGTCGAAGAAACTCTTGCGGTGCGGGCTCACGTTGGCGTGCTCTTCCTCGGCCAACTCGCGCAGCAACTGCTCCTGCTTCTTCGTGAGTTTCGTCGGCACGTCGACGTGCACCTGCACCAGCAAGTCTCCCTTGCCGCGCACGCGCGGATCGGGCATGCCTTTGCCCTTCATGCGAAATACCGTATTCGGCTGGGTGCCGGCGGGAACCTTGAGCGGTTCCTGGCCGTCGAGCGTGGGCACGTCGATTTCCGCGCCCAGCGCCGCTTGCGAATAGCTGATGGGCATCGTGCAGATCAGGTTTTGACCGTCGCGCTGAAACAGCGGATGGTCCTTCACGGTGATGAAGCAATAACAATCGCCCGCCGGGCCGCCGTTGGGGCTCGGATCGCCTTCGCCGGTGATGCGCAGCCGCGTGCCGGTGTCCACGCCCGCCGGAATCTGAATCTCGCGGGCGACGCGTTCGAGCACGTACCCTTCGCCGCGGCAATCGCCGCACGGGTCTTGGATCACCGTGCCGGAACCATGGCACGACGGGCAAGTGGTCTGCATCCGAAAGATGCCCGTCGACTGGATCACTTGCCCGCGGCCGCCGCAATAGCGGCACGTTTCCGGCTTGCTCCCCTTGCGCGCGCCGCTCCCGGCGCAGCTTTCGCAGCGCGTATGACGCGAGATTTGAATTTCTTTCTTGACGCCGCGGGCCGCCTCGCGAAGTTCAAGCGTCACGTCGGCGCGCACGTCGGAGCCTTGACGACGGCCGCGTCCGCGTCCGCCGCCGGAACCGTTGAACACGTCGCCGAAAATGCCGCCGAAGGCCTCGAAAATATCGTTGATGTCGCCGAAGTGCGGGGCGCCCCCTTGCGGTCCGTCGACGCCGGCGTGGCCGAACCGGTCGTAACGGCTCCGCTTATCGGAGTCGCTCAACACTTCATAGGCCTCGGCCGCTTCCTTGAATTTGACGACCGCGTCCTCGTCGCCCGGATTCTTGTCCGGGTGATACTTGATCGCCAGCTTGCGATACGAAGCCGAGATCTCGCTATCGGTCGCGGTCCGCGACACGCTCAAAACTTCGTAGTAATCTCGCTTCGCAGCCATGATTCTCTACCGTATCCGCGCCAACATCCCTGTGATGGCGAAACGGGTCGCTTCCAGTTGCCTGAAAGCGACCCGTCCGCGTCATTCCATTCTAGGCCGTCGCACTTGAAAAGTGCGGCGACGCTTTTCCGTAGGTCGACTCGGACGTCGCACCGCGCTAGCGGACGGCGCCCTCGATCTTCACGGCCTTGTCTTCCTTGTCGTAGTTGGTCACGAGCGCTTCGGTCGTGAGCATCAGCGCCGAGATGCTGGCGGCGTTGCTCAAGGCGCTGCGAACCACCTTCAACGGGTCGATGATGCCGGCCTTGTACATATCGACGTATTCGCCGCTGTTGGCGTCGTAGCCGATGTTGGTCGACTTCTGGCTCACTTCGTCGACGATCACCGAGCCGTCGATGCCCGAGTTGTCGACGATTTGCTTCATCGGGGCCGAGAGGCAGTGCAGCACGATGTCGACGCCGATCCGCTCGTCGCCCTTGGCCGCGCCGCGCGCCTTCTCGACCGCTTCCTTGCAGCGAACGAGAGCCACGCCCCCGCCCGGCAGAATGCCTTCTTCGACCGCCGCACGGGTCGCGTGCAGCGCGTCTTCGACGCGGGCCTTCTTCTGCTTCATGTCGGCTTCGCTGTTCGCGCCGACCGAAACGATCGCCACGCCGCCGGTGAGCTTCGCGAGTCGTTCTTGGAACTTCTCGCGATCGTATTCGCTTTCCGTGGCTTCGATCTGATTGCGAATCTGCTGAATCCGGGTCTGGATGTCGGCCTGCTTGCCCGCGCCTTGCACGATCGTCGTGTCGTTCTTGTCGACGGTGATCTGCTTGGCCCGGCCGAGGTGCGAGAGTTCGACGCTTTCCAGCTTGATGCCGAGGTCTTCGCTGATGAACGTGCCGCCGGTCAGCGTCGCCAAGTCGCCCAGCATCGCCTTGCGGCGATCGCCGAAGCCCGGCGCCTTGACGGCGCACACGTTGAGAACGCCGCGGAGCTTATTGACGACCAAAGCGGCGAGCGCGTCTCCTTCGACGTCTTCCGCGATGATCAACAGCGGCTTGCCCGAGGTGCTCACCTTCTCGAGAATCGGCACCAGGTCGCGAATGTTCGAAATCTTCTTTTCGAACAACAGGATGTAGGCGTCGTTCAGTTCGCAATCCATCTCCGCCGGGCGGTTGATGAAGTACGGCGAGATGAAGCCCTTGTCGAACTGCATGCCTTCGACGAGTTCGAGCGTCGTCTCGGTGCCTTTGCCTTCTTCGACGGTGATCACGCCGTCTTTGCCGACCTTTTCCATGGCGTCGGCCAAGAGGTCGCCGATTTCCTTGTCGTTGTTGGCGCTGATCGCGCCGATCTGGGCGATCTCTTCCTTCTTCGACACCGGCTTGGCGATCGATTGCAGGTAGGCGACGGCCGCTTCCACGGCCTTATCGATGCCGCGACGCACGGCCGTCGGGTTGCTCCCGGCGACGATGTTACGCAGGCCTTCCTTGAAGATCGCGCGAGCCAGCACGGTCGCGGTCGTCGTGCCGTCGCCGGCGACGTCGGAAGTCTTCGAAGCGACTTCGTTCACGAGCTTCGCGCCCATGTTTTCGAAGCGGTCTTCGAGTTCCACTTCCTTGCTCACGGTCACGCCGTCTTTCGTCACGGTCGGACCGCCGAACGATTTGTCGATGATCACGTTGCGGCCGGTCGGCCCCATCGTCACGGCCACGGCGTTGGCCAATTTCTCCACGCCCTTGAGCATCTTCGCCCGGGCCTGATCGTCGAAAAGCAGTTGCTTAGCCACGGTATTAAAAGTCCTGTTGGGTTGTTTTGCGGTTGATGTGAACGACGAACGCCTAAATCTGAAGGACGAAGAGAGTCAATGCTTCGTCATTCGTCCTTCGAGCTTCGTCATTCGCCCTAGATCACCTTGGCGAGAATGTCGCTCTCGCGGAGGATCTTCACTTCGCGGCCTTCGACTTCGATTTCGGTGCCCGAGTACTTGCCGTAGATCACTTCGTCGCCGACGGCGACCGACAACGTGCCGCGCTCGCCGCTGTCGAGCAACTTGCCCGGACCGATGGCGACGACCTTGCCGCGTTGCGGCTTTTCCTTGGCGGCGTCCGGCAACACGATGCCGCCGGCCGTCATTTCTTCGGCTTCTTGCGGTTCGACGACGACGCGATCATCCAGCGGACGAAGACTGACCTTAGCCATGTGTGAGATTCCTTAAGCTATGCGTTTGCGAATTTGAAATTGAAGATTGTTGAGGCGTTGCGAGCGAGGCACGACTGCGGCATGCGATCTTTACATCCCCATGCCCATGCCGCCCATGTCCATGCCACCCATACCTCCCATGCCGCCCATTCCACCCATGCCTCCGCCCATTCCGTGATGGTCGTGGCCGGCGTGGTCGTCGCCGTCGTCTTCCTTCGGAATGTCGGTGATGAGCGACTCGGTGGTGAGCAGCAGCGAAGCGACGCTCGCCGCGTTTTGCAACGCCGTGCGAACCACCTTGGCCGGGTCGACGATGCCGGCGGCGACTAAATCGCCGTAGGTGTCCTTGTCGGCGTCGTAACCCTCGTTCTTGCCCTTGAGCTGACGCACGCGGTTCACCACGACGGCGCCGTCGAGACCGGCGTTGTTGGCGATGCAGCGGAGCGGGTAGTCAAGCACGTTGCGGATGATCTTGGCGCCCAAGCCTTCATCCCCTTCGAGCTTCAAGCCGTCGACGGCCTTTTCGCAGCGGAGCAGGGCGACGCCGCCGCCCGGAACGATGCCTTCTTCCAGCGCGGCTTGCACGGCGCACTTGGCGTCGTCCAGGAGCCACTTCCGCTCCTTCATTTCCGTTTCGGTCGCGGCGCCGCAGTTGATCTGAGCCACTCCGCCGGCGAGCTTCGCCAAACGCTCTTGGAGCTTTTCGCGATCGTATTCGCTGTCGGTCACGCCGATTTCGCGGCGAATCTGTTCGGCCCGGCCGTCGATATCGGCCTTCTTGCCTGCGCCGCCGACGATCGTGGTGTTTTCCGCGTCGATGTTGATTTTCTTCGCCCGTCCCAGGTCCGAAAGCTTAACGCTGTCGAGTTGGATGCCGAGATCCTTGAAGATCGCCGTGCCGCCGGTCAGCGTCGCCAAGTCGCCCAGGATCGCCTTGCGACGATCGCCGTAGCCCGGCGCCTTCACCGCGCACACGTTCAAGATGCCGCGCATCTTGTTGACGACGAGCGTGGCCAGGGCTTCGCCTTCGATATCTTCGGCGATGATCAACAGCGGCTTGCCCGACTTCGACACTGCTTCCAACAGCGGCACCAAGTTCTTCACGTTCGAAATCTTGTCTTCGTAGATCAAGATTTGGCAGTTCTCGAGCTCCACCGTTTGGTTGTCGGGGTTCGTCACGAAGTGCGGCGACAGGTAACCGCGATCGAACTGCATCCCTTCGACCACTTCCACGGTCGTCTCGGATTGCTTGCCTTCTTCGACGGTGATCACGCCGTCTTTGCCGACCTTCAAGAAGGCGTCGGCCAACACGTCGCCGATCGTCGCGTCGTTGTTGCCGGCGATCGTGGCGATTTGCTTAAGCTCTTTCTTGCTCGAGGCGTCGATCTTCGTCGACATCTTGCCGATTTGCTCGATCACCGCGTCCACGGCCTTCGCGATGCCGCGCGAGAGCGCCATCGGGTCGGCCCCGGCGGCGATCATCTTCAGGCCTTCGCGGAAGATCGCTTCCGAGAGCACCGTGGCGGTCGTCGTGCCGTCGCCGGCCACGTCGTTGGTCTTCGAAGCGGCTTCCTTCACGAGCTTCGCGCCGAGGTTTTCGTACGGATCATCCAGTTCGATGTCTTCCGCGACGGTCACGCCGTCTTTGGTCACCTTCGGCGAGCCCCAGCCCTTGTCGAGCACGGCGTTGCGGCCGCGCGGGCCCAGCGTGCTGCGTACGGCCTTGGCCAGCTTCGCGACGCCGGCCAAGAGCGGCTGACGAGCGTCGTCACTAAAGACCATCTGTTTAGCCACAGCGGTTTCCTCCTGAGTCGATTCAGTAAAATTGAACGAGCAATGTTTCGTGGGCGGGTCGACCGCATGTTGCCCGAAGCTCAACGGCCGGGCTCTCGCAACGGCCAAGCTCAACAGGCAGTCGGTCTAGAACGCGTGCGCACCAAGTTTGGCAGACGCACCGCGCCGGTACGCCCCAGTGAACGCAAGCACCGTGCCAAGAGCGGCACGGAGGCGCGCAAGCGACTATTTAGTAACGACTTCCGACCGATTCTGTTGCCGCCCTCGAATTTCCCCCGCCGATCGGCGCTAAAGGCCGCGTGCCATTTTGGCAGCGATTCAACGCCGCCGGCTTCGCCGGTCGGCGGGGCGTCGGATACTTTGATTGCCACCCATTCCGCACCGGCCTACACGTGATCGGATGACGGGGCGGCACCGCTGGCTTGCCCACCAGTGTTCGCCGCGCGGGTGGATATACCGGCAGCGTTCCCCATCACCCCATCACTGACAAAACATTCGCTCGGAGCAAATGATGCATCGCTACTTTCTCGGTCTCGCTCTGATCGGCGTCCTCGCCGGACTACTTCTCTTGCGCGACGGCGCACCCTCCGCGGCCGACGCGGCCCAGGCTCAGGCACCATCGCAGCCGCAGTCGCCGCCGACCGACCGCTTCCTCTTCGACGTCGTCGAAAGCTTCGACGCTAAATACCCCGGCGACACGCCGGGCCACATCGGTCGCCACGGCGGCCTCGGCGAGCTTCGCCCGCGCATCGCCCTGGGCGACAAAGTCTTTCGCGGTGAAGTCGACGCGCCGGAAATTGTCGGCGTGGTGACGAACCTCAAGTGGAGTCGGGCTCAGGGAAGCCTTGATATCGAGTTCGATCCCGACGACTCGCTTCGCATCGAAATCGGCGAAAGCGTCTGGGTCAAACTCGGCGGCTCGCCGCCGGCGAAGAAATAGCGTCTCCAAGCGAGCGGCGCGGTTTATCCCCGCCGTCAGATGCCGCCGTCGATCAGCGGCGAGCCGGGAGCGTCAGCGATCTGAGCCCGGGGCGCCACGGGTGGCTCGTCCACCCGTGCTCCAAAAACTGGTGGCAAGCAACCAGTGCCGCTCGGTGTCGCACTACGGCGACGCCGTGCGCCCGCCATTGAACTCGGTCGGATCAAACGGATCGGCCCCGCTCGCCGCAGCCGACGGAGCGGCCGTCGTTGAAGCCGCCCCCGTTGAATTCGCATTCGTCGCGGCCGCCGTTGTCGGAGTTGCAGGCGGTGTCGCCGTCGTCGTCGGGCTCGCCGTCGGCGGAGCGATCGGCAATCGTTGCGAAAGCGGACCGGCCGAATTTACCGCGGCCGTCGAAGGAGCCGCCGTGCGGCGCGTGCTCTGCGCGATCCGTCCGACCCAACTCGCGATCATCCGATAGTGTTCGGCGTTGTGCGCGTGAAACACGGCTCGTTTGCCGCCGCCGTGCGGGGAAATCGGCACGGTCAGTAGCTTGCTTGTCGACGGCGCTTGGCGATCGACCAGCTTGAGCACCCGCGCCAAATTGATCTTCACCGACCGTGGGTCGGAATTCTCGTTCAGATAAATGCGCTCTAGCTGAAAGGCCGACGTACTGCGCGGCCCGTGGCAACCGGCCGAGGCGCAATAGTTCATCAGGAGCGGCTGCACGCGCACCGTGTATTCGTGCAAGCCTTCGGCGGTGATCGTCGACAGGTCGCGCGCCAACTCTTCGTCGGTCGGCCCGTTGGCCGCAGGCTTCGCCGCGGCGACGATCTCCTTCGGCGCGGCCATCGCCGCCTTCATTCGCATCTCCAGCAAACGCAAGCGGGGATGAATGTCGTCGATCCGATAGGCTTCCGTCAACTCGCGCGCCGCTTGGCCGTAGAGTTGCTTGTCGATGCACCACTGAGCCAGATCGAGATGCTCGTCGGCGCTGCGCGCGTTGATGAGCGAACGTTTGCGAGCAAGGACTTCGTCCAAATCGCGGCACACGGCTTCGGCGTCGCGAGTGCGAACCTGAATCTCAGCTTGCGCGGTGACGACGAGATAGTAGTCGCCGGAGCGTGAGATCGAGCCTTCGAGAGTCTCGCCGTTCTTGAGCAGCAGCAATCCGTCGACGGCCGAGAGCGCTCCCGGCTCCAAGCGCGCCCCGGGAATCTGAGCTTCGAGGTTCGCCGCAAACGTTGCGACGCCGAACAAGCAGAGCGATAATGCGAGCAGTCGTTGGCTCATGGGGCGGGACAATAGAAAACCCCCGCCGGCAGGTCAAGATGAGACCCCAACGCCGGCACGGCCGGCTCACCATATGAATACGCTCGTCGGTCAGACCGTGTTGCTCGATTCGAAGAACTCGTACGTTTACGTCGGCGTGTTGGAGTCGGCCGACGGGGAGTTCTATGTGTTGACCGACGCCGACGTGCACGACCTGCGCGATACGCCGACGCTCTCGCGCGAGCAGTATGTGCAGCGGTGCCGGGAGCACGGCGTGGCCGTGAATCGGGCTCGGGTCTGGATCGCCAAGGCGGAAGTGGCCGGCTTTTCGCGGCTCGACGACGTCGTGAGCGGCTGACGGGATTGCTGTTAGGATTGGGTGTGCCCGGCCGGCCGCCCCTGGCCGACCGCGGCGGCGCCCCGGTATAGTTTTGTCGATCGGTTACTCGCAAGTTCGCTTGCGTAGGCCGGCTCTCCCACGGAACCCGCTTGCCCGCATGACCGACGACCTCGCTACGATCCGCCGCACCGTGTTTTACCGCGGCCGAGTGCAAGGCGTGGGCTTTCGGGCGACGGCCTGCGACGTCGCCGAGCGATTCACAGTGACCGGCTTCGTGGAGAACCTGCCCGACGGCCGCGTGCGGCTCGTCGCGGAGGGGGCGGAGCGCGAGGTCGAGAGACTTTTGGAAGCGATTCGACAGGCGATGGGGCGAAACATCGCCGGAGCCGATGTCGCGGCCGGGCCCGCCTCGGGTGAGTTCGTCGGTTTTGAAATTCGACGTTAGGAGATCGGCGTGCCGTATTATTTGAATTGGGTCGTTCCGCTGTGGATCGTCGCCGTCGGCGCCGCCGCGACCGGCGCGCTCTTGTGGCTCTTCGGTGCGTTCGTTTCGCAGTTCGCTCCCACGGTCGGGGCGGTGATGCGCACCACGGCGAAAGAGGCTCGCTCGCAGCCCCTGTTTCCGATCGTTGTGGCGTTGGGGCTGGTCTTGGTCTTGGTCTCGGCCTTCTTGCCCTACGGCACGATGGGCGACGACATCAAGATGATGAAAGACACCGGGCTGATGATGATCCTCGTGCTGTCGATCATACTGGCCGTCTGCTTCGCCTCGGTGGCCATTGCCGACGAGATCGACGGACGCACGGCGCTCACCGTGCTTTCGAAGCCGCTTACGCGGCGGCAATTCATCATCGGCAAGTTTTTGGGCGTGTTGCAGCCGCTCGTGGTTTACTACATCGTGCTCGGCGCGCTGTTCTTGTGCGTCACGTCGTTCAAGGTGAAGTTCGAGGCCCGCGAGAACGCGCTGCCGCCCCCTTCCGTGGCGCAGTGCCAAGCGGAGATTCTGAACACGGCTCCGGCATTGGTGTTGGCGTTTTTGGAGACCGTCGTGATGACGGCCGTGAGCGTCGCGGCCGGAACGCGGTTGGCGATGCTGCCCAACATGCTCGTCTGCGCGACGATCTACGTCGTCGGCCATATGACGCCGCTGATCGTGCAGTCGTCGGTCGGCAAGCTGCCGATCGTCGCCTTCATCGGGCAATTCTTATCGACGCTGCTGCCCGTGCTCGAGCACTTCAACGTGCAGGCCGCGATTGCCTCCGGCCGCGACGCGACGCTCACGGCCCTGGAATGGGCCAACTACATCGGCTGGGCCGCGCTCTACGCCGGCCTCTACACGGCGATCCTACTGCTGCTCTCGCTACTGATGTTCGAAGACCGCGACTTGGCGTAGGGCGTTCGAGAGCGTCTCTCCGCGGCCGGCGCAGCGGATCTCCGCCGTATGCAACTCGGGTAGGAAGAAACGGAAACAGAGACGGCGGGGATAAACCCCGCCGCTCGCTACAGTCTTCCGAAGATCGCTTTAGCCCGCTTCGCGCAGTCCGTCGGCGACGGCCGGCTTCGGCCAGTGCGGGCCGCGGAGAATCGTCGGCCGCGGCTCGCGCGTCGGGCGTTCGACGTCTTGTTTCAAGGCTTCCAAGATGCGGTCGGCCACGCGCACGGCTTCCAGTCCGTCGAGGCCGGAGACCGTCGGACGGCGGCCGGTCGTGATCGCCTGAGCGAAGTCTTGGAGTTCGGCCGTGATGGCGTCGCACGATTCGACGGCGAGCGATTCCTGCCGCAAGAATTCGGTCGCCAAAGCGGCCTTCAAGGCTTGCTTGGCGGGCGTGTCCATCGCTTCGACGTTCACTTGCCCGCTCGTCAGCCGCGGGTCGAAGTGCGTGATCGTCGTGGTCTTCGCGTTCAGATCGATGTCGGCGAGCGCCTGCTCGGCTTCGATCTTCATGTGGCGTACGGAGCCGTGGCGAACGCGCGAGGCGTTGAGCACGGCCGTGCAGCCGTCGTCGAACTTCAAGCGGACGTGCACGATATCTTCATGTCGGCCGAGCAGCGAACGCGACGTCGCCTCGACGTGAATCACTCGCGACGGCACGACCGAGAGCGTCAGATCGATGTCGTGAATCATCAAGTCGAGCACGGCGCCGATGTCGGTCGAGCGAAACGCGAACGGCGACTCGCGCAGACACTCGACGTAACGCGGCCCCGCGATGTGGGGCAGAGCGGCGCGATAGGCCGGGTTGAAGCGTTCGACATGGCCCACCTGCAGCGTGCGGCGGCGCAGCATCGCGCATTCGACGAGTTCCTCGGCCTCGGCGACCGAAGCGGTGAGCGGCTTTTCGACGAAGGCATGAACGCCGGCCTCGAGGAAGTCGCGCGTCACGGCGTGGTGAAACGTCGTCGGCGAGGCGATCACGACGGCGTCGACCTTGTCGAGCCACGGGCGATGCTCGGCCGACGTGGTCGCGCCGAACTGCTCGGCCGCCGCGGCGCGGGCCGCTTCCGACGGATCGATGACGACCGCGAGTTCGAACTCCGGCAACGTCTTCAAAATGCGGGTATGAATCTTGCCGAGGTGACCGGCTCCGACGACCGCCGTGCGAATGCGACTCATGCGATTCCTTCCGCAAGAAACGTCGATGTCTTCGATCTGATCGCCGCCGGCGATCTAGGCGCTGCGGCGAACGTCGGCCCAAGCCGGATCGCTCAGCAGCGAGCGCACCAAGTCGGCGTTGAGCCGATGGCCGCTCTTATGCGCGACGAAGTGGCCGATCAGGTCGCAACCCGCCAGCGAAAGATCGCCGACGAGATCGAGCGCCTTATGCCGCACGCACTCGTCGTGAAAACGAAGTTCGTTGTCGATCGGGCCGTCGGCGTCGAAGATCAGTAGGTCTTTCGTGGTCGTGCGTTTGCCGAGCCCTTGCGAAGTCAGCCAATCGGCCTCGCTCTTCAGGAGAAACGTGCGGCTCGGCGCGAGTTCGCGACGGAACGAGTCAGTCGTGATCGGCAGCGACAGCGTTTGCCGGCCGATCGCGTTGCCCGCGCCGAAGTCGAGGTGAAACTTCACGCTCAGCACGCCCGCCGGGTTCGGCCGGGCTTCGATCCAGCAATCGCCGGTGCCGAGGCGCGTCGGTTCGCGAACGACGAGCGCGCGGCGCGACGCCGGCTGCGTGACGAAGCCGGAATCCGCCAGGGCGTCGACGAACGCTTGGCTCGAGCCGTCGCAGCCGGGCATCTCCGGAGCGTCGACCCAGACTTCGCAATTGTCGACGTGCAGGCCGTAGAGCGCGGCCATGATGTGCTCGACCATTTCGACCGAGGCCTTGCCCGACTTGAGCACCGTGCGGCGCGGCGACTCGACGCGATTGGCCACCACGGCCCGAATTCGCGGCTGGCCGGCGAGATCGCGGCGCACGAACGTCACGCCCGCATCGGGCGGAGCCGGACGAAACTCCACCGAGACGTCGCGGCCGGTCCAGTAACCGAACCCGCCGACGACGGACGGACGCGCCACAGTGCGCTGCTGACGAGGAGCGTACATCAAAAGAACTACCGTAGACGAATGCCGTAAAGAACTTTGCCGAAACGATCGGCACGCCGCTTCTCGGCGCTTGAATGCGCCGAGAAGCGACCGCGATGTTTTTACTTCGGCCCGAGAAAGACGGGATTCGTCTTAGCGTTGCGTCGGAACGCCGTGCTGAGCGTTCACGTTCGGCAGGTACTGCGCCGGAATCTGCACGCCTCGGTTCGCCAGGTCGAGGATCACCGGCGTGATGTCGACGCCGCGATGCTTATAAAGCACCGTGCTGTTCAAGCCTTGGATCACCGATTGCGGGTTCGAGCCGTCGATCGGGTCGCCGTTGAAGTTGAGCACCAGGAGAATGTTGTTCTCCGTGGCCTGCCAGGTCACGTACGACATCACTTCTTGGTAGACGTCGAAGTAGTTCTTCGCCTTCTTCTCGGCGAAGTTCTTGCGCATGATGTTCACGCGCAGGGCGATGTCGGCGTCGGCCTTGGCGAGCGACTCTTCTTCGCGCTTGTATTCATCGCTGCCCGGGCGAAATTCCGCCAACCGCGCGGCCTTTTCCTTGAGCGCCTTTTGCTCGGCCAAGAATTGCTGCTCGGCCGTCTGGATTTCCGTCTTCAACACTTCGTCCATTTGCTTGAACCGCGCGTGGTTGCGGAACAAGTACGGCAGGTCGAGAATCGCGACCGGCGAGCCGATCCCGGTGTGTTGCGGTTGAGCCGGAGCTTGAGCGGCGGCGGGCACCGCGAGAGCGGCGGAGAGAATGAACGCACCGCACGCGGCGAGCAGAGTCGATTTCGTCACGAGGCACTCCTTGCACTGGGTCGAATGTCAACGGTCGAGCCGTCCGTTGCTCGACTTCCTCACGACCGGTCACGCCTCTTCGCAGAAACGCCGCTCTGTTCGGGTAGAACGCCGCCACAGGCGCCCCGAGCGTCGGTCATGGTGCCGCGAATTGTGACGCAAAGCCGAAAACCGGTAAAGGTCAGTAATCGGCCGCCGCGCCGGCTGCGGAAACGCCCTAAATCAAGCCGCTTCGGCGTGCCGGCGCTTGCCTAGCGCGGAGCGCCGAGCGTTACCGTGAGCGTCACGTCCTTGCCGTCGCGCTTTACGACGACCGGCACTTTGTCGCCGGCCTTGAATTTCCGCAGCGCCGCGTCGAAATCGTCGAGATTTGCCACCTTCGTGTCGCCGAACTTCACGATGACGTCGCCGCCCTTGAGTCCGCCTTTGTCGGCGGGGCTCGCCTTCGTCACGCCGCTGATGCCGTAGCCCGGCTCGCTCTGAGCGAAATCGGGAATGCTGCCGAAGTAAGGGCGATCGCCGCCGCGGTTCATCGTCGGCCCGCTGGCCGTCGACTCCAGATAAGTCGGCCGCTGGGGTGCGGTCGCCAAGTCATAGGCCACGTCGGCCACCAAATCCGCTACGCGCACCAGCCCGGCCGCGTTCACCTTCTCGGAGTCGTCGCTCGGCCGGTGGTAGTCGTTGTGCAGGCCGGTGAAGAAGTGCATGACCGGCACTTTCTTGGCATAGAACGACGAGTGATCGCTCGGCCCGAAGCCGCCGCCGTTGTGCGTGATCTTCAGCTTGTATTTGTCGGCGTTGAGCTTGTCGACGAGCGGCGTAAACTCCTTCGCCGTGTCGCCCCCTTGAATAATGAGCTTGTCGTCCGTCAAGCGGCCGACCATGTCCAAGTTGAGCATCGCCACCGTCTTATCCAGCGGAAACAGCGGCTCTTTGCAGTACCACGCGCTGCCGATCAAGCCGCGTTCCTCGCCGGTAAACGCCATGAACACGATCCGCCGCGCCGGCTTCTTCTCGCGGCCGGCCAAGTTGCGGGCAATCTCCAACAGCGCCGTCGTGCCCGAGGCGTTGTCGTCGGCGCCGTTATGAATCTCCTTGGCGTTGGGCACGAAGGAGCCTTCGCCCCCCAGGCCCAGGTGGTCGTAGTGCGCGCCGACGACGACCGTCTCGTCGGCCAAGGGGCCGTCTCCCTCGAGCACCGCGATCACGTTCTTCACTTCCGCTTCCTTGCGGACGACGTCGATTTCCCCCTCGATTCGCCAGCCGTCGAGCGGAAAGCTCTCCGGGGCGGGCTTCGCGTCGATCTGCTTTTCGATCGCCGCCAGCGTCGGCTTGCCGAGTCCGGCCAAGAGCCGATCGATCACCGCCCGGCGCACGTGCACGGCCGGCAACCGCGTCGGCTCGCTGCTGCCGCCAGCGGCCTGAAAGCCGAGCAGCGCGTCCCGTTCCTCGTGCAGTTTCTTGCCGTGGTCGAGAATGTTTTGCGCCAATTCCTCGATGTCTTCGCGATACGTATCCAGTTGTTCGACGCTCGGCTTCTTGATCTTGGCGAACTTTTCTTTGACGTCGACGAGTTCATCGACCGCTTCTTGCCAGCGTTTGCGCTGCGCTTCAATGCGGTTCTTCGTGTCGTAGTCCGACGTGACGAACACCACGGCCGCCGCGCCGTGCTCGTAGGCGTTGGCCAACTTGCGCGTGAACGGCGCATAAGGTGAACTCGGAATCGCCGGCAGCAGGCCGTGGGGATTTCCCTGCTGCGGCTGATGGCGCAACACGACGACGCATTTTCCCTTCACGTCGAGCGCGGCGTAGTCGTCGTAAATCACCTTCTCTTCGAGCTTGGCCGGCTCTTTCGCTTCGGCCGCCGCATGGGCCGCCTGCGCCGCGGCCGCCGCGTCGGGCGTCACCTGCGGCTTCGCTTCGGCTTTCGGCTTCGCCGCTCCTTCGCCTTCCTGCGGCTTCGCCGCCGGAGTCTTATCGCCTTTCTTCGTCGGGGTCGCGTGCGGATTCGCGGCGTGAGGATTCGGCGGAGCATGTGGGTTCGCCGCGTGCGGATCGGCGTGCGGATCACCGTGCGCCGCGGCCGCTTTGGCTTCCGTTTCTTTCGCCGTAATGCCGTAGCCCGCAAAGACGAGCGGGACGTCGATTTTGCCCGACCCGCCGAGTGAGAGCGGCGTATAGTCCACTCCGAGTTTCAATTCGATTCGCTGCGGCTTGCCGTCGGCTCCCGGCGGGCCGACGAGCGCCAACGTGTTTCTCTTGCCGAGTTCCGCACCGACGTTCATCGAGAGCTTCTGAAACGGAGTTCCCCCGTAGAGTTCCGTTTTCAGCCCCAACTCTTTGAATTCGGCGGCCAAGTAGTCGGCCGCGAGATCGAGGCCTTTCGTGCCGGGCCCGCGCCCTTCCAATTCATCCGACGCCAGGTACTTGATCGCTTCCTGAGCGCGACTCGCCGCGGCCACTTCGGCCGCCGTGAGTTGCGGAACGAACGTCTCCGCCGGCTTCTCGGTCTTCTTTTCGACCTTTTCTTCCGCGCCGCGCGAAGCGGGAATCGCCCCGATCCCGGTCAATCCGGCGACGAGCATCAAAGCGAACCACGACCGGAAAAGCCATTCGCGCCGCATATCGAACTCGCTTGCTGAGAGAAATCGAACGTGAGAAACCCGGCCCGACTGGTTCGTCGGTCTTCGACGTATGGGTGCCACGGGTAGCTTGCCTACCCGTACTTTCACTGGTGGGCAAGCCGGCAGTGCCACCCATTCGTCGGATTGCGCTTCCAATGCGCACTCGGTGCCGAGCGCCACATTCTAATCCGCCTCGAACAATCGGAAAACCATTTCAGCAGAGGCTGATGCGAGCAGGTTTGCGATCGTCGTCGAGGAGATCGGAGTCATGTGCCAAAGCGAGCGGCGAAGTTTATCCCCGCCGTCCGGAAATGCGTGCAGACGGCGGGGATAAACCCCGCCGCTCGCTAAACGCCTGCTACTTCGTCGCCTTTTCCCGCTTCGGCGTACTCTTCTCCGCCGCACGCTTGGCGAACGTGAACTCGCCTCCCGCGACGTCGACGACGATCGTCGTATCCGGCGGGAACTCGCCGCGCAAGAGTTCCGACGCCAGCGGATTCTGGATCCGTTGCTGAATCACCCGCTTCAAAGGCCGCGCTCCATACGTCGGGTCGTAACCTTGTTCGCCGATCGCTTCCAAAGCCGCCGGCGTCACTTCAAGGTGCAGGTCGTTCTGCTCAAGTTGCTTCCGCAGTCGAGCGATCTGGAGTTCCACGATTCGGTGAATGTGCCGCTGGTCGAGCGGATGGAACACGATCACTTCGTCGATCCGGTTCAAGAACTCCGGCAGGAATCGAGCCTGCAGAGCTTCCTTGGCGGCGGCGTCGACTTCGTCGGCCGTTCCTCCTTGGCGCGTGATCTCTTGAATAGCTTGGCTGCCGATGTTCGACGTCATCACGATGATCGTGTTCGTGAAGTCGACCGTGCGCCCCTGACCGTCGGTCAAGCGGCCGTCGTCGAGCACCTGCAGCAACACGTTGAACACGTCGTGGTGGGCCTTCTCGATTTCATCGAGCAGCACGACGCTATACGGCCGCCGTCGCACGGCTTCCGTCAGCTTGCCCCCTTCTTCGTAGCCCACGTAGCCCGGAGGCGCGCCGATGAGCCGGCTCACGTTGTGCCGTTCGCCGAACTCGCTCATGTCGATCCGCACCATGGCCTGCTCGTCGTCGAACAGCACCTGCGCGAGCGCTTTGCAGAGTTCCGTTTTGCCGACCCCGGTCGGACCCAGGAAAATGAACGAACCGATAGGCCGGTTCGGATCTTGCAAGCCCGAGCGGCTGCGGCGCACGGCGTTCGACACGGCTTCGACCGCTTCTTCTTGCCCGACGACGCGCTGATGCAGGCGCTCTTCGAGCACCAGCAGCTTGGCCCGCTCGGCTTCCAGCATCCGCGTGACCGGAATGCCGGTCCACGCGCTCACCACTTCGGCGATCTCCTCCGGGCCGACTTCTTGGCGTAAGAGTCGGCGGCCCTGTTTCGCCGCCGGCTTGCCGTCTTCGCTCGGGGCCGCGGTTTGCTCGATCGACTGATCGATTCTTTGCACCAGCTTCTTGCGCTTGGTGTCGAGCTCGAACAGTCGTTGATAGACCGACTCCTCGATCGGCTGCCCCGACGATTGGCGTTCCTTGATCTCGGTGTTGAGCTGTTGAAATTGGAGTTCGACTTGATCGAGCTCCTGGCGCACTTGCTGCACGTCGCCGACGCCGAGCTTCTCCGCTTCCCATTGCTCGCGCAATCCGGCCAGCTTGCGGCGCAGTTCCTGCATCTCCGCTTCGATCTCGGCCTTTTGCTCTTGCGCGTGTTCCTCTTTCTCTTCGGCAAGCTGGCGGGCGGCGAGTTCGAGCTGCACCAAGCGGCGCTGCACTTCGTCGATCTCCGTCGGCACGCTTTGCAGCTCCATCGCCAGACGCGCCGTCGCCTCGTCCATCAGGTCGATGGCTTTGTCGGGGAGGAATCGGTCGGTGATGTAGCGGTGCGAAAGCTGCGCGGCGGCCACAAGCGCGGAGTCTTTGATCTTCACCCCTTTGTGGTGCGCTTCGTAGCGACCTTTGAGGCCGCGGAGAATGGCGATCGTGTCTTCGACGCTCGGCTCGCCCACGAACACCGGCTGAAAACGCCGCTCCAGCGCCGGATCTTTCTCGATGTGTTTGCGATACTCGTCGAGCGTCGTCGCGCCGATGCAGCGCAGCTCGCCGCGGGCCAGCGCCGGCTTGAGCAGGTTGGCCGCGTCGTTACCCCCTTCGGCCGCGCCCGCGCCGACGACCGTGTGGAGTTCGTCGATGAAGAGAATCACGTTGCCGGCGGCCGATTGCGTTTCCTTGAGCACGGCTTTGAGCCGCTCTTCGAACTCGCCGCGGTATTTCGTGCCGGCGACGAGCGCGCCCATGTCGAGCGCTACGAGCGTACGATTCTTCAGCGTTTCGGGGACGTCGCCTTGCACGATGCGCAGCGCCAGCCCTTCGGCGATGGCCGTCTTGCCGACGCCCGGCTCGCCGATCAACACGGGATTGTTCTTCGTGCGCCGCGACAAAACTTGCACGACGCGGCGAATTTCCTGGTCGCGGCCGATCACCGGATCGAGCTTCCCTTGGCGGGCTCGGTCCGTGAGGTCGATGCCGTATTTCTGCAGCGACTGGAATTTCGCCTCGGGGTTTTGGTCGTTTACGCGCGCCGACCCGCGCACGCTTTGCAGCGCTTTGAGAATCTCTTGCTCGCCGATGGCGTTGAGCTTGAGGAGTTGCTTGGCCTTGGTGTCGGCCTTGGCGAGCGCCAGCAACAGATGTTCGACGGAGATGAACTCGTCTTTCATCGTCGAGGCTTCGCGCTCCGCCGCGTCGAGCGCAGTCATCAGGCTTTGCGCCGCGCCGGGCTGCGCGCCGCCGCTCGACTTCGGGAAGTGCTTCAACTCCCCTTCGATGACGCTTTCCAATTGCCGCCGATTCGCGCCGATCTTCTCGACGATCGGCCAAAACACGCCGTCGGTCTCGCGGGCCAAGCCGGCGAGCAGATGCACGGCGTCGATTTGCGGATTGCCCGCATCGGCCGCGATTTCCTGGGCGCGCTGCAGAGCTTCTTGAGCTTTGATGGTGAGCTTGTCTTGGCGGAAGGCCATATTGGTAGTCGTCAGTTGTCAGGAGTCGGTTGTCAGCGGTAATCAGGCGGGAGGCCGGCCTGGGCCGGCCGGGAGGGCGAGGCTCCCGCCGAGCCGTAAACGCTTCGCAATAGATCTTTCGTTGCGGCTCGGCAGGAGCCTCGCCCTCCCAGGGAAGTCACGCAAAAAAACAAAGCGAGGGAATCAGCCGCGGCCGATTCCCTCGCTTGTGTTGTCAAAGATCGAACGAATCGAGCTTCTTATTACTTCTTCACTTCAAACTCGGCGTCGATGACGTCGTCGTCGCCGCCTTGCTTGCCGCCGCCGGCCGACTCGCCGCCGCCCGGTTGAGCGCCCGCGGCCCCGGCCGCTTGGCCGGCGTCGTAGAGCACCTTGCTCATCGCATGCGAGGCATGCTCAAGCTCGGTGATCGCGCTCTTGATCGCGTCGACGTTGTCGCCTTTCGCGGCTTCCCGCGCCTTCGCGATCGCGGCTTCGAGCGGTTGCTTGTCCGCGTCTTTCAGCTTATCGGCGTGCTCCTTGATGAGTTTCTCCATCTGGAAGCACATCGAATCGGCCTGGTTGCGAGCTTCGGCCAGCTCGCGCTTCTTCTTGTCTTCGCCGGCATGCAGTTCGGCGTCTTTCCGCATCTTCTCAATCTCGGCTTCGCTCAAGCCGCTCGATTGTTGGATGGTGATCTTGTGTTCCTTCTGCGTGCCGAGGTCTTTCGCCGTCACGTTGAGGATGCCGTTGGCGTCGACGTCGAACTTGACTTCGATTTGCGGCATGCCGCGCGGAGCCGGCGCGATGCCTTCCAGGTTGAACGTGCCGAGCAGGCGGTTGTCGTTCGCCATCTCGCGTTCGCCTTGGAAGACCTTGATCGTCACGGCCGATTGGTTGTCTTCGGCCGTGCTGAACGTTTGCTTCTTTTCGGTCGGAATCGTCGTGTTGCGTTCGACGAGCTTCGTCATGATGCCGCCCAAGGTCTCGATGCCGAGCGAGAGCGGAGTCACGTCGAGCAGGAGCACGTCGGAGACTTCGCCCGCGAGCACGCCGCCTTGAATGGCCGCGCCGATCGCCACGACTTCGTCCGGGTTGACGCCCTTATGCGGCTCCTTGCCGAACATCTTCTTGACGAGTTCCTGCACCTTAGGGATGCGAGTCGAACCGCCGACGAGCACGACTTCGTCGATCTCCGACGGCTTCATCTTCGCATCTTTCAGCGCTTGCTCGACCGGCCCGCGGCAGCGCTCGATCAGGTGATCGACCAGTTGCTCGAACTTGCTGCGAGTGATGTTGAGCTGCAAGTGCTTCGGGCCCGACGCGTCGGCCGTGATGAACGGCAGATTGATGTCGGTCGCGCTTTGCGAGCTAAGTTCTTTCTTGGCCTTTTCGCAGGCCTCTTGCAGTCGCTGGAGGGCCATCGGGTCTTTGCGGAGATCGATGCCTTGCTCGCGCTTGAACTCGTCGGCCACGTAGTTGATGAGGACTTGGTCGAAGTCGTCGCCGCCGAGGTGCGTGTCGCCGTTGGTGCTGACGACCTGGAACACGCCTTCGTTGACGTCGAGCACCGACACGTCGAACGTGCCGCCGCCGAGATCGAAGACGACGATCTTTTCGTTCTTCTTCTTTTCCAGACCGTAGGCCATGGCGGCCGCGGTCGGCTCGTTGATGATGCGGGCGACTTCGAGGCCGGCGATTTGGCCGGCGTCTTTCGTCGCCTGGCGCTGAGCGTCGTTGAAGTAAGCCGGAACGGTGATCACGGCCTTGTTCACCTTGTGGCCGAGATACGCTTCCGCGGCTTCCTTCAGCTTGCGCAGCACCATCGCCGAGATTTCCGGCGGGGTGTATTGCTTGTCGCCGGCTTCGACTTTCACATACTCATTCGCGCCGCCGATGACTTTGTACGGCACGATCTTCTCTTCGGAAGCGACTTCCGAATGGCGACGACCCATGAAGCGCTTGATCGAATAGATCGTGCGCGTGGGGTTGGTGACCGCTTGGCGGCGGGCCGGTTCGCCGACCGGGATATCGCCCTTGTCCGTGAAGGCGACGACGCTCGGCGTGAGCCGGTTGCCGTCGGCGTTGGGGATGACCTTCGGCTCGGAGCCTTCCATCACCGCGACGACGGAGTTCGTCGTGCCGAGATCGATTCCAATGATCTTTTCGCCCTTGGCCATAGTGCTTGTGTCTCCCGTATGGTTCCGACCGTAAGTCGTTGATGTGCTGGAATTCTTGGCGGTTCTAGTCGTGCGTTGCAATAAAAGCAAAGGCCGTGCCGCGGCTCGGAGGCGAACGTGAAGAAAATGCAAAAGTGCTTTATCGGCTTGCGGTTATGGACTTTGCGTCTGTGGAGACGGTCGGCAATTGGGACCGGGACCCGATTCGGAAATCGCTGCCGTTTTGGCACCGCCGTTGGGCCGGGAGTCGTGGGTGCCAAAATGGCGGCTCCGGCCGAATCCCCAAGCGAATGGTATCGGCGAAACGTGTTGTCCTGACAATGGTTATGGCGTCGTAAGCGTTGACAGCATCCGCCCCCGCCGTTTAGAAAAGGGCTTTTCCTCGCCTCGGACGATCGGGGCGTCCAAGAGATTTACTGGCATGGGCTCAGGGAGCGACCCGAAGAAGTCGAAGTCGGTGCCGGCGGATGCCGTGCCGCCGTCGCCCGCCGCCCTGCGCCGCGAGTGCGACAAACTGGATCGGGAGCTGATCCGGCTTCTCAACGAACGGGCGAAACTCGCCGTCGCTCTAGAGGCTCTGATCGAGAAGCCCGGAACTCCGGCGATTCCCGCGGAATCGTTTGAGACTTACCTCGCTCAGATCGGAGGACAGTGCGAGGGACCGCTCGCGGCGGAAGCCGTGCAGGCCGTGTTTCGGGAACTGGCTTCCGGCTGGCGGGCTCTTAGCCGCAAGCCGTCGGTCGCCTTTCTCGGCCCGGCATACACCTATAGCCATGTGGCGATGCTCTACCGGTTTGGCGAAACCGTGGAGCCGGTCCCGGTGGGGACCATTGCGGCCGTGTTCGAAGAAGTGAACCGGGGTCAATCGACGTTCGGCGTCGTACCGGTGGAAAACTCCACCGACGGCCGAATCGCCGACACCCTCGACATGTTCACCCGGCTGCGGGTCCGCATTTGCGGCGAGGTGCCGCTGCGCATTCACCACAGTTTGCTCGGCAACGGCCCGCGGGCCGGGATTACCGAAGTTCACAGCAAGCCGCAGGCGTTGTCGCAGTGCCGCAATTGGCTCGCGCGACACCTGCCGGGAGCGCGCTTGGTCGAGGTCGCCAGCACCGTCGCCGCCGCGCAAACCGCGAAAGAGCGGCCGGAGGTGGCAGCCATTGCCGGAGCCCAGGCCGCCGCTCACTACGGCTTGCACGTGCTTGCCGAGAACATTGAAGACCACGCGTCGAACGTCACCCGGTTCTTCGTGATCGGCGAAGAATCGGCGCCCCGTACGGGAAACGACCGCACGTCGATCATGTTCGAAATCCCGCATAAACCCGGGGCTTTGGCCGATGCGATGAACATCTTCAAGCGGGCCAAGCTGAACATGTCGTGGATCGAGTCGTTTCCAATCGCGCGGCCTGAAGGGGGCTACATGTTCTTCGTCGAACTCGACGGCCACGAGACCGACGCGAAGGTGGGCCGCGCTCTGAAGGCCCTTGCCAAGAAGACGCTACGGCTGGAAGTTCTTGGGTCGTATCCCAAGGCCGAACCGGTCGGTTAACCGCCGAGGTCCGCCTCGGATCGCGCCGCCCGAATCACACTCAGAACACTTACGGACCTTGATTAGCTAGGAATTGAAGAATGCGTATCCCTTTGATCGCCGGTAACTGGAAGATGAACCTCACCCGCGCCGAGTGCGTCGACCTGGCGAAGGCCGTGGCTGACGGCGTCGGCAATGCGACGAACTACGAAGCGGCCGTCTTTCCGCCGTCGCTGTATGTCGACGCTGTCGCGGGAGTGCTCAAGGGGAGCAAGGTCGCTTGGGGGACTCAGAACATGGTCGCCGAAGGCCCGGGAGCCTTTACCGGCGAAATCTGCGCTCCGATGCTGCTCGATCTGGGTTGCACCTACGTGATTCTCGGCCATAGCGAGCGCCGTACGCTTTACGGCGAAACAGATGAAATCGTCAACAAGAAGACGAAAGCCGCCTTGGCAGCCGGCCTGAAGCCGATCGTATGTGTCGGCGAACTCCTAGCAGAACGACAAAGCGGGAAGACCGACGAGATCATTCGAAAGCAGTTCTCCGGCTCTCTGGCCGGCCTCAGCGAAGCGGAATTCGGCAAGGTCGTGATCGCCTACGAGCCGGTTTGGGCCATCGGAACCGGCCTTACGGCCACTCCCCAGCAGGCCGAAGAGGTGCATGCCGGCCTTCGCAAGCTCATCGCCGAACGTTACAATGACACGCTTTCCCAAACGACGCGGATCCTCTACGGCGGCAGCGTGAAACCGAGCAACGCCGCGGAACTGCTGTCGCAACCCAACGTGGACGGAGCCCTGGTTGGGGGCGCCAGCCTCAAGGCGGCCGACTTTTTGGGAATCGCCGCAGGCGTCAAATAATTGCCTTAACGCAGATCGAGTTCATCCGTCATGGAAGCATTTTTTCACTTTGTTTTGAAAGCGCTGCTGTTCCTCATCGCGGCGTTCATGATTCTGTTGGTCCTCATCCAACGCGGCAAAGGGGGCGGTCTGACCGGCGCTCTCGGCGGCATGGGCGGACAAAGCGCGTTCGGCACTAAGGCCGGCGACGTTTTTACGCGGGTCACGATCGTCGTCGCGGCGATTTGGATTTTGCTCTGCGCGGCGGCAGTGAAGATGTTCAAAGCCCCGACGGTGGAAGATCAGGTGGCCGGAGTCGGAGCGGCCACGACGCCGGCTCCGGGCTCCGTTCTACCGACGCCGACCGCCGGGACACCTGCCGCGAGCACACCCGCCTCAAGCGCCCCGGAATCGTCGACTCCGGCGACGCCCGCCGCTTCGCCGACTGCGACCGGTTCTTAGCCTTTGTTCGTGCGGTCCCCGCTCGTTCGAACCGGCCGTGAGTCCGATTTCGCGTTCACACCCCGATAGGAACGTCCGAGCGGCGTTCCTATCGGTTTTTCGTTTCCGTTGTTGTTTTCGTTTGCAGAGGATCGCACCGTGCTGTTGAGCATGACCGGTTACGGCGAGGCGCATCGCCGCGAGGGCGAACTCGCGGTCGGCGTCGAAGTGCGCACGATCAACAATCGCTACTTTAAGCTCAACGTGAAGTGCGGCGAGGGCTACGGTGTTCTCGAAAGCGACATCGAGCAAACGGTGCGCGAGCAGATCCGCCGCGGCACGGTGCAAATTAACTTGCGTATCGACCGGCTTTCCGCCGCCGACGACTATCTGATCAATCAGGGCGTGCTCGCGGGCTACCGCGATCAGCTCCAGCAACTTTACGACAAGTGGCACGTCGTCGAGCAGGTTCCGCTCGAGACCTTGCTGGCGCTGCCGGGCGTGGTCATCGAGAATCCCAATCGATCCAGCGACGTCGCCGCTCAATGGCCGCTCATTCGCGAAACGCTCCTCGCGGCGATGCAAAACCTCGCCAAGATGCGGGCCGACGAAGGACGGGCGATGACGAACGATCTGCAAGCCAATTGCGCCGTCGTCGCCGCCGAGTTGGAGAAAATCGAGCGTCGGGCTCCGCTCACGACCGAGCTTTACCGCAAACGCATCACGGAGCGCGTGCAGTCGGCGCTAGCCGAACATCAAATCACGCTGAATCCTTCGGACCTAATCAAAGAAGTCGCGATCTTTAGCGATCGCGGCGACATCAGTGAAGAAACGGTGCGATTGCGCAGTCATTGTGAGCAATTCGAGAAGTTCGTCGCCGCCGAAGAAAGCGCCGGACGGAAGCTTGAGTTCGTCATCCAAGAAATGTTCCGCGAGATCAACACGATCGGCTCGAAGGCCAACGACGTAGAGATTTCTCGGCACGTCATCGAAGTGAAGACGGCGATTGAGCGGATGCGCGAGATGATCCAGAACGTCGAATAGTCGTCGAACCCGGCCCCTCCAACTTCTCATCATGTCGAGCACGTCGACCAATTCCCCAGGGAAGCTCGTCGTCATTTCCGGGCCTTCGGGGGCGGGGAAGACGACCTTGCTCAAGCGGATGTACACGCAATCGCGGCGTCCGCTGGTCGCCGCCGTTTCGGCGACGACCCGTAAGCCGCGGCCCGGAGAAGTCGACGGAGCGGATTACCACTTCATATCTCAGGAAGAATTTCGTCGCCGCCGCGAAAAAGGCGAATTCTTGGAGTGTTTCGAGGTCTACGGTCGGGGCGATTGGTACGGAACGCTGCAAAGTGAAGTGGCCCCTCGACTTGCGGCGGGCAAATGGGTAGTATTAGAAATCGACGTTCAGGGCACGCTGGCCGTTTTGAAGCATTACCCCGATGCTTTGACGATCTTCGTGCAGCCGGAATCGATCGAAGAATTGGATCGTCGTCTGACTTCGCGCGGGACGGAAACGCGGGAGCAGATCGAACGTCGCTTGGAAGTGGCGCGTCGCGAAATGGTCGAGGCCGATCGCTATCTCTATCGCGTCACCAATCACGATATCGATGCCGCGGTCGCGCGGCTTTGTGAGATTCTAGATCAGTAAAGTTCTTCAGGCGTTTGGGAGATCGATAACATGCTCGACGCGCTTCGCGAGGAAGCCATCGTCAACAAGGTGGGCGGCCGTTTCAAATTGTCGACGCTGATTCAGAAGAGGCTCGTGGCGCTCAACGCCGGCGCGCGCCCGTTGGTGGAAGTCCATACCAACGACAAAATGCAGATCGTCATCGCGGAAATCATTAACGACAAGATCTTCCTCGATACCTCGGGCAACCTGCAGATTACGGGTGAGAGTGAATCGGCCGGCGGTCCTCCGGAATTGGACCTCAACGCGCTGTAAACCGCATCGTTCTCGCTCCCGGGGGCAATGCCGGGAGCGAGACTGCTAGGCAGGCGAGCGGCCCGCGGCGCCGCTTTAGCTGAATCGATTGCCGTTTCGCGGAGGCGAAGCGGAACCTCATATCGGGGCGTTTTCGGGCGGAGCCTGAAGACGAGAGTCGTATGTCGCTCGTCGCTCATGAGATCGTCGTCGGCATCACCGGCGGTATCGCCGCCTTCAAGACCGCGGCGCTCGTCAGCAAGCTCGTTCAAGACGGTGTCGGCGTGACCGTGGTGATGACCGAGGCCGCCTGTCGGTTCATCGGTCCTCCGACGTTCGAAGCTCTCACCGGTCGCCCGGTCTATCGCACGGTTTTCGATAACGCCGAGTTTCCGCTTGGCGCACACATCGGCTTGGCGGAGCGCGCACGCTTACTCTGCGTGGCGCCGGCCACGGCCGACTTTATTGCCAAAGCGGCTCATGGTTTTGCCGACGATTTGCTAAGCACGCTCTATTTGGCGTTCCAGGGCGATGTGCTCGTCGCGCCGGCGATGAACACCGCGATGTGGGAAGCTCCGGCCGTCGTGCGCAACGTCGCTCAGCTTCGCGAAGACGGCGTCACGATCGTCGACCCCGGCGAAGGCTGGCTCAGTTGCCGCACGAAAGGCTCCGGACGCATGGCCGAACCCGAAGCAATCCGCGCCGCGATCGCCGGCGCTTTTGCGAGCGGCTAGATATGGCGCGGATTCTGATCACCTCCGGGCCGACGAGGCAGTATCTCGACCCTGTCCGCTATCTCACAAATGCGTCGAGCGGGCGGATGGGGCTCGCGCTGACCGAGTCGGCGCTTGCGGCCGGACACGAAGTTGTCGTCATTAGCGGCCCCGTCGAAATCGAGTATCCGTCGGCGGCCCGCGTCGTGCCTGTGGTAACGACCGACGAAATGCTCGCCGCCGCGCGAGCCGAGTTTGCCGCTTGCGACGGCCTCGTCGGCGTCGCCGCCCCGTGCGACTACAAGCCGGTGAAGATCGAAGACCGGAAGATCGCCAAAACCGGCGAACCGCTGCATTTGCGTCTGATCGAAACGCCCGACATCGTCGCTACACTGGGTCATGAGCGCGCTGAAAAAGGTACGAAGCAATGGGTCGTCGGCTTTGCGCTCGAGACCGACGACCGACATTATCGCGCCGTCACTAAGTTGCAGAAGAAAAGCTGCGATTTGATCGTGCTCAATGGTCCCGAGGCGATGAACGCCCGCACCAACGACGTGGAGATCCTCGATCGCTCCGGCGCGGTCGTGGCG
Organism: Planctomycetaceae bacterium; assembly: GCA_016793115.1. GTDB lineage: Bacteria > Planctomycetota > Planctomycetia > Pirellulales > PNKZ01 > PNKZ01. The sequence goes on from JAEUIN010000159.1 coordinate 30,340, forward strand.
AAATTGGCCGGTCGGAAAGAGGATGTGGCAAAAGGAATTTTCGACGTGATCCAGGGGCGGCTAATTTCCGCAACGAGATAAATCGTCGCAAGCTCACTCCGGTCTCCCGCAAGGCAGCGGAACGTCGCGAAACGTGAGGACGACGTCGCGCTGCGAGCGAATCCGCGGATAAGTAAACTTCAGCCGCGCCGGCTTGCTCTCCGAGCCTTCACCGACGAACGTCAGTTTGACGCGTGCTCCGTCGCGATCGGTGCCGTTGGTTTGCCCTTGTTTGCGGTAGGCCACGCCCGTCTGGTCGACGAGTTCGAATTCGCATTCCTGAAAAAACGCCTCTTGAGGATCTTCTAATACGACGTCGCGTAGGATGAGCAGATCGAGTTCGCACCGGCCGCCCGGCGATTCTTCCACGGACTCGACTCGCAATTCGACGTCGTCCTTGAAATGCGGCTTGCGCGACGCGAGGTCGGTTACCTCAAGCGCAGCCAAATCGCCGACCGCGATCAGGCCCCACTTGAGCGACAACGAATCGAGCTTGGTCGCGGCCGTTGCGGGCGGATGCAGGCGAATGGTCATCGACATCTGCCTAGCGCCGCTTCCGGCGACGTTCCAGCCCGAGCCGCTCGGCTGAGTGGAAGCGATTCGCGTGTCGACGTTCGTGGTCGCTGCGACCAACTCGGCTTGCGAACGGTAGGCCACGAGATGAAAGCGGCTTTCCCACGACATTTGCACCGTCATTTGAAATGTGTGCGACTTTTCGCTCTCCCCCGTCTCGAAATCGAGCTCTTCACTGAAGGCTCGTCGCGCGGAAATGATCTGGGCGCGGATCGGACCGGCGTAGGCGGTGGGGTAATCGCCCGGCTTGCCGCTCGACACGACAAGGCCCGGCTCGCGCGGATCGAAGTGGGGTCGCAGGCGGTTACTCGTGTTGCGGCAAATCTCGTCGAGCAACGGCCAAAACGAGCGGGAGTTGAGCGGTGTTTCGAGCGTTTGGTCGTCGAATTGTCCGTATTGATCGCCGAGCAAGACGTTGTTGCCCGTGTGCTCCCCCAATTCGCGAATTATGTCCGAAGCTTTCTTGCCTGCGGCATCAATGGTCGTGTGGCCCGCACGCCACAGATCTTCGATTTGTATGCGCTTGAGCAGTGCCTTGGCCCGGAGACGCAATTCCGGGTCGTCGTCCATGGCCGCTTTTTCCAATTCAGCCCGCGCGCTGAGTCCCAACCCGATCAATTGCTCGTCGGCTCGCACGCGCACATGGTAGTCCTCATCGCCCAGGTTGCGTACGAGAGCCGCCACGAATTGAGGACCGGCGGGAGTAGCGGCGGCGTTCGGGGTTTCGCCCCGCAGCCGCGGGGGCGGAAACAAGAGAACGGCCCCGACGGTAAGCGTTGCCGTCAAGCGAAAAGGGCCTGGAAAACGGACTTCCATCGGCACTCCCTCCGTTAGATTCGAGTTCCATCTCGAATCGCGCGAAAGGCCCGGTGCGTCAGGGTGCCGTTCGATCGTGAGTATCAGCGTGAAGCCGTTGCCGAGCCGATATTACGCCCGGTCGCCTTCATGCGGGCCTAATCACGCAAGGGTGCCGAGCCTACGCGGCGTCGGCATCCTAAGTCAAGATCGGTTGCGTCGCTCGTGACAGGCGAAAAATTTCGGATATAAGGTGCGAGCAGGATTTTAGCGGCCGCGTTTATGTCCAGGGAGCCGGTTCGAATGTCGCAGGATTGCCTAAGCGTCGGAGTCTTGGTGGCCGATCACATGTGCGCGCCGATCGAGCGTTTGCCGAAACCCGGCGAGCTGTTGGTCACCGATCAACTGCTGCTCACGATCGGCGGCTGTGCGTCGAACGCCGCGATGGATTTGGCGCGCGTCGGCGTCGATGTCAGCGTCGTCGGGTGCGTCGGCAACGACGCGTTCGGCGAGTACATTATCGACGCACTGGAAGACGGCGGCGTGGATGCGGGCCTCATTCATCGGCGCCCCGATGTCGGCACTTCGGCCACGCTCATTATCAACGTGCGCGGCGAAGATCGACGTTTCATTCATACTTTAGGCGCCAACGCGAAACTCACAGCCGCCGATATTCCATGGAAAGAGGTTAAGCACTCGAAGGTGCTGTACGTCGGCGGCTTTCTGCTGATGCCCGCGCTCGTTCAGGAAGAATTGGCGGAAGTATTTCGGCAGGCCCGCGAGATCGGCGTCGTCACGGTGCTCGACGTCGTGCTTCCCGGCCCGGGCGACTACTGGCATCGCCTCGAGAAATTGCTGCCGCACACCGACGTCTTTCTTCCCAACACGGATGAATCGACCGTAATCACGGGGCAGGCCGATCCCAAAACCCAGGCGGAAATCTTCTTCAATGCCGGCGCGAAGACGGTCGTCATCACGTGCGGCGGCGAAGGCACTTACTTGCGCAGTACCGACTTGAAGCTGCACGCCGAAGTGTTTCCGTTCACGTTCGTCGGCGGCACGGGCGCGGGCGACGCCTTCGACGCGGGTTACATCGCCGGCCTGCTGCGTGGGCTTGGGCCTCGCGATTGCCTGGCCTGGGGGAGCGCGCTCGGCGGCAGCTGCGTTCGTTCGATCAGCGCGACCGATAGCGTTTTCACGCTTGATCAGGTCGAGGCGTATTTACGCGAGCACAAACTGACGATTACGAACTGGTGAGTCCAATTGAGTGCCGGCCGCGAAATTAGTGAAGCACGGCCGACGCAATCGTCAGAGCGATCATGACGGAAGCGACGACGATCTTTGCGAACGAGCCGACGAGCCGTCCCCAGGCCGCGGCTTGCCCGACGCGCAAGACATGATCCATGTCGCGTCCCTTCCAGGTTTCTCCCATGACCGCGCCCAACAGCGCCCCGCCGCAGGCGCCGATGAGCGTGCCGACGATCGGAATCGGAACCAGGCCGGTTGCGGTGAGAGCGCCGACCACCGAGCCGACGACGGCCAGCAACGCTCCGCGTCGGCTGCCGCCTAACTTGCGGACGCCGGCTGCCGACGCCGCCGTTTCGATCACTTCCCCGACGATCGCGACTGCGAGTAGTACTCCGAGTAGCGTGAGGCTGATATCCCAGCGTACGGTATCGGGCGTAAGCCATGCGTAGAGCACCGCGACGCCTAAGATCAGCCAGTTGCCGGGAAGGCCGATCAACGTAAGCACCCAGCCGAAACCGAGGCCGAACAACAGTGCGACAAACAACGCAAATTGTTCTACCGATTCAATCATGTGGACTGCGGCGCGACGGTGTTGTGGCGAGTGTTGCGAAAACGAAGCGGTCCTGCGGTATTGTTCGCCGGAGAGATTGCGAAAGCAACCCGGAGCGAGGATGTCGCCGTAACAATAGCCGATCATCGCTCCGTTCTTATCCGCTGCTGCATCTTGAGTTAGACTGAAGTCAGTCGTGCGCTTACATCGTCGACGATAAGGAAACGCAGACGCAGCGAGCGCAATTTGGCGGAGAGCAATCGAGTGGCGAAAGGAAGGCGAACGTCGACACGTCCTGCGAGGCCGGCCGCGGCCGCCCCGGTTGCCGATGTGGCGCAGGTTGACACGCGCCCCGCTCGCACGTATCTGCCGGAGAAGTTGGTCGCCGCGTGCGTCGTGATCGGCGTCGTGACGTTCGTCACCTATCGCGGCAGCCTCGACGGCCGACTGTTTTTCGACGACCGCTCCTCCATCGAGCAGAACGGCCATGTGTTCGCTCTGGCCGATCCGAAACAGCGTTGGACGATCGACGGCTGGCTCTACGCCGCCTCGGCTCCTCAAGACACGCCTTTCGCCGGCCGGCCGGTCGTGTCTCTTTCGTTCGCCCTCAATCATTGGTGGGCTTCCGCGATGCGCCCCTCCGGCATGGCTGATTTCTGGGGCGTGTTGGAAATCCATTTTCCGTATTTCCACTATGTGAACCTCGCGCTTCATATCGCCGCGGCGTGCCTTATTTTTTTGCTCGCGCGACGAACGCTCTTGTCGCCGGCCCTGGGCGAAAAGTTTGACGGCACCGCGTTTTATTGGGCGTTCTTGCTGGCCCTCGTATGGGCCGTGCATCCGCTCAACACCGAGACGGTCGTCTACGTGACGCAGCGAACCGAGCAACTCATGTCGCTGTTTTTGCTCATCATGCTGTTGGCCGGCTCGAAAGCGATCGATGCCGCCGCACGGGAAGCTCGGTTGATTTGGCAAGGCCTCGCCGTCGCGTCATGCGCGCTCGGGATGGGCTCGAAGGAAAACATGATCGCCGCGCCGCTCTTGGCCGTGGCCTACGACCGAGCCTTTCGCTTCGAAACGTGGCGGTCCGCTTTCCGTGAGCGGTGGGGCTATTATTCGCTATTGGCCGCCGGCTGGCTGTGGTTGGCGGCGATCATGCTCGGCGCGCCCCGCGGGAGTTCCGTCGGCTTCGCCCATACGACGTTCACATGGTACGACTATCTCATCACGCAATGCTGGTGTTTAGGACGCTACGCGTGGCTCTCGATTCTGCCTCTCGGCGGTAAGCTGTGCGTCGATTACGGACGACGCGCGGTGCTTGATCCGATTTACGTCGCGCCCGGTGCGCTGGTGATTGCCGCTGCGCTGGCGACGACCATGTGGGGCTGGTTCCGCAAGCCTTGGATCGGCTTTGTCGGCACGTGGTTCTTCTTCATATTGGCGCCGACGTCGAGCTTCGTGCCGATCGTCACCGAAGTGGGCGCGGAGCGGCGCATGTATTTGCCGGTGCTGGCCGTCCTCTGCGCGTTCGTTGCGTCGCTTAAGGCCGGGTATCGTCGACTCGGCTTGGCTCATTTCGCCGAAAGGGTCGTGAGCGGTCGAAAACAGGCCGCCCAGTCGTCGCGAACGCGGAGCGGTGCGATTCTGTGCGGCGTCGTGCTCCTCGTCGGACTGCTGGCCTACACGAGCCACGAACGCAATAAAGTCTATCGCGACCCGATCGAGCTTTACGGCCACATTGCGAGAGTCTTTCCCGACAATGAACGAGGCCTCAGCAATTACGCGAAAATCCTGATCGACAATGGGCTTTTCGAACAATCGCTCGAATTGCTCAACCGGGCCGTCTCCATCGATCCGCAGTACAGCGATGCGCTTTCGAATCGCGGCTTCGTGTCGCTTCGGACGGCGCTGAATCGCCGCCTCGACGTGGCCATTGCTTGTTTCACCGAGGCGCTCAACTGGAGTCCGGGCGATCTGACGGCGCGCAATAATCGCGGCTACACGTTTTCCGAGTTGAAGCTTTACGACCGTGCCCGGGAAGATTTCACTGCGATTATCGCCGTCACCTCAGGATACACGGAAGGCTACGTCGCTCGCGCGGCGCTGCCGATTTTCAGCGACGAGACCGATGACAAGAGCCTGGAAGCCGGGCTCGGCGACATTGATGTCGCTCTGCTGTTGAATCCCTACTCCTACCGCGCTTATCTTATTCGCGCGGAATTGCTCAACTTGTCCAAGCGGCCCGACGACGCCTTGGCGGCCGCCGAGAAGTCGCTCGAAAATTTTCGCCGTGAGTCGTCGCGCTTGCAGCACCAGCCGGCGTTCGCCGCATCGCTGACGGCGGCCGAATATATTCTTACGACGATCGACGCCCAGAGGCGTCAACTCCCGCGTCATTTGATTCCGCAGTTGGAAGCGTATCCGTTCCGCGATCAGTTGGGGCATCTCTTGAACATTCGCGCCGACGCTTACCGCTTGAGGAGTCAGCTCACCGGCTCACGCTCCGATCGCCAAGCGGCGCTCGACGACTTCACTCGGGCCATCGTTCTTGAGCCTCGCGACCCGCAGCACCTTGTCGACCGCGGCGAAATCTACTTGGAGGCCGGCCGCCTCGGCGAAGCTTTGCTCGATTTCAATCAGGCGTTAGCTTTGGATCCGAATTCGGTCAACGCACTCGCCAAGCGTGCCGAAGCCCTGCTGCGATCGGGCGACATGCTCTCGGCTTGGGCCGACGCAAAACGTCTTCGCGACCTGGGCAGCCCTCTCGACGACGCCCTCTTGGAAACACTGCGGCAAAAGTCGGGACACGATTACCCGTAGCCGGCGCGGCGGTCGATGGAAGACTAGCCGTCCATGCGTTATGCTTGGCGGCATGAGCACCACTTCTCCGCCGACGCCGAGCGAACCCGACGCCGCGCCGTTGCCGCGTAGCCCAGATCTCATGTCGCCGCACGGTACCGGGCTCCTCGTGGTGGACGTGCAAGGCAAGCTCGTCACGCTCATCCCCGGTCATGAGCGGCTGGTGTGGAACATTGGCCGGTTGCTCGACGGCGCAGCCGCGCTCGGCGTCGCCGCGGCGGGCACCGAGCAGTATCCGCAGGGGCTCGGTCCCACAGTTCCGGAACTCGCCGCCAAACTGGGGCAACTCCCGTCCAAGACCGCCTTTAGCTGCGGCGAGTGCGGCGGCATCTTTCGCGAGTGGGCGGCCCGCGGGATCCATAAAGTGCTTCTCAGCGGCATCGAAGCGCACGTCTGCGTGCAGCAGACCGCGCTGGATCTCATGACGCACGGCTTCCAAATTTATCTCGCGGTCGATGCGCTCGGCTCGCGCCACGAGATCGACTATCAAACCGCGTTGCGCCGCCTCGAAGCGGCCGGCGCGACGCTCACGACAGTCGAGGCCGCGCTCTTCGAATGGTGCGGTCGCGCCGGAACGCCCGAGTTCAAGCAAATCAGTGCGCTCGTTCGGCAATCCGCTCCCGAATCGGCCGCCCCGTCCCTCGTCCCGCAAACACGCCCCGCGAGCTAGTTCCATGACCGCTTCGCTCCCCGCGCCGCTCAATCCGCCCGTCCGTTTGCTCATGGGGCCGGGCCCCAGCGAGATCCATCCGCGCGTGCTTCGCGCGTTGGCCGCAAACACGGTTGGGCACCTCGATCCGTATTACCTCGGCTTGATGAACGACATGCAGCAAATGCTGCGGGCGCTATTCCGTACCGAGAATCCAATGACGATGGCGATCAGCGCCACCGGCTCGGCGGGCATGGAAAGCACGGTCGTCAACTTGATCGAACCGGGCGACTCGATGATCGTCTGCGTCAACGGCGTGTTCGGCGAACGCATGGTCGACGTCGCCGGCCGAGCCGGAGCGAACGTGACCCGGGTCGATCGCCCGTGGGGCGAAGTGTTTGAGCCGAGCCATTTGAAAGAAGCTTTGGCCAAGGCGAAACCGAAGGTCGTCGGCATCGTCATGGCCGAAACGTCGACCGGCGCTTGGCAGCCGCTGGAAGAGATTTCACAGCTGGTTCACGACGCCGGTGCGCTGCTTTTGGTCGACGCCGTGACGGCGCTCGGCGGCGTCCCCGTCGAGGTCGACAAGTGGAAGATCGACGCTATCTATAGCGGCTCGCAAAAATGCCTGAGCTGCCCTCCCGGTTTGGCTCCGGCGTCGTTCAGCCCGGCGGCTCTCGAAGTCATTCTCAATCGCAAGACGAAGGTGCAAAGCTGGTATCTCGACGTCTCGATGCTCGCCAAGTATTGGGGCTCGGAGCGCGTTTATCACCACACCGCGCCGATCAACATGACCTACGGGCTTTATGAAGCCGCGCGGATCATTTTGGAAGAAGGGCAAGAAGCCGCGTTTGGTCGGCACTTGCGGAACCATCAGGCGCTTAAGGCCGGGCTGGCGGCGATCGGCATCCGCTACGCCTCGGCCGAAGGGCATCAGTTGCCGATGCTCAACGCCGTTCACATTCCCGCCGGCATCGACGATGCGAAGGTTCGCGGCGGTTTGCTCAATTGCTTCGGCATTGAAATCGGCGGCGGCCTCGGCGCGTTCAAAGGCAAGGTCTGGCGCATCGGCCTGATGGGACACGGCTCGCGGCAGACGAACGTGCTCACGTTCCTCGGCGCTCTTGAGCAACTCTTGGCCGAGCAAGGATACAAGTTCGAGCAGGGGGCTTCCGTTGCAGCCGCCAACGGCGTTTATCTAGCGAAGTAGTGCCGAAAGCGCAACCAGCTTCGGAGGATTGATCCCTCCGCAAGTCTTTGTACTGGTGGTGGTTGCGCGTTCGCTCCGAAGGCTGTGATTTCCCTTGTTGATCTCCGCCGGCATTGCTATGCTTGCTTCGCAGTCAGCGTGCTCCGTTCGGCAACAAGGAGGTGGCCATGCTCGTACTCACGCGCCGTGTCGGCGAAAGCATTCGGGTCGGCGACGATATCGTCGTGACTCTCGTTCAAATCGGACCCGGCAAGGTCCGCATCGGCATTGAAGCCCCATCGTCTTTGACGATCCTGCGTGAAGAACTTGTCGACCAAACGGCCAAGCTCCCGCCGTTGGCTCTGCCGGGTTCGCCGAACTTGCCGACGTCGCCGACGCCGCGAATGTCGTAGGCTTAGCAGTCGTCGCAGGTTTTAGATGGCTTGCCAGGGGCGACTGCGTATCGGATCGTGAAGCGATTTCGCGTGCGTACTACGCCACACGGGATTTTCGTCATAGAGCGAACGAAGGCTACGCTGCGGCACTCGCTTGAAATCGTCGTTATCGCGTACGAACACGGCGTCGTAGCCGCTCGATGAGACCGCGACGAGTTTATAGCCCTTCGCGGTAAGTACCTTATCGAACGCCGCCAGCGACGCGCCTCCATAGAGAAAACGATCGAGTTCGCGTTGGAAACCGGGTGAGTTCGGCACGCTAAAGCTCTCGTCCGGACCCCAGAGGTTATTGAACTCGACGATCACCACGCGGGCTGCGATCCGTAGTCGTTCAGCGATGAAAACGTCGATCGAATCAATATCGATGCTGAGTAAATCGACCTCGTCGGGCACGTTGTTACGGCGCAACAGTTCGTTCACGCCGTCGGTATCGAGAAACGCGTGAATAAATCGCGGCGCGACTCTCGGTTGCAAAGCTTGATAGACTTGTCGACCGACATCCAGTCCCCGTTCGTCGCCGTCGATCAGGAAGGCGCTAAAACCGTGGAATAGAACGAGATTCGCCGTATTGCCGTTGAGGCAATCTCCCGCTCCGATATCGACGGCGACGCGATTCGTGAATCCGCCGCGAGCGAAGCAGTAGAGCAAGAGGCCGTCGATGTCGTTACGGCCTAGCAAGGAGTAGGCGGCGTCCGACGGCGACATCTCCTCATCGGTCGCCGCCCAGCGCAGCAAGCGGCGCTGAAGCAGTTGCGCCTCTCCATACTTCGCGTCGATTTTGCCGACGAGCGCGGCCGGAAGCGCCGGCGACTGTTGCAGCAGGCAAAAGAGCAACTCGCCTATGTGTTCTGCTGCAGATTGTTTTAGCCGGCGAACGAACGACATGAAGCGGTAAGAAATGCTGAATCGAAGCTGCGCAAAAAACGCTGCTTTTACGATCGCAGACAAATCGTCGTCCGACAAGCAGCGGCGACGCAAAACGCGCACGCTCTTCGAGTCAGGCGACGATGTGTGCTATTCGGCACACACGCGACATGAATTCGGCCTGTCCGACGCGAGTCGGGCGATGAATTCAACTCCGCTCGGGGCTCATCGCACTTGAGCCAATGTGCGTTTTGATTCCATCGTCCGCAAGCGTCAGTCTGCCCAGCGCCATGAAGAGCGGCGTTCCCGTGTCACATTGACGCCGCTGACGGTGACTCGAACGAAGTCGAGGGGCCGGTCTGAGCCGGCCGTTGAGTTTGCACTGTTGTAGCGCCGCGAATTCCGCTGCGATGTAAACGGGGGACTTGCGTCCTTTCGCTCGCCGAATTGCTTATCAAGCGCTCTCTGGTTCCCAGGCTTCGCCTAGCAACGCACCGGCTTTACGACAACTTCCGCACCACGCCGACGCAGACGCCCAGCACCTTGGCGTTCTTTACGTAGATCGGCTTCATATTCGAGTTCGCCGGCTCCAGGCGGATACGGTCGGCCTCGGGGTACCAGCGTTTGAGCGTGGCTTCGTTTTCGTCGGTCAGGGCGACGACGATGTCTCCCTTGTGCGCCGTTTCCTGCTTGCGGATCACGACGTAGTCGCCGTCGGAAATATGGTCCTCGATCATCGAGTCGCCCGTCACTTCCAAGACGAACATGTCGTCGGAGTCGAAGAGCCCGCCGAAGTCGATCGTCTCGTTTTGCTCGACCGCTTCGTGCAGCATGCCGGCCGCAATCCGACCCCGCAGCGGCAACCCGGCTCGCTGCTCGGCAAACGATTCGGTCGCCAATGTGATGGCCCGCGACATGTTCGCCTCGCGCGCAATCAGCCCTTTTTTCTCCAAGGCCTTGAGATGGCACATCACCCCGTTGGGCGAACTGATTTTGAAGTGGGTACCGATTTCACGGACCGTGGGGCCATAGCCGCGAGTCCGGATCTTTTCGCGGATAAACTCGTAGACTTCCTTTTGGCGGCTCGTAAGGCTATCTAAATTGGCCATGGCGAACGTCCTTGCGGTTGGGGCAAACCGGCACCGACGGATAGCCGCCGGAACAGGCAAATGTCAGCTTGGAGCCGACGGGTCCGACCACAACAGGTTGTGGTCGTCTGTCGCAACTATAATATACGAACGTACAGAATCAATAGCATTTGTCCAGTAATCGACCATCTACATCTTGTTCGTGAGTCGAATTCGTCGCTTGGCTGGCGCTAGGTGCCGCCGAAACGAATTGATGCTCTGCTCACCTCCAACGATGTACGAAGTCGAGGTATTCGCGATATGCGACTTCGGCGACCGCAATTTCACCTCCGCACGTTGCTGCTGCTTTTAGGCGTGGTCGCGGCCTGCTTCGGCTTCGCGGGGACGCATTGGCGGGCTCGCGAAAAGCAATACGAAGCGGCGGCGCGTCTTAAGCCGAAAGGAATTCGCGCCTTCGCTCGGGGTGAGTCGAGTTGGTGGCTGCGCCCGCCGATCGACACTGTGGAGATCGACGAATATCTCGGCATCCGCACCGACGGCGCCACCTGGGAAGCGGTTCGTCGACCAAGCGGTGAGCGGCTCACAGCGGCCGACGTCGCCGAGCTGGCCGCGTTTCCGCAGCTCCGCCGACTGCATCTGCAAGGTGAAGTCGTCGAGCCGGCGGCGATCGACGAAATCGCCAAGCTCACGAGCCTCCGGCAACTCACGATCGCCCACTATCCGCTCGAAGACGAGCAGATGTTACGCTTCGCCCAACTCAAGAATCTTGAAGAACTCACGCTCGAAGCGACGCAAACGACCGACGGCGCGATCGATCGGTTGCGGGAGAAATTGCCCGAGTTGGAAGTGTACGACGACTGAAGCGCCGTTGCGGCTGAATCAGCGAAGACGCGCATCATAAGTAATGCGTGTCTTCGCTGCGCAACGGAGTCGCTAGTTTTTAAAATACTCCGGTTCGTTCCCCGGCTTCCACTTGATATTGCAGCCGAGGCTGGCGCGTTGTTCGGCCGGTACGAATTCGCCGGCGAGCAACTGATTGAGCGCGGTCCGCAAATCGCGGCCGTCGACGGCGACGTCGTTGCCCGGCCGGCTGCCGTCGAGTTGGCCTCGATAGGCGAGCTTTTGCTGCTTGTCGAACAAAAAGAAGTCCGGCGTGCAGGCCGCGTTGTAGGCGTGAGCCACTGCTTGCGTTTCGTCGAATAAGTACGGGAACTTGTAGCCGCGGGCCTGCGCTTCGGCCTTCATTTTATCCGGGGCGTCGTCCGGGTGCGCGGCGACGTCGTTGGAATTGATTGCGACGATCGCCACCCCTTTCGGCAAATAATCGTCGCCCAGGCGGGCCAATTCGGCTGCGACGTGTTTCACGAATGGGCAGTGGTTGCAAATGAACATCACGAGCAAAGCCGGAGCCTCCCGAAAATCGGTGAGGCTCACGGTGCGGCCGCTCACGGCATCGACGAGCGAAAAGGCGGGGGCGGGAGTGCCGAGAGGCAGCATGGTGCTGGGAGTGCGTACCATAATCGATGAACTCCATATCGAACGTAGGTGGTGAGGCGTCAGAAGAATATCGCGACGAATGCGACGATTGCGGCGAGGCCGAGCCACGTTCGATCGTGCTGAAACGGCCCGCCTGCGCAGCGAAGTCGTCGCTGTCGTGAGTGTGGCGGGCCGAGCGCGAGTTGTCGAGTTAGCGCAAACTGAGGCTTATGTGTCCGCGCCATTTGCCCTTTTCCGCTAACTTGACATGGGTATTTGTGCCGATTCTACTGGACCGTCGACGGTAAGCCGCACGCGGAGCGTGTCGGAGTATCGTCAGGCTATCGGCTGCCGAGGGGTCGGCCGACGGCAAACATCCTCACTGAACTCACCATGGGAGAACCGCGCATGAAGAAGTTTGTGCTGACGCTGGTTTGCGGAGCCGCCGTGCTCGCGCTGGCGCTCGATTCGGCCGATGCCCGCCCGCCGTTTACCAAAGTCTTCACCGAGACTTACCCCGACGTCACGGCCGCCGCGACCGCGAAGTGCAACATTTGCCACGTCAACGGACAAGAGAAAAAGGTCCGCAACGACTACGGCAAGGCCGTGGGTGCGGCGATCGGCGCTAAGGGCGAGAAGGACTTGGCCAAGGTCAAGGCCGCGCTGAAGAAGGTCGAAGAAGAACACAAGGAATGGGCCGAGAAGCTCAAGGCCGGCAAGCTGCCGGTCGAATAACGCTCGCCGAACCGCAAGCGGTTCGACGATCGCCAATGATCGATTACGCGAGGGGCGAATCCTGACGGGGTTCGCCCCTCGTTTTTTTGTGGTCCACGTGACGACGGAGATCGCTCGTCGTCGCCCGCGCTACGCTCCCGCAAAGATGATGAGCGCCGCACCGGCGACCATCACGCCGCCGGCCGCGAGACGGCGCCACACGTGCGGTTCGCGAAACACTCGATGCCCGAGCACGACGCTGACGAGCGACGAAGTCTGAAACAGCGCCAGAGCGCCCGCCACTTGAAGCCGGCCGAACGTGACGAGCGTCGAATATTGCATCAACCCGGTCGTCACGGCCAATGCGAGTCCGAGCGCGATGGTGCGGCCGGTGATGGGCGTCGACGTCGCATCACTCGAGCGCGGCGAACGCAAGAGCCGCGCCGGTGGAATCGCCGCGGCCAGACCCAGCACGGCCCACCAAGCGAACGTCGTCGTCGGCTCGGCCGCGAACAGCGCCCGTTTAAGAAACACCGCTTCGACGGCCGAAAGCACCAACGCCGCGATTCGATAACGCACGCCCAGCGAAAACCACGGCCGTGCCCTATCGCCCGAGGCGCGGCTCGCCTTCGCACTTGGCCCGCTTAGCCCGTAGCTTCCGCAAACAATCAGTACGATGCCGACCAGCGCCGCCGGTCCAGGCAACTCGCCGAGCAGCACGATACCGGGCACTAAGCTGACTACGGCTTTGTACGAATTGATCGGGCCGAGCACCGAGAGATCGGCAAGTTTCACGGCGGCGACGAGCAGCGTATTTGCCGCAACGGCTAACGCCGCGCACAGCGAAATGTCGAGCCAGAACTGCGAAGAGCGCGGACCCGGCAATACGACCAGCAGCGGAACGCAAACTACGGAGAGCAGAGTGTGGGTCGCCAAGATTACGACGGCGGGCGAACGGCCCTCTGTCGTCAGGAGTTTCTGAAAGACGTTCGAGAGCGGATTCGCAACGATCCGCACGAAGATGGCCAGCGCGAGCGGCACAGGTTGCGGAATCCTCGGCAAAACGACGCAGTAGTATGGGCTCGATGCTAACAAAGCGGCCGTCTGTTTCCGAGCGGTGTTATAGAGGGAATATCCGTCCCATCGGCGTCGAAAGTGGGGTGGCGCGAGCGGCCATTCGTGTTGCTGATTTCGTTTGGGGGGGATACGATATTTAAGTTCGCCTCCCGCCTGACTTTCCCCGCCTTGTTACCGCCTACCGCTCGTTGCCCGGCCTTCGCGCCGACGCTCCTCCCCCCGCCTATGATGTTTGCCGACTTCACGACTCTTCTTCGTCCCGGCCGGCGCAGTTGTCGCTCGCACTTCGCCTTGGTCTGCGCCGCGGTTTCACTCCATTTCGGCGGATTCGGCGACGCCCCGGCCGCCGAACCGAAGTCTCTCGCGCCGATCCAGGCGTTTCTGGCGAAGCATTGCGTCGAGTGTCACGGCGACAGCGAACCGAAGGCCGGCCTCGCGCTGAACAACGTTCGCGCAGCCGGCGAGATCCTCAAGAAGCGCAAGAGCTGGCAAAGCGTGCTTGAGATGGTCGAAGCCGATGCCATGCCGCCCGAAGATCGGCCCCGCCCAGCCGCGGCCGAGACGCAGGCTTTCGTCGAAGCCGTCGAACGCATTTTCGACGACTACGACCGCTCGGCGAAGACCGATCCCGGCCGCGTGACGATGCGCCGGCTCAATCGCGCCGAGTACGACAACACGGTCCGCGACTTGTTCTACGGCACCGACTTCAACGCCGCCGAAGATTTCCCCTCCGACGACGTCGGCCACGGGTTCGACAATATCGGCGACGTGCTTTCGATGTCGCCTGTGTTGATGGAGCGCTACCTCGCCGCGGCCGAGATGATCTCGCGCAAAGTCGTGCTCACTGAACTGCCGAAGCCGACGTTGCGCCAGTCGTACGCAAAGAACTTCCGTCCCGCGCGCGGCGCCGGTCCTATCAAAGACGGTTTCGCCGTCGTGACCGATCGCGAAAAGAAGCCGGGGCGCGAAAGCGGCCCGCTCTGGCAAGACGTTCCGCTCGGCGAGCGTGACGAATACATGTTCCGCGCGGTGTGCTATGCCGAGCGCGAGAAAAACCTGCCGGTCAAGCTGGCCGTATTCGTGGCCGGCGAGCAGATCACGCAACCGGCCGACGATAAGCAACTCGCCGAGTTGAACGGCAACGCGCTCCGGCAGACCGTGCCGCTGCGCGTGGTTCAGGTCGTGGAAGTGAAGGCCCGCGATCCCAAGAAGCCGACGCAGCTGGAAGTGCGGTTGCCTGCGATCGCCGGAGTGCGTCGCATCGGCATCGCGCTGGTGAAGACCGAAAAAGGCTCGCCGCCGGCGACGCTCTACGTAAAGAGCTTCGGCGTCGAGGGGCCGCTCGACGTTCGTCCTTACGCGATGCGGCGGTTCATGCAATGCGACGCGACGAAGCCGCACGCCGAGCAGACGCGCGAAATCCTCGCGCGCTTTGCGACGCGGGCCTATCGCCGCCCGGCGACGAAAGAAGAAGTCGATCGGCTCGTGAAGCTAGTCGAGTCGGCCGAAGCGGCCGGTGAGAAATGGGAAGCCGGTCTCCAACTCGCCGTGCAGGCGGTGCTCGCGAATCCGAAGTTCCTGTTCCGCGCCGAACTCGACGATCGTCCGACGGCCGTGGAATCGCGCCCCCTCGATGAATACCAACTCGCCTCGCGGCTCAGCTACTTCATCTGGAGCAGCATGCCCGACGACGAACTCTTCGCCCTCGCCGCGAAAAACGAGCTGACGAAGAATCTCGACGCGCAGGTCCGCCGCATGCTCCGCGACCCGAAGGCCTCGGCCTTGGTCGACCTGTTCGCCATGCAATGGCTGCAACTCGGGCGACTCACCTCGCACATGCCCGACCAGACGACGTTTCCGGAATTCAAAGAGCCGCTCCGGCAAGCGATGCTCACGGAAACCAAACTGTTTCTCGGGGAAATCATCCGCGAAGACCGCAGCATCGTCGACATGCTCGATGCCGACTTCACATATATGAACGCGTCGCTCGCCCGGCTCTACGGCGTGTACGACACGATGGGCAACGGCGGCGGCCGCAAGAAAGTCCCCGGCGGTCAGTCGTTTCGGAGCGATCAAACTTGGCAGCGCGTGACGCTCACCGACGGCATTCGCGGCGGGTTGCTCACCCACGCCGGGATTCTCACCGTGACGAGCAACCCGACGCGCACCAGCCCCGTGAAACGCGGCAAGTGGGTGCTCGAACAGATTCTCGGTGAGCCGCCGCCGCCGCCGCCGCCCAACGTTCCCGAACTGGAGCAGCAGAAAGACAAGCTCACGGGTTCGCTTCGAGAGCGCATGGAGCAGCATCGCAGCAATCCGGCCTGCGCCGGTTGTCACGCCAAGATGGATCAGCTCGGCTTCGCCTTCGAGAACTTCGACGCCCTCGGCAAGTTCCGCACGAAAGACGGCGAAGACGCGATCGATCCGTCAGGCGTCGTCGAGGGAGTTAAGTTCCAAGGCCCCGCCGAACTCAAGAAGTTGCTCGTCGCGAAAAAAGACGACTTCGCTCGCTGCCTCACCGAAAAGCTGCTGATCTTCGCGCTCGGGCGCGGGCTCGAATACTACGACGAGCGGGCCGTGGCCCGCGTCGTCGCTCAGCTCAAGAAGAACGACTACAAGTTCTCGACGCTTTGCCTGGAAATCGTCCGCAGCGAACCGTTTCGCATGCGGCGCGGCTCGCAAGACCTCGCTCTTCAGCCGACTGAGTGAATTCATAACGTTACGACCGTTGTTAGGGAGTACGACTACGATGACTCAACAACTTTCTCGTCGCACATTGCTCCGCGGCCTGGGAGCCGCGATGGCTTTGCCGTGGCTCGAAGCGATGGGCCCCGTGCGCAGTTGGGCGGCTTCGGAAGTCGCGAAGAAGGGCGTCCGCACCGCGCCGACGCGGATGGCGTTTCTCTACGTTCCCAACGGCGTGAACATCGAGAACTGGACTCCGGCCGCCGATGGGCGCGACTATAAACTCACCGAATGCCTGGAGCCGCTCGCGGCTTTTAAGAACGACTTCAGCGTGCTCACCGGGCTCACGGCCGATAAGGCCCGTTCCAACGGCGACGGCGGCGGCGACCACGCCCGCGCGTTGTCGGCTTTTCTCACCGGCGCTCAGCCGCGTAAAACCGACGGTACCGACATTCGCAGCGGCATCTCGGTCGACCAGGTCGCCGCGAGCCGCATCGGGCAGGAAACGCGTCTCCCCTCGCTCGAAATCGGCATCGAGCCGGGCCAAATGGCGGGCAACTGCGATTCCGGCTACAGCTGCGTCTATTCCTCGACGATGTCGTGGCGCTCGGCCACCACGCCCGTGCCGAAGGAAGTCAACCCGAAGCTGGTCTTCGAACGCCTCTTTAAGACCGATCCCGCCGGCGAACGCGAGCAGATTCGCCGCCGCCGGGCGAGCGTCCTCGACACGGTTTTGGAAGACGCCAAAGACCTGCAGCGTAAGCTCGGCGGGCACGACCTGCGCAAGCTCGACGAATACTTCACCGCGGTCCGCGACGTCGAAGTGCGCATCGAGCGAGCCGCGAACCTACCGGAAATCCAAGCCCCGGACTATCCGCAACTCGTCGGTATCGAGAGCGAGCGCGAAGAAAAGACGCGGCTCATGTGCGACCTGATGACGCTGGCGTTCCAGACCGACGTGACGCGCGTTTGCACGTTTGTTTTAGCCAACGAGGGGAGCAACTTCCCGCACAAGCAAGTCGGCGTCAATGAAGGACACCACGAGTTGTCGCACCACGGCAACGACGAAGCAAAGAAGGCGAAGATCCGCAAGATCGATCGCTTCTACACGTCGCAGCTCGCCTACTTGCTGGGCCGATTGAAGAGCGTCCGCGAGGGAGACGGAACGCTGCTCGATAACTGCATGCTGGCCTACGGCAGCGGCAACTCCGACGGCAATCGCCACAGCCACAACAATCTGCCGATCATCCTGGCCGGTCGCGGCGGCGGCACGCTCTCGCCCGGCCGGCACATTCGCTACGCCGACGAAACGCCGCTCAACAACCTCTGGATGTCGCTCTTGGATCGCATCGACGTCAGTGTGCCGTTCTTCGGCGACGCCACCGGCACGCTCCCGCACCTTGAAGGCTAAACTCGACGATTCGGCGACGTCGCGGCGGCCCGACTTCGTCTTAGCCCGGGCACTTAATGCCGCGGGCCGATGACGTTTTTCGGCTTTGGCGTGGAGTTTTAATCGACATCGGCACCTGGGCGCACACGCCCGAGTCGACTTTGAAATCCCGATGTCGCCGTTCGACGCCTCTGCGAATTCTGCGCAAGGGCCGATCCCGGTGGCCGACGTTTCCGGATCTCCAATCTGTTCCGCGCGGGCGGGCACTCTGCTCCGCTAGGCGCGCCGACGGTTAGGCAACAGTCATTCGGCGCGCAGCGCCGCCAGTTCAACTGCTTGAATTTCGTTCTACCGGAAAAAGCTTTGTAAGTCAAAGTTTCTTCTGGACGCGGCGATTTGACCGTGCACAATACGCGTGACGACTCGTGTCCACCATCCACCGCGCCCGCGTCGAGGTCGCCATGCTCGCATCGTTTGCCCAACTCGACCGCATTCTTCGCGGCGAACTGACCCGCCCCGCGTCGCTCGCGACCGGCCGCTTCCAGTTTTCAATCACGGGCGTATCGCTCGTCGGCATCGTCTTGGCGATGGTCTACGGCGCCTGCATGGGAGCCTTCTCCGTGCTTCGCGTGCTCGACGTGGCCGACGCCGAACCGAATTACATGCAATTGCTCGCGTCGACGCTCAAGACTCCGGCCCTGTTCTTTCTGACGCTCGTCATCACCATGCCTTCGCTGTATGTTTTCAATGCGCTGGTCGGCTCGCAACTCGTTTTCACGTCCGTCCTGCGCTTATTGATCGCGGCGCTCGGCGTCAATCTCGCCGTCTTGGCGTCGCTTGGACCCATCGTCGCCTTCTTTTCGTTAAGCACGAACAGCTACGGGTTTATGGTGCTGTTGAACGTCGCGGTGTTCGCCGTGGCCGGCTTCCTCGGTCTGATGTTCTTAATGCACACGCTCAATAGGCTGCATTACGCTCAGTACGCCGCACGGCGTGCCGAACAACTCTCCGCGCCGGCGGCCGTCGAGCATGAAGCAGATTCGGCCGAAGAGCCGGCGGCCGGCGAAGCGCCGCCTCGTCGGCGTCCGCTGCCGGGCCCGATCGAGAAGATCGAAGGCTATATCTTCGGCATTCACGTGAAGGCCGTGTTCGCGATTTGGATCGTCGTGTTCGGCTTGGTCGGCGCGCAAATGGGTTGGATTCTACGTCCGTTTATCGGTGCGCCGGGGGAAGAGTTCACTTGGCTGCGGAAACGCGAATCGAATTTCTTTCAGGCCGTGGCGACGACGACGTTCGAAACGCTGTTCGGCGTGCCGCCTGCGACGCCTCCGGCCGGCCCCGGCGAACGTGGTCGCGACGCGCGCGGACGCTAGGGGCTTTTCTTGAGCGAGATGTTCATGACCGGTTTCTGGACGGGCATCGACGATCTGTTGCGCCTCCGCGGTTGGGCCGCGGCCGCGGCCGCGTCGCCGCGTTCCACGCGCAAGCTCGGCGCCTATGCGGTGCTGTTCGGTTTTACATACGGGGCGGCGATGGGAAGCTTTGGATTGTTCGACGCCGCTCGCCCGGCGGGCCAATTGCTTCTGCAGATGACGTATTCCGCCGTCAAAGTGCCGCTGCTGCTGGGCGCCACGTGCCTCGTCGCCTTGCCGAGTTTCTTCGTGATCAATTCTTTGCTGGGGCTGCGCGACGACTTCCGCCTTGCCTTACGAGCCGTCGTTGCGACGCAAGCCGGCGTCGCCGTGACTCTCGCCGCGCTGGCGCCGTTGACCGTCACTTGGTATGCGTCGAGCGATGCGTACGTTCCCGCGGTGCTGTTCAACGCCGCGATGTTCGCCGCGGCGAGCGGCTCGGCGCAGGTCTTGTTGCGCGGCCACTACCGCGCACTCGTGGCCCGCAATCCGCGCCATCGCTCGATGATGTGGACTTGGCTTGGGCTCTACGCGTTCGTCGGTATCGAAATGGGCTGGATGCTGCGCCCGTTTATCGGCAGCCGCGACGTGCCCGTCGAATTCTTTCGCCGCGAACCTCTCGACAACGCGTATGTGGTCGTCGCACGGATCGTGGGAGAACTCTTGCGTTAACCGGTCCGTCTTAGCCCCGGGCGTGTAGCGTCGGGGCAAAAGCAAAGAAACAAACTAAGACGGATTGCTCACGAGTTCCACGAGCGTGCGTACGAAGCAGCCGCTGGCGCCGCCGTCGGCCCAGGGGCGCGGCTTGTCGTAGAACGCCGGGCCCGCGATGTCGAGATGCACCCAGGGCGTGCCGCCGACGAACTCCTCTAAAAACTTCGCGGCCGTGATTGCGCCGCCCCAGCGGCCGTCGCCCGTGTTCTTGATGTCCGCGATTTCGCTGCGGATGTGCTCCGAGTATTCCGGAAACATCGGCAACTGCCAGAGCGGTTCGCCGGCTTTGCGAGCCGCGTCCATCACGGCGTCGCACCAAGCGGCGTCGTTGGCGAACGCGCCGGCCGTTTCCGTGCCGAGCGCGACGACGCAGGCCCCGGTGAGCGTCGCCAAGTCGACGATTTTCGCCGGCTTGCGATCCAGCGCCACGTTCAGCACATCGGCCAGCACAAGCCGACCTTCCGCGTCGGTATTGAGCACCTCGATCGTCTTGCCGCTGCGGGCGGTGAGCACGTCGCCGAGCTTCATCGCATTGCCGCCGGTCATGTTTTCGACGAGGCCGACCAAGCCGAGGAGATTCACTGGAAGCTTGAGCCGTGCCGCGGCTTGCATCACGGCGAGCACCGTCGCCGCGCCGGCCATGTCGCACTTCATCGTCGTCATGGAATCGGTCGGTTTGAGCGACAGCCCGCCGGAGTCGAACGTGACTCCCTTGCCGACGAGTGCGATCGGCGCCGCGTCGGGCTTGCCCCCTCGATATTCCAAAATGACCAGTCGCGGCGGGCGATCGGACCCTTTAGCCACGGCCAAGAGCGAGCCGCACTTCTCGGCCTCGAGTTTCGCTTTGTCCCAGACATCGCAGGCGAGCCCGCACTCGGCAGCGATTTGCTGAGCTTTGGCCGCGAACGTTTCCGGATAAATCGCGTGCGCCGGCTCGTTTACCAAGAGGCGAGCCAAGTTCATCGCCTCGCCGACGATGATTCCCCGCTGTGTCGCCTTTTCGTCGCCGCCGGCGACGGCCAACTCGTTGAACGCCTGCCGCTTCTTCTCGGCGCGATACAAATCTTGCCCCTGGGTGCCGACGTGGGCTCCGGCGACCGACGCCGCAAGATGCGGCGCGGCCGCTCCTTCGGCAAGGAACCAGCCGATTTTGTTGCGCGTCTTCGACGACAGCGCACGCGCCGCGGCCGATCCGCAGCGAAACGCGGCTCCCGCGTCGAATTTCGCCGGGTCGCCGAGACCGACGAGCAAGACGATCTTCGCCTGGACGCCGGGCAAGGCGTGGAGCGTGGTCGTTTCATACGCCTTGCCGCCGACTTCCTTGCGCTCGACCAGGTCGCGCAGCCGACCTTCAGACGCGGCGTCGATCGCCGCGGCCGCGGGGGTGAGCGAACCATCGGCCCAAAGGCCGACGACGACGGCGTCGGCAGGGAGTTGAGCGGGGGAACCGGACGCGGTGGTGATTCGCATGATGATGAACTCAAGTGATTGTTTGGCGTAGGGTGGCACTGGTGGCTTGCCCACC
>JAEUIN010000161.1 GCA_016793115.1 Planctomycetaceae bacterium
TGCTATGCCCAAGTTCGGCTGACTTATGGGAAGCTAATCCAACTTCCCCGCCATATTGCCGGCGATGCCGGCGCATATTAGTCCGGCCTAAGCGGTTGGAACAAATTCGTCGTCGCTTCCACGTCCGTGCTTGCGTAAGGAACGTAAAGTCCTATTTGTCGATGATCGCTTTGACGAACGGAAAGGGGATCGGCGGCGCGGGAAGTTCCCGCCACATTTGATCGTGCAGTTCATCTACGACGGAGGAACGCTCGGCGAGGTTCTGGTTTTCATCCGGATCGACGTCGTGGTCGTAAAGTTCGCGCGCAGTGAGTTGGCCCGTCGTTGCGTCGAGCCATTCTACGTAGCGATAGCGGGCTGTACGCATCGCGTAGCCCATGTAGTCGCAGCCGGCATGTCGTCGCGGAAACTGGCAAAAGGCCGCGTCCTTCACGGTCGCCTCGGCATCCTCCAAGAGCGGCGTCAGGCTGCGCCCCTCGAGCATGTCGGGAATGGGAAGGCCCGCCAAATCGCAGAGCGTCGGGTAGACGTCGACGAACTCGACGAGCGACTTGCACGGTCGACCGTTCGCCTTGGCGTCGGGAGCACGAATCATGAGCGGAGCGCGGGCGTCGATTTCGTAGTTCGTTTGTTTGCACCAGCCGTTGTGTTCGCCGAGCTTCCAACCGTGGTCGCTCCACAGCACGACGATCGTGTTGCGTTCGAGGTTCAGCTCTTTCAAGCTGTCGAGCAACCGGCCGATCTGCGCATCGACGAAAGAGACCGAAGCATAGTAGCCGTGTCGAAGTTCGCGCTGTTGCGCTTCGGTTAGAGATTGTTCCAGCGGCGACGGCGCGTCGGCGTAATCCAGGTAATCGCGCAGTTCGTAGAAGCCGCCTAAAGAGCGATCGCCGAAAGCGACGAGCGGCGCGCCCTTCGGCAGGTAGGCGTTCTTCGCGAGCGGAATCGCCTCGCGATCGTAGAGTTCCCAATACTTCTTCGGCGTGATGAACGGCAGATGCGGACGGATGTACCCGACCGCGAGAAAAAACGGCGACTCTGCGGCGGCCAACGTCCGCAGCTTCGACAAAGCGTCGGAAGTCATCTTCCCGTCGGCATTCTTGTCGTCGGGCTGATCTTGGATCTCCGTCGCCGGGCCGCGCATGCGTTGCACGGCCGCCTTCGGCTTGCCGGCCGCCGTCATCTTCCGTTTGAATTCGGCCAGGCGAGCGACGTTGGCCTGCGAATAATTGACGACGTCTTTCGGCGTATGCGTCGGTTCGTCCCACGACGGCGCATCGGGAAACGGATTGTGAGAAATCTTTCCGTAAGCCACGGCTCGATACCCGTGGCGGCGAAAATACTGCGGAATCGTCACGACGTCCGGCAGCACCGAGCGCATTTCCGTGGTCAGGTCCCAGACCTTGGTCGTGTCGGGACGCAATCCAGTAAGCAGCGAGACGCGTGACGGGTTGCAAACGGCCTGCTGACAGTAGGCCTGCGTGAATAACACGCCGGAAGCGGCGAGCCGATCGAGATTCGGCGATTGGACATGCGTCGCGCCGTAGCAGCCTAGCTCGCACCGCATGTCGTCGACGGCGATGAACAAGACGTTCGGGCGATTGGCGGCAGCGGCGGCAACGGGATTCCCGGCGACGACCTCAATCGCCGCCCAAACGAACAAACAAACTGCCCGATACGGCCATGGCTTCATCGGTTCTCGCCCTTTTGCAGATTCGCTGGCGGCTATTTCACCGCCGCCTCCACATCCGCGCGCTTGCGGACGAAGTGCGGGTAGTTCGTGCTTCTCGTGCGGGCTTCCGTGGTGCCGCGGGCGACGATTTCCGTCGGCTGTTCGCCGGCGTCGTCGACGTCGGCGAGGATCGGAGTCATTTGGAAGCTATGCCATTTTTCGTTTTGGTTCTTCACGAAAGTCGCGATCGGGATCGCCGCTTCGAAGGTCCAGCCGCCGTCGGTCGGGGCCGTGGCGATCGTGGCTTCCGCCGTGATCTTGGGTGAGCCGACGAGCGCGGCCTTTGTGACGCCGAGCTTCGTGGGCGCGAGGAGCGAGAGC
>JAEUIN010000203.1 GCA_016793115.1 Planctomycetaceae bacterium
GTTGTGGTCCCCATTCTTTTGTGCTCAAACGCCATTCTGCTGGGGGGGCCGCCGTTGGTCGGGTCGCGACGCACGGCATGCTTCACACAGTGTTCTGTCACGCTTGCTGAACTTTGAAGTGTTCTGCGATTACCTCCGCACTGACCTTATGGTCCTCGCACCACGCCAGCGCCTCGTTTTCGGTTAGCGTGCGAATGTCTTGCCCTTCATGGCAGCTTTGCGGGGAAGACCACGTCCGCCACTCTGTATTTGCACCACCCGTACCGTGGAGAAAAAACCGACCGTTCTGCGTTTTGAATAGCCGCACATGGACAAAGTCGAATGAGTCGCATCTGCCGAATTCATACTCAGCGATCAATTCTGCCGTTGCCGTGTCATACACCAGCCCGTCGATCACCTTGCTCGTCATCGCCTTCATTTCTACTCCTCTAATGTAGGTGTACGTAAATGCGGGAACTGCTCGTCCCGACATGCGAAATCTATTGGGCTTTGAAGAAATGGAAAGCAACTTTTCGGTTGATCAACATCGATCAACTAAGTTCCACGAAGTTCCAGATCACTGAGGCTTCAACGTGCTGGTACAGGCAGTTGTGTGGAGTTACGATGCGAGCCGGAAGCTCGAATTCTCGGCCTGAATTTGAGAGATGCGAACATGGCAGAACCGAAAACGATGGCCCGACGTGGAACGCCACTGAAACGGAAGAAGAAGCTGAAGCCGAAATAGGCAATCGAAGAATTGGGTGACACTGCCGAACAATTCCAAGCCTTCGACCTGTCGAATGAAGGCTACATAAGTCACCGTCAGGATCGGCGGAACGTTGCTTTGTCAGATCATTAGAGAAGCCGTAGAACACCGGTTATGGGCGATACGATCTCGCCGGGGCACTTACGAAAGATCGCCTACGAGCTTCGGAAGCTCTGGCCTCGTATGGCAGCGATCTCGAAGTGGATCGAAGCAACGCCCCGACCTCGTACTCAAAGCCAAGCCCCGGCTCTACGGCATGGCGACAGACGGTCGCTATAAGACGCCTGAGGAAGCGGCCAAGCAGCTAATAAAATGGCTTGACCCAATCAAGCTACAACCGGCCGAGGGCAGACAGACGATACGGCCGAAGACTAGGCAACGGCACAAATCGACGGAGTAGCCGTGCTCAACTCGCTCGGCGGTGTAGAGGACGAACGGATGGGACGACGACGCAAACAAGCGTTGGAATAAGCTGGCAATAATGGTTTCGCAGTGCGGAATTCTTCCCAATCACTGAAAATCTTGGGGAGCAGTTCCGTCTGCATAGCATCACTCACCCTGATGCTGCCAAACCGCATTCAGCCCTTCAACCCGTGAGTTGGGCTGATCCATATCGATCCACGTTTTTCCACCCTGTTAGACATCTGTTAGAGGTGGGGCAGGTATCAAAAGGAAAAGGGTTTACGACCCGAAGCCGTAAACCCTTTCCTTTCAAGCAGTGCGGACGAGAGGAGTTGAACCTCCAAGGTATTGCTACCACTAGAGCCTGAATCTAGCGCGTCTGCCAATTCCGCCACGTCCGCTCGGTTTTCGCTTCGATTTGAGGCAAATCCGGCGGCAAAGCCGAATTTGCTACGGCCGCTCAGGTGCGACCCTCGTCCTGCAAGCGAAGCACTATTTTATAGGTGACACGGCGAAAGTTCGCAAGGCTCGCGCCGCGGTTCGCCGACGTCCTCGGCGATTGCCGGAATTCCCACGGCGACTTACGATGGAAGATTAACGATTTCGCCGCCGGCACGGCCGGGGCAAGCTCAAGTCGAGGTGCTCGCAGCGTGGAAGAATCCGGCCAAGTGCTTTGCCAATTGATGGCGACCATCGAAGAACGGAAAGCCGCGCCGTCGGAGAAATCGTATACCTCGAAACTCTTGGCCGGCGGCGTCGTGAAAATCGGCGGCAAGATCCGGGAAGAGGCTGCGGAAGTCGCGGAAGCCGCTGCCGAACCCGGCGAAGCCGGTCGAACGCACTTCATCTATGAGTGCGCCGATCTGGTTTATCACCTATTCGTGATGATGGCTCACAACGGCGTCGCGCTCGCTGAAGTCGAAGCCGAGTTAGCCCGCCGCTTCGGGATTTCCGGCCTGGAAGAGAAGGCCTCGCGTCCGCCTAAACCAGATAAGTCTTAGTCGCACCAATCAACCGAGATCGAATCATGGATAGCTTGCGCATCGGGGTGCCCAGCAAGGGCCGCTTGGCCGAACTTGCCGCGGAATTGTTGAAAGACGCCGGCCTGCATTTTCGTCGCCAAGAGCGCAGCCTCTTCGCGCGCTGCAAAGAACTTCCGGTCGACATCACCTTTCTGCGCACGGAAGACATCCCCGTGCTATGCGCCGAAGGGGCGATCGATATGGGCATCACCGGCAGCGACTTGATCGCCGAAAGCCAAGCCGAAGTCGAACGCCGGCTCGACCTGGGCGTGGGGCAGTGCAAACTCTCGATTTGCGTGCCCGACGACGCCCCTTACACTTCGCCCAAGCAACTCGCCGGTAAGCGAATTGCCACGAGCTTCCCCAACAACACGGCGGCCTATCTCAGGCAACATGGCGCAACGGCCCATTTGGTCAACTTGAACGGATCGGTGGAATCGATGATCGCGCTCGGCGTGGCCGACGCCATCGTCGACCTCGTCGAAACCGGCAGCACGTTGGCCGCGAACCGACTGAAGATTCTGACCGATATCGGCTCTTACCAGACCGTGCTGATTCAGAACGGTCGCAAACGAATGACGGAAACGGCCGATCGTGTCGTTCGCCGCTTGGAGGGGGTCGTCATCGCTCGGGCTTATTCGCTGCTTGAGTACAACGTGCCCCGGGCTAAGCTGGCCGAAGCGGAAAGCATTACGCCCGGCTTCCGCTCTCCGACAGTCAGCGCCCTGGAAGACCCAAGTTGGTGCGCCGTACGGGCCATGGTCAAACGCAGCGAAGTCATTCAGATTATGGAAAAGCTCGAGGCACTCGGAGCAGGCGCCATTCTGGAGACCGAAATCAAGAACTGCCGACTTTAGTCCGGTGCGATAACTGAAAGTTCGCGGTGACTACGGCCGGCGCTGCAAGAGCGCGGCTAATTGTAGTTTGACTTGCTCGAACTGTTCCGGCGTATAACCCAACCAAGCCCCGACGATCGAGCCGTCGCGGTCGATAAGGAATGTTGCCGGAATTCCGCCGGGCCGAAGCGTGCTCGCCAACCCGTCGCGAGTGACGCCGCGAGGATCGGCATACGCCGGCAACTCGAACCGACGAGACTTAAGAAACATCGCCGTTTCTTCACGAAGCGCCTCCAAATCGTCGGCCGCCCCGAGATCGCCGCACGATACGGCCACGAGTCGAAAGTCGGAGCGGTCTCGATACCGGCGATAAAGCTCATCGAGATGCGGCAGTTCTTCGACGCAGGGGCCGCACCAAGTCGCCCAAAAATTGAGCAATACGACGCGCCCCTGTAAGTCGCTAAGCTGGAGCGCTTCGGCATGAGGTACCAGCGGGCGGACTTCGAACGTCGTCAACTTCTGGGGCGGCGCAGTCCGCACGAATACAAGGTAGAGACCTATCACCGCCGCGGCGATTAATAAAAATCCCCACTGTGACGAACCGCTTCGCAATTCCACCGGTTGCATAATTCGACTCGCCTTCACAGCCGCGTCCCGCTCCCGATCCAACATGAATAATCGAGGTTTTTCTCTCGACGACAAGCGGTAAATCACTCGAAATGGCGAGTGCGTGATCAACGGCGCGTTAAACCCGGCTGGAACGACGACCCGCCGCGGTTACAATTCGGGCCTGCCGAGCTCTGTCGCACCGGCGCGCTCGGCGGTTTTTCGTTATCAGTCGATTGAGAACTCGATGTCGTTGAGCGTCGTTCTGATCATGCTGGCCATGGTGGCGCTCAACGCGCTGCTGGCCGCATACGAAATTGCTTTGGCCAGCGTCACGCTCGGTCGACTCAAAATGATGGCCGATGAGCATCGCCACGGCGCGAAAGCCGCGATGCACATGAAAGAAAACATGGAGGCCAGCCTCGCCGTGGTGCAACTCGGCATTACGCTGGTCGGCGCGATCGCCGCCGCGACGGGCGGAGCCGGAGCCGAGGAATCTCTTTCGCCGGCCTTGGAGCAGCACCTGGCCCTTTCTCCTCGCTGGGCCGATTTGACTGCCTTGGTTCTGTTAGTCGTTCCCTTGAGTGCCGTAACGATCGTCGTCGGCGAACTCATTCCCAAAGTGTTCGCTCTCAAAAACAAGGAGTGGGTTTGTCTCAAGTTGTCGCCGGCCATGCATCTGCTGTCGCTGGTCACTTTTCCGGCCGTTTGGCTGCTTGAAGCCAGTTCGACGACGATCCTCGACTGGAGCGAGCGACGTTGGCGCCCGCAGCTCGACGGCCACAAGCACGAAGTCGCTGAAATGCAGGAATTGCGGGCCGTCGTGGCTTTGGCTCGCACGTCGCGTTTGATCGGCACGCAAGAAGAGCGCATTATCCTCGGCGCGGCTCGCCTGTCGGCGCGAAAAATGGCGGAAGTCATGATTCCGCTCGACGACGTCGTGACGCTCGATCTCGATCACACGATGGCCGAAAGCCTGTTGATTGCGCACACCGACATGCACACCAGGTTTCCGGTCTGCGAACACGCGGGCGACCGGCAGTCGATTTGCGGTTACGTGAACTTTAAAGATATCGTCAGCGAATTGCGTTTGAGCCCCGATTACCCGTCGCTACGAGGCATCGTCCGTTCGCTACCGTCGATCGACGCGGAGATTACGCTTTCCGCCGGTCTGGAACAGATGATCCGCGAGCACACGCACATTGCGCTGGTCCGTGATCCGTCGCGGCAAATCGTCGGCATGGTGAGCTTGGAAGACATCATGGAAGAACTCGTGGGGGATATTCTCGACGAGTTTGATCGCGCGCCCACTCACTTCGCCTATAGCGGCAGCGGTTGGGTCGCCGGCGGCGGAGTCGCACTGGAGCGTCTTGAACAGGCTTCGGGCGTTCGCTTCGATCGCACGAAGATTCCTCCGGATTATCGCACGATTGACGACCTGATTCGCGGTTCGGTCCATCGACCGGTTCGCGGCGGCGATATTATTCGCAACGGCGGACTGCGTTTTCTGGTTCGGAAAGTCCGTCGCCAACACGTACTCGAAGTGCAGATTACCCGCGAAGATGCGGGCCGCGCGCTGGAACCCGACCACGTCGCGACCGAGCCTACGGACGCCGCACCTTTGAGGCGGCCGACCGACTTATGAAACTGGAAGTCGAGCAAAAGTACCGAATCGAGCGACCCGACGAACTTCGGCGGCTGTTAACGCACTTAGGGGCGTCGTTCCGGCCTGCCGTTCGGCAGATCGACTCGTATTTCAATCATCCCTCCAGGGACTTCGCCCAGACCGACGAGGCGCTGCGAATTCGAACGATCGGCAAGCGCAATTTCGTCACTTACAAAGGACCGAAGCTCGATTCTCGGGTTAAGACGCGAAGGGAGTTGGAGCAACCGCTTGCCGACGGCGCCGAAGCCGCCGACCGTTTCTGCGAGCTTTTGACCGCCCTCGGCTTTCGCGCTACGGCCGTGGTCGCCAAATGGCGAGCGTCGGCCGAAGTCGATTGGCGCGATACCAAATATGAACTCGCTTGGGACACGGTCGACGCGCTCGGGGAGTTTCTGGAAATTGAGTTAGTGGTCGACGAAACCGAACGCGAATCGGCGCAAACGCGGATTGCCGCATTGGAAACGGAACTCCAATGCAATTCGGTCGAGCGCCGCAGCTATCTTGAAATGGTGCTCGCACGCGGATCAAACCCGCGAAATAGCCCAGCGACTTAAGCAGCGCCGATTCTCTAAAATCGGCCCCCCGTTGCAAACGATGCAAACGCCTAGCATGATGACGCGCAACGCCTTACCGCTTTGCGTCGGAGATCAGCATGCTTCGTTGCTTCTCGTTCCAATTCGCAGCCCTCTTCGTTTGTTGCCTCACGTCGCTGTCTGCGGCGGAACTCGGACCGTACGAAGTCGACGTCGCGGTCGACGTCATGGTTCCGATGCGCGACGGCGTTAAGCTGGCCACGGACGTCTACCGTCCCGCTCGCGACGGCAAGCCAATCGGCGATAAAACCGCCGTGATTCTGACTCGAACGCCCTATGGCAAGGGCGACGGCAAGTCCGCCGACGCCCGCTACTTCGCCTCGCACGGCTACACCGCCGTGATTCAAGACACCCGCGGGCGATACAACTCCGAGGGGGTCTGGCGTTGGCTCAGCGACGACGGCCCAGACGGCGTCGACTGCGCCGCTTGGATCGCCGCCCAGCCGTGGTCGAACGGCCGCATCGGCATGATGGGCACCAGCTACGTAGGCGGCACCCAGCATGCGCTGGCGATGGCCCAGTCGCCGCATCTCAAAACGATCATCCCGGTCGACGCCGTTTCAAATATGGGACGGCAAAGCATGCGCAACGCCGGGGCCTTTGAGCTACGGTTTTGGAATTGGATCATGCTCAACGCCGGCAAGGGGAGCAGCGCATCGCAAGACCCTGCCCGCGCCGCCGCATTGAAGGAAATGGCCGACCATCGGCATGCGTACCTCGCCAATTTGCCCCTCCGTCGCGGAACGACGCCGCTCAAGTTTGCTCCTGACTACGAAAAATGGCTCATCGAAGCGATGCGCCACGGCAAGAACGACGACTACTGGAAGCAAAACGCGATTCTCGACTATCCGGAACTGTATCAGGATATTCCGGTCTATCTCGTCGGCGGGTGGTACGACTCCTGGGCCGGCAACACTTCGGCGAACTTCACCGCACTCTCGGAACGACTCAAAAGCGACGTTTATCTCATCATGGGCCCGTGGATTCACGGCGCGCAGGGCAACTTCTCGCACGGACAAGTCAGCTTCGGCAAGGACGCGGCGATCGCCGACCCGCTCGCTTGGCGCAAGCAATGGTTCGACCGGTGGCTGCGCGACGACGAAACGTCGTTTGGTCAAAACGCTCCCTTCAAAACCAAGGTGCGGATCTTCGTCATGGGCACCGGCGACGGCTCGCGCGATGAAAAGGGGATGCTCCAACACGGCGGCTACTGGCGCGACGAAAACGAGTGGCCGCTCGAGCGGGCCGCTCCCACGCCTTACTACTTCGCGCGCGGCGGCCAACTGACGACCGAGCAACCCGCCGAGGCCGACGGCCGCAGCGCCACGGCCTTCTCTTTCGACCCTAAGAACCCGGTGCCGACGATCGGCGGCAACATCTCCTCCGGCAACGACATCATGCTGCAAGGCGCTTGGGATCAGCGCGGCGGCAAGCACATTTGGAACTATCAGGAACCGCTGCCGCTCTCCGTCCGCAACGACATTCTGGTGTTCCAAACGGCCCCGCTGAAAGAAGACGTGGAAGTCACCGGCGAAATCGAAGTCAAGCTGTGGGCCTCGTCCTCCGCCTTCGACACCGATTTCACCGCCAAACTGATCGACGTCTATCCCGCAAGCGAAACCACGCCCGGCGGGTTCGATCTCAACATCGGCGACGGCATCTTGCGGGCTCGCTTTCGCGAATCGCTCCAGGAAGAGAAGCTATTGCGGCCCGGGGAGGTTTATCCACTGACAATCAAGCTCTATCCCACGTCGAACGTCTTCAAGAAGGGTCATCGCATCCGGGTCGACATTTCGAGCAGCAACTTTCCCCGCTTCGACGTGAATCCCAACACCGGCGAGCCGCTGCAACAGCACCGCCGCATGCAAACGGCGGTCAACACGATCTACCACGATCATGCTCGGCCGTCGCATATCGTGCTGCCGATCGTCCCGATCAAGTAGTCAGTTTCGATCGGAGCCTCTACGCGAACGGGCGCGACACCCCCTCTATTGGGGCACTATCAAGCGTAAAAGGCCTGTTTTCCAGCCGTTTCATCGGTCCTAGGTCTCAGCGCGCTTCTCGCACTGTCCTCTGAGCGAAACTTCTTTTTTTTGCTCCTCACACACCGCGCGAGTGAGGCGCCTCGCGCCGTTGCGCTTCCCGCGCCGACGAGCGCCGAACGCGCGGTCCGGAATGTGCATAAGCGGCCCGCATGTTCGCCATTCGCCGCGGCGGCGCGGTCGGCGAACCGCTCGCAACGCCGCAAGTCACGCGATTGCGATTCCGCAGACCTCGCCGCTCGCGGCAAATCACGAAGAAATGCCTTGACGGTTTCGCGCAGGAGCTAAGCATGATTGCCCGATTCGTCACCATCGTTAAAAACTATCGGCAGCGCGCCACATACACGGTCGTCACAATCTGCTTGGTGACCCTGCTGAAGCTCGGGCATGCGACACATTGGACGTTCGCGGCCGGTCACGATTCCGCTTTGCCCGCCGCTTCACCCGCCGCACCGCACAACGCCCAACACGGCGAAGCCGCTCCCGCGCGCCAAAGCGACGAGATTCGAATTGCAGGCGACGTCCTCGCCGCCGCCGGCATTCGCGTCGAAGACGCGGCGACGCACTCCATTCGCCACACGCTCGTCGTCAACGGCGTCACGGGCTACGACCAAGATCGCGTCGCCCAGCTTGCCGTCCGCACTCCCGGCCACATCTGGCGCGTCGAGAAAAAAGTCGGGCAAGAGATTCGCCAAGGCGATTGCCTGGCGATTATCGACGCCGTCGAGGTCGGTGAAGCGAAGACGGAATTCCTGCAAGCCGTCGTGAATTTGGAACTCAAGGAAAAGACGCTCGCTCGGCTCCGCCGGGTCGCCGCGGAAGTCGCCGAACGCAACCTGCGCGTCGCCGAGGCCGAACACCGCGAAGCCCAGTTGCGGATGCTCAGCGCTCAGCAAAAGCTCATCAATCTCGGCTTGCCGCTGAAAGCGGAGGAGTTGCGCGGCGACGACGACGCCGAGCTCGCCGGCCGCTTGCGCACTCTCGGCCTGCCGCCGTCGGTCGTCGCGCTGCTCGATCCCGAGACGGCGACCGCGAATCTCATCCCGCTCACCGCTCCGTTCGACGGCATCGTCATCGGCCGCGCGGCCACGGTCGGCGAAATCGTTTCGCCCTCGAGCACGACGTTCGTCGTCGCCGATATCGAACGAATGTGGATCACGCTCGACGTTCGCAAGGAACACGCCGGCCTCGTCCGCCTCGGTCAGGAAGTCACGTTCCAGGCCGACGGCGCCGCCGCGCCCGTCGTCGGGCGAATCGATTGGATCAGCACCGAGCTCGACGAAACGACCCGCACGCTCGGCGTTCGGGCCTCGGTCGCCAACCCGAAGCTCGTCGACAAGTCGTCGGGCGAAGGCCGCCGCTTGCTCACGGCCAACACGTTCGGCGTCGGCCGCATCGTGCTGCGTGAAGTCCCGCAGGCCGTCGCCGTACCGACGCCCGCCGTGCAGTTCGACGGCGCGAAGCACTTCGTGTTCGTGCGCACCGAGGCCGGTTTCGTTCGCCGCGACGTCGTGCTCGGCTCCGCCGAAGACGGCCGCACCGAAATCGTCGCCGGCCTGGCCGCGGGCGAGAAGATCGCCGTCGCCGGCAGCCACGTGCTCAAGGCCGAGATGATCAGCCTCGCCCAACAGTAGCGGCCCGCCGGCCGAATTTCCTTTCACGCGCCGCTGAGCCCGCGCCGCCGCAAGTCGTGCGAGCGCTCCGCGCCGTTATTCGTCGCCTCGTCGAGAATCATTCTTCATGCTCGAACAGATCATCACCTGGTCGCTCAGCCATCGCTTGGTCGTGTTGCTCGGCGCGCTCGCCGTCGCCGCCGCGGGGTTCCTCTCCTTGATGAATCTCAACATCGACGCCTTCCCCGACACCACTCCGGTGCAGGTGCAGATCAACACGCAAGCTGCCGGCATGGTGCCGGAGGAGGTCGAGCGGCAGATCACGTTCCCCGTCGAGCTGGCCATGAACGGCATGCCGGGAGTCGCCGAAGTTCGCTCCATCTCGATGTTCGGGTTGTCGCAAGTCGTCGTCACGTTCGACGACGGCACCGACGTCTACTTCGCCCGCCAGTTGATCAACGAGAAACTCGGCGCCGTCGAAATTCCCGAGGGGATCGACCGCCCGCAGCTCGGCCCGGTCTCGACCGGGTTGGGCGAGGTGTTTCACTACATCCTCTTGAGCGACAAGACCGATCAAACCGAATTGCGCACGATTCACGATTGGGAAGTGAAGCCGGAATTGCGCCCCGTGCCCGGCACGGCCGAAGTCAATTCCTGGGGCGGGCTCGAAAAACAGTACCAAGTGCGGATCAATCCCACGCAACTGCTCAAGTATTCGCTGACGTTCGAAGAAGTCATGCAGGCGGTGCGCGACAACAACCTCAACGTCGGCGGCGGCAGCATCGATTTATCCGGCGACAACTTGCTCGTGCACGGCGTCGGCCGCACGATCGGCACCGCACAGATCGGCGAGATCGTCGTCGCGGCCAAGGCCGGCGTGCCGATCCGCGTGCGCGACGTCGCCGACGTCACCATCGGCCATGAGATTCGCCGCGGCGCGGTGACCGCTTCCTGGCGCGAGGCCGACGGCCGGATCGCCACGCGCGAGGTCGTGCTCGGGCTCGGCTTCATGCTCATGGGCCGCAACAGCTACGAAGTCACCGCGGCCATGCGCGAGAAGTTCGACGACGTGAAGGAGACGTTGTCGCCGAGCGCCGCGATCGAATCGAAGATCGTCTACGATCGCACCGAACTCGTCGACCGAGTCATCGCCACGGTGAAAAACAACCTGCTCGAAGGGGCCGTGCTCGTCATCCTGATTCTCTATGTGTTCCTCGGCAACCTGCGGGCCGGC
This sequence comes from Planctomycetaceae bacterium, assembly GCA_016793115.1. Classification (GTDB taxonomy): domain Bacteria; phylum Planctomycetota; class Planctomycetia; order Pirellulales; family PNKZ01; genus PNKZ01. The sequence goes on from JAEUIN010000203.1 coordinate 10,760, forward strand.
CTGATCTGCGCCACCGCGATTCCGCTCTCAATGCTGTTCGGCTTTTGCGGCATGTGGTATTGGGGCATCGCCGGGTCGCTCTTGAGTTTGGGGGCGATCGATTTCGGCGTCGTGGTCGACAGCTCCGTGGTCGTCGTCGAGAGCATCGTCGCTAAGCTCGGCCACTCCGGCGAACTATGGGGTTGGCGGCGGCGCGAAGCGATCCGTGAGGCGGCCGTCGCCGTGCGCACGCCGGCTTGCTTCGGCCAGCTCATCATCATGATCGTCTATTTGCCGATCCTGTCGCTCGAAGGGGTTGAAGGCAAGATGTTTCGCCCGATGGCGCTCACGGTGATCTTCGTCCTCATCGGCTCGCTGATCTGCTCGCTCACGGTGACGCCCGTGCTGTCGAGCCTCGTGCTGCCGAAGCGGTGCGAAGAGAAAGACGTGCTGTTCGTCGCCTGGGCCAAGCGATTGTACGGCCGGACGCTCGATCGCTTGCTGCCGCTGCGCCGCGCCACGCTCGGCTTCGCCTGCGCCGTGCTCGGCGTGGGCGCGTGGCTCGTCGCCGGCATGGGAAGCGAATTCGTGCCGCGGCTCTCCGAAGGGGCGATCGTCGTCGGCATCACCCGTCCGCCGGGCACTTCGCTCGAAGAAGGGGTGCGAATGAATCGAGTGATGGAGCGGATGATTCTGGAGCACTTCCCCGACGAAGTGGCGCTTTGCTCCAGCCGGCTCGGTTCGCCCGAAGTGCCGACCGACGCCAGCACGGTCGAATCGACCGACATTCTCATCACGCTTCATCCGCCGGAGCGCTGGACGATCGCCGAGACGCAGGCCGAGCTTGTCGTCGAGATGGAGAAAGTGCTCAAGCCGCTCCCCGGCCAAATCATTTGGTTCACGCAGCCGATCGAACAGCGGATCAACGAGATGGTCTCCGGCGTCCGCTGCGACGTCGCCCTCAAACTTTTCGGCGACGACTTCGACGGCCTCGTCGCCACGGCCCGCAAGCTGCAAAACGCGCTCGGCTCGGTGACCGGCGCGGCCGACGTCGCCACCGAGCAACTGCTGGGCCAGCCGGTGCTGCGAATCACGATCAAGCAAGATCAGTTGGCGCGCTACGGCGTCGCCGCGAAAACGGTGCTCGAGATCGTCGAGTCGATCGGCACGAAGGTGCTCGGCAACGTCGTCGAAGGGCAGCTGCGCTTTCCGCTAATCGTGCGGCTGCCGGAGGAAATGCGCTCGGACCCGGAGGCGATTTCGTCGATCTTGGTCTCCGCTCCCGACGGTCAACGCGTGCCGCTCTCGCGCCTGTGCGACGTCCGCGTCGTCGACGGTCCGCGGATGGTATCGCGCGAATGGAGCGAGCGCCGCATTACGATCCAGTGCAACGTCCGCGGCCGCGACGTCGGCAGCTTCGTGGCCGAAGCTCAGCGCAAGATCGCCGACACGGTCGAACTGCCGACCGGCTACCGCATCGAATGGGGCGGACAGTTCGAAAACATGCAGCGAGCACAAAAGCGGCTCGCGCTCGTCGTACCGATCGCGCTGCTGTTGATCATCGGCTTGCTCTACGTGAGCTTCCGCAACAAGTTCGACACGCTGGCGGCGTTCGCCGGGGTGCCGTTCGCGGCCGTCGGCGGCATCGTCGGGCTCGCGGCCCGCGACATGCCGCTCTCGATTTCCGCGGCCGTCGGGTTCATCACCCTCTCCGGCATTTCGGTGCTCAACAGCATGGTGCTCATCTCGAAGTTCCGCGAGTTGCATCGCCACGGCGGCTCGTCGACCGACGTGGTGCGATTGGCCGGGGTGGAAAGCTTGCGGACGATCATCATGGCGACTTTGGTCGCCGGCGTCGGCTTCGTGCCGATGGCCACCGGCACCGGAGCGGGGGCCGAAGTGCAACGCCCGCTCGCCACGGTGGTGATCGCCGGCGTGATCGCCGGCACGGTGTTCACGCTCGTCGTGCTCCCGGTCGTCTACGGTTGGTTCATCAAACCGAGAGCAGCCTCGCCGGCCGAGGCGGCGCACGCGACACACGCGGCGGGGCATTAAGTTCGGGAACGGAGCAACCGTAGGGAACGCCCTTCGCGGCGTTCCGTCCGGATACCGTGGGTGGGCACTGCCGGTTTGAACTATCGGTGCAAACGGAACGAGTTTTCACGCACTGGTGGACGAGCCGGCAGCGCCTCCCAACGTTATTGTGTCGAACGTCGCGTTAGCGTCCGCTCGTTTCATTCCGTCGAAACCGACTCGGCGGGAGGCCGGTTGCGCGTTTGAAGGCGACGCTGAGATACTCGACGTGGCGGAAGCCGCAGCGGTCGGCGATCGCTTCGAGCGTGAGATCCGTTTCCTGCAGCAAGCGCTTCACGCGCTCGATCTTGATCCGCAGGATTTCATCGTGCGGGGTGCGGCCGATGAGCTTTTGAAAACGGCTCTCCAGCACGCGCCGTGAAAGAGGGACGCGCCGCAACACATCGCCGACTTGGATGCCGTCGCAGGCGTGTTCGCGAATGAAACGGACGGCGGCGGCGATGTCGGGGTCGTCGATCGCCAGGATGTCCGTCGACTGACGCACCGCGACGCCGAGCGGCGGAATGAGTTGGCCGGCGGCGGACACGGTTTCACCGCGCATCAACTTGTCGAGCGTTTCGGCGGCGGCGTAGCCGGTGCGGAGCGTGCTCGGCACGACGCTCGAAAGCGGCGGCGAGCATAGGTCGCAGAGCAGCCGATCGTCGTCGACGCCGAGCACCGCCGCTTCTTCGGGCACGGCCACTTCGGCGTCGCGGCAGGCGTCGAGCAGGCGCTGGGCTTGGATATCGTAGCAGGCCAGGATGCCGACCGGCTTCGGCAGGCTCTTCACCCATTCGGCGAGCTTGCGCTGCTCGCGAGGGCCGGCCGCGCCGTCGGCCCGCTCGCGCGGGGCGTTCCACACGGAGCACTTCGCGCCGAGCGCGGCGACGCCGGCCGTGAAATGTTCTTCGCGCCAGCGCGACCAGGCGAAACGCGGATCGCCGCAATAGGCGAAGTGGCGAAAGCCGCGCTCGGCGAGATGCTCCAATGCGACGCGCGCGATCGCCGCGTCGTCCGTCTCCACCCAGGGGACGTCGGGCAAGTGCCGGCCGGAGCTAACGTCGACGGTGGGAAGTTTGGCCCGCCGCACGGCTTTGGCCGTCTCGACGTTTTCGATGCGGGCGATGATGCCGTCGCCGCGCCATCGCCCGGCAAACTCGGCCGGCACCTCGCCGCGACGAATCTCCGGGACGTAGAGCGACCACGGCTCATGGCGGCGGACGTACGACACGATTCCTTCGAGCAGCCCGCGCGCGTAGGCGTTCGACGTCTCAATCAGAAGCGCGACGGATTTGCGCGGGCGGATCGAGGGAGGCATGGCGCGGCGTGGTTCGCCCCGAGGTGAGATATCTCATTTGGGAGGAAGCGCCATTACACCGTGAAGCCGCTTAGATCGCAATATAGCGGCATCTGGAGAGCTCGGAGCGCGGTTAAATCTCTCATCCGCGCGCCGCGATTTTCTCATGGTTTTTGGCCGCAGAAGGGCCTAAGGTAGGCGAATCGAATCGTGCGGCGACCGTTTTTTCGAGGGTGTCATGAGCAAGTCGGTGAAGGTGGCGATCGTCGGATTGGGCTTCGGCGCGGAGTTTATTCCGATTTATCAGGCCCACCCCCAAGCGAGCATCGCGGCCGTCTGCCAGCGCGACAAGGCGAAACTCGACAAGGTGGGGGACCGCTTCGGCATCGGCACGCGCTACACCGAATATGCCGACGTGTTGAAAGACCCGAACGTCGACTTCGTGCACATCAACTCGCCGATTCCGGATCACGCGCCGATGTCGATTGCCGCGCTCAAGGCCGGCAAGCACGTGATGTGCACGGTGCCGATGGCGACGACGATCGAGGAATGCAAGCAGATCGTCGACTTGGTGAAAGAAACCGGCTTGAAGTACATGATGGCCGAGACGGTCGTCTACTCGCGCGAGTTTCTCTTCATCAAAGACATGTACAAGCGCGGCGAGCTCGGCAAGATTCAGCACTTGGCCGCCTCGCACCCGCAAGACATGGACGGCTGGCCGGCTTACTGGGAAAAGATGATTCCGATGCACTACGCGACGCACGTCGTGAGCCCGTGCCTCGGCCTGCTCGACGGCAAGGCGGAATATGTGAGCTGCTTCGGTTCCGGCACGGTGCGCGACGACATCGCCGCGAAGTCGGGCAACAAGTTCGCCGTCGAAACGTGCCACATCAAGGTGAAAGATTCCGATGTGACGGCGCACATCTGGCGATTCTTGTACGACGTGGCCCGCCAGTACCGCGAAAGCTTCGACGTGTACGGCACGAAGCGGAGCTTCGAATGGACGCTCGTCGAACACGAGCCGCACATCATTCACACGGCGAAGAAGCCGGAGCCGGAGATTCCGGAAAAGGTGACGGTGCCCGACTTCGCGCACCTGCTGCCGGAGCCGATTCGCAAGTTCACGCTGCCGCAGCACATTCAAGATGCCGAACATCTCTCGTTCATCCAAGGAGGCGGCCACGGCGGCTCGCACCCGCACATGGTGAACGAGATGGTGAGCGCCTTGGTGAACGATCGCGATCCGTGGCCGAATGCGGTGACGAGCGCGAACTGGACCTGCGTGGGAATTTGCGCCCACCAATCGGCGCTCAAGGGGGGCGAGATCGTGCGCTTGCCGGAGTTTACGCTATGACGCGGGCCTGTCGCTTCATCGTCGGTCTGGTCGTGATGCTGTCGTCGAGCGCCGCGGCGAGCGGACGCGAGTTGCAGGTGCTGTTTCTCGGGGACTCGGGGCATCACAGGCCGGCGGAGCGGTTCGCGCAGCTCCAGCCCGTGCTGGCCGAGCGCGGGATCAAACTCACGTACACCGACCGCGTGGCCGATTTGAACGCGGCGACGCTCGCCAAATACGCGGGACTGGTGATCTACGCCAACATCGACGAACTGCCGCCGGCTGAAGAAGCCGCGCTGCTCGACTATGTGGCCGGCGGCGGTGGGCTCGTGCCGCTGCACTGCGCGTCGTTCTGCTTTCGCAACTCGCCGAAGTATGTGGAACTCGTCGGCGGGCAGTTCAAGAAGCACGGCACCGGCACGTTTCGCACGAAGATCACCGAGCCCGACCATGAACTGATGCGCGGCTTCCGCGGCTTCGAGAGTTGGGACGAGACCTACGTTCACGCGAAGCACAACACGGCGAACCGCATTGTGCTCGAAGTGCGCGAAGATGCCGAAGGGCGCGAGCCGTGGACATGGGTCCGCACGCAAGGTCGCGGCCGCGTGTTTTACACCGCCTGGGGGCACGACGAGCGCACCTGGGACCACGCCGGGTTTCAGAACCTTGTCGAGCGCGGAATTCGCTGGGCCTGCGGCGACGACCCGGCGCTCGCCGGCAACTACGACGACGTCGGCTCCTACGCACCGCGGATGACGGAGCGGCGGACCGACGTGAAGCCGTTTGAGTATGTCGAAGCGAAGGTGCCGTTTTATCCTCCCGGCGGGCCGCGCAAGGGGGACGGCGCGTGGAACAAGATGCAGTTGCCGCTCGAGCCGGAAGAGTCGCTGAAGCACTATGTGCATCCCGACGACTTTGAATTGCGGCTCTTTGCGGCCGAGCCCCAGATCGGCAAGGCGCTCGCGATGACGTGGGACGCCCGCGGCCGGCTCTGGCTCTGCGAATCGGTCGACTACCCGAACGAATTGAACCCGCAAGGCGGCTGTGACAAGATTCGCATCTGCGAAGACACCGACGGCGACGGCCGGGCCGACAAGTTCACCGTGTTCGCCGAGGGACTGAGCATTCCGACGACGCTCGCCTTTCATCGCGGCGGCGTGATCGTGCAAAACGCGACCGAAACGCTCTACCTGAAAGACACCGACGGCGACGACCGGGCCGACGAGCGGCGCACGCTGCTGACCGGTTGGGCGGCGGGCGACACGCACGGCGGCGTGAGCAACTTTCGCTACGGGCCCGACAACTGGTACTGGGCCATGCAGGGTTACAACAACTCATCGCCCGTCGCGCCGGCCTACAAGGAGCACAAGGAAAAGGCGTTCGGTACGTTCCGCATGGGCTTCTTCCGCTTCCGGCTGTCGAACGACGACGATCCGGTCGTGACCGATCTCGAATTCATTCGCTCGACGAACAACAACACCTGGGGCCTCGGCTTCAACGAAGCCGGCGAGGTGTTCGGCAGCACGGCGAACGGCAACCCGAGCGAGTTCATGCCGATCGCCAATCGCTACTATGAAGCGGTCCGCGGCTGGTCGGCTCCGGCCCTCGGCGGGATCGCGGCCGACGATCGCTTCGCCCCCGTGACGGACAACGTCCGCCAAGTCGATCACCACGGCGGCTTCACGGCCGCCGCCGGCCACGCGCTCTACACGGCCCGCAACTACCCGGAAGCATATTGGAATCGCACGGCTTTTGTCTGCGAGCCGACGGGGCACTTGGTCGCGACGTTCGTCATCGAGCCGCGCGGGGCAGGCTACCGGTCGCGCAACGCCTGGAACCTCGTGGCGAGCGACGACGAGTGGGCCGCGCCGATCATGGCCGAGGTCGGGCCCGACGGCAACGTGTGGGTGCTCGATTGGTACAACTACATCGTGCAACACAACCCGACGCCGGTCGGCTTCACGACGGGGAAGGGGAACGCCTACGAAACGGAACTCCGCGACAAGCGACACGGGCGGGTGTTTCGCGTCGTGCCGAAGGGATGGAAGGAAACAAAGTCGCCGTCGCTCGAAAAGTTGACGCCGCAGGAGCTCGTCGGCGAATTCAGAAGTGCGAACATGCTTCGGCGTCTCGAAGCCCAGCGACTGATCATTCAACGCACGAACCCGCCGACGGCGGCCGACTTGGGGAATTGGTTGCGCAAGGATATTCAATCGACCAAAGTGGAATCGGTCGCTCAAAACATTCACGTTAAGTGGACTCAATTCTCCGTTGACGGCGGAGATTTCAGCAACTTTCGGGACATGAAACATCTCTCGCAATTCTTCTCCGAAGTCGTCGGCGAACGGCCGGCGAGCGAACTGCGGTCGTCTTTAGAAACCCTTCACGTACAACCGCCTTATGTGGAGCGAGCCCACGCCGACTCGGTTTTGCTTAACCATCCCGACGCTCATGTGCGGCTGACATGGCTCCTGGGAATCGCGGACATGTACACCCCCTGCCGAGCGGGAGCGGCGGAAGCCCTCGCAATTCTTCGAGACACAAAAACCCAAACGGACCGAATTCTTCTCGACGCCGCGATCTGCGCCGCGGCGCGGCATGACCAGGACTTCCTCAAGCTACTGGTCGACGAACAGGCCGCCGACTCCGCGCCCATCGCTCCGGTGCTCTTCGACGCTACGGCGAGGGTCGCGGAGCATTTCGCGAGAGGCTTCGCAAAAGTGACGCCTCCGCCTGCAATGTACTCCGACGCCTACAATCGCAGAGCGCAAGCGATCGATACCATTCGCGAGGTCTTGGTGAAATCGGCGACAAGCAAGTCGCCATACGTCGGAGCAATTGTCGAAGGATTGGCTCGTGGTTGGCCGAAAGATGCGCCGATCGCACTCGACGACACGGCCGAAGCGGCGATCGTCGCGCTGCTCGAAGCGTTGCCGCGCGATTCACAGGGGCGACTCGTCGGGCTGGCCGAACGATTGGGAAGTCGCCGCGTCGCGGAATACGGCCGAGAAATCACGGCCGCGCTGTTGGCCGAAGCGGCCGACGCCAAGTCGCCGGACGAACGACGAATCGCCGCGGCGCGACAGGCCGTGGAGTTTCGCAAGACCGACGAATCTGTTGCGACGGCGCTGCTGAAGTTGCTTTCGCCGCGCACCTCGCCGGAGTTGGCGCGGGGCGTCTTCTCCGCGCTGGCGGCGAGCGAGGCCGAGGCCGTCGGTCGGTTGGTCGTCGAGAAACTTAACGTCGTCACGCCGGCGGCGCGGCCGGAAGCGATCCGACTTCTGCTGGCCCGCGAGGCTTGGACTCCGGCGCTCTTAAACGCGCTCGAGCGTCGCGCCGTCGAGGCTTCGGAATTGTCGCTCGATCAGAAGCAGGCCCTCGCGGCTCACCCCAACGCGCAGCTTCGCAATCGGGCCAAGAAGCTGCTCGCGGCGAGCGGCGGGCTGCCGAATCCCGATCGCCAGAAAGTGCTCGACGAACTCCGGCCGGTCACCGAAACCAAGGGCGACGCCGCGGCCGGCAAGCTCGTGTTTACGAAAACCTGCGCAAAGTGCCATCAACATGGCGGCGAAGGGCAGAAGATCGGCCCCGACCTGACCGGCATGGCCGTGCATCCGAAGCGCGAGTTGCTCGTGCACCTAATCGACCCGAACCGGAGCGTCGAAGGCAACTTCCGCGTCTACACGGTCGAGACCGACGACGGACGGGTGCTCACCGGCCTGCTCGCGGCCGAGTCGAAAACGGCGATCGAATTGGTCGACGCGGAAGGGAAGCGGCATCCGCTCCAGCGCGATGCGATCGAAGCCCTCACGGCCTCGAACAAGTCGCTGATGCCCGAAGGATTCGAAAAACAGGTCTCGCGCTACGACCTGACGAACTTGCTCGAGTTTCTGACGGCGCGCGGCAAATTCTTCCCGCTCGATCTCCGCAAAGCGGCGACGGCCGTGAGCACGCGCGGGATGTTCTACAACGAAGAGTCGCAAATCGAGCGGCTGGTATTCGACGATTGGTCGCCGAAGACGTTCGCCGGCGTGCCGTTCACGCTCGTCGATCCGCAGGGGTCGCGGGTGCCGAACGTCGTGTTATTGCACTCCGTCAACGGCAAGCTGCCGCCGCAGATGCCGTCGTCGGTGCGGTTGCCGTGCAACTCGCCGATTAAGTCGCTGCACCTGTTGAGCGGCGTCGGCGGCTGGGCCTTCAACGGCGGCGGCGGGCGGGGGACGACGTCGCTGATCGTGCGGTTGCACTATGTCGACGGCAAGACCGAGGACCACGCGCTCGTCAACGGCGAGCACTTCGCCGACTATATCCGACACGTCGAAGTGCCCGGGTCGAAAATGGCCTTCGATCTGCACGGCCGGCAGATTCGCTATCTGGCGATCACGCCGAAGCGGCCCGACGTCGTTGCGGAAGTCGAGTTCGTCAAAGGAACCGACCGCACCGCGCCGATCGTGATGGCGGCGACGGTCGAAGCACCGTGAGGCGGAGATGGAGAGTCGGCGCACTCACTGAGCGGCGGGCGGTCGTGTCCACTCCGAATGCACACTTATTGCTTCGAATCTGCCGCTCGCTTCACCCTCACCCCGGCCCTCTCCCTGATGGTTCGACCCAACTTCCTAAGACGGTCCGTCTCAGCGAGAGGGAGAAGAGGGGCGTTCGTGATGCGGACGACCGCCGTCCTCACTTGTGATGGGGACCACAGAGCAGACGGCGGGAAGCAACTTCGCCGCGCGCAGATTTCAGAGTACCGTTGAGTTACTTCGTTTCAAACTTTAGGACTTAGAAAGGCAAGAGCTTCGATTCGAAAGTCTGCGCTCATCTAGCGAAGTTAGAACAATGTGTCGGCTTGCCGCAGCGCCGCTCCGGCTAGTTTGCCCGGCCGCGGGGGATACGAATTCGTCGCGAACCGCAAACTTACAATTCTTATTGCGCGACGTTGCGGCACCGCCGATACAAAGTACGCCGCACCTTGTTACTCCGATTTGAGAATGAGATCCGCGAACTCGACGCGAAACGGCTGATCGGACGTATTGAGCGCCGCGACGCCGACCTGGAGACGTGAATCCAGTTCGACAACGACTGTTTTCACTTCGGTCCATTTCGTCCCGTCGTGGCTCATCGAGACCGTGATTCGGTCGCCGCGGCGAACGGCTTTGAGCCAGGTGGAATCGCCGTGAAAGAATTTGCTCGACGACACCGGTGCGTTGTTCGCGCCGGAGTACTGCCGATCGCGCCAATATTCGATGAGCGGCGGGTAGCACAAGTAGGATTCGCCGTCCCACCACGCGTTTCGTTCGATGCGTAGAAAGTTTTCCGCGTCTTGCCAGATCACCAGACCGGCCCCGTTAAAGGGACGACCCTTGCCCTTAGCCGTCGTGCCGGGCCGAAAGTCGGCGGTAACCTTCACGCTCACTTCAAAATCGCCCGTGACGGTTCGCAGCACGCGTGGTGCCGACAGCCCTCGTAAGGGACTGAGGTCGTGGTTCGTCGGCGGAACTTGCATGCTCAATAAGTTTGCGTCGACTTTGCAGTCGTCGTTGGGATCGACGACCTTACCCCAATGCGGAATCTCGCGATCGCGCCGCGCCGCCTTCGGCGATCGCTTGTTGTCGCCCGCTTCCACGACCGCCGGCGATGCGCCCACGATGCCCGGCGTGGTCGGCGCCTCCTTCGTCAAAAGCCTGGAAGCGCTTATTTCAATATTCGCTTGGGGATCGATACGCTTCCAACGCCACACCTTGGGAAGAACCTGATAGTTGTCGTATCGCTTGTCGTCGAGCAGGCCCGGTACGTCGTAAAAACTATCGTCATCAACTCGGTAGACGTACGACTTTCCCTCCGCCGCGGTTCCGCCGACGGGAAAGAATGTGAACACGCGAACGTCGCCGCTCTTGCCTAAGGTAAACTCGACGGTTTGCTCCGTGGCCAGTTCGCCCGACGGGAGTCGATACCGCCTCACGGTTTCGCGGTTGCCGTCGATCGTCTTGATACTGCGCACGGCCGGCGGAGCTTGCCCCTCCGACGTCGCGACGAGTTCCCAAGAGCCCTGGAGCAACTGCAGGTCGGCGGCGAGTTCGTCGCGTTCCAAGGCCGGAGGGCCGGCGGGTTCCGCGCCCGCCGTCATCGTAAGGATCATCATAATCGCCGGGACGGCGAGACACTGAGGGACGCTGCGATGCATGACAGGCTCCTTGTAACGAGTTCCTTCGGATGTATGGCGTCGCTTGAGAATCGCCGGCCCTACGGCGCCTTGGCGGGCGAACCGGAATGAGCTGCGTCGCCGTCGATTTCTTTGGTTGTCGGTCGGTACCGCACGCGGAGTCGGTCGACGCCGTCGCCGGCGCCGTCGATTTCCGCTAAACCGGCGGCGCCGCTTTCGCTTTCGAACAGGACGGCGGATTCCACTCCGTTCTGTGTGATCGTCAGATCCTTGAAATCGACGACCAGCGACTCATTCGAGGTGTTCAGCGCCGCCACGCCGACGTGTAACTCGGTCGCGAGTTTCACGGGGAAAGTCTTCACGTCGATCCATCGCGTTCCGTCGTGACTTAAGGAAACCGTGACTTTTGCGTCTCGCCGAGCGGCTTTGAGCCAAGTGGAACGCCCAGGAAAGAACTCGGCCGGGGCGGCGGGGCCGTTGACGCCGCTGTATTCGCGGTCGTGCCAATACTCCATGAGCGGTGGATAGCAAAACAACGACTCCTCGACGCGCCAAGCATTGCGCTCGATGCGGAGGAAGTTGCCGTCGTCTTGCCAGATCAAGATTCCGGCGCCGTTAAAGGGATTCCCTTTCCCCGTGGTCTCCCGGCCGGGTTGAAAGTCGGCCGTCACTTGGACGCGAATCTCGAAATCGCCGGACACTTTCGTGAGGAGGCGCGGGGCCGTGACGCCGCGAAACGGATTGAGGTCGTAATTCCCCGCGGGCACGTAGATGCGAAGCGTACTCGTGACATCGCCGGAGGTCGGGGCATTCATGTGGAGTTGAGAAAAACTACGGACCTTTCCTGAGCGGACTTCAAAAGCGTTATTCGCTAGGTCCGGCTTTACGGCGTCGATCACGGGAGAAAGGACGCTCGACGACGAACTCGCGTTCTCCTCCGGCCGTCGCTCGCCCGTACGAACGTTCGACGTCTCGCTGCGGTTCGTCCGCACGCCGGGAGGGTAGAAGATCGCGATCGCGCCGAAGAGCGCCGCTAAGCCGGCGATAACGGCAAGGCTGCGGGGAATCCGACGGGCCGGCGGCTTCTCGATGTGCGGCGCAACCAAGGGAGCTGCGGCGGGGGCCGCGACGACCGGCGCGGGGCTCGTCGCCGAACCCTGCGAACGTTGAATCAGGGCCTCGACCTGCGTGCGAAACTCCGTGGCCGTGGAGAACCGCAGCTCGGGCGACTTGTCCAAGGCCCTCAAGACGACGGCATCGATTCCGACGTCGACCTGCGTGCGCCGCGAAGGAGGCTGCAAGCGATGATCGGGCAACTCGCCGGTGAGCATTTCGTATAGGACGACTCCGAGACTGTAGATATCCGCGCGATGATCGGTCGCGCCCTGCAGCAGTTGTTCCGGCGCCATGTACTGCGGCGTGCCGGCAAGTTGCGATTCGGCGGCGCTCACATCGGCGAACGCGCTTCCAAAAATCTTAGCCACGCCGAAATCGGCGATTTTCACCCGCCCCTCCTTATCGAGCAGCAGGTTCTCCGGTTTGACGTCGCGGTGCACCACGCCGTGATCGTGAGCGTATTGCAGGGCCTCGCAGATCGGCGGAACGACGGCGAGAGCCTGTTCCGGTGCGAAGCGTCGGGCGTTCATGGCCTGACGCAGATTCGCCCCGTCGACAAACTCCATTAGCAGATAATAGAACTCTCCCGCTTGGCCGAAGTCGTAGATGGTGACGATGTTCGGGTGATTGAGCGCCGCGAGCGCCTGCGCCTCTTGGACGAACCGCTGAGCAAACTTGGGATTCGCAACTCGTTCGGGCGCCAGCAGTTTCAGGGCGGCGAGCCGGCCGAGCGACTTCTGGCGCACTTGGTAAACGACCCCCATCCCTCCGCGGCCGAGAAACCGCAAAAGCTCCAGCTGAGGAAACAGCGGGGCCAGTTCCTCGATCGAAGTCGCGGCCGAGGGAGCCTCGCCGTAATCGTCCGGAGGGAGCGTGTCGGTCGCCAAGTAGAGTCCGGCGAGGCAGCGAGCACAGAGCCCTTCGACCGCATGGTCGGTCAGCGACGCGCCGCAACGGGGACAGTGATATGCCGGGAGACTGCTCATACTTATCGATTAAGTAGATGGGCCGATTGGTGGCGAAAGAATTTGCGAAATCGTCAGTTGGAACTCAACGCGGCGACGAGCGCGAGCACTTCATCCTCGACGTCGGCGGGATCGGCCACGGTTTCGGCCACTTCATCCTGAAACGCCTCGCGAAACCGCTTGCGGAGACGATGGACGGCGCTGCGTGCCGAGGCGGGCTCCATGTTGAGGGCGGCGGCGAGCGAATCGTAGTCGATCGCTCCCCGCTCCGCCGTCAGTTGGGGTTTTAGGAGTTCATAGTGCGCCAGGCGCCCGGCCGCTTCGTAATCGGCCCGCAATCGTCGCAAAGCGCTTTCGAATACGGTGAGGGCCCAGCGACGCTCGAACAATGCCTCGGCGGTGGGCACGCTCAGGTCGGCAAGCGAAAGTGATTCGATCCCGTCTAGCGGGAGCACCGCTTCGCCTCCCCCGCGCTTGCGAGCGTGGGCGTAGTCCCACTCGTTGGCCAGAAATCGCTTAAGCGCCGTCAGGAGAAAGGTCCGAAAACGTCCCTTCTTGCGGTCAACCGCGGCCAACCAGTCTTTTTCCAGTAAGCGCGCGAAGAACGCCTGCGTTAGGTCCTGCGCATCGTGTTCCGAACGACCGCGGTGCCGAACATACGCGTACAGCGGTCGCCAGTATTGGCGACAAAGAGCTTCGAGCGGTCGCGACATCTCGCCGGCCGATTTCCCCTGCGCCGCCAGCACCAACGACCATCGTGTCGTCTCGAAGCGGGCTCGGCCGTCAGGCGCGTTTCGTGTTGAAGGATCGACGTCGGTCATCGCAGATGTTCATTAAGAGTTCCACTCAAGATGTGGCGAGAAATATTCTTTCAGACGCGCCGCCGGGGCCGGCTTTTGCGGCAACTGCGACATGCTGCGAAACGGTTATAGCATGGAGTGACTGGAGTCGAGTCGTCTCGTGTACCGCTTAACTCGTGGATGTTTCGAAAGAATCTTCATAGTTGACCTAGCGATCCCGCCTCTTAAAGCGGAATTCTAAGGGTTCGATTCCCTTCGGCCCCACTGACAACGAAGACGCAGATAACGGCGCGCAGCACAGGGGTCGGAGAGTGTTCCTAGTAAGAACGAGACGAGAGCTCGATTCCCTCCCCGTGCTCTGAGTTGCCGTACCGATCTTGGACAACTCGGCACGTCCTTCAGCCGCGAGCCGGGTTGTCGGGGAATCTCCCGATGCGCGCGGCCGGATGTGCCGGTCGTTCGGCTTCGGCATGGGTCGGCCGGCTCTTCTCAGGCCCGGAAAAGTCCGCTTCGTCGTGCAAAATCGTCCGCTTATGACGTAGTTTTTCCTACCTGCCCCAGCCGGCGGGTGGTCTCGAACGTCGCGCACGTCGTGCTGCGAGTTGCCGAGATCGTGGCGTTCACGCTGCCGAGAATGCTATGTCGAAGGTCGTCGCCCAACGTGCCGCGCGCATCGCGGAGCAACTCGCCGCCCTGAAAGCGCTCGCGCGCGGCGGGCCTACGCCGGAGAATTACTACGAGCAGTGGCTCGCGCACGTCGCCGCGCTGCTCGAGGCCGCGGGTGCGCAGCTCTTCCGCCCGGGACCCGACGGCAAGTTCGCCGTCGCCGCGAGTTGCGGCCGGGTCGATTCCAACGCCGAGGATTCGCCGGCCCGCGGGAAAGCGATGCTCGAAGTTTATTCGACCGCTCGCGCGGCGATGCCGCCGATCGCGTCGCCCACCGACGCGGTGCGGTTGCTCGCGCCGCTGGTCATTCTCGGCGAAACGCGCGGCGTCGTCGAACTCGAACTCCCGGAACCGCCGAAGCCCAACGAACTCGACGCTCACCTCAAGTTGCTCGCCCAGGCCTGCGGACACGCCGGCGACTATGAACGCGCGCGCCAAGAACGCGGGCTGCGACTAAGGCAAGACTTGATCGACGAGGTCGAGCGGTTCTCGCTCGCCGTTCATGATAAGACATCGGTGCGCTCGATCGCCTACGCGGTCGTGAACGACGGCCGGCGCTTGATCGGCTGCGATCGCGCAGCGCTGCTGGTGCGCCGCGGCTCACGGTTCGTCGTCGCGGCCGTGAGCGGCGTGGAGTCGGTGGAAACACGGTCGACCGCCGCGAAGCTCCTCTGCCGGCTCGCCGAAACGGCCGCCCGCACCGGGGGACCGACGGCGTCGTGGCAGAAGGCCGACGATCTGCCGCCGGTGGTTCGCACTGCGCTGGCCGAGTATATCGACGAAGCCCATGTGCGCGGCGTGGCGCTGTATCCGCTGCAGGCGCCCGCCGACGAGGCCCGATCGGAACGTGCAGCGCGCGTCGTCGGCGTGCTGGTCATTGAACAGATCGAGGATTTGTCGCCCGCGCCGGGCCGCGAGGAGCGGGCGCAACTTGTGGCCGCGCATGCCGCGACGGCGCTGCGCAACGCGCTGGAGTTGGAATCGCTGCCGCTGTTGCCGCTCTGGCGGAAGCTCGCGCGGGGCGTCGACGCGCTGCGCGCGAGTTCGCGCAATAAACTGCTCGCCGTCGTCGCAGGCTTGGTGCTCGCGGCCGCGGCGCTGAAATTCGTGCCGGCCGATTTGGCTCTGCACGCGAAAGCCACCTTGCAGCCTTCGACCCGGCAGCACGTCTTCGCTCCGCTCGACGGCGTCGTCGCGGAGCTGCACGTGCGTCACGGCGAGCGCGTGGCCGCCGGCCAATTGCTGCTGGAGCTGCGCAACACCGATCTCGACGTGGCGATCGCCGACGTCGTCGGTCGGCGGACCTCGTCGGCCGAGCAGTTGCTCTCCGTCGAACGCGCCTTGTATGAAGACGCGAAATCGATCTCGATCGAGGAACGACATCGCCTGAGCGGCCGCCGTAGCGAATTGCAGCGGCAACTCGCTTCGCTCGACGAACAACTCCGCCTGCTGCAACGCAAGCGCGATTTACTGAAGGTGACGAGCCCGATCGCCGGCGAAGTGACGACGTGGGACGTCGCGCAGTTGCTTGAGAACCGGCCGGTGCGGCAAGGACAAATCTTGATCGACGTCGCCGCGACCGACGCCGGCTGGGAACTCGAACTGCAATTGCCGGAAAACGGCATCGCCCATGTGCTGCGGGCCCAGCGCGATCTGGGGCCGGCCTTGCCGGTGAGCTATCGCCTGGCGGCCGAACCGGAGCATGATCGCACGGCCGCGGTGAACGAAGTGCATTACGCTGCCGAGATTCGCGGCGAGGAAGGAAACACGATTCTCGTGCGCGCCGCGGTCGACTCCGCCGACTTGCCGCCGCTGCGTCCCGGCGCGGAAGCCACGGCCAAAGTGTATTGCGGACGACGCTCGCTCGGCTACGTCTGGTTGCACGACGTGGTCGATTTCGTCAACTCGAAGATTCTGTTCCGAACTTACTAAGCGGTTCGCCGCCGCGAACCAAGACCGAACCTTACGTGAACTAAGCCATGAGACCTCTTGTCGCCGTGTTCGTCGTCGTCTGTCAGTTCGCCGTCACGCCCGCGGTCGCGGAGCGCCCGACCGGGGTTGCGCCGCAACCGGCGACGGAGGGCATCGTCCGCTTGTCGCATTGCTTGGTGTCGCTGATCGACGAAGTCGACGTGCCCGCCGAGAAGGAAGGGGTGCTGACGTCGCTCGCCGTGCGCGAGGGAGACTACGTGGAGCATCGCGCCGCGCTCGGCACCATCGACGAAGCGCAGGCGGCGTTTCAACACGAAGCCGCGGCGGCCGAGGCCGACGCCGCACAGGCCCGCGCCGGCAATCCGCTCGAGGTCGACTACGCCGTGGCGACGCACCGTTCGGCGGAGGCGGAATACAAGATCGCGCTCTCGGCCAACGCGAAACAACCGAACGCCGTTTCCGCCGTCGAACTGGAAAAGCTGCGATTGGCCGTCGAGCAGGCGCGCATCAAGATCGGCGTCACGGAGTTCGACCGCTCGTTGCGGGCCATCGAAGCCCGCGGCTACCAAGCCAAGGCCCGGCTGACGCAGGTCGACGTCGATCGCCGCAGGATGCTGGCGCCGATCGCCGGCGAAGTCGTGGAAGTGTTTCACAGCCCTGGCGAGTGGGTGGCGCCGGGCAAGCCGATCGTGCGCCTCGTGCGCTTAGATCGCCTGCGGGTGGAAGGGTTCGTGCGCTTCTCGGAGCACGCGCCGGGCAAGATTCTCGGACGCGAGGCGGCTGCGACGATTCGCTTCGACGACGGCCGCGAGGAAACGTTTACCGGCACGGTGTCGTACGTGAGCCCGATCGTGCAGCCCGGCGGCGAATACCGCGTCTGGGCCGAAGTGGAGAATCGCCGCGCCGGGCGGCACTGGCTCTTGAGCCCCGGCCTGGAAGCCGAGATGACGATTCGCTAACTCCGACGACTCCGCTTACCCGCTCCGACGAATTATGCCCGACGCCTCACAACCTCTCGCGCTTCGCAAGCGTCCCGACCTCGCGATCTCGCGCGAGACGTTTGGGGGGCGCGACTACGTCGTCGTGAAAGACCCGCTGGCGCTGCGCTACTTCCGGCTGCAGGAAGAAGAATTCGCCTTGCTGGAAATGCTGGACGGGCGGCGCACGCTCAACGAGATGCGCACCGTGCTGGAGGCGAAGTTCGCGCCGCGCAAGTTCCGCGTGGAAGACATCGCTCAGTTCGTGGGCTCGATGCACCAAGCCGGCATGATCGTCTCCGACGGGCGAGGGCAGGGGGAACGCTTGCTCGCGCGGCGGCGCAAGTCGCAGCGGCGGGCCTGGCTGCAAAAGCTCGTGAGCCCGCTCTCGATCAAGGTGCGCGGGATCGATCCGACGCCGCTGTTCGACGTGCTGTACCCGTGCTTTCGCTGGTGCTTTACGCCGCTCGCGCTCTTGGCTTTCGCGGTGCTGATCGCGGCGGCGGGCGGGTTGGTCGCGGTGCACTTCGACGAGTTTCAGCGCCGCTTGCCGACGTTTCATCAGTTTTTTACCCCCGGCAACATGCTCGCGCTCTTGGGCTTGATCGGCGCGATCAAGGTGGTGCACGAGTTCGGCCACGGGTTGACTTGCCGGCACTACGGCGGCGAGTGCCACGAACTGGGGCTGATGTTTCTGGTGTTCGCGCCGTGTCTCTATTGCAACGTGAGCGATTCGTGGCGGCTGCCCAAACGGCAGCGGATCGCCGTCAGCGCGGCCGGCATGATCGTGGAACTCGCGATCGCCGCCGCGGCCGTGTTCGGCTGGTGGTACAGCGCGCCGGGCGTGTTCAACCAGCTGTGCCTGGGGGCGATGTTCGTCTCGGGCGTGAACACAGTGTTGATCAACGGCAATCCGCTCTTGCGCTACGACGGCTATTTCATCCTGGCCGACGTGGTGGAGACGCCGAACTTGGCGGAGAAATCGTCGGCCGTGGTGCGCGAGCTCGTCGTGCGCCACGGCTTGGGCATCGACGATGAACCGAGCGGGCTCGTGCCGCAGCACGGTCGAGCGTGGTTTGCGCTCTACGCCGCGGCTTCGCTCGCCTACCGCATTGTGCTGACGTTCTCGATCTTTCTGTTTCTCATGGAGTGGCTGCGGCCGATGCGGCTGGAGCTCGCCGCGCGGACGTTCGGCCTCATGGCCTTGGCCGGCTTGACGGCGGTGCCGCTGTGGCGCGTCATGAAGTTCTTCGCATCGGCGCAGGTGCGCGAGCGGATTCGGCCGGCCGCGGCCGGCTCGTCGCTCGCCGCTTGCGCGCTGCTCGCCGGGTTGTTTGTCTTCCTACCGTTGCCGCAACGCGTGTGGGGAACGCTCGAAATCGAGCCCCGCGACGTGCAGCGGCTCTATGTCGAAGTGCCCGGCCGATTGATCGAGGTCGCCCAAGCGCCGGGTTCGCGAGTCGAGGCGGGCGACGTGGTCGCGCGGTTGGAAAACATCGATCTGGAACTCACAATCGCGGAACTCGCCGGCCGAGCGGAAGCCCACCGGGCCCAGTTGGAGAACCTACGCCGCAGCCGGTTTCACGATCCGACTTCCGCGCTGCGGATTCCGGAACTGGAGAAATCGCTCACGGCGATCGAAGAACTGCTGGCGGAGCGGCGCACGGAAGCGGCGCGACTCACGCTCACCGCGGCCCGCGCCGGCGTGGTGCTGCCGCCGCCGGAGGCCGCTCGACCGAGCGACGAGACGGAATTGCCGACGTGGTCGGGCCTGCCGACCGACAAGGTGAACCGCGCCGCGACGTTGGCCGACGGCACTTTGCTCTGCCAAATCGGCGACGAGCATGAATGGCAAGCGCTTGTCGCAGTCGATCAGACCGACGTCGGGCTGCTTAAGGTCGGGCAAGAGGTCGAGATTCGATTCGACGAGTTGCCCGACTTCACCGTCGCCGCCGTGGTCGAAGAGATTTCGCGGCGCGAACTGCGCGAAGCGCCGCGACAACTCTCGAACAAGGCAGGGGGCGAGTTGGCGACGTCGACCGACGCGCGCGGAGTGGAGCGGCCGATCAGCCCGACTTATCAAGTGCGCGTCGTGCTTTACGATCCGGAGGCCATGCTGCGAATCGGGCTGCGCGGCACGGCGCGGATCCATGTTCCGCCGGCTTCGCTCGGCACCCGCACGGCGCGGTGGCTGCAACGCACTTTTCACTTCGATCTCTAATCATGTCGATCGTCGCCCAACTCCGTCGACGAATGCAGGAGCGGCGCTTGCTCGCCCGGGCGGCGGCGCTCGAGCCGCGGCTCGAGTCGCTGAGCGACGTCGAACTGCGCGACGCAAGCCTCGCGCTACGGCATCGGGCTCGCTCGGGGGAACCGCCGGCGAAGCTCATGGCGGACTCCTTCGCACTGGTGCGCGAGGCGGGACGTCGAACGCTCGGCATGCGGCACTTCGACGTGCAACTGCTCGGCGGACTGACGCTCGTTCGCCGCGGTTTGGCGGAGATGCAGACCGGCGAAGGGAAGACGCTCACGGCGACGCTGCCGCTCTGCCTGTTCGCGTTCTACGGGCGCGGCGCGCACATTGCGACGGTGAACGATTATCTGGCTCGCCGCGATGCCGACTTGATGCGGCCGATCTTCGCGGCACTGGGGCTGAGCGTCGGAGTGGTGGAAAGCGGCACTGAGCCGCACGAGCGGCGGCGGGCCTACGCCGCCGACGTGACGTACGGAACGGCGAAGGAATTCGGGTTCGATTTTCTCCGCGATCGGTTGTTGCTGCGCACGCAAGACGACGCCGGGAGCGATTTGATCGGCCGCTTGCTGGGACAAGCCGATGCGCGGCGCGGCGAAAAGCCGCTGCAGCGGCCGCCGTATTTTATGCTCGTCGACGAAGCCGACAGCGTGCTGATCGACGACGCGGGTACGCCGCTCATCATCGCGGGCGCGGCCGGCGAGGTGCCTGCGGCGACGGCGGCGCGCTATCGCTTCGCCGCCGAGCACGCCAAGCCGCTCGAAATCGACGAGCACTACACGCTCGATCGCCGCCGGCAGCGGGCCGAATTGACCTTCGCCGGGCGGGAGTTGGTTCGCAGCCGAGCTTTGCCGGCGGAGTTACGCGCCCTGGGGCTCGTGACACTCTATGAAGATATCGAGCGGGCCTTGGTCGTCGAGCAACTCTATGCGCGCGAGCGAAACTACATTGTGCGGCCGACGGAAGACCAGCGCGAGTCGGCGATTCAGATCGTCGACGAGTTTACCGGCCGCATCGCCGAAGGGCGGAAGTGGCGAGCCGGATTGCATCAGGCCGTCGAAGCGAAAGAGGGGGTGCCGATCACGGACGACGGCGGGCAGGCCGCGCGGATCACCGTCCAGGAGTTCTTTCTGCGCTACCCGCACTTGGCCGGCATGAGCGGCACGGCCCGCGGCTCGGAGCGCGAGTTGCGGCGCATCTACAAGCTGCGTACGACGCCGATTCCGACGAATCGACCGCCGATACGCCGCCGACTGCCGACGCGGATCTACGATTCCGCGGCGGAGAAATGGCAGGCGGTCGTCGCAGAGGCGGCGCGGCTGCACGCCCTCGGCCGGCCGGTGCTGATCGGCACGCGCAGCATCGAGCAATCCGAAGCGCTCTCCGCGCTGCTGCGCGCCGCGAACCTCGCGCACGACGTGCTCAACGCGCATCATGAAGCCCGCGAGGCCGAGATTATCGCTTGCGCCGGCGAGCGGGGCCGCATCACCGTGGCGACGAACATGGCCGGCCGCGGGACCGATATTCGGCTGGGGCCGGGGGTGGCGGAGTTGGGCGGTTTGCATGTGATCGTGTGCGAGATGCACGAAGCGGCGAGAATCGATCGCCAACTCGTCGGCCGCAGCGGTCGACAAGGAGACCCCGGTTCATTTCGCTATTTCTTATCGCTCGAGGACGAACTGCTCAGTTCGGCCTTCGGGCCGCGCCGCGCGGAGCGAATCAAGCGGCACTATCGACCGCGCCGGCTGCTGCGCGCGACGCTCGACGCCGAACGGGGCGGCGGCGAATGCGCAGCCGCGAGCGCGGAGCGGGTTTTCCGCCGCGCTCAGCGCCAGGTGGAACGGCGCAAATTTCGGCATCGCAAACAATTGCTCGCCCACGAAAAGCGTCGCAACGAGATGGCGCGCGAGGTGGGGCTCGATCCGCATCTCGACTTGCCGGGATAGAGCACGGAGCCGGGACCGTCGTTTCCTAAGGAACGCCTTCCACGGCATTCCGCGCGGCCGGTGCCAAGTTCTCGGAACGCCGCGGAGAGCGTTCCCAACAGCCTCAAGCGGAAAGGTCTGCGGGGCGTTGACGGTGCGGCGCAAATGCCGATATTAGTCGGCCATGACGACACCGACTTCGCAGCAGCCCGTCAAAGGGAATTGGTACGACTATCCGCAATATTTCGATTGGGCCTTCGCCGACGAAACGCCGGCCGAGG
Organism: Planctomycetaceae bacterium; assembly: GCA_016793115.1. Taxonomy (GTDB): domain Bacteria; phylum Planctomycetota; class Planctomycetia; order Pirellulales; family PNKZ01; genus PNKZ01. The sequence goes on from JAEUIN010000203.1 coordinate 32,515, forward strand.
CCGCGTTCATTGAAGCGGCCTGCCGTAAATTCGCCCGCGGCGACGTGCGCCGCTTGCTCGAACCGGCCTGCGGCGGCGGGCGATTGGTCGTCGAGATGGCGCGGCGCGGCTACCACGTGCTCGGGTTCGACAACAATCCGAACATGGTGAAATACGTCGCCGGGCGGATCGCCAAGGGACGTCTGTCGGCGGAAGTGTTCGCGGCCGACATGGTCGACTATCGGCTGCCGCAGCCGGTCGACTGCGCGTTCAACACGTTCAACACCTTTCGGCATCTCACGACCGACGAAGCGGCGCTCGGCCATTTGCGGTCGACGGCGCGGGCCATACGCCGCGGCGGGCTATTCATTCTAGGCATGCACTTGCTCCCGCCCGACGCGTCGCTGGAATGCATCGAGCGGTGGCGGGCGAAGCGCGGGGCCACCGACGTGCACTACACGCTCCGCGTGGTGAACAGCAGCCGGCGAACGCGGCTCGAACGCTGCCGCATCACGATGCGGGTGCGGAAGCCGGGCCGCGAGTTGCGGCTGGTCGACGAATTCGACTTGCGGCTCTATAACGCGACCCAGTGGCGAGCGATCTTGGCGCAGGTGCCCGAGTTCGAACTGGTCGAAGTGTTCGACTTCGACTACGACCTCGACCGGCCGGCGAAGTTCGACAACCGGCTTTCCGACGCGGTGTTCGTGCTGCGACGCCGCTAGGCTAGACGGGCTCGACGTCGACGGTGACGTTCATCGCGTGGCGGCCGCCGCCGATGAACACGCCCTTGATCGGGCAGACGTCGCCGTAATCGCGTCCCCAGCCGATCGTGATGTGGCGTCCGGAGGGGATCACGCCGTTGGTCGGATCGAAATCGAGCCAGCCGAACTCGGGAAAGTAGATCGACACCCACGCGTGCGAGACGTCGGCCCCGACGAGCCGCGGCTTACCGGGCGGCGGGTTCGTCAACAGGTAACCGCTTACATAGCGGGCCGACAAGCCGATCGAGCGCAAACAGCCGATCATCAGATGGGCGAAATCCTGACACACGCCGCGCTTCTTGCGGAGCACTTCGTCCGGCGGAGTGTTGATCACCGTGGCCTGCGGGTCGAAGCGAAACTCGGTGTATATCCGCTGCGTGAGATCGAGCGCGGCTTCGAGTTGCCGCCGGCCGGGAGTAAAGGAAACGCGAGCGTAGTCGGCCAGCGAGTCCAGCAGGGGAATGAACGGCGAAGCGAAGCAAAAATGCTTGACGTCGAGATGCATTCCGTCGTGATAGGTGCGCAACAGCGCCGTCGTGTTCTCCCACGGCCCCGATTCCTCGACGGAGGGCGAAGCGACCTCCGTCACCGTGACGACGCTCTCGGCGGTGATCGCCAGCTTGCGATGTCCCTCTTGAATCGTGAAATAGGCGACGTGGTTGCCGAAGTAGTCGAAGCGTTCGACGAGCGTCGCCGGTTGCGGAGAAATGTGCAACTGATTGCTCAAACACTTTTGCGCGGAGGCGTTGCGCGGCTTGAGGTGCGCTTCGTTCTGGCAAACCGGCACCGTGTCGTCGTAACTGTAGGTCGTCGAATGACGAACGCGGTACATCATGGCTTGGGATCGACGTAAGGAAGCGGCGGAAGTCCGACGAGGCCGAGATGGCGCGACGGGCCGGCATGGACCAAATAGGTGTGGGCGATCGCCTCGGCGAGCGCCGTGAGATGCCGTTCGAGGCGGGTAAGCAACTCGCCGAGTTGACGGTGCTCGCCGTCGGCGTCGGCGCTCGAGCAGAGCGCCTCGACGTCGGTCAGACGCAGTTCGGTTTGAGCCGCGAGCATGACGCGATGCTCCGGCGTCGACTGCGGTTTGCCTTCGTCGTGCGGCAAGCCTTTGACGTGGTCCGCCAGCGCCGCCAACTGAAACGCCGCCGAACGCGGATTCGATTCGTCGGTAAGGACGAGATCGAGCGCGGGAGCTAATTGGATCGACGACAAATAACGGGAACGATACGTCATCGAGCTATCGGCGATCTCCAGCAGGGCTTCGATGACGGGCGTCGGCTCGGCGATCCGGCGCACCAAGACGGAGTGCAAGAGGCGTACGGTGTGCTGCGCGCGCTCGATGCGCCGCCCCATATCGAGAAACCGCCAACTGGGCCCGCGCGTCATGCTTTCCATGCCCATTCCGCTGAAGGCGGCGAGCAAAAAGATAAGCTGATTAAGTTGGAGCAAGACGTCGTCGAGCGTGAGATCGGCCGGCGGCGCGCCCGTGCCGATTTCCGCGCGCAAGCGATTCAAAATGCGGTAACTGTCGATCGACAGCCGATCGCGCATAATCGACGCCAAGCGATGCGCCGACTGAATCGTCGAGCGGAGCGAATCGGGCCGGCTTTCGTCGTAGAGCAGACGCAACAACAAGCGATGCCGGCTGCGATAGAGATCGTCGCCGGACCGCTCCCGCGGCCCGTCTTCGATCCAGTCTTGGAGCAGGGCGTCGAACAAGATGGGCAACTCGGAGACGGCGCCGGGTTCCGATTCGCCCATCCAGCGCGTGATCACGCTGCGCCACTGACGGACGATGCCTTCGGCCCGCTCAATCTGCCGGCCGAGCCAGAACATGTTGTCGGCGACGCGGCTGGGCAGGTCGTTGCCGCTGCGACGCAGCTCGACCGGCGCGCCGTACGGCTTCAGCAACGACACCGGGGCGACCGGACCTTCCGACAACACCCACAGGTCTTTGCTGCCCTGGCCGACCGACATCGAAACGGCGGGAACGTGAGGATCGGTCGTCACGCGAATCAGTCCGCCGGGCATCACTTCGTAGCCGTCGCCGGAAGCGGCGACGAACGTGCGCAAGGCGACGTGCCGAGGCTGCAGGCCGCCTTTGCTCCAGATCGGCGCCGACGAGCGTTCGACCAATTCCTGCGCGGCGAACGCTTCCGGATGCTTCTCGATCTGCGCGACGAGCCGTTCTCGCTCGGCCTGCGAGAGTCGGCCGCCGTGGATGGGCTTGCGGCTGCGATGCAGAAGCGCGGATTTGATCAGCAAATGATCGAGATTGGCGAGCACGTAGCGGCGATCTTCGTCGCGGCCGCACCACCAGGTGGCGACGGACGGCAGCTTGAGTTCTTCGCCGAGCATGCGGCGACACAGCTCCGGCAAGAACGCCGCCAACGCCGGCGCTTCGAGGATGCCGCTGCCCAGCGCGTTGGCGACGACGACGTTGCCCGAGCGCGCGGCCTGCACCAAGCCGGCGACGCCGAGCATGGAGTCGGTGCAGAGCTCGAGCGGATCGCAATCGGCGTCTTGCAAGCGGCGCAGCACGACGTCGACCGGCAAGAGCCCGCCGAGCGTTTTGAGAAACACGGCGTTGTCGCGGACCGTGAGGTCGCCCCCTTCGACGAGCGTGTAGCCGAGGTAGCGGGCGAGGTAGACGTCTTCGAAGTAGGCCGAGCTGGAAGGGCCGGGCGTGAGCAGCACGACGCGCGGATTTTCGCGATGGCGCGTGGCGATCGAAACAAGCGACTCGCGCAGCGTCTTGAAGAACGTCGCATGACGGCGCACGCGGGCGTCGTGGAATTGATCGCCCAGCACGCGCGAGATCACCAAGCGATTCTCCAGCGCGTAGCCTGCGCCGGACGGGCCCTGCGTGCGATCGGCGAGGACAAGCCAGGAGCCGTCGGGCTTGCGGCCGAGATGCGCGGCGAAAAGGTGTAGGTAGCAATCGTTGGGGACGCGCAGATCGCGGCAGGGAAGCAGGTATTCCGGGTTCCCGAGCACGAGGTCGGCGGGAATCAGCCCTTGCCGCAACAGATCCTGACGACCGTAGAGATCGATCAGGAGGAGATTGAGCAACGCGGCCCGCTGCGCGAGCCCCTCGGAGAGCTTGTTCCATTCAGCGCTGGAAAGCACCAGCGGAACGCAATCGAGTTCCCAGGGACGGTCTTCGCCGGCCGCTTCGCCGTAGACGTTGTAGGTGACGCCGTTGTCGCGCAGCAGACGGCGAGCTTGCTCGTTGTGCTCGCTGAGGCCGTCGCCGCCGATTTGTTCGAACGAAGAGACGAGGCGCTGCCACGCCGGTCGCAACGCGCCCGAGGGATCGACCATTTCGTCGAACACGCCGGGGGGCGACTTATAGGCGGCTAAAAGATCTTCCGGAGGCCGCGTCGGTGCGGCTTCTTCCGTGGTTACGCTCATGTCCGGGCCCGCGTGTCGTCGTTCGATTATCCGCCCTGCCGGAGGCGTCGGCCTACTGCCTTACGACCGGCATTCGAACGAAGACGAGTTCCTAATCGACGCCGTCGCGGCAATTGCTTGCGTGGCCCCGTCCCGCCTTCTTCGAGCACTCCCTTAATTTAGTCGGCCGGCGACTTCGTGTAAACCTGCGCACGCCCGCGTGCGGGGTGCGCTTCGGCAAATCACACCGGATAAGCGCGCTCGGTCGCACGGCGCAGATCGAGCGTAAACGGATAGTCGTCGTTGCGTTCTTCGACCGGTATGTCGCGCTTGCCGCCCGTATGACCGAAGGCGAAGAAGCGCGCGTTGCGGCGCGACTCGGCTTCGTAGCTATTCACCGGGAAAGTCTCGTAGCTGCGTCCGCCGGGGTGCGACACGTGCCACGTGCAACCGCCGATCGAGCGCTCGTTCCAGGTATCGATCACGTCGAACGTCAGCGGCGCGTGAACGCCGATCGTCGGATGCAAACACGACGGCGGCTGCCATGCGCGGAAACGTACGCCGGCGACGTATTCGCCGAGCGTGCCCGTGGGATGCAGCGGAACACGGCGGCCGTTCACGGCGACGACGTGGCGCGGATCGACGAGCCCCGTCACTTTGACTTGCACGCGTTCGACCGAGGAATCGACGAATCGCGCGGTGCCCGACGAACTTCCCTCTTCACCCAACACGTGCCACGGTTCCATCGCTTGCCGCAGTTCGAGTTCGACGCCGCGCTGCACGATCTTGCCGACGAACGGGAAGCGGAATTCGAAGTGAGCGTCGAACCACTCTTGCCGGAATTCAAAGCCGGCGTCGTTGAGATCGGCCAAGACGTCGACGAAATCCTCGCCGATGAAGTGCGGCAGCATGAAACGGTCGTGCAAGCCGGTGCTCCAGCGAACCAACTCTTTCTCGTAAGGCCGGTGCCAAAACTTCGCCAGCAGGCCGCGCAGTAGGAGTTGCTGGGTGAGGCTCATGCGCGAATGGGGCGGCATCTCGAAGGCCCGCAATTCGACGAGCCCGAGCCGGCCGCTGCTGGAGTCGGGCGAGAAGAGCTTGTCGATGCAGAACTCGGCGCGGTGCGTATTGCCGGTGATGTCGACCAGTAGGTGGCGGAACAAGCGATCGGTGAGCCACGGCGGCACCGACGTTTCCTTCGGCAATTGCTGGAACGCCGTTTCGAGTTCGTACACGGCTTCGTGCCGCGCTTCGTCGACACGCGGGGCCTGGCTCGTGGGACCGACGAACAAGCCGGAAAACAGGTACGACAGCGACGGGTGATTGTGCCAGTAGGAGACGAGGCTCCGGAGCAAGTCGGGGCGGCGGAGCAGCGGGCTTTCGGCCGGCGTGCGACCACCGAGCACGATATGGTTGCCGCCGCCGGTGCCGGTGTGGCGGCCGTCGAGCATGAATTTCTCGGTGCCGAGCCGCGTGAGGCGGGCTTCGTCATAGAGCGTCGTCGTGTTGTGAACGAGTTCGTCCCAACTCCCGGCCGGCTGCAAGTTGACTTCGATCACGCCGGGGTCGGGCGTCACGCGGAGATACGTGAGCCGATCGTCGTGCGGCGGCATATAGCCTTCGACGACGACGGGCATCTGGAGCTGCGCGGCCGTCTGCTCGATGGCCAAGACCAAGTCGAGATAGTCTTCGACGTGGCTGAGCGGCGGCATGAAGATGTGGAGCTTGCCCTCGCGCGGCTCGACGCAAATCGCGGTGCGCACGACGAAGCTCGCCGATTTGCCCGGCTCGAGAATCGGAACCGACTCCGGACGAATGGCCGCAAGCCGATCGTAGGCGACGCGGTCGCGCTCCAGTTGCGCGACGAGGCCGGCGTCGTAGTCGTCGACGCCGACGTAGCCTGCGCCGTACTGTTGACGAATGACGGTGCCTTGCGGCCCCTTAGCCGCTAAATCCCACTGCCGCTCGTGCAACGTGCCGCGACCATCGGTCGGGTCATAATGCCCGTTGCCGTAGCCGTTGCCGGATCGCCCGTTCAGCGCGCCCGCGCGCGGAGCGCCGGGCTGCGGCTTCCAGCGCGGCAGATCGAGCCGGCTCGGCAGCGGCCCGCGATCGGCGAACGGGTCGGACTGGTAAATATGCGGATAGTCCGTCGGCGCAACCCAGGGCAGCGAATCGAGCGGCAGGCGGAAGCCCATCGGCGAATCGCCCGGCAACAAGAACATGTTTTCTTGCCGCAAGAACCAGGGGCCGCTGCGCCAGGCGGCGCCGTCGGTGTAGTGGTCGCGACAGATCGGTAGGCAGTAGCCGACTGTCTTATTTAAGCCTTGATTGAACACGCGGGCCAATCGGTCGCGCTCCGTCTTGTCGGACAGCTTCGATTGGAGCGGGTCGACGTTCGTCGGCAGCTTGCGCTCTTTCCACATGTAGTACCAAGCGTCTTCGAACGCCGGAATGACGTGCTCCGCATCGACCTTAAGCCGCTCGGCGAGTTCGGTAATGAACTTCTGCGCGTCGGCGTCGGTGTGGCCGAAGTTGTCTTCGTCGTCGGCGATCAAATCGGGATTTTCCCAGATGAGCTCGCCGTCTTTGCGCCAGTAGCAGCTGAGCGCCCAGCGCGGCAGGGGTTCGCCGGGATACCACTTGCCTTGCCCGTAGTGGTAAAGCGGACCGACGGCGAATTGCTTGCCGAGTCGCTTAATGAGTTCGCCCGCGAGGCGGCGCTTGCGCGGACCGAGAGCCGCGGTGTTCCATTCGGCGCCGTCCATGTCGTCGATCGAGACGAACGTCGGTTCGCCGCCCATCGTGAGCCGCATGTCGCCCGCGGCGAGCGAGGCGTCGACCTGATGGCCGAGGGTTTGGATCTCCTGCCACTGTTCTTCGGTGTACGGTTTCGTGACGCGCGGGTCTTCGTGAATTCGCGTAACTGTCATGGCGAAATCGAAGTCGGCCTCGCACGGCTCGACGGAGCCGGTCACCGGCGCGGCCGACACCGGATCGGGCGTTGCGGCGAGCGGCAAGTGCCCTTCGCCGGCGAAGAGCCCGGAAGTGGGATCAAGCCCGATCCAACCGGCGCCGGGCAGAAAGACTTCAGTCCACGCGTGAAGATCGGTGAAATCGACCGCGGTGCCCGACGGACCGTCGAGCGATTTGACGTCGGCCGTGAGTTGAATCAGATAACCGCTGCAGAAGCGGGCCGCCAAGCCGAGATGCCGAGCGACCTGCACGAGCAGCCAGGCGCTGTCGCGGCAGGAGCCTTTGGAGAGCGTGAGCGTTTCGTCGGGAGTCTGCACGCCGGGATCCATGCGGACGACGTACTCGACGCGCTCATGCACTTTGCGATTGAGATCGACGAGGAAGTCGACGGAGCCGCGCGGCGTGCGATCGATCGTTCCTAAAAACTCGGCGAGCTTTTGGCCGATCGGCCGGGTCGCCAAATAGGGACGCAACTCTTCGGCCGTCTGCGCGTCGTAGGCGAAGGGAATCTTTTCCGCCGACGGCTCGAGAAAGAAGTCGAACGGGTTGATCACGGTGAGTTCGGCCACGAGGTCGACCGAAAACTCGAAGATGTCGGACTTCTCGGGAAAAACCAAGCGGGCCAAAAAGTTGCCGTGCGGATCTTGCTGCCAATTGATGAAATGCGTATCGGGCTGAATCTTCAGCGAGTAGCTCGTCACCGGCGTCCGGCAATGCGGCGCGGGCCGCAGCCTGACGATCTGCGGAAAGATCTGCACCGGCCGGTCGTAACGGTAGCGCGTATGATGATGTAGAGCGACGCGAATCGACATGCGAACCTCAAGTGTTCACGTGCGTCGCGGGGAGGTGGCGCGGCGACGTGCGAACGCCCCTTACGGAGCGCCGGAGTAGGAGAAAATTCCGTTATTTAACAGCCAGGGCACTCGCCGCCTGTGATGCCAAGGCTTGCACGATTGCATAGCCGCGCAGCACGCCTTCGTGACGAAACGTCTGACATTGCGCTCGCGGAGCTATTACCTAGCCTACGATTAACGGTTAGGCAAGTTTTATGCCGGCTGTGGGGGTGGGCAAGCTGAGGGGACAAGCCGCTCCATTAGCGTTTGTTATTTGGTGTATTACAGCGGCGGCGGCCCGTAACATCGAGTGCCCGAATTCGCTCAGGCGATTTCACGGCTCGCCCGACTTGAATACGCCGCCCTGCAACGGAAGGAGCTCGCCATGTGCACGTCGCACGCCCTGCAACTCGATCAGACCAAAACGGACGCCTTCGCTCAAAAAATGCTCGACGTGATGAACGGCGCCGGCCTGGCGCTGATGATCTCCGTCGGGCATCGCACCGGGTTGTTCGACATCATGGCCGAGTTGCCGCCGGTGACGAGCGAGCGGTTGGCCGAGAAGGCCGGCCTCAGCGAGCGCTATGTGCGCGAGTGGCTCGGGGCGATGACCACGGGCGGCATCGTGGAGTTCGCGCCGGAGTCGAAGCTTTATCGACTGCCGGCGGAGCACGCCGCGTGGCTGACGCGTAAGGCGAGCCCCAACAATATGGCCGTGAGCGCGCAGTGGGTCGCCGTGCTCGGCTACGTCGAAGATCACATCGTGCAGGCGTTTCACCACGGCCGCGGCGTGCCGTATTCCGCCTATAACCGCTTTCATGAAGTGATGGCGGAAGAGAGCATGCAAAGCGTCGTTGCCGGCTTGCAGGAGCACATCTTGCCGCTCGTGCCGGGCCTTGCCGAGCGGCTCGCGCGAGGCATCGACGTGCTCGACGTCGGTTGCGGCAGCGGCCGCGCGATGATTCATCTGGCGGAGGCCTTTCCCAACAGCCGCTTTCAAGGGTTCGACGCCTCGGAGGAAGCCGTCGCCGCCGCCACGGCCGAAGCTTGCCGACGCGGGCTGACTAATGTGCGCTTCGCAGCGAAAGACTTGGCGACGATGCAAGAGTCGCAGGCCTTTGATTTGATCACGGCGTTCGATGCTATTCACGATCAGGCTCGGCCGGCCGAAGTGCTGGAGAACATCGCTCGCGCGCTGCGACCCGACGGCACGTTTCTGATGCAAGACATCTCCGGGTCCGGGCATTTGCATCACGACGTCGAACATCCGGTCGGAACGTTTCTCTATACAATTTCATGTATGCACTGCATGTCGGTGTCGCTGGCCAACGGCGGACCGGGGCTGGGCGCGATGTGGGGCAAGACGAAAGCGCTTGAGATGCTCGCGGCCGGCGGATTCGGCGACGTCCGCGTCGAATCGCTGGAACACGACCCGCTGAATTTCTGGTACATTGCCGGCGTCGCCGGTCGTTGAGGCGACGAACAATCGCCCCGCCCACGACCGACGGTGAATGAGAACGATGCGGACTAAGCTGCTTTGGTGTTGGCTGGCGTTGGCCTTTTGCGGTGCGCTCGCCGAAGCGAGCGAGCCTGCGGGGCCGCCGCCGAAAGAGAAGTTTCATCTGTTCCTCCTGGTCGGTCAGTCGAACATGGCCGGCCGTGGAACTTTGGAGCCGCAAGACACGACTCCGCACCCGCACGTGCTCATGCTGAACAAAGCCGGCGAATGGGCGCCCGCGGTCGACCCGCTGCACTTCGATAAGCCTTCGGCGGGCGTAGGGCTCGGCAAAACGTTCGGCACGATCGTGGCCGAGGCCGATCCCGACATCACCGTCGGGCTGATCCCCTGCGCCGTCGGCGGCTCGCCGATCGATTCTTGGACGCCGGGCACGTTTTATCCGCCGACCAAGTCGCATCCCTGGGACGACGCGATGCGGCGGGCCAAGCTCGCCCTCCGCGACGGCACGCTCCGTGGCATTCTCTGGCATCAAGGAGAGAGCGACTCCGCTTCGCTCGAACTCGCACAAGCCTACGAAGCCAAGCTCCACGACCTGATCGCGCGGCTGCGAAAAGAACTCGCCGCGCCCGACGTTCCTTTCCTCGCAGGCCAGATGGGGCAATTCGCCGACGCGCCGTGGGACGAACCGAAGAAGATCGTCGACCGCGCTCATCGCGACCTGCCGAGCAAGGTCGAGCGCACGGCGTTTGTGTCGTCGGAAGGGCTCGGCCACCGCGGCGACAAGGTTCACTTCGACTCCGCGGCCTACCGAGAACTGGGACGCCGCTACGCCGCGGCCTATAGCAAGCTCGCGCGAGAGTAGTCGACGCCGCTTCGCTTACCGAAATGTCACTCGCACGCCCTGCATAGAATTCCTCACTGAACTTGAGCCGCTCTCGCAGAGGGGTGAGACGGCTCGGACTTTATGAGGAGCTTCTAATGAAGCGGATCGTGCTGGCATTGGCGATGCTCGGCGTCTTCGGAGCGAGCGTCGCCCCCTCGACGACGGAGGCGGCTTACTACCGTCGCCCTGTTCTCCGCGCCGGCGTGCGCGCCGCGGCGCGCATCGGCTTGGGCGTGGGGCTTAGCTACGGCTACCGAGGTTACGGCTACGGCTATCCCGGCTACTACGGCGGGTACCGCGGCTACGGGTATTCGCCGTTCGGCTACGGCTACGGTTATCGCCCGGGCTTCGGCATCGGGTTTTATTAACGGCGGACCTGAAGCGGTCTGCGATCAGCCACGGCGGCGACGCTCTTTTGCGAGGTCGTCGCCGTTTCTTTTGCGCGGTTATTCGACGACGCGCAGCCGGCGAAAGCCCGCCGACGCGCCGAACACCAACATGTTCACAGCCTGCTTCCGATCGTCGACGACGGCGTGTCCGCCTTCGATCACGGTGTCGTTGACTTGCACCATGGCCTTGGGCCCGCGGATCGTGATGCGCACGGGATACCAGACGTCGCGCTCGAGTTCGAGCGTCTTCCGCGCGAGCGGTTCGGTCGCCGCTTGCTCTTCGCCCCGCGACGGGTTCTTGGTCAGTCCGACGTGCCGCGGCGAGACTTCGACGCGGAAGCTGCCGCGACGATCCGCGCTCTCGATGCGCAAGGAGTGGCGATCGGCCCCACGAAAGCAAATCTCGTAGTCGATCACCGCGTCGTCGAACGACGCCGGCATCTGGAACGTCGCTCCTTGTTTATCGCGCGGCAACTGCGCGCCCCAGAGCGCTCCGTCGACCGCGGTCCAGCGCCCGAGCGCGGCGCGCGCCGGAGTTCCCGGAATCGGCGCGAGCTTCTCGTCGACCAGGGAGCGCCCGCTGATCGGTTCGAGCACCGCGACTTTTGGCGCCGGCTTTTCACGAATCGGCGGCAGTTCGCGACTAAATCCCCCGTTGCGATAGCGTTCGAGCAACGCGCTTAACTCCGCGACGACCTGTGGATTGGCCGGGGCGACGTCGGTCGTCTCCGCCGGATCGCGTCGCGTGTCGTAAAGTTGGGGCCGGCACTGAGGGTCGTTCTGCTTGCGGGCCGCTTGCTTCGTCCCTTCCGCAGGCGCTCCTTCGATAAATTTCCACGACCCACGGCGGATGGCGAAGATGCCGTCGGAACTATGGACGATCATGTCGTCGCGCGCTTGGTCCGACTTGCCCAACAGAGCCGGCAGGAAACTACGGCCGTCTTCCGCGGCCTGGTCGGCCGGCGGCAGCGACGCACCGATCAATTCGGCCGTCGTCGCCGGCAGATCGACGAGGCTGATCATCGCGTCGCAAGTCGTGCCGGCCGGGACGCGGCCGGGCCAACGCACTAAGAGCGGCACTTTGAAGCCCCCTTCCCAAACGTCGTGCTTGCCGCCTCGACAGACGCCGTTCGTCTTCAACCCGGCTTCGATCGCTTTGGTTTGCAACTGCTCCTTGTTCTGCGGTTTGAAGACTCCGCCGTTGTCGCTGGTAAAGACTATGAGGGTGTCGTCGGCTAGGCCGCGCCGATCAAGCGCGTCGAGCAACCCGCCGACGCTGCGGTCGAGTTCGTGAATCCAATCGCCGTAAAGCCCGGCCCGGCTTTTGCCGGCCAGGTCGTCGTCGGGCGTGACGGGGTTGTGCACGGCGACCGGGGTAAAGTAGAGAAAAAACGGCGCGTCGGGCGATTGTCGCTCGATCCAGTCGATCGCTTTCTCCGTCAGCACCTGCATCACGCGCTTGTTCTTGCGGCGCGGCGCATCGATCTCCAGCGGTTCGCGACGACCGCTCTCCGTATCGGCGGCCGTGTAGTCGGCCTGATAGTCGTCGTCGTCCGTCGTCGGGCCGGCAAGCTTCGCGCCGGTCGGAATCTTCCCGGAGCGCAATCCGTAGACGAAGCGATTTTCAACGAACACTCCCGTCATGTCGCCGTGATTCGACGGCACGCCGAAGTGATAATCGAAGCCGATCTCAAGCGGCCCCGGCGAGAGTTCGGCCGTGTAATCGGTCTGCCACTTCGGCGAATCGTCCGCCGTTCCGTAGCCCAGATGCCACTTGCCGACGGCGGCCGTCGCATAGCCTTGCTGCTTGAGCATCGACGCGATATTCCAGCGCGTCGTTTCGATATGCAGCGGCGAGTAGGTGCCGAGCACGCCGTGTTTGAGCGAAGTGCGCCAGCAATACCGGCCGGTCAACAGCGAGTAGCGCGTCGGCGAGCAGACGGACGACGTCGTATTGGCGTCGGTAAATCGCCGACCTTCTTTCGCCAAGCGATCCAGCTGCGGCGTACGAACCAACTCGGGATTCGCGCCATAGCACCCGGCGCTTCCATAGCCGAAGTCGTCCGCAAGGATAACGACGATATTCGGTCGACGCGGTTTCTTCGTTATCTCTTCGGCGACGACCGCACATAGAGAGTGCGCGAGGCCGGCTCCAACGACGACGAGCGCGGTCATTCTCTTGAGCAAATGGCGAAATACCCGGCGTCTCGGCGGATTCGCGGTGGGTGCGCTATGGGACATATCCGTCTCTCAGGAGTTTTAACGACTCGACAACAGGCCGACTCACGGCCCGACCCGGGCGGCCGTGACGCCGATAAACATGATATCGCCGACGCACGCGAGTTTTCCACGGCGATTCGCTTTTCGCAGGTTCGGCCGGAGGCGTCGCTAGGCCGACTCTCGCTAACCCTGTTCGAACGAGCGATGGAACGGGCATCGTGGAAACGGCGAGGGGCCCCTCGCTCGACGACGAGCGGTCGAATATCTGTCCGCGTCGGCAGTTCAGACGCCGAGGTTAAGCCGGCCGGTCCTTCGCCGATAATCACCGCCTGCTTGCCGAAGTTCATCGAGCGGTCGCCGTCGTTTACGAAGTTTGCTTCCGCACACCCCGGCATCACACTGTCGTCAGGTGTATTCCGGATGATCGAAAGTCTATCGCCGACAGGCAAACGACGGCGGACGGAGCGGCTGGGCGCCGCCAGACGGTCCGCCCTGCGTAGACTCGAATGCCCTGAAATTAGTTTATCCCAAGTTAAAGAACGCCAGGGCGATGATCCCGTAGACCGCGAGCATGACGACTCCTTCCAGCCAATTCGATTCGCCGTCTTGACCGACAATCGCAAGAATCACGACGGTTACGGCAATGACGATCGTCTCCATGAGGGAGAAGTGCAGATCCAACGGAGGTGACTGCCCCATGAGCAAGCTGGCAATAACGAGTGTCGGAGCGACGAACAACGCAATTTGGATCGCACTTCCGATCGTAATTTGAAGCGTCGCATCCATTTCATTCTTGACGGCCATGACCACGGCCGTCGTGTGTTCCGCCGCATTGCCGATGACGGCGATCACGACGGCGCCTAGAAAGAGTTCGTTCAGTCCGAGAGCGTCGCGCGCATGCTCAATCGCGCCGACAAGCACGTGGCTTACCCACGCCGTAACGGCAGTGGCCACGAGCAATTTCATAATCTGGGGCCACTGCGAGCTGCGAGCGCCGCCGTTCGATGAAGTCGTCTCGGCGCCGAAAAGATCACGGTGTGTGACCAGCGTAAAGACCAGACTTACGAGATATGTGATCGCCAGAACGACGGCGATCTCTTCACTAAGGAATTCGACGGCATGGGGTTCTAAACCGGCGACCTTACCGGAGCGTGCGACATGATAGAAAATCGCCGGTATGATCAAACCGACGGCAGCCAGCGCAAGCAGCGTCGCCCCCATTCCGGCGGCGGTACGGTTGAACCTCTGCCGGCGATGGAGGAAGCCGCCCGCGACAAACGACGCACCTAGAACGAATAAAGCGTTCCCGATCATCGAACCTGTGAGCGAGGCTTTGATCAGCGGATACATCTGCGACCCTTGCCTAAGCATCGTTAACGCGATGATTAGTTCCGCGGCATTGCCGAAAGTTGCATTGAGAAGCCCGCCGATTCCCGCGCCCAGGGATTTCGCGAGATTCTGCGTGGCATCCCCCATCACGCCCGGCCAAGGGGATGATCGCTAGGGAAGCAGCGATGAAAGTCGCGATTCCGGGTCCGGCAAAACTGTCGAGCAATAGCGCAATCGGAGCGGCAGGTAGGAGCCAGTTGAGCGGCCGCTTCGCGAACGCCCAAAACTCGACCGCGACATCATCCCTTCGCCGAGCCGACGTAGCGTTTTCGTTTCGCTTCAACGACATTGTTCGGCCCTCGTACCGGATGCGCAAAAGTGGATGAATTGCCTAGCGGCGGTACGACAACCGCTTAAGAACTCGCAAACTCGCGTTCTGGAGGATGACGAGTACGGCGATGACCGCCAAGCAAAGCACGAAGAGCGACAGCACCGTCACGTCGGTCGGACGAAAGGCGAACGTCAACGAGGTCCCAACCGACGGCGGGTGTACGGCGTTTACGGCGATCATACCGCCGATCGTCACAATCATGGCGACCGCCGCGGCCGGGTAGCCCTCGCCAAAGCTCCAGTTCGTCGCCGCTCCACTCACGGCGGCGATGAGATGCGAACACACAATTGAACGCACGGAATTCGTCGGATGGTGCGGATCGAGATAGATGAGAAACGCGCTTGAGGCAAGCGATGCAAAAATCACACGCTGCCGGCTAAATGCCTCCACAAAAGCCAGCAGCGTTAGGACTACGAGCGTCGGCAACATCGCCAACGTAAGCTCCTGTAAAATCGTGAGCTCGCGCTGCGGCTTACCGAGATTTAAAACCGATCCCATAGACGAATCCATTAGGAGGCCGAACAGCGCATGACTTCATGCTCGTCGTACTAAAGGGCGCTCGTCGGACCGCGTCACTTCAACGACGCGTGCTCTTGGTTCTTCGTTGTTGTGCAGGTGAATGGTCGGTCGTGAGGTTTCGCGCCGTGTTGACAAGTCCGATGTGCGAAAACGCCTGCGGAAAATTGCCTACCAAGCGGCCGGCCGACGTGTCGTACTCTTCCGAGAGCAAGCCGACGTCGTTGCGCAACCCCAAGAGCCGCTCAAACAGCTTTTCAGCATCGCGGCGACGCCCCAACAAGATCAAATTGTCGACGAGCCAGAACGTGCAAGCCAAAAAGGCGCCTTCTCCGGGCGGCAGCCCGTCGACGTCCTGTTTCGTCGGATAGCGGGCGACAAATCCGTCGCAAAGCAAATCCTGTTCAATCGCCTCGACCGTGCCGCGCATGCGGGGATCGTCCGGCGGCAAGAACCCCACCAGCGGCAACATCAGCAGACTCGCGTCAAGCTCCTCGCCGCCGTACGACTGCACGAACGTGTTCCGCGTTGCATTGAAACCTTCACGACAGATCTCATCGTGCATCTGCGCTCGCAAGGCCTTCCATTTATCAAGTGGTCCTTCATAATCGAACTCTTCGACCGTTCTGATCATCCGATCGGCGGCGACCCAAGCCATTACCTTGGAATGCGTGAAGTGCCGGCGAGGGCCGCGGATTTCCCAGATGCCGTCGTCAGGCTCTTTCCAAGCGTTTTCCAAGAATCGCATGAGCAGCGTTTGCACGCGCCACGAGTTCTCATCGTGCTCTAAGCCCGCCTGTCGGGCTAGAAACAAAGCGTCCATAAGCTCGCCGAACACGTCGAGTTGAAACTGGCTATGCGCGGCGTTGCCGATCCGCACCGGAAGCGACCGTTCGTATCCGGGTAGCCAGGGCAATTCGACCTCGGTCAAACGACGCTCACCGCCGATTCCATACATGATGTTCATCTGCGCCGGATCGCCGGCCACGGAGCGTAATAGCCACTGCCGCCAGGCGGAGGCCTCTTCCGTATATCCGTTGTTCAAGAGGCTATAGAGCGTGAACGTGGCGTCGCGGACCCAGCAGTAGCGGTAGTCCCAGTTGCGTACGCCGCCGAGTTGCTCGGGCAGCGAGGTTGTTGCGGCCGCCACGATGCCGCCCGTCGGCATGAACGTTAAGGCTTTGAGGGTGATCAACGAGCGAAGCACGGCCTCCTTCCACGGTCCCTCGTAGGTGCAACGACTCGACCAATCGCTCCACCACTTTTGCGTCGCCTCGAGCGTCGTCGCCGCATCGAGCGGTTCCGGCGCCGCTTGATGCGACGGATGCCACATGAAGACGAACGGAATTTGATCTCCCGCTTGAACCTCGAAGGTCGCGACCGTCGATAGGTTCTCGCCCAGCAGCGGCACGCCGCAGTCGAGCAAGTAGCTGTCCGGCCCCGCGATCGCCCGAATTCCCCGTTCCGTTCGCCGGACCCAAGGGACGATTGAGCCGTAGTCCGGCCGGATCGTCAGTTCCATTTGCATCGTAACCGTGCCGCGGCGCCCGACGACCATACGAACCAAATCCGGTTCCTCGCTCCGCGGCGGCATCCCATCGACAAGCGTCACGGCCCCGTCCGGCGTTTCAAATTCGGTTTCTAGAATCAAAGTACCGCGGCGATACCGTCGCGTCGTTCTCACGACGTCCCGCGGAGCGATCTTCCAGCGCCCGTGTTCCCGATTACCTAATAATGAGGCGAAACAAGCGCCGGAACTGAAGTAGGGCAAGCAGAGCCAGTCAATCGATCCGTCGCGTCCGACGAGAGCCGCCGTCTGACAATCGCCGATCAACGCGTAGTCTTCTAGTGGTTGAGCCATGTTGCGCCTGTTGGGCACGATCGTTGACGGAAGTTGTCAGTCGCCCGATTACGAGTCATTGGGCAAGCGGTCCTGTGTAAAATCGATGACGGTCTTTACGGCGTCGGGCATCGGCTGCAGCGCGTCTCGCCAAGCCGAAAGCGGCAGTCGACGTGAGATAATTCGCTCAAGCCAAGCGGGATCGGCGGCGGCCAGTGATTTGGCAGCCGCCTCGTAATGCCTTCGATTCGCATTGACGCTGCCGAAGATCACATCGTTTTCCAAGACAACGTCACGATTGATCAGCCCGGGATCGATCTCCAGCTTCCGGCCCGCCGTCGAGATGCCCGTAAGACACACAATGCCTCCCGGAGGCGTTTGCCGCATGCACTTGAACACCAAAGGTCCATAGCCCGTACACTCAACAATGACGTCGGCCGTGGTGCCAAGTTCTTCCACGTCGCCGGTCGCATACTTACCGCCCAAGCGCCGGACAAGCTCGGGCTTGAGGCCCGACTCGACCCGATCGAAGACGATGACGTCAAGACCACGTTGCTTGGCCATCAGCGCAGCAAGGAGCCCGACCGGTCCCGCTCCGGTGACAAGAGCGACCTTGGGTAGCCACCGAGCGCGGCGGCCGATGTAGTCGATGTGCTCCCAGGCCTTCGCGAGAATGCTCGCGGGCTCCAAGAGCACTCCGGTCTTCTTAAGATGCGGGGCGAGCTTGACCACGAACTCCGGCTCGATCCGAAATCGTTCTCTGCAAAACCCGTGACGCTCCTTGATGCCGCATTCGGTATAACGGCCGTTGCGACACATATCCCACTCTCCCGCGGCGCAGTTCGCACAAGGCACCGGGTCGGGCCGGCGGACGATGGCGACGACCAAATCTCCCGCGGCGACGGAGGATCCGGCAGGCGCCTCAATGACCCGGCCGAGCGATTCATGGCCAAGTACCAGATTAGCTTCGCCAGGCGGCGGCCGACCGTAATTGCCGGCGACGATCTCGCGATCAGTCCCACAAACGCCGATAGCCAGCGTTTCAACGAGCACCGAGCCCTCGCTCAACACCGGCTCTTCGCGTTCGGCGAGTTTCGCGGTCCCCGCTGTTAGGGGAACGACTTCAATGGCAAGCATGCGCGACTCCGCTTCGGCTTAATGTGCTATCGTCGAATGCCGCAATCCTCACGCCGTTGAGTCGAGCGGCATCAAAAAATCGACGGCTGATTGAGCGGCCGACGGTCAACTTGTCGTGTCCGCGGCGCCAATGCGTGTGCTCAATCCGTGAGGTGCATCTCATTTGCCGCCGGCATCCGGTCTCCTTCCGATCAGGCTCGCCCGCGATGACGCGAGGGAACAGACGGGTAGGCAACAATTTCTACAAAGCGGCGCCGGTCGCTCGATGCAAAAAGACGCTGAATCGCCGGCTGGTGAAGACTAGTACCGCACAAATTGAAAGAGCAGCAACGCGATGAATGGCTTGGCAATGCTATGCTATGCTATTTAAGTGACTTCTTGGGCATCCGGCATCTGTTCGACAAAGTGTTAGACAGCCGTCGGCGTTGGTAGAGAGCCGATCCGAGACCAGCGAAGATGATGAGAATCAAGCTGCCCGGTTCGGGAACGGCGCTGTAGTTGAGATAGAGATTGCCGCCGTAAGAACTGACCCAGAAGCTGCCGGCGGGCGCCGCGGAATAGCCGGCTCCGTCGCCGAACACGCCCGACGAGTCGACGAGGAAGTTCTGAAGCACGCCCTCTTGGGTGATGCCGGTGAGCGAATCCGCCTCAACCCAGAGCCAGCGGTACGCATAGCGGTCCGTCGAGTCGTCGTCGACTTCGTCGCTCACGATCGCGCTCGGATCGAAAACCGACTCGATCGCTCCGGCGTTCGCGCCGTAGACACCGTCCGCGCCGGTCCAGGCGAATACGTCGACTGCGTAGAGCGCCGACGGGTCGAGTGTGAGCGAACCGGTGATGCTGAGCAGATCCCAGTCGGTTCCCGCCGACGTCGTCGTCGAATCGACGCCGGCGAAGTCGAAGACGAAGCGCGCGCCGTCGTTCCACTCCGCCGAGGCCGCGCTCAGGGCGCCGACGCCGTTGTTATTCATTCCGTCGGCGTCGTAGCCGGCGCTCAGCGTCGCTCCGCCTTGAACGACCAAATTTGAGTTGGCCAACGCGCCGTCGCCGTTGAAAGTCCCGCTTGCGACCGTGGTCGCTCCCGAATAGTCGGCCACGATATTGAGCGACAATGCACCGCCGCCGTCTTTAGTTAGCGTCCCGCCGCCGATGCCGATGTTGCCCCCGGCGATGACAACATTTCCTTGTCCGCCGAACGTCAGCGGCACGGCCTCGCCGGAAAGACCGCCCGAGAGAATGAGCGTATTGGAATCCGAGTTGATTCGCGCCGCCGAGGTGATCGTGATCGCGCCCGCATAGCTGTTATCGCCGAAGGCGTTGCGCAAAGCTCCCGCTCCAAAAATGCCGTCTCCCTCGATCGAAAGGGCCTCCGGGCCGACGGCGATTCCCCCCGCCAACTCCAACGCCGCAAACTGCGCGACGGTCGTTCCGGCGCCGGCGCCGCCTAAGGCTTGATCGTGCGCGACGCGCAGAGTTCCGTAGTTTACCTCCGTCGAGCCGGTGTACGCGTTCGCGGTGTCGAGCGTGAGCCGGTCGAACGCGCCGCCCGATTTGACGAACGACGCGCCGCCGTTCAGCTCGGCCAGATTTCGCAAGGTGCCGGCCTCGGCAATGAAGGCGATCGTGCCCGCGGCGGAACCAATTTGGAAGCCGTTTAGATCAAGAACGGACGTCGTTCCGGAAAGCTTTAGCGTCGCCGCCGAGGTGCCGGTTCCCGAGTTCGCTCCCTTGACGATGTCGCCCGTCACGCTGACCTGCGAGCCGATGATGTTGAGATACGCCACCGCCGAGCCGGGGCCCGTGTTGGTCGCCAGCGTGACGGCGGCGCCCGAACCGGCGCCGATCGTCACCACACCGCCGCCGAGGTCCATCGTGCTTGTCGTCGTGCTGCCGCCGGAGCCTTTTGTCGACATCATGAGACTTTCCATCACGAGCGTGCCTTGGTTGAATCCAAAGTAGTTGTTCAGCACGTTCGTGCGGTTTTGGGTTCCGATCGTGACAGTGGAGAACAGCAAATCGGCGTCGTGTCCGGTGACGTCGAACGAATTGCCCAGCGCGCCGGTGATGCCGGTCGTGCCGGTACTCGTACCCATGTTGAAGGCGGCCGGAGATACTCCGTCGGCCGCGCGCACGATGATACTACCTGGTCCTTGAAAGGCGACCGAACCGACGTCGCGGCTACCGGTGCCGATGTTGATCATGTTGGCGTGAATTGTATTGACGCCGACGCCCAGAAACACGGAGTTAAGTTGACCGACCGAGCCGTTGTTTTGGCCCCCCATCCCGACGGCGAAGACATTCGCCCGGATCATGACGTCGCCGGCGCCCATGGTCGGCAAGTACATCGTCGAGTAAGCGCCGTCGACATTGGTTCCGCTCGCCGGGTTCACGCGGAAAGTACCGTTCATCGGATTGAGCAGCACCGTGAACGAGCTCAGACCGGTGAAATCGGCAATGGCCCGGTTGCCCGCGCTGACATTGCCGCCGATTTCGAAGAGCCCGTTATTGTTCGGATTGTCGACCACGAACGAGCCGCCCCCCGAGGCGGAGAACTGCGTGAGCGAACCGCCCGCCGTGCTCCCGATGCGAACGTTGCCGCGCAGTTCCAACGTGTGACCGGACGTGACGTTGACGCGCGCGACCTCCATGAAGTTGTTGATTTGGACGATCATCGAGCCGAACGACGCGTCGACGTCGGCCAAATCGAGCAAGCCGCCGGTCGTCACCGAATTGGCATTGCCGAAGTAGAGAGCGCCGGACAGGAATTGATCGGCGCGCATGCGTAGGGTTCCTTGATTGATCCAGGTTGTTCCGGTATAGGCGTTCGCCTCCAAAAGCTCCCACGTCGTCGTTTGATCCTTGAGCACGTTGATGACCGCCGCGCCGTTGACGATGCGACCGACGCCGTTGTCGTACGGCGAACTGCCGCGCAACGTGAGCGTCTTCGTGCCCGTCGCCAGCCCGGTCACGCCGCCGAGCACAAGGCCGCCGCCTCCGTCGGCGACGATCGTCACCGATCCGGAGGAACCGCCTTGCATCCCGATGACGCGGTCGGTCGTGTCGCCGTAGCCGACGTAGTTGAGTTCGGTCACGGCCGAACCGAGCCCCATGCGAATCACTCCGGCCTCGCCGCTCGACGGCGCGCCGAGCGCACTGGGGCCGCCGCCGACCGGGGTGACGGAGTTGAAATAGAGCGCGCCACCCCGAATTTCGACAGTTCCGGAAAATGAATTCATGCCGACCAGGTAGGCTTCGGAAGCCGTCGTTTTTAAGAAACCGCCGTCGCCGCTTAGCTGAGCTGAAAGGAAGGCGTTACTCTCGACAACGAAGCCGCGCGAAGCATGGACGGCGCCGCTTCCGCTCAGCGTCGCCCCTACGCCCTGCAAGGTCACGAGCCCGACATCGATCGAATGGGAGCCGATTTCGAGAGTCGTCCCGTCGGCCAGCGTCAGATCGCCCCGGCCGATCGCGTCGTCGGCGTTCAGGTACACGGAGCCGCCTAGAATTTGAGTCGAGCCGAGATAGTCGGCGGCGGCGTTGAGCGTGAGCCGGCCTCCGCCGAGCTTGGTGTAGCCGCCGAGGCCGGTTCCGAGGCCTGCGGCGAACGTGAGATCGCGGCCTTGATCGTCAATCGCCCCGCCCCCCGGCTGAAAGACGATCGCGCGCGTGGACAGATCGCCGTCGGAAAAGCCGACCGCGAGGCGCAATGTTCCGCCGGCGAAGTTGAGTTCGCCCGCGGCTCCGCCAATGTTGTCGAGGTCGGCGATTTCCAGAATGCCTTCATTGATCGTCGTGGCGAAAGTGCCGCCGCCGGCCGTATTGAGCCCGGTGAGTACGAGAGTGCCGCGCCCCGATTTCGTGATATCTGCGGCGGAACCGAGTGGGGAGCGAATCGCGGCGGTGAGTCGGGCCGTGGTCGACTCGTCGGCGTTCGGGTTAACGACGAAGAACACGTACTCGTCGCCTCCGACCAAAACTCCGGCGTCAAAGCCGTCGAGAATCAAGTTGTGCGACGACGAAGCGTCGGAGGCCGTGTTCTGCGTGAAGAGGAAAGCGCCGGTGTTGTTGACGAGCGACTGGCCGGCCCCGCCGCCGAGCAGTTGGATCGTCGACGCGGCGGTGTTCATGTTGTGCACGGCCAAGGAATTGATCGACTGACCTATAAGGCCGAGCAGATCGTTCGCGAGCGACTCGCGAATGTTGTCTTGAATCGACGTCTTGGAGGAGAACGTTCGATAGTCGGTCGCCAAGTCGAGCGGCACTAGGCCGACGTCGTCGACATAGGTCACGAACGTGTCGCCCATGTCTGAATCGGACAAGTTCGCCGAACCAAACGATTGGCCGATGGCCCAGGGGACGATGCTGCGGGTCGGCGTACCCGCGGTTCCTGAGCCGCCGACCAAGTTGCCGGACGTGATAAATGCCGCTTCGGCGTCGCCGTCGACAATCTTGAACTGCGTGCGTGGGCCGCTCGTCGCTCCAAGTTGCTCACCGCGAGCGCTGAGCGTCGCGCCGCCGCTTCGGAGCCAATCGGCGGCCAGATAGCCGGTGAAGGAGTTGGAGCCGGTGCCCGTTTCCAGCGAGACGTAACTCGCCCCGCTGCCGAACGTCAGCAATCCGATGGTTTCGGTTTCATTGGAGTTGTTGTCGTCGGTGCGCATCGTGAGCCCGCGCGGTTTGAACTCGCCCGAAAAGGTTCCGTCGGCCGAGTGGAGGTTGAACGCGGCATTGTCTGCGATGCGATCGTTCGGGGAGGAGTTGTCGTTGTTGTCGACCATGAATGCGCCGGATTTATTGATGGTAAACGCGGCGACTCCGCTGAGGCGTCCGGTCGATCCGCCGACGTAGAGCAAGCCTTCGTTGACGATGAGATCGCCGGTGAACCCGCTTTGGGTATTGCCGGTCAGAGCCAAATTACCGACGCCTTGTTTCACAAAGCGGCCGGTTCCCTGCAGAACGCCGGCGTACGTCGTGCTCCCGGTTTGGTTCACCGTGAGGGTGTGAACGCCGAAATCGACGACGCCGATCTCGGTGCCGACGGCAGCGTTGCCGCCCGCGAGTCGTCCGATCGTCTCATCGTCGAGAATTTGGAACATCGTCGCATGATCGTCGGAGAGATTGACTAATGAGAGATCGCCGACGGCGTGCCCGCCCACCGCGATGAGCGTTCCGTTTTGCAATTCCGTTTCTTGCTCATAGGTATTGGTGCCGTTCAAAATGAGCGTCCCCTCGCCCGACTTGGTGAGCGCGTTGCTCTGGCGAATCCAAGAGGAAATCGTGAGCGGTTGCGCGACGGCGTCGTGCGTGATGATTAATTCGGTCGTCGACGTGTAGATCGTCCCCCCGAGGATCGCCGTCGGGCCGACGACTTCGCCGGTGATCAACAGGCCGCCGCTTGCGATGTTGAGTCCGCCGCCCGCTTCCAAAGTCAACGTCGACCCGACGGCCGCGTTGAATCGCAAGCTGTTGATGTTGGCTCCGGCGAGCGCGCCGGCGAAGCCTGCCGCGTCGTCGGTGACGTGATCGCCAAGAGCCCAGGCTGCGACGTCGTTTTTCGCAGCCGCGTACTTCAGCGCGACGATGTTGCCGGAAACGAAGTTGCCGTCGCCGTCGACGACCGATTGATCGTTTACGGCGAAATAGGTTCCGGTGCCGTCTTCGATCGTGACATAGCCCGACGCACCGAGCAGCCCTGCGGAACCGTTGTTCGTGGTCGACGTCACAAATCCGTTGGCCGGGGCGACGATGCGCAAGGTGCCGTCACTGGAGTTGT
Organism: Planctomycetaceae bacterium; assembly: GCA_016793115.1. GTDB lineage: Bacteria > Planctomycetota > Planctomycetia > Pirellulales > PNKZ01 > PNKZ01. The sequence continues at coordinate 56,400 of JAEUIN010000203.1, forward strand.
TGCTGCGACCGATCGTGCCGAGCGCGAGCGTTGCCGAGCGATCCGCGCTCGGCACGATTTCCAACCGGCTTGCCCCGCCGTTGCCCAGCGTCGTACTGGGGACCGTTTGAACGGAGTCGACGGTCGCATTGCCGATCATCCGCAACGTCACTCCGCGGAGATCGAGCACGGCGTTGACGTTGAGCTTCGAATTGTTGTCGCCGGTGAAGTCGAGCACGAGGCTGCCGGAATCGAGTCGCGTCGCCACCGTGCCGACCAAGCCTGAGTTGTTTCCGGAAAGAACGACTTCGCCGAGTCCTTGCTTCAAGAAGCTCGCGGTGCCTGCCAAGTTGGCGGAGATCGAGCCGCGGAACGTGCGAATGCCGCCTGAGTAGGTCGTGCCGGTGTATTGCACGTCGATCGTACCCGAACCGATGAAGCGCCCTTCGTTACCCAGCGTCGACGTGCCGACGTCGATGCGCGGCGTGGCGATGCGGAAGGTGTTGGTATTGAACGTGCCGACGCCGGAGTCGGTGAGAATGTAATCGAGCCCGCCGGAGGCCCCGACCCCGGAAACGTCGTCGGCCAAAAGATTGATGGTGCCGCCCGCGCGGGCATAGAGTCCGTTGCTGGAAGTATTGCCGTAGTTCAAAGTACCCGTCGCGGCGAGGTTCAGCACCGACGTTTCGCCCGTGACAAAGACGTCGTCGGAAAAATTGTTTGCGGTGCCGCTGATCGTCCACGTTCCGGAACTTACCGTGAGATCGGTCGAAGTTCCCGATTGGACGATCTTACCGCTGATCGTTCCGCTCCCGGTTCCGACGAGCGTGAGCGTGCTTGCCGACGATGCGGCGTCGATGTCGCCGCGGTAGGTAATTACCGCGCCGTTCTCGCCGCTCGCATCCAGCGTGCTGCTCGCCAAGAGCTTAATGGCCCGATTTGTCGTCTGGTCGGTCGTGCCGACAAAGCGGAGGATGCCCCCCTGTAAGGAAATCCCGTCGGTACCTTGTCCCAGATTGCTCGGGCCGCCGCCGTTGTCGCTCACCGTGGAATACGCCAAGACGCCGGCGCGGACGAAGATGCCGCCGCTAAACGTATTCGCTCCGTCGAGGCGCAGCACTTGATACCGCGATTGCCCCCAAGTCGTGTCGCTGTTCACGTTCAAACCGAAGCCCGGGCCGGCCTCGGAGATCACGCCCGCGACGACGTTCTCTTGGCCGGTGTAGGCCGTTGCCGCTCCAACGCTGTGAATTGTCGCATCGGCTCGGAGAAGCACGTTGCCGCTGATACGGAAGTTGCTTGAGACGTCGGTTTGATAAAGCCTGAGAATCGGCGCCGCTCCGCCGCCGCCGAGTGCGATGTCGCCGACGAGATTCGTAGTGAACTGGCCTGCGGTTCCTTGGCTGTCGGAATGCAGTTCACCGACGGCGTTGCCGGTCGCGCCGTCGATCGTCAACCCGCCGGCCAGCATGTTCCATGTGCTGTTGGTCGCGCCTTTGAACAAGATGCGGCCGGTATGAATCGTCACCGGGCCCGTACCGAGGCTCAGTTCGTTTCGGAGATCGAACGCCCCTTGCTCGATCGTCGCCCCGCCGGTCCAGTTTGGATTAGCCGTCATCAAAACGACGGTACCCGTCACGGAATTCCCGGCGGCAATCGCCGGATTGCCCTGCAAAGTTAGGCCGCCGGCGCCGCTCAGTTCACCCGACAACACAATCGTACGCACCGTCGTCGGCGTGGTTCCCGCATCGCGCGTGCTAATGAGGGAATCGGCGACAACGGAAACGTGCCCGCCGTAGGTGTGATTCGCGCCGGCCGCCGACAACGTTCCGCCGGCAAGCGTGATGTCGTTCAGGAAATTTCCGGCCGTCGAGTCGGAGTAATAAAATAGTCCGCCGGCTTCGACCGTGATCGGCGCTGCGTTACCCAGCGCCGCATTGCCCAGCGCATTGAGATCTCCGACGGCCAGCGCGCCGGCTTGTACGACGACCTCGGAAAGCGCGAACGTGCCTGACGCGGCGGAGGTGATCGAGACCGTACCCGTTCCGCTGGTCAAAAGCGTGCCTTCGCCCGAAAGCGGACCTGAAATCGTCAGTTGAGCGCCGGCGTCGGCGACCGTCCACGTTTGCGACGCCCCAAGCTTGAGCGGGGCGGCGATTTCCACGTTCTGGGGACCGCCGGCCGCCAACAGAATGCCGTCGGTCGCGGCTTGCGGCGCAATCTGCAAGCGATAGACCGGATCGGCGCCGGCTGCAATCGTCACGGCGGTCGGCGTGTCCGTCGGATCAGTGCTCGCTTCGAAACGCATGGAGTTGATACGAAAGTTTTGCTCCAACGTCGTTGCGAGTTCGCCGCCGCCGACGGCCGAATCGGCCTGAAACACCACGTTCGTGCCGGCTCCCGGTAGCGACGCCGCCGCAGAGCCCCCTTTCGACGACGACCAATTGGCGAGATCGGCGTTCCAAGCGGCGTTAACCGTTCCCGTCCAAAAGAGATCGCCCGTCACGAGCGTCCCGGTCGTTAGTTGAACGACGTTGTCCGTCACGTTCAGCGACAGCGACGTAAACCCGCCCGGGGCGTTGCCGAGCAAATAGTCGCTTGCTGCGAGCGATCCTGCGAGCAATCCGCCCCCGAGCGACTCCAGCAACGTATACGTTGTGCCCGGGTTGAGACCGGCGTCGCTTAAGTCGAACGTGACGGTGTTGCCCAACAACAGCGTTCCGCCGTTCAGCAGTCGCAGCAAATCGGTCTGCGCCCCGTCGCCGGCGGCGTCGAGGTCGCCGACGTTGAGCCGAAGCGTCGTCGTTCCGGTTCCGATCGAGCCGAGATCGAGGGTCGTCAAATTTAAGAGTCTCGCACCTGCGCCGTCGAGCAACGACAACGTCGCCCCGCCGCCGACTCGGACCGCGGCGATTCCGCCGGCCCCGCTCAACCCGCCGGTCAGCGATAACATGCTTCCCGCGCCGACGACCTCGAGAGAGGAAGTCGCCGTCACGTCGGCGGCCAGCCTCAGAACGCCTCCTTCGACGACCGTGGAACCTCGGTGTGCGAACACGCCCTGAGAGAAGATTGCGGTCTCGGAACCGGTTTTCGTCAGCGACAGCGTTCCGTCGCCGCTGTTGGCGAGGCCGCCGACGAACGCGACCGCGGAATCTCGCGCGCCGACGATCAAATGCGCGGGCGTCGCCGACGTGTTGTCGATCGTCGTCAGGCCGAGACTCGAGGCGACGAGTCCGTTCAGCGTTTGCGTGTGGCCGTTGAGATCGAGCACGGCCGTTAGACCTTCGGCGGGATTGATCGTGAGATCGCCCTTGCCGACTCCGCTCGGCAGCGCTTCATCGACGCCGATGCGGAGCGTGCCGCTCGAGAGCGTCGTATCGCCGCTATATGTGCTCGGTCCATTGGAGCCGCCGAGGGTCAGACCGCCGTAGCCGTTGTAGATCAGATTCACGACGCCGCCGGCCGTGCTATCCGACACCGCGGCGTTCAAGATCGTATCGCCGCCGCCGTTGAAGATGATGTTGCGCGTCGCCGTGTCGGGCCCCGTCAGCGTCGGTGAATTGATGGTGAACAGTTTGCCTTGCGGAAGTGAATTGGTGATCGCCGGAATCGTACTCGAAGTCGTCGCGCCGATGCTTAGGCCGCCGTTCAAGGTGAGGCTGTAAGAGCCGACGACGTTCATCGTCGTCGCTCCGTTCAGGCGCACGACGTTGTCGAGTACGCGATCGCCGCCGTCGGCGAACAAACTACCGTTCGACACGACCAGCAGTCCGGTACCGACCGGACCCGAACTGACGTCTCCGCCGGACATCGTCGAGTCGACGCCGAGGCCGAGAGCGCCGACGCTGACCGTGGTCGTCCCGGAGTAAGTGTTGGCGCCCGACAAGATCCAAGTACCGTTGTCGTCTTTCGTGAGATTCATCCGTCCGCCGGCGGAATTGTCGGTGAGCACGCTGCGAATCTCGTTGGCGTCGCTGGAATCGCCGCGCAGATAGAAGGTCTTTGTGCCGGATCCCGTCGCGGCGTTGACGACATTGGTCAACACGAGCGGCCCTGAACCGCTCGCTTCAAAAATCACACTTGCGGTCGTTCCGCCGATGCGAATTAGGCGATCGGACAGTTCCCCCGCGCCGACGTAAGCGAGCGTCGACGTCGTCGTTCCCGCTCCCACGGTCAATACGTTCGTTCCCGCGCCGAAGTTGCTGGTCGTATCCGTCGTCGAACCGAATTCCACCACGCGCACCGTTCCGCCGTTGATGAGCGTATCGCCCGTATAAGTGTTGCGTCCGATCAGCTGCAGAATACCAGAGCCGATTTTTGTCAGTCCGCTCCCCGCTCCCCCGGAAATTACGCCGGACAGCGTCGCAAAATCGCCGCCCGACGTGGAATTATCGTCGACTCGTAGCGTCCGAGTCGCGCCGGCGAGATCAATTCCGTTTACGAATTCAACCTCGGCGAGCGCCGTCGTGGAGTTCAGCACGAGCGTCGTCGCGACGAAGTCGCCGGCGGCCCAGGTCAGCGTCTCGCCGGCGTTGCCGAGCTCAACGGTGAGCTTTGCTTCGGCCGCGGCAAATCCGCCGTTGGCCGAGGCGCTCCACCGAACTTGTCCCGCTCCGGCGCCGAGTTCCCGCGTGAACAGCCCCGACGACTCGAAGACCGATGTGTTGCTTCCGGTCGACGCAAAGAACAAATTGCTCGCCGTAGGCAAGCTGAGGCCGTCGTAGGCCCGCAGCGTTCCGCGGTTCAAGCGCGTGAGGCCGGAGTAGCTGTTGGCATCGTTGCCGAGAATCCAGAGACCGGTGCCGTTTTTGTAGACATGGAGCGACGTGCCGTCGTTGGTGTTGTCGACTAGCCTTGGATTGAGGCGATTATCGCCTTGCGAACCGCCGTCGAGATTAAGAATCTTCGCTCCCGTGGCGCCCTCGGCATACGCGATCGGCGCCGTGTTGCTGAAGATGAGCGCCGCGTGATTGAAGCCGTTGGCGATTAACGAACCGCCGCTATTGCTCGCCGTGCCGGCCAAGGTGAATAGCCGGTTCGTGCTCACCGAGGCCGTACCGGCATAGTTCAAACCGGCCGGCGACGACGAACTCGCTCCGCCGAACACGAGACTCGCGGCGTTCGTGGCGTCGCTCGCGTCGTCGCCCGCTCCGATTCCGCTTGCCCGACCGATATCGGCGAGAGTCGTCACTGTCACCTTGCCGGTCGACAGCAGCGTCGTCGCACCCGTATAGGTGCTCAATCCCGTCCAAGTCTGCGCACCGGTGCCGAGCTTGGTGACACTGACACGTCCCAAGCCGTCTTGAACGGTACCGTAATACGCGCCCCCGCCGTTTCCGCCGCCGACGACAAGCGTCGCGTCGTCGACCGACGAATTCGTAACGAGGCCGCGACCGTTGAATTCGCCGATCGACGCCGTCGAGTCCCCCGTCGCAGTCGTTTGCCCGTTGAGGTCGAGTACCGCCGCTTGTCGCAGATTTAATACTTGGCTATTCGCGCTTAAACGTCCCGCCGAAGTGAGTTGCACCACGCCCGCATTAATGTTAGTAACTCCGGTTTGGTCGTTCACGGCGTCGACGATCAGCGTGCCGACGCCGGTTTTGGTCAAGCCGCCCGTGGTCGAACTCGTAAGCGGCGCGGAGAGCGTTAACACGTCGGTCAAGCCGGCGACGCGAATGACCAAGTCCCCCGCGCCTCCCGTCGTGACGCCGACGCCGGTGAGACCGACTGAGCCGCCGGTCGCGACGATTCCGCCCGCTCCGTCGAGTCCGGACGCGATCGTTAACAAGCCGGACTGCACAAGGCTCTGCGAGCCTACGACCTTAAGCGAGGCGATCGTCACCGCTGCGGAATTGGCGTTGCCGAGGACGAGATTATGCATGCCGTCGGCAAGAGCGGCGCCCGCCGTGACAAAACCGGCGTCGACGTCGTAAAGCGGCGCTCGCAGGAGGCCGTTTTCCAAATAGCCGAAGTCGGCGTCGTTGAGCGTCGTGCGCGCGGTCCAGAATCCATCGGTTTGTCCGGCCACCGAAATCGTGCCGCCGCCGTTCGGGACGACGAAGTTGACCGCCGCGCCGTTCTGGAGCGTCGCCGAGGCGAAGGCAAGCGAAGCGGTTCCGCCGAGCCCCGGTGAAAGGCGTACTGCCGCATCGCCCGCCGAAGCGATCAGAGCGCCGAGTTGCTCGACATGACTTTCTCCCGCCGCACCGACGAATTCTAAAGCGCCGCCGGCGGCCCCTTCGATCTCGCCGAACGTGATCGCCGAGGTATCGCCGACGATCGTCGACGCGCCGCCGTTTGCCCGAAGCTTCAGCGTACCGTCGACGATGGTGGTCGAGCCCGTATAAGTATTTGCGCCGCCGAGCAGCCAAGTGCCGCCGCCGATTTTGACGAGCGACGTCGCGCCCGCCCCGCTGTCCGGAATCACGCCGAGCAAGGCGTTGTCGAGCACGTTAGCGCCGCCGAGGGTCAGCGATTTATCTCCGTCGGCCGCGACGACGACGTCGGCCATAAACGTCAGTCCGGTGCTGGTACCGGTTTGGTTTGCGAGAATCGTCGCACCGTTGGTCGTACCGCCGAGCGTGACGACCTTGTTCGTCGTGACGTCCGCGGGCAGAAGATTGTGGCCGATGATTTCCAACGTGCCCGGCAAGCCGGCGTTCGCCCCGCTTAGTCCGTTGGCGCCTATCTTAATCGCGGAGGAATTGTCGTTATTGAGCGAGCGGAAATCGGTGATCGCCAGCGTGCCCCCTTCGATATTCGTCGCGCCGCCGAAGTTGGAAGCCGTTCCGAGAATCGTTAACGTTCCTGAGCCGCGCTTCGTCAGATTGTGGTCGCCGTTAGACGCGCGAACGCTCCCCATAATCAACGCGCTGCCGTTACCGTTGAACAGCGCCGTCCGGGCCGTGGAATTGGTGTTCGACCAGAAGTTGCCTTCGAACGTCACCAAACCGTTGCCGGCAAGATTAAACGTATTGTCGCCGGCCAGGTTCGAGTTGGCCATGTTACCGCCGAACGTCACGCCATATCCGCTGCGACCGTTAATGACGATGGTCTCCGTCGCATCGATCGTGAGTTGTGCGAACCTGACGGCCTGATTCAGCATCAGGCCGCCCGGCGCGTGATCGACATAGATCGTGCCGCCGTTGTCGACGCGCACTTTGCGATCGTCAAAGTCTAACGTGTCGGTGCGAATCTCCAGTGTGCCGGACTGCAAGTCGACGCCGCTGGTCGACGTGCTGGTTCCCAGGCCCAAACCCGACGACACTCGCAAGTATCCGCCGTTGACGACGACGATGCCGGTAAAGGTATTCGTACCCTTCAGTTCGAGCGAACCGCCGCCGGTCTTGGTGAGATTCCCCGCACCGTCGATCGAACCGATGACGAGCCAATTGCCGTTGCCGGTAAACGTCGTAGTTTGTCCCGACGGTCCCAGCGTCACGCCGCCGGTGATTGTCGCCAGACCAAACGTGGAGGCGAGGTTCGTGCCGCTCGCCGTTACGGGAACGCCCCCGACGGGACTCAGACCGGTCGGGTCGCCGCCGGTCGCGACCAAGCCGGTGAACGTGTTGTTGCCGACGCTCACCAGGGCATTACCGTCTCCCGTCGGACCGCCGCCGGTGAGGTGAAGATCGCGGGTCCACGTCAGGCCGTCCAGATTGTTGTTCTCGCTGCCGACGACCAACTGTCCGCCGCCGACGCCGCGCAACAGGTTTCCGCCGACGACGATCGGCAAGGTGTCGGCGCCGAGCGATGAGGCGTTCAGGACGCTAAGAACGCCTCCCTCGATGCGCGTCTGTCCGAGGTAGTTATTATCGATCGCGGCCAGGCGCAAAGAACCGTCGCCGCGTTTGACGAACCCGTCGTTGCCGGTCATGGTGCTCGCAATCGTCGCCGCGGCCCCGAGCAAGACGCGGGCCTCGCCGGAAACGAGCGATAAAGATCCGCCGCTGAGAACGTAGTCGTCGGCGAACAAAAGAGACCGGGCCAAGGCGTCCGACGAAAGATTGAGCGTCTGCGGATCAAGCAAAGCACCGGGATTAGGCACGGGTGTCGGAAGCACGACGTCGGCGACCGCGGAAGGAACGCCCCCCGACCAATTCGCCGCCTCGCTCCAATCGAAGTTCGTACTGCTGCCCGCCGTCCACATTGTTTCCGCCGCGGAGAGCGGCGTTCCGGCGACGGAAGTCGCTCCGATCACCGCCCAAGTCAACAGCCCGCGAGCGGTACGTTGAAGCAGACGAGGCCGACGATAGACGCCGCGGGGCCTACGATGCGGGCGATGCAATACACTCATGCAATCTCCTTGGACAATCGCTTGCAGGATTCAAGCGAAGTTGGGGCGCGATGCGACAAGGCGACGCGAGAGAACTTCGACCAGTCGAGCGACGCCGAGTTCGGCGACTCCACAGCTCCACGAGCCTTAACGCATGCGTCGTTCCATGCGACTGCGACAAATTCGCAGACGCGACCCCGCCGCACGCGCACGCGAAAGAAAGCAGGCGGAAACGGCGAGAATCGCCGCGCGAAGAATTCCTTAACTCGCGCGTCGGAGCGCCGACACTCGATAGATGCCGTCAACAGGTGCGACGGCGAGTAAGGTCGTAGCGACCCGCATAAGCATGTTTCGCGACAAATCGGCTTGTCTGATCTCTAGCCGGCGAAGTCTTCGTGAGCCACGTGAACACACTTGGCTTGCAACGCCGTCTCACGATTCGGACAGACGAAGCTCTGACATCCGTTGACGGATGTCGCTGCTTCAGAAAGCCGCTTGAGCCACGGCTCAGCGGCCCCACACTCGCTGCTCCGGCGCTTCTTATAGCGGCACGAATTCGTGCACGATCGCCACTTCGCGGATTTGCTTGCTGTCTTGCTCCATCACGCGAATCGTGATCTTCAGCCCGCGCAACGGCGAACGATAGGGGGGCGGAGCCTCTTGTTCGCCGGTCGGCGTTCCGACCGCGGAGTAGACGTCGGGCTCATCGACCAATCCGTTGCCGTTGTCATCGACGCCGTTCGTCAACTCATCGATGATGCCGTCGCCGTCGTTGTCGACGCCGTCGTGTTCGTAGTGAGTCGACCATGTGTCCCAAACGGCCGGCCGAGCGAAGCCGCCGTGAGTCGGGTTACCCGAAAGCGGGCCGTCGCCCGGGTAAGCGAACTGCGAACGTGGCATGCGGCACCTCCCGCGGAATACGGTCGACATCTCCATCCGATTCAAGGCCGAGAGCGACCTGGAATTGACGGGGTCCATATAGGCGCGATAGCGTTTCACGTTATTCGGCGCCGCTGCTTCGGTCGCCATATAGTTCAAATCGGCGAAAGAGCCGAACGCGACCGGCTGACGCGTCGCCGTCGTCGGGGATGAATTGAAAAGATCGACCGCGCGAATGTAACCGGCATCGCCGGGCTTGACGACGCCTGCGTTGTTGGGATTCGCCGAGGTCGCTTCGGCTCGAAAGATCGGGGCTCCTGGATCCCAAGCTTTGACGTCGAAGCTGACGACGTTCCCCAAAATGATGTCGTCGCCCACGCGATTGCCGGTGGCCAGATTCTTTTGGATGCTGTAACCGATCGGCGGAGTCGGCGTGAACGTACTCTTTAACACATAGCGACCGGTCCCTGAAACCTTCTCCGGCTGCGGAGCGGGGAATGCGGAGTGCGTTTGTTCGGCGAGCGTCGGCAAGGACAGCGCCGAGGTCGGTACATTCCAGCCAATTTCGTATTTCGAACCCGGGTGATACAAATAGTGGAGGTTGACGTTCGAGCCGAACTGCGGCGCAACGTACATCATTTGATACGGCCAAAAGTACGGTTGATGAAGCGAGCGTCGCTCACGTCGCGTTAAATCGCCGAGCGAGTTTTTCGCCGCCGTCGGATCGAGCAGCCGCTGTCTCGTCTTCAAGTTGAGCGGAAACAGCTGAGAGTCGAGCGTGCCTCCCTCGGGCCGCAGTGAGAAGTCGCAATTCTGGTAGGTCAGAGTTCCCGAGGTCGCCTCGTTCGGAAGGACGAGGAATTGGCGCCGGTGCAGCGTGTAGAACTCGGCTCGATTATCGGCGCGGATCGATCGAGCTTCGTTCTGCGTCCTGCGTCGCAGAAACCATGCGACTTCGGCAAACTTCGCTTTCGCAGCGAGAGTGACTCCGCTCTTGATGCGTCCCCGGCCGACGAATTTGTTCGTCGAGCTCCGCGTCGTAAACATGAGAATGTCGTCGACGTCGCCGATTATGGAATTGACGACGATATTCGTGGCGCGTCCGCGGCTCGTGTACCAATTGCCATGCAGATTCTCGCCGAGGTCGCCGCCGACGCTGTTAGCCGCGAATTGCGAATTGGCGACCCGCGGCCCTTCGACATATTCGAAGTAACCGAGATTCTTCGTCGGATCGAGCGGAGGAATCGTCGGCGCGGTCGTCCCGCGCAAGTCTTGGATCAGACGATGCTTCGCATAACGCAGTTGATCACTCAATTCCATCATGGCGCGGCTGTTATAAATGCCGTCGCTCACGCTCGCGAAGATCTCCAGCACGAGTCCGAGCAGGATGAGGGTCACCGTCAGCGCGATAAGCGTTTCCAGCAGCGTGAAGGCTCGTGGAGGAGAGCACGCCGAGCGTTGCCTGCGGTGCGACATAATTCCGCCTTTCCGGCCGACCAGGAAAATCGACCGAAGTTGCCTCCGCGATCCGCGTTCCGCGGCGAACTTTTTTTAGGCGTGCGTCGAATAATTCGGCTTTTATAGGTCGGCGCAGTCGATAATTTCGTCCGAGCGCCGCACGGCCGTCGCAAGATCGATGTGCGCCTCCGCAGAATGTCGCGGCAAATGATCGTGCCCGTAGCGGGGGAGCGACATTCTGGCTTTGCAACCAAAGATGCGTCTGGTCCCGCCAAGACGATCCCAATTGTCAGCGGCGGATTATTAGCGCAAACATCATCGACACGAACGGCGGCAGTTGCCGTCGCGACCGATCAATCTCGCTCTCGAACGATTCGCGCGTCCGCAGTGCGATGCCGACTGTGGAGTTCAATCAAGAGTCCATCCCTAAACGCGCAATTAAACTAGCGACGTCGAGCGGTTTGACGAAGTGATAATCGAAGCCGGCCGCTTCCGTTCGCCGGCGGTCCTCCGGCTGGCCCCAACCTGTGAGTGCGATCAGTCTGACCTTCTCTCCGCCGGGAAGCGCCCGAATGCGGCGCGCGACTTCGCAGCCGTCCAGAATCGGCATCCCGAGGTCGAGCAAGATCACATGGTCGTCTCCTCAGTCTTACGACGCCGCAATTTGTGCGCCGCCTCCCGCCGACGGATGAGCCCCGGAGCTTCCCTTGGGCGCTTGATTCGCCCAAACTCGGTGAATTGCGTGAATGAGCGCATCCGCCTCGCAGTCCTTAGACAGACACGCGATCGCTCCGGCTTCCCGCATCCGCTGCTCCATCTCGCCGGAATCGTCGAGAGTCAGTCCGATGATGCGGGTTCGCGGCAATAAGTTCGTGATGCGGCGAGTGGCTTCGATGCCGTTCATATTCGGCATATTGACGTCCATTAGCACGACATCCGGTTTGCACGTCATGGCGACGTCAAGACCGGCGGCGCCGTCGCCGGCCTCGCCGACGACGAGAATCGACGCTTCTCGTTGAATCAGCTGGGCGAGCGCCTCACGGATGAGTTTTTGATCGTCGACGAGGACGACGGAAATCCGATCAGCCGGCCCAAGCATCAATTCCTCAGGCGGATTCGGACGATCGCGCTCGGTGTAGTTTCGCGCCGCCGCGGCGCCGATCGGAATCACCGCGGTCATCCGAGTTCCGCGGCCGGGCGCGGAATCGGCGACCAACAGTCCGCCGACGGCTTCCAGCCGCTGTCGAACTTGAAAAAGTCCGAACGAGCCCGACTCGGCGCCCTTAGCCAAGTCGAAGCCTCGGCCGTCGTCTTCGACGAGCAAGCGAAGGCGGCCCTCGCTGCGCCGCAACTCGCAAATAATTCGCTCCGAGCCGGCATATTTGGCGGAGTTGAGCATGAATTCTTGAGCCGCTTGAAACAGAATGTCACGGTGTTCTTCGTCGGCGGGGTCGGCGTCTTCTTCGATGAGGCGCTGGAATTTCAAGCGATGCTGCTTCTCCATCCGCGACATGAGCCAGTGCAGCGCTGCCGGCAATCCCTGGTCGTGCAGCAGCGGCGGACTCAACTGCACGGCAAGATCGCGCGAGGCCTCGATCGCTTCGGCGATGACCGATGCGGCGAGCGCCAAATCGGCCGACGCTCCGTCGGCTTGAGGGACGACCAGCTCGATTCGCATCTTGGCCGCGACCAAGAGCTGCTGGACGTGATCGTGGAGGAGTCGAGCCAAGCGTTTGCGCTCTTGTTGCTCGTTGCGTTTCAGCATCGTCGCCAATTCGCGAAGTCGTCGCTCGCGTTTCTCAATCTCGCTCGTTAGTTCCACGACACGCCGCTCGAACGCCGCTTCGAGCCGGCGAAATTCCTCGCGCGCCGCGGTCAGTTCCGCATTCGACTGCGATAACGCCGCCTCGGCCTCCAGTCGTTCGGTGATGCGGAGTTGCAACTCCCGGTTCGTCGCCAGGATTTCGCCGCGAGCGCGAACGGCGTCTTCCATGAGATTCAGCGCCGCCTGCCGGCTCCGGCGGTCCGCCGACGCTTCCAGCGTCGCCTGCCGCAAGCATTCCAGCAGGCGCGCTTCGTTGCCTTGCCATCGCGCGACTTCGGCGCGCAGTTCGTTCTCGATCTCGGCTGCGCGGGCGATCTTTTCGGCGAGCGCCGCAAGCCTCTGCGGCGCAGCCTCGTCATGCGATCGGCTCATAGGCTTTCTCCGGCGGTTTCGTCGAAGCGAAGGTCGTAGCGAGGATCTTCACCGACTCGAACGCACAACTCGTCGGCTTCCTTTTTGGAGTTCGATCATCCGCAGTTCGCGACCCACGGCCGCTTCGTTGAAACGCGTCAACTCCTCCATCTGCTCGTGGAGTTCTTCCTGAACCCGCTTCCGGTCCGTGAGATCGCGCATGATTTTTCCGAATCCGCCCACGCGTCCTGCGGCGTCGCGCAGCGGCATGACCAAACCCGACCCGTAGAACCGAGAGCCGTATTTGCGGACGTGCCAACGTTCGTTCTCCGCGCGTCCCGCCGTGCCGGCCGTTTGTTCAGGGATCCGCCTTACGTCAAGCACCCCATCGACCATACCGGTCTCGATCGCCGCCCGCGGCATCGTGGAGTATTCGGCCTGATCGGGATCTTGGGCGATCGTCAGCCCGCCGCGTTCCTTAATTCTCTTAATGCCGATCGCGCCGTCGCCGTCGGCGCCCGACAAGACGATCGCAACCGCATGCGGGCTATGAGTGTCGGCCAGGGAGCGAAAAAAGAAGTCGATGGCGACGCGCTTACCCCGTTCTCCTTCCAACTCCGTCAGCTTGAGGTGGCCGTTGACGGTCGCCAGGTATTTGCCGGGCGGAATGACGTAGACGTGATTCTTTTCGACCCGTTGCCCGTCCTCGGCTTGCGCCACGGTCATCTTCGTCACGGCTTGCAGCAGTTCCGGCAAGGTCGAGGCGTGCGTCGGCGAAAGGTGCAAAACGACGGCGAAGATGCTGCCGGTGTCGGGCGGCATCGCGCGGAAGAAGTCTTGCAGCGCCGAAATCGAGCCTGCCGAGCCGCCCAGGCCGACCATCGGCGTCATCTGGTAGCCGCGCGTGGGCACGGCGTTGTCGATTTCATCGGCGTAGTCTTGCTCGATGAAATCCGGGGCCAGCGGGGGATTGCCGCCTTCGTGCTGCGGCTCGGCGTGATACATAAACCTGTATTCGCTCCGAGAAGACTCGATTGGCTAGTCGCCAGCTTATCAATCTTGCGAACGCAGAGCCAATCCATGACGTGCGAAGCGTGAAGCCGCACGCTCGCAGCGTGCAGGAATTGGTCGAAGCCACACTCGTGCTTTTTTCGACCGAACCGAAGGAAAAGTGCGCGGATCGGCACCGACTGGTCTTGTGGCAGACTCCCGACCGGCAAAGCGTCGACTTTCACACCGAAACCGCGAGCCCTGCCATCGCGCGGCGTTCTAGCGATACGGCGAAGTTACGCCGGCTCGAGACCGGCCATCGTGCCGGTACTGGTTGCGAAGCGCTCTTGCTCGAGCCCGGTGCGCTGCAGCATGGAGAGGAAGAGATTCGGCAGCGGGTAGTTGTTCTCGCGATCGAAAGCCAAGTGCTTGCCGTGGCGGAAGCCGCCGCCGGCGAACAGCACCGGCATATTGCGATTATTGTGGCTCGAGGCGTTGCCGAGGTTACTCGTGAGCAAAACCGAAGTGTGGTCCAGCAACGTACCGCTCTGCTCGTCGACGGCCATGAGCGAGCGGATGAAATCGCCCCAGGCCCGCACGATCTCGGTTTCGATCAGCGCGAGTTGCTCAAGCTTTTCCTCGTCGAGGCCGTGGTGGCTGAGCGAGTGGTAGCCTTCGTCGACTCCTTCGATCGGCACGACGCCGCCGGAGCCGCCGAAGTGCAGCGTGATGAAACGCGACGAGTCCGTAGAGAGCGCCAGGCGGACCATGTCGCTCATCAGCCGTTGGCGGCCGATGAAATCGTTGGGATTACCGATATCGACCGGTTTGCGGTAGTCGATCTTCGGTTTCGGCCGCGTGCTCCAGGCTTCGGCTTCGACCAGGCGTCGTTCCAACTCGCGCACGCCGGTGAAGTAGGCGTCGAGCCGGTCGCGGTCCTCCGCGCCGAGTTGCCGCTCCAGCGACTTGGCGTCGTCGGCCACGAGATCCATGATGCTGCGGCCTTCGCGAGCTCTTTGGGCTTGGCGAGCGCGTTCAGCGGGGGAATCGTCGACGAACAACCGCGTGAACAGTCGCGCCGGGGAGTCTTCGGCCGGAATCATCGCGCCGTTTTCGGTGTACGACGGGCTACTGCTGCCGGAAAGCCCCAGCACGAGCGATGGAAAACGAGTCTTGTCGCCGAGATGCTTGGCCAAGAGTTGATCGACGGAAATCGTGTTTCGCGACTGGGCCGATGAACTCATCGGGGCCGCCGAAAGCAGACTCGCTTCCGCGCGATGGCCGCCGGAAACACCTGGATGCGAAGAACCGGAAACGACGGTGAATTGCTCGCGAATGTCTTGCAAGTGCGCCAGATAACGCGACGGCTTGTAATCGGCCCCAGCCGCGGCGGGCACAAGGTTTTCCTCGTGCAGGCCGAGCCCAAGCGTCATCGCCACGAAACGGCGCGGCGCTTGGTTCGCCGCCGTGCCGCCGAACGCCTCGCTCATTGCGCTCAACCAAGGCATGGCCAAGGCGACGCCGGACCCGCGCAGCAACGTGCGACGGCTGAGCTTGCGTTGAAAATTGAAATGGACGTCGAAGTTCATGGCTTGGTTACTTACTAAGGAAAACGGGACTCGTCACTACGGCTTTGACGAGGGAACGGAAACCGTACTGCGTCGCTGCGGCGTCGTTCACGATGTGCTCGACGACCTCGCGATCGGCGAACGAGATCGGCGCTCCGGTCCCGTAGGCAAGGAGCTTTTCAACTAAGTTCGCGGCCGGCTTGCGCGGCTCGGCGGCGACGAGTTCGCGAAACTCGACGAAATCGGCGAACTCGCGACCGTCGGCCGTAACGTAGCCTGCGTCGATCTTCGGCCCCGTCGTCTTTTTGCGACCGACGAACGCGAGATAACGATCGCGCCATTGACCGGCCGGGTCGAAGTTTTCCAGGGCGAACCCCGGCGGGTCGATCTTGCGGTGACAGACGGCGCACGATTCTTGCGCCCGGTGCTTCAGCAACTGCTCGCGAATCGTCGTCGCGCCGCGAATGTCGGGCTCGATCGCCGGCACGGCGCTGGGGGGCGGCGGAATCGGCGTGCCTAAGATGCGCTCGGAGATCCAAACGCCGCGCACGACCGGCGACGTATTCGAACCGTTAGCCGTAACCTTCAGAATCGCGCCGTGCGTCAACAAACCGCCGCGATGCGTTTCCGGCGTCAACGAAACCCTCCGTAGTTCGTCGCCCGCCACACCCTGAACGCCGTAGTACGTCGCCAAGCGGCCGTTCAGGTAGGTGTAGTCGGCGTCGATCAAGCGGGCGACGCCGAGATCGTCACGCAGCATTTCTTCGAGATACGCGTGCGTTTCGGTCAGCATGGCCTGCTTCACGATCGCGTCGAATTTCGGATAAAGCTTGCCGTCAGGCTCGGTGAAATCGATCTGGTCCAGGTCGAGCCACTCGGCCGCAAAATCGGCGACGAATCGCTTGACGCCGTCGCCGCCGAGCAAGCGATCGGTCTGATCGTGCAACGTTTGCTCGTCGCGCAGTGTGCCCGCGGCGGCGAGCTTGAGCAGTTGCGCATCCGGCGGTGCGCCGGTCAGGAAGTAACTCAATCGCGAGGCGACGGCAAAGTCGTCGAGTTTGCCGGGAGATTCGGTGAGATAGAGGAAGCGCGGCGAACAAAGCAGGGCGCGATAGCCGACGCGAAGCGCTTCGTCGAAGTCGTCGAGTTGGACGTACGCCGTCGCGGCGATCTTCACGTACTTCGCCAACTCCGCGTCGTCGACCGGTCGCCGAAAGGCCCGCTCCGCCATCGCCCGCATCAGTTTTTCCAGATCGGCCTGCGGAGCCTTCGTCGCCACATACCGCCCGCCGCCTTTGCTCCACTTCACCGGAAGATCGCCGATCAAAAGCGCGCGCACGGCGTCGTCGTCGCCGCCGCGATGCACTTGGCGCATCGTCAAGCCGTCGATCGCGATTCCAGGCACGTCTTGCGGTTCCCCCTCGCCGACGCCGACTTGTCCGCCTTGGAAGCGGGCTTTCTTGAGCGTCACGTCGCCGGGGCGAATCTCCAGCATGTGCCCCTTCGGCAGCCATGCTTCAAACTCGATAGTCCGCGGCCGTTCGGTCGCTTCAAAGGTCGTGACCGGGATCAACAGCGGTGCGCTCGACGTGCAGAGTCCGGTGTTCACCGTGCACCACACTCCGCCCGACTCCGGCGGCTTTAGGGCCGACACGGTGACCGCGAAGCGATACCAACCGTCGCGGCGTGCGGTCGTCGCCGGCAAGCGACCGTAGAAGGTGAGGCCCGACGACCACGTCACGGCTTGCCCGCGACGCATTTCCGGTTCGCGACAGCGGCGATTGGGATTTGTGCGCGCGACTCCGCGCGCGTCGAACTCGCGCTGTTCCGGCGGTTCCGGCTTCAAGACGCGGCGGAATGCCTCGTCGAGGGCGCGGTCGACGGCGGCCAGATGCGCTTCGAGATGAAAATGCGAAATCGCTTGGCCTTCCGCGGTCGTCGTGAATCCGCCCCCGCTGCGCGACTCTTCCGGCAACAGTTCGGCCAAGGGAATATCGACGCCGAGCACCGCATGCAGCGACCGTTCGACTTCGCGGCGCGTGAGCCGGCGAGCGCGGACTCGGCCCGTAGCGGCGTCGCGCGCGGCGCGGGCCGTGCGAAGCTCATCGCCGAGCGCCGCGACGAACTTGTCGCGCTCGGCGCCCGCAGGCCGCTCGGCATCTTTCGGCGGCATTTCGCCTTCGTGCACTCGATCGAAGACGCGAACCCAATGCTTTTCCGCGGTCGGGTCGGCCGGGTCGAGCCCGAGTTTGTCGAGATCGAAGCCTGCTTCGGCCTCGGCACCGTGATGGCAATCGCGACAGTGCCGTTCGAGAAACTCGCGCACGACCGGCGAGTCGGCGGCAATGCTCTTAGACGACGTCGCCAAACTCGCAAGTAGGCATGCGAAGCCGGCGACGAGGACCGCGCTTGCGCGCATCCGATACGTGGAGCAAATCATGAATTCACGAACGAAAGTCGCCATGGAGCAACGACCGGAAGCGGGGCGGGAATATGAGGCGGGCGGGCAGGCGGAAGATGTCACATAATTCTATCAATTGGGGCGGGCCGAAAACACCGCGTGTAACGTGCGCGGCGACAATTCTGCCGGAAACCGCACTCTCTAAAACGGCCTATTTCGCGGTCGCACCCGCAAATCGGCGTTCCAGGAGACGGGCATGTTCGGCCGCGACGCCGGCATACTTGGGATCGCCGGCCAGATTGGCGTACTCCAGCGGATCCGCTTCGTGGTCGTAGAGTTCGACGCCGGAGCGGCCTTCGTCCCACTGCGTGAAGCGGTAACGGGCGGTGCGCACGCTGCGCCCCCAATGCTCGGCATCGGCGCCGCGCCGGGCCTGCGTGAACGCCGCTTCGTGCATCGCTTGCGACGGATCGGCAAGCACCGGCCGCAGGCTCCGCCCTTCGAGATGAGCGGGTGCGGGAATGCCGCACAGATCGCACAACGTAGGATAAAGATCGAGCAATTCGACCAAGCTCCGCGACTTCGCGCCGCGCGGAGTCGTGCCGGGTGCGTCGATCAAAAGCGGCACGCGCGCCGATTCTTCAAACAAGCTGCGTTTGTGCCACAAACCATGCTCGCCGAGATGCCAACCGTGGTCGCTGGTGAAGATGACGATCGTATTGTCGCGCAACTTGAGTTCGTCGAGCGCTTTGAGAAGTCGCCCGACTTGTGCGTCAACGTAACTCACGCAAGCCAGGTAGCCGCGCACGGCGGCGCGGCGCTGCTCGGGCGTCGTTGCAAGAGCGTAGCCGGGGACGGCACCGTTGCGCGCCGGAGGTGGAATATCGGCCTCATCATCGGCGGGAGCTTCCGGCAAGCGGACGTCGTCAAACGAGTAGCGGTCAAAATACTTCGCCGGCGCAACCAGCGGCAGGTGCGGACGATGAAAGCCGACGGCGAGGAAGAACGGCTTCGCCGCGTCGCGCTTCGCCGCATCGCGGTTTTCGAGCCATTCGATTGCCGTGCGCGCGAACTCACCGTCGCAAAGGCGGTCGTCGTCGCCGGGAATTTCTTGCCACTTCAAGCCATGACCTTTCGATGTGGCAACTTCGACCACGCTCTTGCGGCCCTTCGGATACGGCTGCTCCGACATAAACGGAGTTCCGAAGTCCCAAGCTTGCAGATCGTCCATGCTCTCCAAGCCGCTCGGCACGCCGAGATGGAAAATCTTCCCGCAGCGCGCCGTGGCATAGCCTTGCTTGCGGAAGTGATGCGGCAGCGTGAGTACGCCGGGAACGTTGGTATAGAGATTGTCTTCGTTGTTGGTGACACGCGTCTTCGCCGGTCGTAATCCGCTGAGCAGCGACGATCGCGAAGGATTGCAGTGCGGGAACTGGCAATACGCTCGCTCGAAGAGCACGCCGCGCGCGGCGAGCGCGTCGAGGTGCGGCGTTTGCGCGAGCGGATGTCCGTAGCATCCCAGCGTGGCCGCGAGATCGTCGCTCATGATGAGCAATACATTCGGCTTCGCCGCGGCCGGCGAAGCCTCGGCCGCAAGCAGAGGCGACCTAGACGCCATCGCGGCCAGCGCAAATAGAAGGAACAATGCCTGCCGACGAATCTGATTTCGCATGCAATTGGACTCGCAAGCCCGTGGGTTTTTCGACGCAGCCCCAGCCCCCAGACGCGCCGGCCATGTCGATTATTCGATCGCCGGCTCGGAAAGCAAACAACGCCGTTTCACCTCAATATCAGGTTTGACCGGTCGGCCGACGGGCGCGACAATGCGACCGGCTTCGACATTGCATCGCAGTTCTCGGGAGTCTCGGTCGTGCCGCGCAAGTTGTTCATTCGCTGCATCGTTTTGCTTGCCTACTTTGTCGTCGGATCAAAAGCTCGCGCCGCCGACTCCGCCAAACCTACGGCGGCCGCTCCGCCGAACGTCGTCGTCTTCCTCGCCGACGACGCCGGTTGGGGCGACTACGGACACTCGGGCAACAAGATGGCCGCGACGCCCCACATCGATTCCATCGCCAAAAACGGCGTATCGCTCGATCGGTTCTATGTCTGCCCGGTTTGCTCGCCGACGCGGGCCGAGTTTCTCACCGGCCGCTACCATCCTCGCGGCGGCGTGAAAGGCGTGTCGACGGGGCAAGAGCGGTTGAACCTCGACGAGCGCACCGTGGCCGACACCTTCAGCTCCGCGGGCTACGCGACCGGCGCGTTCGGCAAGTGGCACAACGGCAGCCAGTGGCCCTATCACCCTATGGCCCGCGGCTTCGACGAATACTTCGGCCACTCGGCCGGCCACTGGGGTGAGTATTTCAACGCCCCGCTCGAAGAGAACGGCCGCATGATTCGCACGAACGGCTACATCGTCGACGTTTGCACCGACCGTGCATTGGCGTTCTTGGAGAAAAACAAAGGTCGGCCGTTCTTCTGCTACGTGCCGTTCACCACGCCGCATTCGCCGTGGGCCGCGCCTGCCGACATGTGGGCCAAGTATAAAGATAAGGAGATTACGCAACGAGGCACCGAACCGAGCCTAGAAAACGTCGACGAGACGCGCTGCGTGTTGGCGATGCTCGAAAATCAAGACACCAACGTTGGCCGCGTGCTAAAGAAACTCGACGAGCTCGGCGTGCGCGAAAACACGATCGTCGTCTACTTTTCCGACAACGGCCCGAACAGCATTCGCTGGACGGGCGGGATGAAGGGAAAGAAGGGCACGACCGATGAAGGCGGCGTACGGAGCGTGTGCTACATCGCTTGGCCGGCCAAGTTGCCGCCCGGACGCACGGTGACGCAAATCGCCGGGGCGATCGACCTGCTGCCGACGCTTACCGCACTAGCCGGCATTGAACGCGTCGCGGAAAAGCCGCTCGACGGTCGCGACCTGACGCCGCTCTTGAAGGGGGAAGACGTCGACTGGCCGGAGCGCATGATCTTTTCGACGTGGGCCGGCCGCGTGAGCGTGCGCACTCGGCAACATCGCCTCGACGACGCGGGGCATCTCTACGACATGGTCGCCGACCCCGGCCAGCGATCGCCGATCGAAACGACAGATGCCGAGACCGCTTTAAAGTTGACTGCGGCCGTCGAAACGTGGCGGAAGGAAGTCCTCGGCACAGCCCAGCCGGGGCCGCCAGGCAAAGCGGCCGGGAAGAAGAAGGGGGGCGGGGGAGCCAACGCCGTCGATCCGCGGCCGCTGACCGTCGGCTATCGCGAGTTTCCCATCACGATGCTCCCGGCCCGCGACGGCGAGCCGCAAGGAAACGTGAAACGCAGCAGCAGCGCGCCGAATTGCTCCTATTTCGTGAATTGGACTTCGACGGACGATCGGATGGTTTGGTTGCTCGACGTGAACGAGAGCGGGCGCTACGAGGTGACGATCGACTACACCTGCCCCGAGGCCGACGTCGGGGCGCTCGTCGAACTCAGCTGCGGCGACGGCAAGCTCACCGGCCGCGTCGGCCCCGGTTGGGATCCGCCGCTCAACACGGACCAAGACACGCTACCGCGACCGCACGGGGAGTCGCAGATGAAGGAGTTTCGTCCGCTCAAGCTCGGCGTGATCGAACTGAAGCGGGGGGTCGCGCCGCTGACTCTCAAGGCGCTGGAAATCCCCGGCAAGTCGGTGATGGACGTGCGACGGGTCACCCTCACGCTTCTCGACTGAGCCGGCGCGCAGATCCGGATTCGATCGGAGCCTCTACGGAGTTGTGCGCGCCGCGCGGCTAATTGGTCAGACCACCTTGCTA
>JAEUIN010000244.1 GCA_016793115.1 Planctomycetaceae bacterium
GCAGCGTGTGAGGACTGACGTCCGGATGCGCCCCCGCTTCGACGGCGTACTGCTTCACGAGTTCCCACAGTCGCTCGCGCCGCAGCCGGCGACCGGTGCGCGAGAGCAATAGCCACTCCGGCTGTGAGTTCCCCGCGCCAAGGGCCAGGGCCGGCCGTTCATCACGCAAGTAAATCCGCACGGCTTCGATCGCCCGCTTACCGAGCGGTACGATTCGTTCCTTATCGCCTTTGCCGCGGCAAACGCAATGTCCTTCGTCGAGACGGACGTCGCGCAGCCGCAGCGACACGAGTTCCGAAGCGCGGCAGCCCGTGGCGTAGAGCAGTTCCAGCATCGCCTTATCTCGGGCACGGCAGCTCTTCTGCGTGAGCGGGGCCACGAGCATCTTTTCAATAACGGCCGGTGGCAGCACTTGCGGGATGCGCTGCCAGAGTTTCTGCCCGCCGAGCAGCTCGGCCGGATTGTCGACCGTGATCGATTCCAGTTGCAGGTAGCGATAGAAAAGCTTCAGCGAAATCAAATGCCGGGCCAAGCTGGCCGGGGCGAGCTTCTTGGCATGCAGCCACTTGGCGTAGTCCGACAACTCCTGCACGCTGAGCTTCGTCGGTTTGCGGCCGGCGAGCCACTCGTAGAACTTCCGCAAGTCGCGGCGATACGCGGCGACCGTGTTGTCACTGAGGTGCGCTTCCGTCCGCAGGTACTCGATAAAGGAAACGACGTACGGATGCTCGACCGGCCGGTTCGCAACGTTCGCGGCCGCCGGCTTCACTTCCGATTTCCCATCGACCCGTTTAGCCGTATCGCTCGCGATGCGCGTCTTCGGCGGGGCGGCGCGCGGCGTCTTCGCGACCGGTTTCTCGGCCGGCAGTTTTCGAATGTTCGGCGGACGCTGTCGTTTTTCCACGGACACCGCTCCGGAGCGTGTACTGTTATTCTCTTATCGACCGCGGCCGGTTCCGACAACGCGAAGCATTGCCGGCATTCCAGGGAATCGGCTCGACACAATCGGCAAAATCGACACCGCCGCCTCCGCCCGGGCCTGACGTATATTTGTGGCGGTTTCCGCTTCGCAAAGTCATCTCCCTTCGCACGCTTCGATCCATGCGCATTCTCGTCATCGGCGGCGCCGGTTACATCGGCAGTCACGCGGTTCGTCTACTCGGTCGGGCCGGCCACGAAGTTTGGGCCTACGACAACCTCGTCTATGGCCATCGTCGGGCGGTGCCCGAGGGGCGGCTGATCGAAGGCGACTTGCACGAAGGACCGCTGCTCACGCGGACGCTGAAGGAAAACAAAATCGACGCAGTGATGCACTTCGCGGCCTTCGCGCAAGTGGGCGAGAGCGTGGCCGATCCGGCCAAGTATTACCAGAACAACGTCGTCGGCAGCTTGTCGCTCTTGGAAGCGATGCGGGCCGCCGACGTGCGGAAAATCGTCTTCTCGAGCACCACGGCCACTTACGGCGTGCCGCAACAGATTCCGATCACGGAAGCCGAGCTGCAGAAGCCCATCAATCCGTACGGCTATTCGAAGCTCGTCGTGGAACAGGCTTTGGCCGACTACACGAAGGCGTACGGTTTCGGCTACGCGGCCCTGCGATACTTCAACGCCTCGGGCGCTTCGCCGGCCGGCGACATCGGCGAAGATCACACGCCGGAGACGCACCTGATTCCGCTCGTGCTGCAAGTGGCGCTCGGGCAGCGCGAGGCGATCACCGTGTTCGGCCAAGACTACCCGACGCCCGACGGTACCTGCATTCGCGACTATGTGCACGTCGACGACCTCGGCTCGGCCCACTTGATGGCCCTCGATAAGCTCGCGCCGGGCGTCGAGATCAAAGTGAACCTCGGCACGGGCCGGGGCTACAGCGTTCGCGAAGTGATCGACGCCTGCCGGCGCGTAACCGGCAAGGAGATCAAGGAACTCGTCGGCCCGCGGCGACCGGGCGACCCGCCGGAACTCGTCGCCGACGCAAGCTTAGCCCGGCGCACGCTCGGCTGGACTCCGCGCTACACGGATATCGAAGAGATCGTCCGGACTGCCTGGCGCTGGCACGAAGCGCACCCGCAGGGATATGGCAAGTAACCAGCGATCCGGTGTTTGATACTGTTGGGAAAGCTGTTCGCGTGTGCAATTTTGCCGAGGTAAGATGTCGGTTCACAATCCGAACCTCGAACGACATCCTGCAGGCGAACCATGGCCAAGGCATTGCCGATTCTGAAGCTCGGCGAGTTGCTCGTCGGTGAGGAGGCCGACGCGTTTGCTTTGCTCTATCAGAAGGAAGAGCTAAAGACCAAGGACGGCAAGCCTTATTACAAGGTCGGCTTTCGTGATGCGACGCGCGAGTTTGCGTTTCCGATTTGGAACGACGCGCCGCATGCCGACGAATGCCGGAAGCAGTGGCAGGTCGGGGCGTTTTATAAGCTGCGCTGCGTGCTGAAGGAAACCAGCTTCGGGCCGCAGCTCGACTTGCACAGGGTGCGTGAAGTCGTCGAAGCCGACGCCGCCGACGGGTTTGATCCCGACGGCTTTCGGCCGCAGTCACGCTTCGACCCGGCGGAATTGTTCGCCGAGTTGTGCGCCGCGGCCGAATCGCACATTTCAAACGTCGCGCTGCGGCGGCTGACGCTGAAGTTGCTCACGGACAACAAAGCGGCGCTGCTTACGCTTCCGGCTGCGACGCGCAACCATCATGCCGTGAGCGGCGGGTTCTTGGAGCATGTGGCGAGCGTGGTGAAGAACGCCGTCTTCTTCGCCGAACGTTACGCAGGCTACTACACCGAACTGGCCCCGCCGATCGACAAAGGACTCATCGTCGCGGGAGCGATCTTGCACGACATCGGCAAACTCCGCGAACTCGATTGGCAACCGGAAGGCCCGAGCTATACGCCCGCGGGAAGCCTGATCGGCCACGTATTGCAAGGCCGCGACATGGTGCGCGAGGCGGCCGCCGAACTGGCGCGCGAAGCCGCCGCCGCGAAAGATGCCGAGCCGGCCGAACCGCTCGACAACGAAACCTTGCTACGGCTGGAACATATCATTGTTTCGCACCAACGCTTGCCGGAATGGGGCGCGCCGAAGCCGCCGATGACGCCGGAAGCGATGCTCGTCCATTACGCCGACGACTTGGACGCCAAGATGAACATGGTCGTCACGGCGATCATGGAAGACAAATCGCCGGGGCACATGACTTCGAAGAAGAACGTGCTGATGCAGGCGTTTTATCGAGGGAATGCGGGCCGCTAAGGCCCGGGGACCTCGGGTCCCTGGAATCCCACAAAACGCGATCTATCTCGCGGTCGTTTATCGCCCATAGTCGGGTCGTAGGGACTGACGTCCCTGGGCTTTAGGGTTGCCGATCGGTCTAAATCGGCGATAATTCGGGCGTTTGACGTCGCCTTTTTAGTGCACGACGCGGCCGGTTTCGCGTCGTGTGTTTTCGCACCTTGTCGGTCGCCGCGTGCGGCCGGGAGAGTTATCGCCATGAGTTACACGTTGCCCGCCCTGCCGTACGCTCACAATGCCTTGGAGCCGCACATCGACGCCAAGACGATGGAAATCCATCACGGCAAGCACCATCAGGCTTACATCACGAACGTCAACAAGGCGCTCGAAGGTTCCGAGTGGGCCGACAAGCCGGTCGAAGAACTCTGCAGGAACATCGACAAGGTGCCGGAGAATATTCGCCAAGTCGTGCGTAACAACGGCGGCGGCCATGCGAATCACTCGCTCTTCTGGACCGTGATGGGCCCGGTCGCAGGGGGTCAGCCGAGCGGTGCTTTGGCCGATGCGATCACCAAAGACATCGGCGGTTTCGACAAGTTCAAGGAAGAGTTCACCAAGGCCGCCACGACGCGCTTCGGCAGCGGTTGGGCTTGGTTGAGCGTCAACAAAGACAAGAAGCTCGTCGTCGAAAGCACGCCGAACCAAGATAGCCCTCTGATGAGCGGCAACACGCCGATCCTCGGGCTCGACGTGTGGGAACACGCCTACTACTTGAACTACCAGAACCGCCGCCCCGACTACATCGCGGCGTTCTTCAACGTCATCAACTGGCCGGCCGTCGCGGAACGC
>JAEUIN010000266.1 GCA_016793115.1 Planctomycetaceae bacterium
CAGCTTGTTCGTGCTCCGCCTGAAACGGCTTGGGGACCAACGCATCTTCGGCGTCGATTTCGGCCTTCTTGCGCTGCCACGCTTCCCACGCTGCGCGGTAGCCTTCGAGATCGCTTTTCGATCGGCCGAA
The DNA here is from genome assembly GCA_016793115.1 of Planctomycetaceae bacterium. Taxonomy (GTDB): domain Bacteria; phylum Planctomycetota; class Planctomycetia; order Pirellulales; family PNKZ01; genus PNKZ01. The sequence goes on from JAEUIN010000266.1 coordinate 131, forward strand.
AGCGAAGTAAACCGTGCGGCCCTTGTACTTCTTCTTCCAACGGCCTTGGCGTCCGGCGGCCCCCTGTTGCCAAGTGAGCTCGATTTTGCGCGGCATTCTTCCCCCTGCCCGTTCGGTGATACCCTTGGTGATACCTTTTGTACCAGTTCGGGGGTAGATTTGGTATCACGACTTTTTGTAAGTCTCTGCAAATAAATGACTTAAAAAATTGATTTTACGTTCGGGACGTAGAGGTCGCATGTTCAAATCATGTCGCCCCGACTTATAAGTCCTTTCATAACAAGGACTTCGGATGACGTCGACTTGGCCCATCATGGCCAAGTCGGCGTGGTCCATTATTTTGTTGTCCTGCGTGCGACGTAAACGTCGCGGGACGGACCTGGCTCTGATGTGGGAGCTCGCCCTCGGCTCTCAAATGGGCTCCACGGCGTTCTGGGGGCCATCTCCTCGTTCTTTTCACGACGACCTCGGCGGAACGACGGGCCGCTGGAATTCGTGCCCACGAGGCGTCTCCGCCGGCGTCGCGATTTCAGGCCGTTCTTCGCCTACGAATCGTTGCTCGTATTCTTCAAACGTCATGTCCAGAATCGAACGCTCGTTCTCAACCAATGGATCGAGCCGTTCGGCCTGCTTCATCGCCCAGTCGCACCGCCGCGACCTGTCATCGTCGTGAACGGCTTGGTCGCACGCCGCGACGGCCGCGATGTAGGCGCGAATCTGCTGACTTTCTTGCCAGCGAGCGGCCAGCAGCTTGAGCTTCTCGACCCGCTCCCGTTCGGCCCGTTGCCGATCGGCGAACTCCAGACGCAATCGTTGACGTCGTGCTTCGCGCTCCTGCTTTAGACGCTCTTCTTCCGCGTACTTCGCCGCCCGCTCCTCGGCGATACGCCTCTCGTCGGGCAATCGTCCGACGTTCACGGCCCAGCGGACGACGATCTTGTTCAAAGACTCTTCGAGCCGGTGCTTCGGCGTATCGCGGGCCGTGTTCTCAACGTACGTAGCGGTGGACGCGAACGTGAGATCGCCCCCGGGCACAAGGATCGTTCGTGACTCCAGCCACTCTCGTTTCGACCATTTAGGCTTGTGCTGAGTCAGCGGTCGCCGAACTTGTAGGCTTCGATTGCCCGAATCCGCGGGCAGATCTTTTAACTTACCCCAATCTTCGTAATCGAAGCGCACGAAGGAATACTTCTCGACAGCGCCGCCCGCGCCAAATCCAAAGCGATAGCTGTCGCGCACGTTCCCTTGGCGATCGACCGTGAGCCAGTGAGTCGATAACTGCTCTACGACTCGTTGCCTTCGGTGTCCGCCACGACCGGAAGGTCAAATCTCTTTCTCAAAGTCCGTCAATAGTGCCGGCCATGCCGTTGCAAAAACTCCTTGAACGATCTGCCGGCCGCTACATCGCAACGTTCCTGCGATTCGGATCGATGACGAACGGCGTGCCGCGCTTGTCGAACGCGCGCAACAGCGCGCCGATGCCGTCTCGGTCTTCCAACTCGCGCTCTTCCGGATAAAGAGGCGTGAGGCGATAAAGTTGCACGGTGCGGCCGTCGTGGGCCGCGTATTTGCGCTCGGCAATCAGCAGCCAAGAATCGAATCTCAGGCCCGGCCCGAGCGGTTCGCCGGCATCGAAGATCGTCGCGGGTCCGCCGAGCCAAGCGTCGGCCGCGACCGGGTAGCGGGCGATCGTCCGCAGCCAATGGATCGGCCAAGCGTACTGCGGGTCTTCATACTCGCGGTATTTCCAATCGGCCGGCAGTTGAAGAAACAACTCCGCATGACGAAAGTCCGCCGCCCCTTCGTCGTCCGGGGCCTTCATCTCCACTTCCGCCAAGCCCGTCGTGAACAGCGTGACGCACTTGCGAGACGCATCGGCCGGAATAAAGTGCACGGTCACCTGCGGTTCGCTAGGGACGATCTCGATCAACGACAACGGATCGACCGGACCGAAGTGCTCGGTGAAGTAAGCGAGGGTTTGGGCGGCGTATGTCGGCGACACATCCTGCTCAGCCGAACCGGTTTGCGACGGCGCATTCTCCGCAATCGGCTCCGACTCGCCGAGATACGCTGCGATCTCCTGCGGCGAGTATTCGCTCGGCAGTCGCGCACCGCGCGAACGCAGGTACTCGACAACGTCGTCCAAGCCGTAGACCGTCGCAAGGCCGAGCGGGGTCATAGGAACGCTATCCGGTCCGAACGGGTATACGACGTGGAGGTTCGCGCCATACTGCTCCAAGAGCTGAACGCGTTCGCGGGCGTCGCCACGGTCGCATAGGACGGCACCCAGGATCGGCAAGCCTGCGTTCGCATCTGCGCCGGCCTCAAGCATAGCTTGGGCGACTTCAATGGACGCGTTTCCGATCGCATTATTCAACACACGCCGCGATCCCCGACCTTTCCTCAATTGATTAACGTCGCAGCCCAACGAAATCAAGAATTGGATCATCTCGACGGAATCACTCATCGAGGCATGACCGAGCCAAGTGTCGCCGCAATGTTCGCCCGAGATCCATTCCGGATGCTCGGAAAAGCAGCGTTTCGCGAATGCGACATCGCCGTCGCTGACGGCATCGACGAGTCGGATTGCTAAATCATCGGCAGACATAATGTTACGACTCCTAGCGTGCCCAAGGCCGCATCGTTATTGGATCGAGGTACGTACCGTGTTCCATGAATACTTCGCCAATTTCCGCCAACGCTCTCTGGATGCCTCGCTTTGATCCAGCGGCGCTGTCGAGTAGCTCATAAACAGCCTTCACAGTTTCCAATGAATGTGTTCCCTTACCGTTCACCGCCAACGTGAGGTTGTAGAACTTCGTCTTTCCGGCCTTCACGAGATCGACCATGCCGGAAGCCTTCTTAAAGTCGTCCAGTAGATCAACCTTGCCCGCGAGGATGTCCTGCGATTTGCCGATGTACCACGCCATTTGTTGGGACTTGGACCAACCTTCTTGCACCTTGCTAAAACCTTTGATGGCTGCGTACTGCCGCGGCACGAGTTTTTGGACGATGTGGTGTCCATGGATGCGCACGATATCGAGGTTGTGCAATTTCGCTAGTTGCGCTCGCGCCGTTATGTAGGTCGCACTGACCCGCCCCAACAGTCCGCACCAAGCTTCATTATGCACCAGCACGGCCCACGGCCCCACCGCGAACGTGTGCTGATCGCGAACCGTGAGATTTGTGACCGGTTGATTTTCGACCGCGCGGATCGCAACGCTTTCGACGACGCGCCGCTCGCCGTCGAGGCCGACGAGCACATCGCCAGGTTGCAAAAGGTGCGAATCAACCCAACGGCCCGGCAATATGCCGCCGTCGTCTTCATGCGGCAAGAGATGATCGCACGGCGGGCGTTCATACAACTCTTCGCCGACAACGACCCAGAACGGGTGCCGCTCCGTCGCTTCGAGCAGTTCGCCTTCGACGACGACCGTGACCATATTTCCGGTGAAACGGTTGTCGTGCCGAGCAAGCACTTCGGCTAGGCGCCAGCATCCTTCGGCATGGTCGAAGGCTTGCACGAACTCACCCGGCTGTACTTCATCGAGCCGCTTCCTGCCTGCGGCAGTCGTGACCAGCGTTTCCGGAGAGAAGCAGTACTTGTCGAGCGCATGTCTGGTCGCAAGTACTGCCGAGTCTGCGTGATAGATTGCCGTGAAAGCGACGCGTTCGCCGACCCGACGGATGCCTACACCGACGTTCACGAGCGCTTGTCCGCCGGCTTTCATTGCCGTCGAAAGGTTGCTCGCGAGCCCGATTCCCCAGCGTGAGAGTTTGGCGGTGCCCGCCGTGGCGTCGCCGACGAACGGAATCAGGGCAGGCACGGACAACCCGAGGCCGACCCAGTCGCCGCGGCCCAGCGCGAAGCCCGCCGCGGCCGTGTCGAAGCCGACGCCGACGACCGGCAGCATCCCGCCGACGTCGAGCAACGCGGCGACCTTGTTGCCGAGCGTGTCTTGCTGGAAGGCTTTCCAAGCGGCGTTGCCCAGCCCTTCCCAAAAACCGATCTGATCGACGTCGGGCGATTGGTAACGAACGGGAACGGCAATGGTACGACATCGAGCACGTGGGCAGCGCGGTCGCTGAAATCATGACAACGACGGTGCGGCAGCGTGAGCTCGCTCGTTCAAAGGCGGTAATGTTGCAAAATTATGAATTCCGAAATCGAAGTCGGAATCCCTGGGGCTTTGGTTCCATCGAGCCGGTTCTCACCCGTGAGCCTGCCCGTCTTCTTTGTTGGAAAGAAGATGGACAGGCATGTGGGCGTGAACGAAGGTGTTGAAGTTCAACCAAACAGCACGCTATCGTGCCAAGTCATATTCCTTTTCAGCCGCCCAATTGATTGTCAATCTCGCACCAGAGTCAAGAAGCGAAACGGCTTGTTTGCCAACGTAGTATGATTTGATCTTCGTGAACTGCTTCCGCAGTTCGTTGAGAAGCAATCGTGCAAGTTCATCCGAAACCGCATCGCCGGTTCCCCGCCCAAGTTGGCCGGAAATGACAATGTTTTCCCCAAATCGGCCACCCGCTTTTAGGCCGACGGTTTGCGGATTGAACTGCTGGTCAACACTATACCGCACGCCGCCTCGGCGTAGAGGAACTTCTCGCATCTCGATTGCCGTCGATTCATCGTGAATCAGATACGATCTATCTGTGACGTGATTGCCGGTATCAGATACTCCAAGGCGGTCACATTGTTCGAGGGGCAACGTTTGCGCGTTTGAATCTTCAAAAAGGCCGGCCTCGGTTATGGCAAGTCTTCGGAATGCCGAAATTGAACCGAGCCAATTCAGCAAATCGTTGCGTGTTGCGAAAAACAGCGTCGGCTTTCCCATATGTTTATCTGACCTTTGGTTTCGGAATCGTTAAGAGATGCTGGCGTTGTCCAGGAAACAATGTCTGCAACTGCTGGCGAATGTGGGCCGCATTCGTTGCTTCACGACTCGAGAGCGTTACCCCATCAGCCAAGGTGTCGACCGTGTTGATATGCAACACTCGACTGTTTTTCGTCGCAGTGATGTCAATGATGAAATTAAAGGGGACGGGAGGACGGGAGTATTTATCGGCGTGGGGAATGTTTGGCCGAACGCCGGCTGGTTGTCGTCGACTGACGATTCGTGCTCTACGGAACCTGCCTTGCGACTCGTTGCCTAGCCCCGTCAGGCTTGCAATTCTCAAAAGCCGTGTGCTGCCGAACCCATCGCGCCGACTAAGAATTCGCTACTGCTTATTTCTAGAAATACTCCCGTCCTCCCGTCCCTTTTATTTCCCCTTTTATTTCCCCCGAACGTGTTGCAGAGTCAGGGAATCCAGAATCGAAGTCGAAGTCCACGCGGGCTTCCGTTCCATTGCCACGGCGCTCACTTGTTGGAAAGAAAAAGGAGAGATATGCAGTCTTGTGGGCGGGAATGGAGTGGCACCAGTTCGATATGTTGCTTCAATCACAGAATTGCGGCAAGCCGCCTCTTTCCTCGTGCTTCGGCATAGCTCTTTGCGGATTCCCCATTGGAGGAGACATGCGTTGTAGTTCCGCCGGCGTCAAGCAACATCTGGCCAATGTCACGACTTTGTTCATCGCTTAGGGCGTTGGACAAGGCGCACACTTCCAGTGGTGTCACTCCCCCAGAGTTTTCGAGATTGGGATTGGCCCCAGCACTCAATAACAGCCGCACCGCCTCCGGGTGCCCATAAAGAATGGCGAGGTGCAGTGCCGTGCATCCTTGGTGGTGCCTGTCGATTGCATCTCGCTCGGCATTTATTTCCTTCAATAGGCGTGAAATGTCGCCATTGCGGGCGGCAACAGCAATTTGTGATGCCCCTAGAACGGCTCGTCCATCGTCGATGACTTCAACAGTTCCTAGCTCGTCGCAGTTTGGAATGATTCGCATCCGCTTACCTTCGAGGTCGCACTCAAACCCACCCTCGCCAATTCCGTCCTCAAGTTGCGCTGCCGTGTAGGATCGCAAGTATTCAATCAACGAGTCGGTCGGCACATTTGGCAACCAGTAGTCCACGTTCACCATTGGGTTGCCATCTTGTTCTGTTAAGAAAATGTCACCGCCAGTCACACCTTTATCTGCGATTTCTGCGTCTAGATATTCATCCAAAATCTCTTCTGTTAGCTTAAAACTGCTGGGAAAAGTAGGGACTGGCAACTCCATACCGGAGGTTGTGTCTAAAAACCGCACTGCATATCCCAATCGAATTCGCATGGAAATATATATCCTACTATTTGGTCCAAAATTCGATGAGGCTCTTAGAGAAGCCCTCAAACGCTTGCTGACGCTCTCTCAAGGCGTCGGTGTAATCCTTGGAAGCTTGTCGCCCCATAGGTGTCTGTGCCCAGTCGTCTGCAAGACGATTCAGCTTTGAAGAATTCCACGACTTGGGCAACGGCTCGAAATTCCCCGGATAGTTCAGAAGAAATTCTTGTTGTTGCGGAGTAATTTTATCAAAGCCATCGAGTTTCTTAATGTGATACTGAGGGTATACGTGGTCGGCGGCGAGCTTGCCGTCGAATTTAATAAATCTGTTTGTTCGGGGATCAACATACCCACCCTGCTGTGCCCATTGTTGGAGTTTCGTACTGGGCGAAGTAATCTTACTTGGAGGATTATATCGCAGTCGCATGTTCCAGGAGAGACTCATCCCGGTCATGAAACCACGGTGATCTATTTCCAGGCTATAGTTCAACGGATTTGATCTGGGGTTGGCGCGGAGAAAGTCTGCCGAAGCTAGGCCTCCGCGCTTGATCAGTTTTCCGAGCGCATCGCCGCCGACATTGCCTACGGCGTTCGCCAGAAAGGCGTCATCGAGATCCTTGCCGTAGATTCCGACGTCAACGACCGTGTCGCCGAACGTTTCAATTGCGATGCGGCCGGCCCACTGTGCGGCCTTTCCACCCCACTTGATTTTGCTTCCCACGCCGGCAGTAAGGATGTTCACTCCGAAGTGCTTGCCGTACGTCCATCCCCAATTGAATTGATTCCAATCTGACTCATCACCGGTCCATTGTGCGGCACCCCATGTGAAGGCGGCTTCCACGCCGGTGTCGAGCGCCGAATTCGCGGCTGCCCAAGCCGTATAAATTGCCGCCGCCAAGAAGCTGATCGGCTCATGGCCTGTCGGATCGCCAAAATTGTGCGGGCTGTTGTTCAATGCTTCATAAGGATTGGTGCCGAAGCGCAGGCCGCTGGGGTCTTCGCTGAGCCAGCGATTAAGGCTTGTGCTGAGCCAGCGGTCGCCGAACTTGTAGGCTTCGATGTCGGCGTCGTATTGGCCCCCTTGGAACCGACGCAAGAGATTCGGGTCGACGCCGAAAAGGTTCTCATTCCCTAGGGAATCGGCGATCGTCTTCGGTTCGCCCCAATCTTCGTAGTCGAAGCGAGTGAAGGAGTACGCCTCGACATTACCTGCGGCGTCGAATCCGACACGATAACTGTCGCGCACGTTCCCCTGGCGATCAACCGTGAGCCAGTGCGTCGAGAGCGGTTCGACGACTCGATTGTTGTCGGCATCCCTACTGACCGGATGCGCATCGACGGCATAGACTTGGCCCGCCAATGAATTGAACGCACGAGAAACGAGTTCACGTTCGTTGTCGCTCTTATCAAATTCAAATGTGAGCGTCTGCGCGCCGCGCTCATGAACATAGATTTCGGCATCGCCGACTTTGGACGACAAAACGGCGGCCGTCGTGACTTTGCCGATGAGATTATTAAAAACGTCATAGACGTATTTGAATCCGGTCACCGTCGTGTGATCGTCTTCATCGGTCGACGTCGTCTCCGACTTGGTAACACGGTCGAGGCGATTTCTTCCGTCCCATGCATATTCGCGTTTTGTCGCGAAATCCACGGTGTACTCCGTGCTTTCGAAAGTCGTCTCCTTGACCGTACCGGTCGGGTTGTAGGCGACGTCATGTTCGTTGATCGACGTCGGCCGGTTGTAGCTCGGCGCCGGAGCACCCGCGGCGGCATTCGGATTGCCGTTCGGCGAATAGCCGTCTGCGCGCTCCAATCGGCCGAAAGCATCGTAGTTCTTGGCGGGCGTCGCGGCGTTTCGGTCCGTGCTCCTGCGCAGTTGGCCGAGTTGGTCGTAGAGATAGACGTACCGGACGTCGAGATTCACGTCTCCCGGCGGTTTGTAAACGCTCACGTCAATCGTGCGCAGCAACCCCGCATCTTGGATTTCAAATGAGTTTCGCTGCGTCAACACGGTCCGATACGGCGCTCCGGCCGCTTGCACGGCCTGCGAGAACTTTATCTCATCGTAACGAACCGTCGTCGCAGTATTCGAGAATCCGTAGCTGCGTTCGACGTGCTTGTCGTTTGCATCGGGCGTGTCTTGCGCCGCGAACACCTCACGACCTGCGGAGTCGAACTGATAGGTGTTCTCGTAGTAAAAGTTCGCGCCGTCGGTCGCGCGAATCGTGTAGCCGCTCGTCGCCGACGGCGCCTTCCGCGCGTCCGCTGCGAGTACGTCGTGATACGTGTAGGCAAACGTAACGACGGTGGTCGAATCACCGACATACAATGTTTGCATGACATTGCCGGCGCGGCCGCGAACGTCGTACTTGGAATAGTCGTAGCGACTTGCCGAGTCGATCGCAAACAAGAGATTGCCGGCCTGGTCGTACCCAAACTCGGCGCTGTAATTCATCTGCCGGGCGTTGCGCGACGCCTCGTCGAGATAGGCGTTTTCACGAATTCGTCGATTGAGTCCGTCGTACTCGTAGACGGTGATCCGACCGTCTCTATCTTTGAATTCGATGAGATTGCCGTTGCCGTCGTATTGCCAAATCCGCTCGCGTTGGCCGTCGGGGAGCACGATGATTTCCTTACGAACTCGATTGAGTTCGTCGTACTCGTAGATTGTTGCATTTCCGTCGGGGTCGGTGAGTTTGGTGACGTTCCCCTCGGCGTCATATTCATACTTCGTGTGACGGGTCTCGCCGCCGTCTTCCCCGTCGTCGACTTGCTTTGCGCGACCCAGGGGATCGAAATCGGGGAATGCCGTGAAACGTTGCTGCGAATCACTTTCCTTGATTAGATTTCCGAGATCGTCGTAAGCGTATTGGACTAACTTCGTGCTTTGAGCGTTCTCATTCCCGTCGGCTTGAAACGAATAGTCCGGTTCCAACTGCGCCGTTGTTCTTCCGAGGCGGTCGTAGGCGAAAAAGGTTTTGTCGCCGTATTGGTCTTCCGTGTAGGCGACGTTGCCCATGAGGTCGTAGCCGACCTTCGCGGTTTGCATTCCGGCGACCGGGGCGGCGCCGGCGAGTTGTTCAGTCGTCGTTTGTCGCCCCAGCGCGTCGTAGTCGTACTTCGTCGTCAGGCCGGTCGCCGTGGTTTGCGTCAACGCGTTGTCGAGCGCGTCGTAGGTGAACTCGGCCAGTGTGCCGAGCGCGTCCGTCACCTTCTTGAGACGTCCGGCGTCGTCGTACTCGTACTTCTTTTCTCGCTCTCGGACCGGCTCTTGATTGGCGACTGCCGGGACGCCGTATTCTTGCCACTCGGCCGCGAGCGTACCGTCGGCGTTGTAGCGGTAAACGTCGCTGGTAAAAGTCAGGTCCTTGCGTTCGCCGTCCGGGTCAGGATGAACGATCCGCACCAAGCGGCCGAGGGCGTCGTACTGCTTGTAGGTGACAAGCCCGCGGCCGTCGGTGATCTTTTCAATACGCACGGCCCGCTTGTCGACGATCGGGGCGCCGGCGGCCGTGAGCTTCGCACCGGGGGCGACACCGTCGGGGCCGGGAGCGCCGCCAGCGCCGGCCTTGCCGTCGGTGCGGTCGAAGTAGTTAATCTGCGTCTTGAAACCGGCGGCGTCGGTCACCGACGTGAGCCTGCCCGTGCGATCGTAGTCGTATTTCGTCTCGTTGCCGCGGCGATCGTACGACGAGACGACGCGACCGGCGTAGTCGTAGAACACGGCGGATTGCTCACCGGCGGCGTCGGTCACGTACTGCATGAGAAGCTTCGGGGCTTCGTCGTACTTGGTCGTTCGGCCGGCGTCCCCCTCCGCACCCGTCGTCACCGCGCCGATCTGGCCGTCTTTGCGGTAGGTCGTCGTTACGGATTGCCGCGGCAACTCGCCGGGCGCGGCGTTCGATTCGAAGTCCGGATCCGGCCCTAAGACCTTGGTCAGGCGGCCGTATTGGTCGTACGAGTAAAGAATCTTGATTCGGTCGTCGGCGTCGGCCCCGGCGACGGCGTCGAACTTCGCCGTCCACTCCGCGACGATGAGTCCTCCCTGATCGTAGTTCGTATAGTCGATCGCCGTCTGCGAAGCGGGCGCGGTCGGATTCCAGGCGTCGGTCGTCGGCTTGATGTCCCACGCTTCCGCGGCCGCATTGATCGTCGCCGTGAGCTGATTGCGGGAGTCGTAGTAATACGTCGTGGTGACCGTACCGCCGGCCGCACCCGGGCGCGGCGACGTCAGGACGATTTTCATTCCATGCGTGATCGCGGAATAACTATGCTGGGTGATCGCACCCCGTTCGACATCTTCTTCTCGCGTGATCCGTCCGAGTCCGTCGTACTCGTAGCGGGTGTCGTAGTGGAACAGGCGAGCGCCCGCCGGCAAATTCGGCGCTTGGGCGAGCGCGTTCGCCAGCGGATCGGTATAACCTGCGCTCGTAACGGAGCGAACAACTTGGTTTACGCCGTCGTACACGCTCGCTTCGACCAAGGCCGGCGTATCGGTCGTCGAGGTCGACGTCTTTTTCAGCAAACGCGCTAGTGCGTCGTAATCGTAGTCAGTCTCCACACCGTTGCGATCGGCCGCTTTGTCGACATGTAAGTTGTCATCGTACGTAAACGAGTCCTTCGCAGCTTCCGGCTTCCCCGATCCATAGGTAATGGATTGAAGTAGCCCCATGAACTTTTGCTCAGCCGCCCGGTTGGCGACGACTTCGCCATAGTATGTGTATTCGGTCGTGCCGGTCGTCTTGTTCCAGGTTCGGTCGATGAGCCCGCCGGCGAGGTCGTCGATCGCTTTGGGTCGCGTGGTGAATTGCGTTTCGTCGACGGAGCCGTCGGACGAAGTCGCCTTGGTGTAGCGGCCTTGGTCATCGAGCTGAGAGTACTTGGTCGTTTTGCGCTCGGCCGCAATCGTCGACGACGGGTCATAGAATGCGCGATGCTCACGCAATCGGTAATACGCGAGGAAGTCCGGGTCGTTGGTCGGATCCGCGTCGGCGTCCGCCGGGCTGTCGACCGTCGGATCGAGATCTCGCGTCACTTCGTCGTAGAACCACAACTCATCCGGATCCGAGACATTCACCGGCGGTTCGTAGACGATCGCTCCGTACGGCTTGTCGTACACTTCGTTGACGTAGTTGATCTTCTTAAGTTGCGCGCCTTGATACTCGAACTTCGTGAGCAGATAGCGAGCTTCGCCGTTCCAAGCGATTGGCTCGTAGGTTTTGAGGACATTGCCGCGAGCGTCACGTTCAAAAATCCATACGGCGTCGGAGCGGGCAACGTCGGCTTTGAATCGATCGGCTAATTTCTGGTCGAACTTATGCACCTCCGGCTTTGCCATTGCAGTCAGATAGCCGAAAGCGTCGGTCTGGTAGAGCCACACGCCGCCCAGCGCGTCGGTATACGTCGCACGAGCCTCGGCCTGAATGTCGGCGATTTGGAGTTCGCCGATCTTTCCCGTAAGGCCGGCCTTCGCCGTCGTGAAGTTGCCGCCGCCGGCCGGAATGCCGTACCCAACCAGCGGCGTGAATTTCGATTCGCTTAGCGAAACCTTCCTCGCAACATCATCTGCGCCGATCTCGGTACCGAAGTGCTCGATCTCGCTCACGCGATGAGTCAGTCCGTTTCGTCGGATGACCGTGTGTTGGTCGTTCGTTTTGTCGTCGCCCGTTTTGTTCTTGCGAATGATTTGAGTCAACTGACCCGCCGCATCGTAGTCAAACTCCGTGACCGGCTGCTGCGAACCTGCGGCCGAGGCGGGTGCTGTGATCTTTTTGACCTGCCCAAGGTTGATGTCGTACGTCACGGTGCGACCGCCGGTCGTGGTGATCGACTGAAGTTCTCCGCCTGCATAGGTGAAGCTCGTCGTGAAGCCGCCTTGCCGGACGATCGATTTGATCGCACCGGCCGGGCCTAAGAGTCCGCCGTCGTGGTAGGTGAAACGGGTTTGGTTGCCGTTGAGATCCGTCGTATTGACGAGTCGTCCGTTAAGATCAAACTGACGAACCGAGCCGTCGCCGCCGCTTAGCTGGAGTCGGAATCCGCTCTCGGTGCCGACGGGGGTCGGATCGTAGCGATGTTCGCTCGTTGCCGCGCCGAGTCGCAGCTCATTGGCTTGCACAACGAGCTTCGTCGCCAAGTTGTTGCCGTTCGCGGCGGTCGATTTGAACTGGAATCGCCCTTGAGCGTCGGCGACGATGTTCGGCGGCGCCGTCCGATCATCCACGATGAAGCTGTTCGCCGTCGCGCCGTCGGCAAACGCGATTGCCCCCTTCAGAATCTCGAAGCTGGAACCGACCGGAAACTCGGCTTCGTCGAGCTTACCTAGCGAGAGTTGGTAAACTTTCCCCGGCAGTAAGCCGTCGATCGTCCATTGGTCGCCGCCGACCTGATCAAGTCGACCATAGAAATTCACTTCGTCGATTCCGACGCCGAACCATTCCGCAGTCCCGTCGCCGTTGAACAGAGTGATGCCGGCATGAGAGCGAATCGTAGGATCGACTTCCGCGGCGCGGCTCGGAGAGTAGATTAATCGTGCCGACTCGGCGACCGACCAACCTGCGCCGTAGGGTGCGTTGCCGGGCTCAAACAGATTCAACCACTCCATTTCGCCGTAGGCGTAGTACTTCTGGTCGTCGCCCGGCGCCGCCAATCCAGGCGAAAACTCGATGTAATAATCGTAGTGGCCCGACGGCAAGTCGCGCAGGCTCTTCCCGGCGAGAGGAACGTTGAAGCGTAATTCGGTGTCTTTGTTCGCGCCGACCGGTAATTCGAACGCGACATAATCGCCGACGATATTGCCGATGATCAGACGGGCGCGTACGGTGGGAGGCATCACTTCATACGGCAGCTTCGTTTCGACGGCGGCGATCGGATACAGTTGCTCGGCGCCGAGATAAATCGGTGCAAACTCGATTCCCGCGGGATTAAACGTCAGTGCGGCGGCGCCTTCGCGCACCGAAACGGCCACGTTGCCGTCAACGATGTACTCAACGTCGCCGGAGGTCCGGCTCGGGTCCTGCGTCACATTCAAAGCAGTCTTGAAATCGACCAGCAATTGGATATCGGCTTGGGGAGGAACATTGAATTCCGCCGCCTTGTGTTCTTCGTCAATCGTGTGAGTCCAAACGTGCTCTTCACCGACGGTGAAACTGCGTCGCCAGTCGAAGCACGACTCGTTGATCGAGAGCAATTCGATCTCAACCGTCGCGGCCGAGGGGCCTCCGGATTGCGTACCAAGAAAGATCGCGACGCTTGGGTTTTCGGCCGAAAGCTTAGCGACGCTCGTCGTCCAGTCCTCGGAAGTCACGCGGGTGCGATAGACCACTTCCACTTCGCCTGCGAAATCACTCACCCACGTGCCGGTGATCTTGAAGCCGTTGCCGGTCGCCGCGAGGTTCGTCATGACGGACACCGACGCCGTCACGCCTGAATGCGTGACGGTTTCTTTGCTGGGCAATTCCGGGCCCGTCCCGACGACAAAGTTCGGAGGCCCCGGCGGGAGCGTCCCGGCGACTGCTTGGCCGTCCACGATCGTAAAGGTCGTCGTCGTATGCCCGGAGGCGTCGTCATCCCACGCTTCAAGCGTAACGTAGTCGCCGTCTTGTAATGTCGGGAACGCCGTCAGTTCGATGCTCGGATCATCGCTCTCCGTCGTCGCCAGATATCCCGTCGTCGTCCCCGACGAATTGGATACGGCGAACCAAAGTCCATGCATCTCGTCGACGGCGTCGATGATCCACGGATTAAGGGATTCGTCTAAAACGGCATAGGGTGCGTAATTCTTGACAGTGATGCTGTGCTCGGAGGCCGCGCTGCGATCTTTGCCGTCATACACGCTGACCTTAAAGCCGAGATCGTCTTGAGGAGTCGCAAGCGGATAATCTTCGCCGACATAAATGAATCGTTTAAAGTATCCATTTTCGTCGGCCGTGGCTTCGATCCACGGCATGGTGACCGACCCCAAGGGGCCGTCGGGATACGTGGTCCATAGCAACAGTGGGGTGCCGCCGCTTTGCTCAATCCGGATGGTCCACGTGTCGTGACCTGGGTCGCTCACTTTGCCGGAGATCCAAAATCCGTGCCCTTCGAGCGTCGTGCCGTCCTCGTTCTCCGTGGTAATGCTGAGGTCTTCAATCGAGGGAGGCGCATTTCCGATCGTCAAAGTCTTGGCCACGGAAACCGACGTTCCCCAAAAGCTATCGACGCCGCTGAAATCGAGAAATGTCGGCATCGCAAAGCTGGGGTCGTCTTGGCTGAAGCTATCCGTCCGCGCCGCAAACGATATCTTCATCGGGGCCGACGTACTGACCTCACCGCTCATGAATCCCAGCGAGTCGATGAATACAAGATCCGCGGTGTACGACGCGTAAGTGAAGTTCCAGGCCACAGGCATGCCCGACGAGGTGGCGATTGTGATCTCGCCGATCTCCCCCTCTTGCAAATTCTCCGGCACGGCAATTTGCAGATCTGGTGCTTGCGGATGCAGGTCGAGCCTGACGCAGATCATCCGGACCGCGCCGTCGTCACGCTTCACACGGACATAAAACTCATCGTCGACGATTTCGCCGATCTCGTCTTCGCTAAATCCGCCGGGGCGGTATGAGAACGAGCCGTCGGCGGCGACGGCGACGCTGCCGCCTCGCAGCGTCGTTCCCGCGGTTCCGGCGGCCTCGGAGTCCGGATATGCGGTCGGAAGGGCCGAGAACATGCTCCAATCATCGATACGCAGCACCCCCAAATACTGCGCGATGATGCCGCAAGCACGCGACTTGACCGCGTCGTCGGCGCCGTAGATCGAATAATGGATGTATTCGCTTTGAGGAAAAGTCGGCTGGACAAAGGTCGCCGGCGGGGGAGGCGGTTCCGCAATCGCGAGTTGCGGGATGCGCATCGCAGCATTTTGAGGCGTGACGCCGAGTTCCGACAGATAGGTCGGGACCGATTCGTCGTCGAGAATCGTGATCTTGGCGTCGGAGTCGCCGAGCGTCGCCCCTACGGGATCCGACAAGCGAATTTGAAACCAGCGATCGCCTTCGAAAACGGCTGTGTCGATGACTCTGACGTGGATTACCGCCGTCGCGGCACCGTCCGCGAAAGTTAAGCGATGCGTGTCGTGCGACGCCAAGTCCGCATATTGATTCGGAATCGGTTGGCCGTTTTCATCCGTGACCGGTTCGACCAACACGTAGTCGACGCCGGCACGCGCCGTTCCGTCGACTGCATCCCAGTCGACTTCCACGACGCCGCTCGGCGTGCCGATCAATTCAACTACGATTTCGACCACGCCGGCGCTCTCCGGGAATTCTTGGTCGGCGATGCGAAGCCGCGGACTTTCATCGTCGAGAATTGTCACCTGGCCGTTCGAGAGCGCGTCCGTCACGGCTCCGACGGCATCGGACAATTCGACCATGAACGTCTCATCCGCCTCAATGAGCAAGTCGTCGACGATCGGAATCTCGATCGTGAACAACGTGTCTCCCGGAGCGAAGGTCGCGGTGCCGTTCAAGGGCCGAGCAGGTTCGCTCGCAAAGTCGTCCGGCGTCGCGGCACTGTCGGGCACGGCGGCCCAATTGACTTCGATTTGCGAGTCGCTCGGATTGGAGAGTTGCAACGTGACGACGACGAATCCTTCGTCCTCCACGACCTCGGTCGAATAGGCCTGTACGACCGGCTGCTGGTCCTCGCTAATGACGTTCGCCGTCGCGGAAATTGGCACGAAGGTGGGGTCGTCCGAACGAGCCGTCAAAGTGACTTGAAAGCTTTTCGCCGCTTCGTAAACATCATCGTTCACAAGTTCAACCACGATCCGCCGGACGGTTTCTCCGGCGGCAAATGCGATCTGTCCGGCCGCGGCGACGAAGTCGCCGCCGGTCGCCGTACCGTCCTGCGTCGTCCAATCGACGAACACGGTCCGATCGCTCGGCGCCGATAGTGTGACGGCGAATTCCGCGAATCCTTCGACTTCGTCGGCGACGACGTTCGCGATCGTAATCGTCGGCGTCGAGTCGTCGTCAGCGATCGTCACTTCGACCGGATCGGCCGTAAGAGTTGCTTGGTCGGTGACGCCGAATTCGATCCCGAACGATAGGTCGTCGTCATCCCGCTCGTCGTCGAGCAGTCCGACGACGATTGAGGCGGTCGTCGTACCGGCAAGAAATGTCACGGTCCCCGACGCGCCCGTATAGTCGATTCCGGCCCGCGCAGCGTAGTCGACCGTTTGCCACGCCACGGTGATGTCTTCGTCGTGGGCTCGCGACAATGTCAGCGTCAGAGCGACTTCGCTCTGGCCTTCGCTTACAGGAGCAAACGTCGCCGTCAGAAGCCGAGACGGCGGCGCGACGACCGCGATGACCTGACTCGTAGTGTCTTTAGCGACGAACTCCCCATCGACCAGAACGCCGCTTTCGATCATCAGGATCGCATTGCCGTAAAAATTCGCCGTCGGGGTGAACGTCAACAGCCCCGACGAGTCGGCGAACGCCGTAACGATGCTCGCTCCGGAGTCGATTCCGTTTGCGGACAGGCTGCCGACGCCGGATGCCACCGAGATGCGGAAGTGCGTGACGACCTCCCCACCGACGCGATCTCGCGCTGCTTGAAGGTCCAGCGGCACGTCTTCGTCCGTTTGCAACGACGCCGAGCCGGCCACGGTTGTGATGACCGGACCGATCTCAAGATACACCGTCGCACACGATGTGCTTGTATTATCGGTCACGTCGTATTGGAAGCTGTCGAGACCGATGTAGCCAAGTTCCGGCGTGTAAGTGAATGAGCCGTTGCTGTGCAACGTGACGGCGCCGTGCTGAGCGTGTCCGCGCAATGTATCAACGCTCAACTCGTCGTCGTCGACGTCGATATCGTTATCGATCAGAGTGAAAGTTACCGGTGTGTCCACGGGGACCGCAATCACGTCGTCGACCGCGATCGGCGCATCGGCGACCGGCATTACGTTCAGCGTGACGACTGCCGAGGTCGAGACATTTCCGGAGGCGTCGATCGCCGCATAACTGAAGGAATCGGTACCGAAATAATCGGCGGCAGGTGTGTACGTAAACGAGCCGTCGGCCGCCGGCGTGAGCGCGCCGTGGAGCGGACCGTCTTGGAGGACCGCCGTGAAACTCTCGCCGGCGAAATCAATCGCCCGCCGCAACACGCCGTCCTCGGCCGTCACATTGAGCGTCGCATCCTCCGCTATTTGGTAGCTTTCGGCCAATACGATCGGCGCGTAGTTGTGATCGTCGTCGAGAATCGTCACCGAGCCGGTCGATGCTTGGATGTTG
>JAEUIN010000104.1 GCA_016793115.1 Planctomycetaceae bacterium
CCGCCGGCCTCGCGCCGCTTCCCAACTGGGTCCGCCGCCTCGATCGAGTTCGCCTCTGGATTCAACTCAAACTTCTCATTCACACCGCCTACGTCCTCCTCAAGGAACACCCACCCCCGATAGCTCATGCATAATGTTGCGCCGGGAGAAGGTGGGGGGAAGTCGATCGTCTACGCAGGGGAACCCGGAGGGTTCCGGAGACGGTAGCCGGTGGTCGAGGCCGAGAGGCCGAACACCACCGGATAGCGATCCTGATTTAAACAGGGGCATCCCGGAGGGATGCCGAGAGCGATGGGCGTTGCGTCTTGGCATCCCTCCGGGATGCCCTATCTCAAACACGACCATTGTCCGGTGGTGGCGCTGCGCTGACCACCGGCTAATGGCTTCCGTCCCTGCCGGGACGGGGATGCATGACGCTGCGACGTTGATGGATCTTCGTCGCCAACCTTTGCGCAACCCGTCCCTCACCCGCCGCTGCGCGGCGACCTCTCCCCGCGGGAGAGGTGTGGGGATGAGTTACGAGCCCGCGTGCCGCGTGGGCCTCCGCGGTTCGTCGCGAAAGCGACGAATCGCCTCGACCCACCCTACGGTGACGCTTAGCGCAGCGTCTTGCCGGCGTCGAGGAGTTGGGAGTTGGAGACCGCGTTGCCTAGCTGGTCGAAGCCCGGGTATTGCCAGACGACGCGCTTTGTTTTCGGTTCGATTTCCACGAGCACCGGTTGGCCGGGGCCGGCGTGGCAGTTGCCGAGCACGTAGTTGCCGCTCGGCAAGACTTCGAGCGTCGTGACCCACGCGAGCCGAATGTTCGGCAGGTCGTCTTGCTTCAATTGCCAGACGATCTCGCCGGCCGGCGTGACTTCGAGCGCGCCGTGGCCGTTGCCGGTCGAGAGCAGCGTGTTGCCGCTCGGCAAGCGCACGGCGGCGAAGCACTTGTTGCCCCAGGCTTCCGGGCCGTGCCCGCCCTGCGGATCGCGATCGAACAGCGGCACGCGGTATTCCCACACGACATCGCCGGCCGGCGAATACTCGCGGACCGCGCCGTCGCCCTCGTGGCACACCAAATAGTTGCCGCTCGCGAGCTTGCGCACGAGCCGGGTATCGGTGTGCGGGTGGGGATGTTCGACCTTGAGCTTCACCTCGTGCAGGAGTTTGCCGGCGCGGTCGATTTCGATGATCCGCGCTGCGCCGCTCTCGGCGATCATGAGCTTGCCGTCGGCGAGCGGTTGGAAGGCGTGCACCTCGACCTTGCGGCCGGCGTTGCCGTTTTGCGTCGCCGAGTCGTACGACCAGACGATTTCGCCGCTTGCCAGATCGACCTCGGCCACCTTGGCCGGGCCTTGTTGCAGGAGCACGGAGCGCGGCGTGCCGTCGTCGTCGCGGAGCACGTGGATGTCGTGGATGCCGCCCCATTTCAGTTCACGCTCGAACCGGCCGTCGGCGGCGACGACCACGAGTTTGCCTTTGCCCTGCGTGATGAAGCGATGCCCGGCCGGCGCGGCGGCGTGGGCGACGCTCGCCGCCGCGACGAGGAGCAGGAGCGAAACGGCGAGGCGCGGAAAGCGGTTCATAGTTGTGTACGGCCTGCGATGAGGGGCGACGCGACGCCCCAGATTGTCGTCGGCGGCGCGGGGAAAGGAAAGTGCGTAGGGTGGGTCGAGCGCACCGCCGCGAAGCGGTGGTCGGCGAGGCCCACGCGGAATGTGCGCCGATTCCGCGTGGGCCTCCGCGGTTCGGCGCGCCCGCGACGAACCGCCTCGACCCACCCTACAAATCGTTACGCCGAGAGGTATTCGCCGGGGATCACGCGCATGAGTTCTTCGAGGCTGGTCACGCCTTGGGCGACTTTCAGCAGGCCGGCGCGGCGGAAGTTGGTATAGCCGGCCTCTTCCGCGGCTTGCGTGAGTTCTTCGTCCGCGGCCTGCTCCGCGATGAGCTTGCGGAGGCGCGGCGTGATCGCCAGCAGTTCGAAAATGCCGGTCTGGGCCGAGAAGCCGTCGCGGCAATGTTCGCAGCCGCGCGGGCCGTAGATCACGGAGCCTTGGCCGGGCGCCAGCCATGGACGAACGTCGTCGAACATCCGGGGCGCGTGGCTCACGTCGACGGCCAGGCGGCAATGTTGGCAGAGGACGCGCACAAGCCGCTGACTGACGACGCCGAGCAACGACGACGCGAGAAAATGCGGATGCACTTCGTAGTTCAACATGGCCCGCACGGCCCCGGCGGCGACCGGGGCGTGCATCGTGGCGAGCACGAGATGCCCGCTGTTGGCGGCGCGAATCGCCGTCTGCGCGGTGACCTTGTCGCGAATCTCGCCGATGAGAATGACGTCGGGGGATTGGCGGAGCACGCTGCGGAGCAGTTCCGGGAAGTCGAGCCCGATCGTCTGCTCGACTTGCGACTGCCGCACGCCGGGAATCTCGCACTCGATCGGGTCTTCGATCGTATTGAGCTTGCGGCGGCCGTCGTTGAGGTGCCGCAGGCAGGCGTAGAGCGTGGTCGTCTTGCCTGCGCCGCTGGGGCCGGTGACGAGCAGCAACCCGCCGGGGGTTTGCAGAATGCTCAAGAGCTCGCGGAGCTGATGCTTTTCCAGCCCGAGATCGTCGAAGCCGTCGCCGCGGCGATCGCGGCCGAGCAGGCGAATACTGAAGTCTTCGCCGTGCAGAGTGGGAATGGTGTTGATTCGCAGATCGCGTCGCCGGCCGCCGGGGCCTTCGTACACCCAGCGGCCGTCGGCGGGGCGGCGTTTCTCGCTGAGGTCCATCTCGGCCGCGGTCTTGAGGAAATTCATGCAGCGCCGGCCGTCGGCGATGCGGAGATCGTGGAGCACGCGCATCGCCCCCATCACGCGCACGGAAACCCGGACGAGGTTCAACTCCGAGGTGAGGAAGAGGTCGCCGGCGTCGAGCGCCGCGGCTTCTTCGACGATTTGCATCACGGCCGCTTCGGGATCGTCGCCGACGATGAGCGGGGACGTCTCTTGGAAATCGATCTTGGGCTCGACGGACATCGGAACACGGCTCCGGAGCGAGAGAAACGGCGAAACTCAGTCGATACGAAACACCGTGCCGAGCCGCATCAGGTCGAACGTCTGCCGCACGGCGCGCGACGGCGAGGCGAGCGAGAGTTCGCCGCCGTGCTCCGCGAACCGCTTGTGGCAATGCAGCAGCCCGCCGATGCCGGCCGAAGTGATGAACTCCGAATCCTCGAGATTGAGGCGCATCCGGCGACGGTACATATCCGGGCCGACGAGGTCGACGAGCTTCTCGGCGAGCAGCTCCGGGGCGTCGGGCGCGATCGGCCCGACGGACTTCACGTGAACACGCTCGTCGTCGCCTTCAACGATGTGGAATTTCATAGAAATCTTTTTTACCGCGCGCCGCGACCGGAGGGAACCCGGCGAGCTTAACGAGCGACGATGTGCGCGGCGTTAGCGAACGCGCTGATTCGTGTGTGGAGTGCGGCGATGTCGCGCTCTCACGTTGCGCGACGTCGCGTTCCGCACGCCATTCGTCGGCGCGCCGACGCAACGCTGCGACGTCGACCCGCTTACTGACGTGCGCGGCTCTGAGGCTGCTTCGCGGTGCGACTTTGACTGATCTTCGTCGCCAAACGTTGGGCTGCGCGGCCCTCACCCGCCGCTGCGCGGCGACCTCTCCCAGGGGGAGAGGTGTGGAGGGTCGACCCGCCCTGCGAGATTCAGCGCGGGGCGGCGGGCAAGGCGGCCATGCCGCTGGGGCGGCCCCCTTCGTAGACCGAGAACTCCGCCCAGATCGGCAGATGGTCCGACACCTTGAGCGCTTGTTCCTGCGTGAGGTTGAACTCGCGCATCACGTCGAGCACGCCGGCCATGCCGAGATATTCGCTCGTCGCCAAGCGATCGAAGAGAACGTTGTCGTAAGTGTGGTCGGCGCGGGTGTTCGTCGGCACGCCGCTGACGACGTAGGAAATGTTTTGCACCAAGCCGAGTTGGCCCAGGTGGGCTTCGTCGACGTTGAAGTCGCCGAGCATGACGACGTCGTCTTCGCCGCGGCCGTCGTTGCGG
Organism: Planctomycetaceae bacterium; assembly: GCA_016793115.1. Classification (GTDB taxonomy): domain Bacteria; phylum Planctomycetota; class Planctomycetia; order Pirellulales; family PNKZ01; genus PNKZ01. Next base: position 4,043 of record JAEUIN010000104.1, read on the forward strand.
ACGGCCCGGAACACGTCGTCGAGCGCGTTGAGTTCGCCGTCGGTCTCGTCGGGATCGGTGTGCACGTTGACGAGCGTGAACGTGAAGGCTTCGTTGGGCGGAGCGCCGCGGGCCCGAAAGCCGGCCACGAGCGGCTCGCGATGGAGCAGGTCGTCGGGATCGCTCACGGTGTAGACGCTGCTGCGGTCGATCTCGAGCCGCGACATGTCGAACAGAAACGCGTACTGCTCTTTGCTGTCGCTGCGGCCGAGGCGCGGGCCGAGCACGTAGTCGTATTGCGCGCCGCCGGTGTTGACCAAGCGGACGAACTGCATGAGGAAGTCGGGATTCTTCGCGCGGATTTCCTGCACCGCGACGACGTCGAATTTGCGGATGATCTTGGCGAGCGTGTCGGCGACTTTCGGGTCGCTCAGCTTTTGCTCGCCGAAGACCTGAATGTTGAAGGAGCCGATGCGGATCGTGTTGCCGGGGCGGACGGGGACCACGCCCTTGACGGCTTGCGCGACCGTGCCCCGCTCTTTGACGCTGAGGCCGTTGAGCCCGCCGATTTCGTATTTCTGCAAGAAGAGCCAGGCGCCGATGATGGCGACGACGGGCAACAGAACGACGAACTGGCGCTGCATAGCCCCTCCCTGGGCCGGCCGGCTTGAGCGGCGCGATCGCGACGACGAGACACGCGGCGCGCGCGACGGCGCTTGTCTTTACTGTATCGAAAGTTCGGCGTGTGAAGATGACGCAAAGTGTGCGGCGACGGCGCTGCCGGCAGTGGTGCTTCGCGGCTTCACCGGCGGGCTTCGCGGACGACGTGGGCCAGCTCGGGCGCGATGAGTTTTTCCATCGCGAGGCGCACTCCGCCGGGGGAGCCGGGCATGGTGAACACCGCGGTGCGCTCGATGAGCCCGCCGACGGCGCGGCTCAACATGCCGGCGGCGCCGATTTCTTGGTAGCTCAAGAGGCGGAAGATTTCGCCGTAGCCGGGGAGCGACTTGGTGAGCAGCGACGAGACGGTCTCGAATGTCTGATCGCGGCTCGAGATGCCGGTGCCGCCGGTGAGCAACACGGCGTCGATCTCCTCGCGCACGACGAACTCTTCGAGCAGGGCGCGCATGCGGGGCGGATCGTCGGGGATGATCTCGCGGGCGACGACGGCGTGGCCGGCCGCGACCAAGAGTTCGGCCACCGTGCGGCCGCCGGTGTCGGTTTCCGGGGTCCGCGTGTCGCTCACGGTGACGACGGCGCAGCGCACCGAAGTCGGGCTGGTCGCACGATGTTCGGCCGACGATTGACTCATTTCCTGGGCTCCTCACCGCGAAAAACCGGCAAATCCGCTACGACAACTCGCCGTGCGGCCGGCGGTCCCCGGTTTCGATTCCGTCGCCGCGGCCGGTCGACCTATAATAACGATGTTTCGCCCGGCGCGCGTCGCCCCCATAGAATGCGAGGGGGATTCCTCGGCGATCGTTCGCGTCGCCGCCGGCGGAGAACCAGATCCAATGAAGCCCGTCGCTTTCGCTCCCCGTATGTTGCGTCGCCTCTCTCTTGCCGCGGCCGCGCTCGCTCCGCTTGGGGCGGTGATCGCCTGCGCAGCGCCCGTCGCGGCCGACGACTTTCTACTGGCCGGCGGCGGACGCTTGAGCGGCCAACTCGCCAACGTCGACGAAACGCCGCGCACCAAGTATGAGATTCGGCTCGCCTCCGGCGGAGTCGTCACGCTCGCGGCCGAGCAAGTGGCGAGCGTCGTCCGTCGCACGCCGGAGCAGATCGAATACGACCGGCTTCGCCACGAGAAGCCCGACACGGCCGAAGGGCACTTCGAGCTGGCCGAATGGTGCCGCGACAAGAAGCTCGCCGAAGAGCGCAAAGTTCACTTGGAGCGGGCCATCGAGCTGGAGCCCGACCATGTGAAGGCCCGCGCCGCGCTCGGCTACAACCGCATTCAAGGGCAGTGGCGCACTCGCGCGGAGCATCTCTCGGCGCTCGGCAAGGTGCAATACAAAGGGCAGTGGCGCTACCCGCAAGAAGTCGAGATCATGGAGGCGAAGGCGAAGGCCGACTTGGCGAAGTCGACGTGGTACGCGAACTTGAAGCGTTGGCGCTCCTGGTTCGGCACGCCGAAGCAGGCGGAAGCGATCGCCGCGCTGGAAGCGCTCACCGATCCGGCCGCCGTGCCCGCCTTGAAGGAATACATGGACAAAGAGCCGGCCGAGGACGTTCGCAAATACTACGTGCGCGGGCTCGCGCACATCGGCAGCGTGCCGGCCGACTTGCTCTTGGCCGATCGGTCGCTCAACGACCCGTCGCAAGAGATTCGCCTGACGTGCCTCGACTATCTCGACGACGTGCCGCAGGCCATGCTCGTCGACTACTACATTCAGCAGCTGCGCAGCACCGACAACGCCGTGGTGAATCGCGCCGCGGTCGCGCTCTCGCGGTTCAAAGATCCGCGCTCGATCAGCCCGCTGATCGAGGCCTTGGTGACGACGCACAAGTTTGCGGTGACGACGGGCAATTCCGGCGGCAGCTTGAGCGCCACGCAAGGCACCGGCGGCTCGGGCATCTCGATGGGCTCGAGCACGCGCATCGTCACGCAAAAGCTGGAAAACCCCGGCGTGCTCGACGCGCTCGTGACCACGCTCGAAGGCAAAGTGAACTACCGCTACGACCTCGCGGCCTGGAAGAATTGGTACGCCGGGCAAAAGAAAATGCGGCTTTTAGACGTGCGCCGCTCGTAGGCGCCAGGCGACGCCTCTCTATTTCACACCTCTCCCCCTGGGAGAGGTCGCCGCGCAGCGGCGGGTGAGGGGCGGGCGAGCGCAACGTTTGGCGTCGGGGATCGAACGACGCACCGACGCCGCGACGCCGCGACGTTGCGAGCGCGACGCCAAACGTTCCGCGGCGCGACCGTCATCCGGCCCTGCGGGCCACCTTCTGCCGGCGGGAGAAGGAAATCAGCGCGCCGCGTTCAAATCCGCCAGCGCCGTGGCGCGAAGCGCCGCCGCGCGGCGATCGTGCGGGGCCACGGCGAGCGCTTCGTCGTACATCCGCACCGCGTCCTCAAATCGGCCGGCGCGGGCGGCGATGTTGCCGAGGTTGATCAGCGCTTCGACGCTCGACGGATCGCATTCCAACGCGCGGCGAAACAACTCCGCGGCCCGCCCCGCGTCGATCGTCCGCACGGCGACGCCGAGATTGAGATAGGCTTTGGCACTTTGCGGCATCTCGGCGACGGCGCGGGCCAGATGCTCCAGCGCCCCGGCCTGATCGCCAAGTCGCAACAGCGCGCTGCCCAGCACGATATGGGCCTTGCCGTAATCCGGGTCGATCGCAAGGATGCGCCGCGCGGTCGCCGCCGCGGCCGCGAAGTCGTCGGCCTCGAACTGCGCCGTCGCGAGATTCGTGAGCACGGCCGGCGCGTGCGACGCCGTTCGCGCGGCGTCCGTCCACATCGCGAGCTTCGAACGGTAGACCTCGTTACGAGCATGCGTGGTCGCGGCGAGCGCGGCGACCGTGATGAGCCCCGCCGCAACTCCGACGCGCGGCACCCAAGCGGCCGACGATGACGACTCGAACCGTCGCTGCAGTTCCACCGCGCCGACGACGACCGCGCCCGCGAGGCCTGCCAGGCTGAGATACATCCGGTGCTCGGCGGCGAGCGCGGCGACCGGGATCACGCTCGACGTCGGCACGAGCGGCAATACGACGGCGGCGAGCAGCCACAGAGCCGGCCGGCTGCCGCGCGTCGCCGCGAGATACGCTCCGACGAGCGACACGAGCACGACGACCGGCACGACGACTTGAAGCGGATCATCGATGAACTCCCACCAGTAATCGAGGCACTGGCCCGCCGGCCAGACGGTGAGCCGCAGATAGCGCAGCAACACTTCCGGCTGCGTCAGCGCGTAGTCGAGCCGGCTGATCGGATCGCGAAACTCGAGATAGCGATCCCCTTGCGTCGCCAAAAACACGAGCAGCGGCAGATACGAGGCGGCGAGCGCCGCGTAGAACCACGGTCGCCGGCGGAGCGCCGCGAGCGGTGCGCGGGGCGTGAGCAACACGTCGTACAGAAAAACGAGCGGCGGCAGCGCCACGGCCGATTCCTTGCACAGCATCCCCGCCGTGGCCGCGGCCGCGCACACCGTGAGCCACGTGCGCTCCCGCCGGGCCGACTCGCCGGCGCGAATGAAGGCATAGAGCCCGCCCAAGAAGCAAAGCGCCATCAAACATTCCATCCGCTGGTACACATACGTCACGGCCTGCGTTTGCAGCGGATGCACGGCCCACAGCGCGGCGACGAACCAGGCCATGGGCAACGCGAAGCGGCCGTAGCGCGGGGCGAGCGCCGGCTTCAAAAGCGTCCGCCGCGCGATGCCGAACACCAGCAAAGCGTCGGCGAGATGAATCGCGACGTTCGTCAGATGAAAGCCCGGCAGCCAATCGCCCCAGAGCGCGTAGTCGATCGCGAAGGTGTAATAAGGAATCGGCCGCGGCGGCAGCGTCTTGCCGCCGAGCATCGCCTCATACGGCGGCCAGAGCCGGCGAATCGCCGGGTTTTCGCCGATCTCCGTGACGTCGTCGAACACGAGCACGCCGGCGAAGCTGTTCGCATAGGCGGCGAGCCCCACGAACACCAGCGCGGCCGCGGCCAAGCGGACGGCGCGGCGCGAGCCGCCGGCCTCTTCGCCGCCGGCGGGCGCGGTCGTCGCGGCCTTGTCCCCGGCGCTCGTCTGCGGTTCGGCCGGCAAGTCACCGCGCCGCGGCGGCCGTCGCGCGGTCTTCATGGTATTCCTGCTCGGTGTTCACGTCCCAGATGTTGCGCTTATCGGTCCGCTCGGCGACGATGTTTTCCACGGCCGTCATGGCCGTGAGCATCGAGTGGTCCTGATTGTTGTAGCGGTGCATGCCGTTGCGGCCGATCAAGAACAAGTTCTCGAACCGGTCGAGCCGCTCGCGCAGCGCGTCGAACCGGTCGTAGCTGCCGAAGTATGCCGGGTAGGTCTTCGGCACGCGAATGACCGTGGCGTCGCGCACCTGAGCGGCGTCGATGATGCCGATCTTCGCCAACTCCCGCGCGCCGAACTCGGCCATCTCGTCGTCCGGCTTGGTCCAGATGTCGTCGCCGGCGTTGCAGAAATATTCGAGCCCGATCCACACGGTCCGCCGGTCGGCGACCATCCACGGACTCCAATTGTTGAAGATCTGCAACCGACCGACGCGAACGTCGGGCTCTTGGATATAAATCCAGTTGTCGCTCGGGTAGGGACGATCCGGCGCGTCGCGGTCGCGAATCTTCAGCTCCGGCAGCAACAGCCCGACCGTCACGAAATCGCGGTACACCAAGCCTTCGCCGACCGTGCGGGCCTCGGCGCCGAGATCGACGTCGAGCGAGCGGGCCAACGTCTTCATCGGCATCGTCGAGAACACGTAGTCGCCGGCGATCGTCTCGGTTTGCTGCGTGGTGAGATCGCGCACCGCGACCTCGACGACCCGCTCGCCTTCGGTGCGCAGGCCTTCGATGCGTTGCCGCAGCCGCACCTCGCCGCCGAGTTCTTCGACTTTGCGAGCGCAGGTCTCCCACATTTGGCCGGGGCCGAACTTGGGATAGAGAAACTGCTCGATGAGCGACGTTTCGACCCCCTTTTGCCCGATGCCGCCGGCCGCTCGAAACGGCTTGGCGAGCGCGTTCATCACCGCCTTGCCGACGCTGAGGCCCTTGATGCGCTGCGCGCCCCACTCGGCGCTGATCCGGTCGCACGGCACGCCCCAGACCTTTTCCGTGTACGACTGGAAGAAGGTGGCATACAGCTCGCGGCCGAAGCGATTGATGAGAAACTGTTCGAGATTCGTTTCCGGAGCGATCGGCCGGGCGCGGGCCTTGAAATAACTCGCGCCGATCCGACCGGTCCGCACGAGGCCCAGGTTCGCGAGCGTGCCGCCGCTGAGCGAAATCGGATAGTCGTAGAATTTGCGATCGTAGTAGATGCGGCTCCGCCGCGGACGGACGAGCATTACGTCGTCGCTTTCCGCAGGGTCGGGTCCGTCGGAGTCGACAAGCAAGTCGCGTGTCTTGTTTTGATAGCCGAGCCGCACGTCGCCGGCGGCGAGTCGCTCGACGGGGAGCATTTGCGTCCACCAATCCATCACGCGATCGCTGCGCGAGAAGAAGCGGTGGCCGCCGATGTCGATCCGGTTCCCCTTGTAGTTCACCGTGCGGGAAATGCCGCCGACTTGATCGTCTTGCTCCAACACCAGCGGCACGACGTCCGTCTGCCGCAACAACTCATAAGCCGCGGTCAAACCGGCCGGGCCTGCTCCAATGATGATCGCGCGCCGAGTGCTCATAGCCGAACGAAGTCGCCGTTGCTTGCGAAGAAAGCGTGATGAGAAACGCACCCTCAATCTAGCGGCGACCGACTCGCGCCCGGCGTCAGTCTTGGTTTAAGGTTTCATGAGCGCGCGGTTAGCAAAGCCGGACTGGGTCGAATCCGCGTAGGGTGGGTCGAGGCGATTCGTCGCGAAAGCGACGAACCGCGGAGGCCCTCGCGGAATGCAGCCTCGTATCTCCCCTCCACACCTCTCCCGCTGGGAGAGGTCGCCGCGCAGCGGCGGGTGAGGGCCGGGTTGCGTAACGGTTGGCGACGAAGATTCCTCGACGTCGCAGCGCAATATGTCACCGTCCCGGCAGGGACGGAAAGCCATTAGCCGGTGGTCGAGGCCGTAGGCCGACACCACCGGTACCCGGCACAAAAGTGGGAGGGGCATCCCGGAGGGATGCCAAGATGAAGCCGGCGCTCTCGGCATCCCTCCGGGATGCCCCAATCGAACTTGCAATTCATAACCGGTGGTGGCGCTGCGCTGACCACCGGCTACTATCTCGGAACCCTCCGGGTTCCCATACCCTCACGCTCTGACGTCGATAGAACTGCGACTCCAAACGTCCCCGTCCCGGCAGGGACGGCAAGCCATTAGCCGGTGGTCGAGGCCGCAGGCCGACACCACCGGTACCCGGCACAGGGCGATGAGGGCATCCCGGAGGGACGCCCAGAGCCCCTTTTCCCGAAGCCGCGATGTCATCCACCTACACGAGCCTGCACTATCATCTCGTCTTTAGCACGAAGCATCGTCGCCCCTGCATCGACGAGACGTGGCGCGTTCGATTGCACGAATATCTCGGCGGGATTGTTCGCGGACTCGACGGCCACCCGCAACAGATCGGCGGCTTCGACGATCATGTCCACCTCCTTGTCGGGCTCACGTCGAGCCATACGCTGAAAGACTTTCTCCGTGATCTGAAGAGAACTTCGTCGCAGTGGGTTCACGACGAACTCCGCCGCCCCGACTTCGCTTGGCAGGAGGGCTATTCGGCGTTCACCGTGAGCGCGACGGCGCGCGACGACGTCGCCCGCTATATCGCCAATCAGGTCGAGCACCATCGATCGCTCAGCTTCCGCGACGAGTTGATTCAACTCTTGCAACGAGCCGGGATCGAATACGACCCGCGGTATTTGGATTAGCGCCGAGCGCTCTCGGCATCCCTCCGGGATGCCCTGTTGGAGTCCGGATCGCGATCCGGTGGTGTCGGCCTACGGCCTCGACCACCGGCTACCGTCTGGGGAACCTTCCGGGTTCCGTTGCGTGTCCGAGCGACTTCCCCACACCTCTCCCGCTGGGAGAGGTCGCCGCGCAGCGGCGGGTGAGGGACGGGTTGCGCAAAGTTTGGCGACGAGTTCCGCAAGGCGGCGCAGCGCGAAGCGCCTCGGAGCCGCGTACTTCAGGCGGCCCGTCGCGCTCGGCACGCCGACGTCGCGGCGCTGCGACGTCATGCGCGCACCCGGCGCCAAACGTCGCGCCGCGCGACCCTCATCCGGCCCTGCGGGCCACCTTCTCCCGGCGGGAGAAGGGTTTCCTTAACACCTCTCCCAAGAGGAGAGGTATCACGGCACGTAGATGTATTTGCCGCCGGTGACGCGGGCGATGGTTTGCAGCGTTTTTTCCCCTTCGGTGCTCTCGAAGGCGATCGTGTGGATCGGAATCTTTTTCGATTCACTCGGCTGCGCGGCGATGATCTTTTGGAGCACGGCTTCGCTGAATTCGCCGTCGGTCAACAGATAAATGGCGTCGGGCTTTTGCCGCAGCGCCATCGCCAGGCCGTCCCACGGTTCGGTGAAGCCGGCAGGCACCGCGCCCAGGATCCAGCGGACCGTGGTCTCCATTTGCTTCGGCTTCACGTCGACGAGCTTCCGCTCGGGCATCGGGAACGTCTGCGTGTTGAAGAACACGATGAAATACTTCTGGCCGTAGCCGAGCCCGCGCACGGAGCGAATGAGTTCGTCGCGGCAGCGCAGATAGCGATCGTTTTTCGCCATGCTGCCGGAGGTGTCGACGACGTAGCAGAACTTCTTGCCGTCGGCCTTGACGCCGAAGAACGTGGCCTCGGTCTTGAGTTCGCCGACTTCGCCGAGCATGTGGTCGCCGTAGGCTTTGTCGGTGCCGAAGCCGGTGCCGCCCGCCGCGGCGACGGCAGGAATCCGCGGCGCGACGACGGCGACTTGCAATCCGCCGAAGACGCCTCCGCCTCGTCCGCCGCCGGAGCCGGCCGAGCCGCTGCCGCTGCCGACCGAGTTGGCCGTGCTCTTCACTTGCGGAGTCTTCGCTTCGATCTTGGCGACGACCGGCGGATCGATGCGCGGCCGCTCGGGATTGACGACGGCGACTTCGAGCGGCGGCAGGGGCGGCTCGACGTGTTTCACTTCCGCGGTGACGAATGCGCCTAAGACGATGAGCAACACGAAGTGCGTGAGGCCGCTCGCGAACCCGGCCGTGAGCCCGCGGCGCATGTGCCAGAGCCATTCGCCGAGTCCGGGGAACAGCGCGCCGACTTGGTTCGCCTCGCCGCGCGGCACCGAGGCCGACAGCCGGACGGCGCGCGGGTCTTGATGCGCCGGCGGAGCGGGCGCGAACGAGAGGGCGTCGTCGGCACCGACCGGCACGGCCGTAAGCAGCGCACCGCCGGGCGTCGCCGACGCGGAGGGTTGCTGAGCTCGCGCGGGCGTCGCGCGCTGCGAAGCAGTCGGCTCGTCTTGCACCGGCACGGCGACCAGCAACGTCGATGACGTCGGGCCTAACGCCGAACGGTCGTGGACCGCGGACGAACTCGCCACCGGATGTTGACCTCGAAGAAATGCCGGACGCACCGACGGCCGGGCCGACCGGACCCGCAGGCCGGCGACAGAACCATTATACACCGTCGGCAAAGCCGACCGCGCCCCTGAAGTTGCCGCAAACCGCTCAACTCCATCGGGTGGTCGAAACGCACCGGTTGTGCGATCTGTAGGGTGGGTCGAGCGCAGCGAGGCCCACGCGGCGTGCGGGCCGTCCCTGCCGGGACCGTGACGCATGACGCTGCGACGCCGTTGATCTTCGTCGCCAATCTTTACGCAACCCGCCCCTCACCCGCCGCTGCGCGGCGACCTCTCCCAGAGGGAGAGGTATGGGGACGAACTGCGAGCGCACATTCCGCGTGGGCCTCGCTGCGCTCGACCCACCCTACGCCGCGCAGCTTCGGCCGGCTACTACGGCAGCGGGATTGGTGCGGGGAGGGCGTAGGGGGTCGCCGGCCAGACGGCCGTTTTGCGGCGGGCGTCGAGCGTTGCGGCCAGGGCGCGGCCGTCGCGGCGGAAGGCGATCGGGGCCGAGCAGCCGTCGAGCGTGGCGTGGACTTGGCCCGACTCGACGTCCCAGAGTTTCACTTCGCCGGTCGGCTGGATCCAGCGTCCGCCCGAGGCCGAGGCCACGAGCCGGCCGTCGGGCGTGAACGCGACGGCATACACGCCGCCGCTGTGGCCGCGGAGCACGTGCGCCGGGGCGCGTTTGTCGACGTCCCACAAGGTGACGCAGCCGGAATCGTCGCCGGCGGCGAGGAGCCGGCCGCGCGGCGCGAAGGCGAGCGCATGCACGGGGCGCGTCGGCTCCGTCGGCAGCGCGGCGACGAACTGCAGCCGCCGGGCGTCGTAAAGCTTCAGCGCTTCGTCGCGGGCCGCGGTCGCGACGAGCGGCGCGCCGTCGCCGGCGTCATCGTCGGGCGAGAGCGCGAGCGCTTGGATCGCGCCCGTATGCGCGGCGACTTCGAGCGCCGGCTTTTCTTCGTCGAGCCGATAGCGACGGAGCCGGCCTTCGGCGTCGCCCGTGTAGAAGGCTTCGCCGCGCGCGTCGACCGCCAGGGCGACGACCCACGCGCCGTGGTCCCAACTGCGGAGTTGCTTACCGGAGGCGACGTCCCACAGCCGCGCGGTGTTGTCTTCGGCGCAGGAAAGAAGTTGCTTGTCGCCCGGCAGGAAGGCGAGCCCGCGCACGGCGGCGGCATGGCCTGCGAGCGTGCGCGGCTTGGCGTGGGGGTCGGCCGCGGGATCGTGGAGGCGAATGACGCCGTCGGCTCCGGCGGCGGCGAGGAGCGTGCCGTCGTGCGAGTAGGTCGTCGTCCAGGTTTTGAACTCGTCGCCGTCGAAGAGTTGCGGGAGGCGCACGCCCGGCACGTCCCACACTTTCACGCTGCGATCGTCGCTCGTGCTGACGACGCCGGCACCGTCGGGCAGGAAGGTGAGCGACGTGATGCGCGACGTGTGGCCGCGATACTCGGCCGTGACTTCGAGCGCGGCGAGCTTCACGATGCGGAGGAGTTGATCGGCCGTGGCGTAGGCGAAGTAGTCGCCTTGGGGACTCAGCGCCGCGAGCCGCGCGAAGCCTTCGGGGAGCGCGAGCGGGCGGGCCGAGGCCGGCTTGTCGAGCGACCAGAGTTCCAAGCGTCCGGTCGCGGCGTCGACGGCGAGCATCCGCTTGCCGTCGGGCCCGACGCTGAACGAAGCCGCGCCCGAGCCGGGACCGAACTCTTGCGCGATGGTGCGGCCGTCGATGGAGTCGATCCAACGGACGCCGCCGCCGGCGAGCCCGAGCACGAGCGTTTGCTCGTCGGCCGCGGCGGCGAGCGCGAGGATCTCGCCGCTTTCGGCGACCGGCCAATCGGCGATCGGCGCGCCGGCGGGATCCCAGATGCGGATGTGGCCGTCGGCCGCGGCGGCGGCGAGCCAGCGTCCGCCGTTGAAGAACGTGAGCGCAACGATCGGTTCGGCCGGCCCCACGAGATTGCGCGGAGCGGCGCCGCCGGCGAAGTTCCAGAGGCGCGCGGAGCCGTCGGCATAAGCGGCGACGAGGCGCGAGCCGTCGGGCGAGAGGGCGACGACGGCGGCGTCGGCCGTGGCGACGGCGAGCGTGGCCTCGAGCGCGCCGTCGGCGAGGTTCCAAATGCGCAGCGTGTCGTCGAGCCCGACGGTGATGAGTTTGCCCTGGCTGTTGACGGCCGCCGCGGCGACCGGACCTTGGTGGCCTGCGAGGGTTCGGCGATCTTGGGAAGCCCGGCGAACGAGGTAACCCCAGGCGAAGTCACGCTCGGTCGGAGGACACCGCTCGACGTCGTACAACAGCGCCAAAGCCTGCTGCGGAGCCCGATCGACGAGCGCCTCGGCCTGGTTGAGCTGCATCGTGTAGAGGCTCCGATCGAGCCGGCGGACTTGGAGGGCGAGGTCCTTGGCCTGGCCGCTGATCTGCCGCTCTTGCAGGCGGGTGCGGTCGAGGGCTTTGCCGAGCTCGACGCCATACCAAGTGCCGCCGACGGCCAGGGCGACAAGCGCTACGACCGCGGTGGTCAACGAGGCGGCAAGCGCACGATGCCGGCCGGCCCACTTCCAGGCTCGTTCGATTGCGCCGACGGGCCGCGCGGCGATCGGCTCGCCGGCCAAGAAGCGACGCAAGTCGTCGGCCAGCGCGGCGGCCGACGCATAGCGCCGGGCCGGGTCGCGCTCGAGGCACTTCAAGCAGATCGTCGCGGCGTCGTGCGGGATGCTCGGCACGAGCGTGCGGGGCGACGGCGGATCGTAGTCGCGGGCCTGGCGGAGCGTGTCGAGCGGCGTGGCCCCCATGTGCGGCGGCCGGCCGGTGAGGAGTTCGTAGAAGACGGCGCCGAGTCCATAGAGATCGGCGGCGGGTTCGGCGCGGCTTGGATCGTCGATCCGCTCCGGCGCGAGATAGCCGGGCGTGCCGGCAAGGGCCACGCTCGACAGGTGCGCCGCATCGGCTCCGGCCGCGGCGGCGAGCGGGTCGCTCGAGCCCGAGGGGGGCGGCGCCGCGTCGGCCAGGCTTTTCGGTAGGCGAGCCAAGCCGAAATCGGCGATCTTCGGCGCGCCGTCGCGCGTGAGCAGAATGTTCGCAGGCGTCAGATCGCAATGCACGATGCCGGCCCGATGCGCACAGTCGAGCGCTTCGGCAAGCTTCGAAACGAGTTGGGCTGCCTCGCGCGGCGCGCGGGGTCGGCCGGCGAGGGCGTCGCGGAGCGAGCCCCCTTCGACCAGCTCGAAGGCCGCGAAATGGCGACCGTCGGACGTTTCGCCCAGTTCGTAGAGCTGCACGATGCCGGGATGCCTGAGCGCGGCGGCGGAGCGAACTTCATTGCGAAAACGATCGGCGAGCGCGCGATTCATTTCGCCGTGCAAGAGCTTCACGGCGGCGGGCCGGCCGAGCGTGCCGTGCGTCGCCAAGTAGACCAAGCCCATGCCGCCGCGACCGAGCGGGCGGACGATTTCGTACGCGCCGAGCCGGCGCGGAGCGGCCGACGAACCGCGCTCGTCGTCTGCGGCGGCGCTTGTCGCGGCCTCGCCGGGTCCGTCGGCTTCGCCGAGCAGACGATGAATGTCGAACTGCCGCGTCAGGGCGGCCGCATATTGCGGGAAGCGGCGGAGGAAGTCGTCGGGCTGCGGCCGCCGGCCGGCTTCTTCGAGCGCCACGAACTCCGTGTAGATCAACTCGACGGCCGCTTCGGCGTCGGCCGCCAGCGCGGGAAACGTCTCGAGATAGTGCTCGCTGCGAGCCTCGTCGCCCAAGCGCAAGCGACGAACCAAATCGGCGCACGCTTCGCGCAGCGTGCTCGACGTCGTCGGCGAGAGGGAAGACGGGTTATTCATAGACGGTGTCTATAACTCATGTTAGCATCGGCCGCGCGTGGTACGATACGGAAAGCGGCCCGGCGCTCGGCGTCGGACGCTCTTTGAGCCCGCTTCCCGCGCATCAATCGCTACCGCCGCACCCTATGCCCGAGCCGCGCGATCAGACCCCCGAGTTTTGGCGACGTTTGCATGCCGCCGACGAGCATGCGTTGGCCGCGTTGGTGCGCGAATACGAAGTCGAAATCCGCCGCGCCGCTACGGTGCGGCTCGGGCCGCTGTTGCGGCCGCATCTGGACTCGGTCGACCTCGTGCAATCCGTCTACATCACGCTGCTGAAAGGGTTGCAGGCAAAAAAGTTTCACATCGAAGGCCCGAACGAACTCGTCGCCCTCTCGGCCGAGATCATCCGCCGCAAGGTGGCGCAGGTGTGGAAGCGGATCAAGCGCCGCAACGAGCTCAACACGAAACTCACGGGTACGCGCGAAGACGAAGAGCATGTCGTCGTCAACCGCATGGGCGAGCTCGACCCCACGACGGAAGCGGAGCTGCGCGACGGAGTGGAGCGCATCATGCGCGAGTGCGACGAAGCGGATCGCAAGCTGCTGCAACTTCGCTTAGAAGGGTTTTCCACCGCCGAAGCGGCGCGAGCCCTGGATGCCGACCCCGACGTGCTCCGCGTTCGCTTGAGCCGGCTGCGGAAGAAGCTCACCGAGCGGGGCGTGATGGCGGAGTGGCTCTGACGAACGAAACCACCCGCTGCACAGCGATGCAGATAGATGGGAAGGAATGCCGAAGACCATGTCGCCGACCAAGCTCCTTTTTCGTTTTCTGTGTCTATCGGTGTGCATCGGTTGCTTTTGTCCGAGCGCGGCGGCGCGCGACTTCTATGTGCACCCGGTCGACGGGCTCGAGACCAACGACGGGCTGGCCGCCGAGAATGAGTCGCCCGGGCACGGGCCGTTTAAGACGATCCATCGCGGCTTGCGCACCGCGCAGCCGGGCGACACCGTGCATTTGGCGCCGCTCGAGGAGCCGTACCACGAGTCGCCCGTGTTTCACGATCGGCTTTGTCCGGCCGACAAGCCGATTACGCTCGATGGGCACGGCGCGACGATCACCGGCGCGGAACGGATCGACTTGAGCGAGTGGGAGCTCGTCGCGCCCGGCCGCTATCGCAAGGTGAAGCTCCTGGCCATGAATCCGGCGGTTCTCGGCCGCTGGTTCTTCCGCATCAACGGCCAGATGCAGCACATGGGGCGCACGTCGAAAGGAACGAGCGCGCCGCTCAAGAAGCCCGACGATCTTGAGGAAGGGGAGTGGACCTACGTCGAAGCGGACGACGCCTTCTACGTACAGCTCGATCCGGACACGCCGCGGATCGAATACGTGATCGAAGCACCGATGCGCTCCGCCGGCGTGCAGATCAGCGGCCGCAATGAGAACATCGTGGTTCGCAACCTCAATACGCAGCACGTCTACAACGACGGCTTCAACATTCACGGTTATTCGCGCGGCGTGCTGTTGGAAAACGTGTCGGCCGTGGAATGCGGCGACGACGGCATCAGCGCCCACGACGATTGCCGCATTCGAGTCGAGGGGTTCACTTCGATCGGCAACAGTACCGGTTTTTGCCACACCAACGACAGCGAGAGCGACAGCAATCGGGTGCTGATTCGCGATTGCCTCGGCTTCGACGTGTTCGTGCTCGACACCGGCCGGCATACGCTCACGAACAGCATCGTCTATAGCTCCGCGCTGAATTCCGTCGTCGTCGTGGGAGAGAAAGCCAGGCAGGGCGAGGCGAATCCGCCGGGCGAATGCTCGCTCACGATCGAAAACACGGCGATCGTGCGCCGCGGCAAGAACGAGTTTGCCAAGTTTCAGGCCGGCTCGACCGTCGCGATTCGCCGCTCGGTCTTGGCAGGCTTTCACGTGCAAGCGGCCGCGGCGTCGCTGGAGTTGACCGATTCGATCGTCGCCGGCGGCAAATACGCCGATCGGCAGTTCACGATCTTCCCGACGACGAAGTTCGTCGGCCGCGGCAATCTGTACGACGTCACGTTTACTCACGCCGCGGACGAAGCCGGCCGCCGTGCTGCGGTGAAGTTTCATGAGCCGTTCAACGGCTCGATCGACGAGCCGAACGACTACGAAGGGGGCATTGATCCGACGAAGTTACCGCGACCATAACTGACGCGAGCGGTCGGCGTAATCCGGCCGGTCCAGTCTTCACCGGGGGCCTCACGCCCTGCCGCTCGCCGGAAAGGCAAGTCGATTACGGCTTCGTTTTCTTTGGAAACGGCACGTAGCCGGGCGTCGTCGCCGGGACGCTCCACAGTTTGTGCCCCGCAGTGATGTAGAGCGTGCGCAAGTCGGGGCCGCCGAAGGTGCAATTCGTCACCATGTCTTCCGGCACGGCTATGAACCCGGCCTGCTTGCCTTCCGGCGAAAAGACGTAGACGCCGGCCGCGACCGCGGTCGTTTCCGTGGCGCTTGGGACCATCGTGCCGGCGGCGACGTAGAGCCGGCCTTCGACGTCGAGCGTCATCCCGTCGCCGCCGCGGCCGGGGCTGAAGTCGTGCAAGGCGATCTGCGACTTCGGCGCCACGGTTCCTTCCGGCGTCAGATCGAACCGCCACACCTTACGGCTCCCGTCGGCCTTGCTGTTGTCGTTGTCGACCACATAGAGATACTTGTCGCCGGGAGAGACGGCGATGCCGTTCGGGCAAGCCACCTCGAAGCTGAGAATGCGTTCCACCTTGCCGTCCGTGTCGATGCGATAGACGCCGAGGATCGGGTTGCCCTTCTCGTCGAATATTTCCAACCCCTCACGGTCGCCGTAGCGCGGATCGGTGAAGTAAATGCGGCCGCGTGAGTCGAGCGCCAAGTCGTTCGGCGCGTTGTAGCGTTTCCCCTTGTAGCGATCGGTGAGCACGGTGACGACGCCGTTGTTCTCGGTCCGCGTCACGCGCCGATTGCCTCCTTCGCCGGCTCCTTCGCAGGCATACAGCCGGCGCTCGCCGTCGAAGAGCAGGCCGTTGGCTCGGCCCGAGGGAGTGCGAAACACGTGGATCTTTCCGGTGACGTCGCGACGCATGATGCGATTGTTTTCGACGTCGCTGAAGAAGACGCTGCCGTTGGGATGCCAGGCCGGTCCTTCGAGAAAAGCGACGATCCCTTCCGACTTCACTTTCGCTCCGGGAGCGAACGGCGCGGCGTATTTGCCGGGCAGAGCGGGGGCCGCGGTCGCGGCCGGGTTCGCAGAGGCGGCGGGGGGCGCGATTCCCGTCGTCGAGGGATTGGGAGGAGTCGTCGGCGTCGGCGGGTTCGATTTGGCCGCCGGGCCTTGCGCGGCGAGCGGAGAAGCCGCGCCGACGAGCGCGATCAAAAAGAGCAGCAGACGACGCGCCGACGGCGACATAACGGCGACTCCGGATGCGAAGCAAAGATGTGTGCGTTTGCGGCAGATAAAGCCGATTATAGGCACACGCTTCGGGCAGTCGCTAGGCGCTGGGCGCTGGGCGCTAGGCGCCGGTTTCAGACAGATCCGCCAAGCGCTTAGCGCCTGACGCCGAGCGCCTGCTCTTGCGGAGCCGGAGCCGCCGCCGCCGCTTCGAGCAGTTCTTCCGTCTTTTCCCAACCCAGGCAGGCGTCGGTGATCGAAACGCCGTACTTCAACTGCGACAAATCGGCGGTGAGCTTTTGCTGGCCTTCGTGCAGATTGCTCTCCAGCATCAGGCCGATGATGTTCGTCGCGCCGGCGGCGCGTTGTTCGAGCACGTTGTTCCACACGCCTTCTTGCTTGCGATGATCCTTCTCGCTGTTGGCGTGGCTGCAATCGATCATCACGTTCGGCGCCAACCCGGCTTTCGTCATGCCGGCGACGGCGTCTTGCACGGTTTGCGGGTCGTAGTTCGTGCCCGTCCGTCCGCCGCGCAGAATGATATGCCCGAGCGGATTGCCTGTCGTGTTGACGATGCACAGCCGGCCCGCGACGTCGGTTCCCAGGAAACTATGCTGGGCGCGGGCCGAGTACATAGCGTCGATCGCGATTTGCAGGTTGCCGTCGGTGGCGTTTTTGAAGCCGACCGGCATCGAAAGGCCGCTGGCCATTTGGCGATGCGTTTGCGATTCCGTGGTCCGAGCGCCGATCGAGGCCCAGGTCACCAGATCGGCCGTGTATTGCGGCGTGACGGGGTCGAGCATCTCAGTCGCCGCCGGCAGCCCCATCTCGTTGATCTGCAGCAGCAACTTGCGGGCGCGGCGCAGCCCTTCGGGAATGTCGAACGAACCGTCGAGATGTGGATCGTTGATGAGTCCCTTCCAGCCGACCGTGGTGCGCGGCTTCTCGAAGTACACCCGCATGACGATGAACAGCCGATCGGACAAGCGTTCGGCGACGGCCCGCAACCGCTCGGCGTATTCCAGCGCGGCGCGTTCGTCGTGAATGGAGCAGGGGCCGACGACGACGAGCATTCGGCGATCTTCGCCGGCCAAGATGCGGCGCACCGCCTCGCGGCCCTCGACGACCGTCTTCGCGGCCTTTTCCGTGAGCGGAAACTCGTCGATGAGCTTCTGCGGCGGCGTGAGCGGAACGAGGCTGCGAATGTGAATGTCGGACGTGCGTTGCATGGCGAACCAACTCGACGGTCGGATAGAGCGACTAACGCGAAACGAAGGCAATCTTCGAGTTTAGTCGGGCCGACCCGCTTGCGACAGGGGCGGTGCGGAGAGTGGGGCGCTTAGGACGGGACGGGCGGAGCGAGGCCCACGGAAGGCGGGCTCTCCCGAAACACGCGGAAACCTCCGCCGATCCGCATTCCGCGTGGGCCTTCGCCGAGCGCCGTTTCACGGCGATCGTCGTGCGACCCTCTCTATGCCACGTGCCGCAGCGCTTCGATCGGATTCATCCGCGCCGCCCGCCGTGCGGGGTACAAACCGAATACGACGCCGATCAGCATCGAGATGCCGAACGCCAAGGGAATCGACATCGGTACGACGATCGGCGTGACGTCGCGCATCGACTCCGGCATGTTGGCCATCATCGTCGGCATCGTCGCTTCCAGCGTGCTGCGGAGCCCTTGGACCAGCGGCCCGACGAGCAAGCCGCCGAGCACGCCGCTCAAGCCGCCGGCGACGGAGAGCACGATCGTCTCGACGAGAAACTGTCGCGTGATGTCGCCGCGCTTAGCCCCCAACGCGCGGCGGATGCCGATCTCGCGGGTGCGCTCGGTGACGGTGGCCAGCATGATGTTCATGATGCCGATGCCGCCGACGACGAGCGACACCGCCGCCATCAAACCCATAAAGACCATGAACATCATGCGGGTGTTCTTGGCTTGTTCGAGCAACTCCATCGGCACGACGACGGCGTAGTCTTCTTCCGGATGGCGCTCGGCGAGCATGGCCCGCACGGCGTCGGCCGTCGGGATGACGTCGTCGGGGTTGCGCACCTTCACGGTCACCTGGTTCAACTCGAGGAACTCGCTGTGTCGCGAGCCGGCGCGCCACTGGGTGTTCTTATCGCCGATGCGGCGGACGAACGTCGTGTAGGGAATGTAAATGTCGCTGGAGAAGTCTTGGCCCGACATCGACCCGCCGACGGCCGCCGTCGCCGTCTTTTCCTTCATCACGCCGACGACGCGGTAATAGTCGTTCTGAATATGAATCGTCTGGTTGAGCGGATTCTCGTAGCGAAAGAACTTCTGAGCGAGTTCCGCGGCCAGCACGCAGACGTTGTCCTCGACGCGTAATTCGCTGTCGGTGATGAAGTGGCCGGAGTCGACCACGAGCCGATTGAGATCGAGGTATTCCGGATCGCAGCCGACGACGCGGCACTCGACCATCCGTTCCTCGCGCTTGCATTCAAACTTTGATTCGCGGATTCGCACGCTGCGGGCGATCGTCGGAATGTTGGCCAGGTTCGCGTAGTCGTTGCGGGTCAGTCCGTATTGCTTGATCGCCAGCACCGACCCCTTGCCGCCCCCTTTGCCGGTCACCGGCTGCACGGAGCGCAAAATGATGTTGTCGGCGCCGAGCTGGGCGATCTGCTCCTGGGCTTTGGAGCTGATCCCCTCGCCGATCGCCAAAAGCCAGATCACGCTGGCCGTGCCGATGAAGATGCCCAACACGGTGAGCAACGAGCGCAGCGGGTGCAGCAATAGGCTTTTAATGCCGAGCTGCCACGTGCGTAGTTGCAGGTAAACCATGAGAGGAAGCGATGAGCGCTAAATGCTAAGTGATAAGTGACGATGGAACTCCGGTCCTCGCTTATCACTCAGCGCTTAGCATTTAGAGTTTCACTTAAGCGCTCGAATCCGTTCGTCTTGCTGGATCACGCCGTCTTTCAGGCGGATGATGCGGCGGGCGCGGTGGGCGACGTCGTCTTCGTGCGTCACGAGGATGATCGTCTTGCCCGCATCGTTCAGGTTGTCGAGCAAGTTGAGAATGTCGGCCGTCGTCACGGAATCGAGGTTTCCCGTCGGTTCGTCGGCCAGGATGAACCGCGGATTGTTGACCAGGCTTCGCGCGATGCCCGCGCGTTGCTGTTGACCGCCGGAGAGCTGCGTCGGCCGGTGACCGAGCCGCTTCCCCAAGCCGACCAGCGCGGCCAGCTCGCGGCACCGCTCGCGATCTTCCGCGGTGATGTTGCCGCGGTAATAGAGCGGCACCTCGATGTTCTCCATCACCGTGAGCTGCGGGATGAGATTGTACGACTGAAACACGAAGCCGATTCGCGAGGCGCGGACTTCGGAAAGCGAGTCGTCGTCCATCTGCGCGACGTCTTCGTCGCCGAGGAAATAGCTACCCGACGACGGTCGATCCAAGCAGCCGAGCACGTTGAGAAACGTGCTCTTGCCGGAGCCGGACGGCCCCATCACGGCGACGTAGTCTCCCTCGGGAAAATCGAGCGAGACGCCGCGCAGAGCATGCACCTCCTCGTCGCCCAAGCGGTAGACCTTACGCAGGTCTTGGACCCGGGCGGCGAGTTTCATAGGCCGGCTCCGCTGACCGTGCTGTTGAGCAGCGCCGCCTTCGAACGCTTGATCGGCTGCCGCTTGGCGGGCCGCTCGGAGTCGTCGCCTTGCGCCGCGGCGAGTTGCGAACCGGCCGCTTCCGTTTGGGCTCGCTTGCGGGCGGCCAGCGCGAGCTCGCGGTGCGTCGGATACTCGACCGGGGCCGGCAGCGCGACGTTTTCCGCGAACAGTTTCGGCGTCATGACCACTTGCTCGCCGCCCGCGAGACCGGCTTCGATCACCACAAATTGGTCGTTCGTCGGGCCGACCTGCACTTGCTTGGCTTCCAGTCCCGTCGCGCCTTGCACGAGGCAGTAGTAGCGCGAATCGCGCTCCATCACCGCTTGAAGCGGAACCTGCACGGCCTTTTCGCGCTCTTCGGCGATGATCGCCGCTTGCGCAGTCATGCCCGGACG
Organism: Planctomycetaceae bacterium; assembly: GCA_016793115.1. Classification (GTDB taxonomy): domain Bacteria; phylum Planctomycetota; class Planctomycetia; order Pirellulales; family PNKZ01; genus PNKZ01. The sequence continues at coordinate 24,464 of JAEUIN010000104.1, forward strand.
CAAGCCGGGCGGCGGGCTGACGATTTCGATTTCCGTCGCGTATTCCTTGATGTGCGCGGTGAACGAATTGCCTTGCGTCAGCGGGTACTCGCTCACCTTCTTGACGACCCCTTCGAGCGTCATGCCCGGCAGCGCGTCGACCTGCACTTCGGCCTTCATGCCGGGGCGCACTAGGTCGATCCGCGATTCGTTGATCTTGGCCAAAACCTGCATTTGCTTCGGATTGGGCAAGCGAATCAAGATTTGGCGTTCGCGCACCAGGCGGCCTTCTTCGATGAGCACGCCGTCGGCCGACATCCCGGGCTGGTCGTTGGCATACACGACTTGGCCCGCTTTCGGGGCGACGATCAGGCAGTTGGCGATCTGCTGCTTAATACGATCAAGCCGCGCGGTTTCGACCGAGTGCGTTTCCAAGGCGGCTTGCAGGCGCGCTTCGGCCGTCTTCACGTCGGCCTCGAGCTGCTTCATCATTTTCTGCTTCGTGAAGTGGCGGAGCACTTCCAGCTTGGTCCGCGAAACGTCGAGCTCCTTGCGGGCCTTTTCGACGGCGAAGCGATCGGCTTCGAGTTGAATCGGCGTCACATAGCCTTTCGCGGCGAGCCGCTCGCTGTAACGCACATATTCTTCGGCGCGACGACAGTTTTCCTGGGCGACGAAAACCTCGCTCTGCATCTGCTCTTCTTGCTGCTTGAACGTGCCCGACTCGTATTCGCTCAAGGCGAGCTTGGCCGTTTCGACGTTCGTTTGCGCTTGAATCACGGTCGCCTGGCTGGCGTTGCAGTCGATCGTTTGCAGCGTCAGGTCGTTTTGCAGGCTGGAGTCGTCGAGACGGGCGAGGAAGTCGCCTTCTTCCACGAACGATCCTTCCGGTACGATTTCGAGAATGGCGACGCCGCCGCCCCCGCGCAGTTGCACTTCGCTGCGAACCTCGACGTTGGCCGAACTCTTGATGTCGCCGCGTTCGACGATCTGGTGAACGAATTTGTCGACGACCGCCTGACCGGTCAGCGGAGCGACCGTCGCGGTCGCCCAGCTTTGCGGCGCGAACTTCCAGACGGCGCCGCCGGCGCAAACGCCGACGACAAGCAATCCGACGACGACTTTGCGGCCGATCAGGCCCGCGCGGCGGCGCCGGCGGATCGCTGACGAATAGACGATCTCCGATTGGTGGCGACGCAAAGACAGTGCTTGCGCTCGGCTCATAAAACACCTCCTCGGAAATAAAGACAACAGGCAGGTTTCAGGCGGGAAACGGACTCGCTTCGGCGGTGAGCCAGGGCAGTCAGTTCCGGCGTCAGGGTGGGAGCCGTGCGAGCCGGTTGGTCGCACGACGGCCGGGTGAGCCAAGGGCTCAGGGTGGGCGGACACTATTCTATTCGGCAGACTAAGCGGCTCAAAGCCGCAAAATCCGCCGCCCGGAAGGGCTCGAACAGTAGCGGAGCGCCCCCGAAGGCGTAAAGGCCTCTTTCACAAGCCGCAACACATGAATCGACAAGTCTTGATGAATAGGTGACTTACGCATCGGGTTGCGGCGGCGGCACCGGACGCACCGGGGCTTGCTTCCCCCCGGCTTCAGGGGCCGGTAAGTTTTCGCCGTCTTGCGGTAAGGGAAGATTCTCGCCGGGCACGGGCAGCGGGACATCCGCCTCGTTCGGACCAAGTTCGCCCCCAAGATTGTCGTCGGTCGCCGCGTTCGGATCGATCCGCAGCGGGCCCGGGTCGATCCACATGCCGCGATCGTCGAGCAGCATCGTTCCCATCTCGAAATCGAGGTTGAGACGCTGCACTTCGTAAACCACCCAGACGTTCAGAAAGTCGTTCTGCGTGTCGAGCAGGTCGCTCAGCGCCGAAACCAAATCGCGACCGATTTGAGCGCGCGCGGCGGCGTACGCTTCCGCCGTCTCATTGATCCGCGGCGGTCGATTCAAGTTCTCGCGCGCCAAGTCGACCTGCTGAATGGCGACCTGCACGGCCGAACGACGGATTTCGAAATTGAGCTGGTTCAATTCCAGCGTACGCAGAACCAACCGCAAGTTTTGCAGCACGCGATCTTCAAACTGCATGAACGCGCGCCGATTGCGCTGATATTCGATCAGCGACTCGCGGTAGACGTTGCGTTCGACCAAGCGCGTGAGCGGCGCGTCGAACTCCAACCCGGCGTTGAGCCGGCCGGTCGAGCCGCGGAAGTTGATCGGGTTGTCGTTGCGCGTCTGCACGTCGCCGCTCAGCGTCACGTTGAGCCCGGCTTTGAGCGCATTGGCGTTGAATTCGATAAGCCGCCAAATGTCGACCAATTGGGCGCGGGCGTTCGCCCAATCGCGTCGATTCGCCCGGGCCGTCTCATAGGCTTCGTCGGCCGATATCTCGACCGGAACCCAGACGACCGTATCGACGCGGGCCCGCGCCTTGGCCAAAGTGAGCGCGAGCAACTGGCTCGAGAGGTCGGGATGCACGCGCTTCAAACGTTCCCGAATATCCTCTTGATCCCCGTTCTTCAAGTCGCTGCGCTGTTTCTCCAAGTCCGCCCACGTCGCCGTGAGGCCGGCGCGGAGTTCGTCGATGTCGCCCCGGAGCGTTTTCACGCGTGCGCGGAACGCCTCGATCGAGTAGGCGTCGGGATCGACCTCGCGGCGAACGACTTCGGTGCGGCTCAGCAGAGTCGAGAGTTGAGCCTCGCGCTGCGGCATCGCGTCGACGAGCTTGGCGTAGTCGTCCTCCAACTGCTTGAGATGAATCTCGACTTCTTTGCGAATTCCGATCTCGGCGTCGACCAAACGCGCTAAGTCCTCGTCCGTGATCGGCCGATCGGGTCGATGCGCGGACAGCGCGATGCGGCCCGCGAGTTCCGTCAGCCGCGTGACTTCCGGATCGATGAGTTCGAACTGGTTAAGCATCCCGTCGGACACGTTGAGATCGACGTCGGGCGCGATGCCGAGCAACAGCTTGAACGTGTCGAGCGACGTTTGGAAGTTCGCTTTGGTCGACAGCAGCAAGCTCTGTTGGCGGTAGAGCGCTTGGCGGGCCAATTCGACCTGAAACCGGTCTTTCAAACGATTCGAATCGAACTCTTCCTGCAGCCGCGTGAGACTGTCGCGGAGCGTCGCGACGTTGGCCTCTTGGTTCTTGATGATGACTTGGCTCTGCAACAAGCCGAAATAGCCTCCCACGCCGGTAGAACTCGGTATCGGGTTGCCGACGCCTTGCCCCAACGCGCGCTGGGTGGGACCGTCGCCCGGATCGCGACCGGTCACCACTTGCGCGTAGAAGCCTTGTCGATACTGCTCCATCTGCCGCACGTTGTAGATCAAGTTGCGCTCTTGGAGCGTCAAACGCTCCAGCACGCGGGCTCGCCCGCCGAGCCGCAGCAACGGCTGAATGAAGTTGAAGTTGAGCAGCGAAACGTTGGTGTTCGTGTCGGTGCCGGAGAATTGCCAGACGATGCTGTTGGCGAAATCTGCGACGAGTTGGCCGCCCGCCGGATACAGCTTCTGCACGCTGAAATCGGCGTTGTTCGTGAGCAAGCTCGACGAGTTGCCCCCTTGTCCGGGACGCAGCGGGCCGACGGTCGTGAACAGCGTGTTGTTCGTGAAGAAGAATTGCGAATCGAAGCGGAAGCGTTCGAACGTGACATCGAGCGCCGACAGATACAAATCTTCGAGTTCGCGCTGGTAATTGCGCGAGTTCAACAGCGCGATCTGCACGGCCGCTTCGCGATCGAGCAACACGCGGCCGTCTTCGCCGTAGGGAAGAAAGGCCCGCCAGTGCTGATCGTCGACGACGGGAACGTCGCCGTTCTTATGCCACTTGCGGTAGCCGCGCTTGCCGTCGACGTAGTGCATCCGCGTGTGTGCGAGCGGATCGTCGGGCGCCATCGGCGGCCGGTCGGGATTCGTCGGATCGTAGAGTCGGGAACCCGGGCGAACGTTGATATTACGCTCGCGCGACGGCTGCTGGGCCTCGGCCGTGAAGCCGTTCCAAAGCTTGTCGACTTGCGTATCGGCCTGCAGTCGCCAATAGCGGCGCGTACAACCTCCGGAGACCAAACACAGCAGTGCGAGGCCGAACAAGAGGGAGGCAAGCGGCGGACGGTGGTGCGATCCGGCACCCTGCATTCGCATCATGCCAACCAATTTCGGCGGCAGTTTGGCGAAAGTTTAACGATTGTGCCGGTCGTGCGGCCGTTTATGGCAAGCGACGAGGACTCGGCAAGCGGCGCTATTAAGAGGAGGCGGCCCTCGCCACATTTTGCGCAGCTTGACAACGATTTTCGAGGCTGCTTATCATCGTTGTAAGAGCTTTGACACACGCTCTTTGCAGCAATCCGGCACCGCGCCCACCGGATCATCCGCCTCTGCGAGGGGATCGGGCCTCGCCCACGGCGGAGAGCGTTTGCCGGGTCGCCGCAAGGTGAGGTTACGTCACGTGTTGGTGCGGGCAAACTGGGGCTTTTTTACAGCCGCCCCACGTCGCGCGAACTACAATAGAGGCGATTCCAACCAGTAGGTAGCGCGAATGAGCATTCTGACGAAAGTCTTGATCGGCTTGGTCATTGTCGCCGTTTTTCCGGTCATTTATTTCGCCGGCGGCGTTCTCAATATGCAGGATGTGTGGCACAAAAAAGTGCAACAGCTGCAGGCCCAAGTGAAGCAAGAGCAGGCGCGTTACGATCTACTGCTCAACGGCGACCTCGAATCGCAAACTGCCCAGATTACGCCGGGTAAGCCGGTCAAGGGAACCCCCGGCTACACGCAATGGAAGACGGCCCGCGACGCCATGATGCGCGGCGTCGGTCGAGTTTGGTATGCGCGCCCGGTCGCGGCGTCGATTAGCGGTGAGACGGGCACGCTCTCCATCGAGATGTTCGACGACAAGGTGAACGACACCGGTTTCGGCACGACGCGGCAACCGCTCAGCGCCCACGGCCTGACCGATAAGACGTTTCTCTACGTCTTTCAGATGAACCACAACGGCGAGCCGATGGAAGGCAAAGATCGCTACGTCGGCGAGTTTATCGTCAATGGTTTGCCCCCCGGCGCGAACGAGCCGCTGATTCCGCTGAAGCCGACGTTTCCGCTGCCGAAAGAAGAGTGGGATCGGCTGAAAGCCGATTCCGGCGGCCAGCAATGGGTGGTTTACGATAAGATGCCGCAAGATTCGCGCGACTTGTTCGTCGGCCAAAGCCGCGAAGAAATCGCCAAGCAGGTGCCGGCCGGCGTGGTCGACGAATACGAATTCGACAATCAACCGCCGACCGACGCGGTCCGCAACAACGAGTATCTCAAGCAATTCATCGTCAAAGATCCGAAGTCGGGGGCCGAGAAGTTTTTGCGTCCTTTGCGCAACTACGCCCAAATCTTCCAGGGTTCGGCCGAGCAGTTGTCCGATCTGAACATGCGGCTGCAAGTGTTGAAGCGCGAGAAGGATTTTGCCGATCAAGCTTTGGCAAATTTGGAAAAAACGGCGATTCCCGCTCTGGATGCGCATAGAATGCGGCTGGAGAAAGAAAAAGCGCTCGTCGATGCCGATCTCACCGTCGTGAACGGTCAGGCCGAGCGCTTGGCCGCCGCGGTCGAGCAGATGCGGCAGGAAATCGTCCGATTGGTGACTGAAAACAAGCAACGCTTGCAAAAAGGCTCGCCCGGAGATCGTCTGACCGACGCCTCCGCGGCGCAACCCGGCAAGGTGGCCGCGGTGCGAGTCGAACCGATCGCGATTCCCTGAGCGCAGCGCCGCCGAGTCGGCCGAGTTTTTGCGGAGCAAATGCCGTCGATCGATGGGACTCGAAGAACGCGACTACGCGCGGGAATATGAATCCGGCTTCTCTCTGCGCGCTCCGCAGTCGATGGTCGGCACGCTCATTCTGATCAACGTCGGGGTCTTTTTGCTCGACGTCGTGCTGCAGGGCCGCATCTCGGACCGCGCCGAACTCGCTTCGAATTTGTTCTCCCGGCCGTGGAACGTGTGGCAACTCGTCACCTACGGCTTTCTGCACGACACGCACGACCTCTTCCACATCCTCTTCAACATGCTCGGCCTGTTCTTCTTCGGCCGCGACTTGGAAGCGATGTACGGCAAGTGGGAGTTTCTGCGGCTCTACTTGGGCGCAATCATTTTCGGCGGGCTCGTCTGGGTCGCCGCTCAAACATTCATTCATCACAATCCCGTCGCCGACGTCGTCGGGGCCTCGGCCGGCATCGCGGCGATCGTCATTTTGTTCGCGCTGCACTTCCCCCGCCGCATGCTGCTCTTCTGGGGATTCATTCCCGTGCCTGCCTGGGCGCTCGGGGCGTTCATCGTCGTGACGAATATGCTCGGCGCGTTCGGCGCGGAAGGCTCCACGGCCTACGAAGCCCATCTCGGCGGCATCGCCTTCGCCTTGGCCTACTACCGCTTCCACTGGAACATCGGCCGCTGGCTGCCGCGCTCGTTCAATCTCGGCTCGTTGCCGCGCCGCACCTTCGGAGCGCGCTCGAAGCTCAGGCTGCACCAACCGCAGGACGAAGCCGCGCCTCCGGTGAATCTCGACGCCGAAGTCGATCGCATCTTGTCGAAGATTCACAACTCCGGCCAAGATAGCCTCACCGACGCCGAGCGCAAGTTGCTCGAGCGGGCCAGCGCGCGCTACCAGCGGCGACGACAGTAACCATCGTCGTCACGTTCCGCCCTCGGGGGATTTTTCTCGCGCGCCGCGCCCTCTGCCCGCAATTGTGTTCTTTCAAGCGTCATGTTCCGTCGTCGACGAGCCGTGGTGTCGTCGGCAGTGAGAATGGATGCCCGCGTTGCCGGCGTCGGTATTCTGTCGAAACCGAAATGTTTCTAATAAAAACGTAAGGAACCATCGTCGATAGAAACCGTACGGTCGCCGCATTCTGCGCCGACGTTGCAATGCCGGCGACCACGGCGATGCCAAGGCCTGGGCACCGGATTCCCGTGGTCCGAGATCGATCGGCACCGCGCACACTCTTTCGACTCAAGGATGGGTTCTCGATGTCGGCTTCACCGAGCGCCGTAATGCGCCGAGTCTTAGTCGTCGCCTGCCTCGTCGCTTGCGGCGACGTCGCCCCAGCTCAACAGACTAACGCTGCGCAATCGAGTGAAACGGCGCCGCCTGACGCCGTCGGCGCGCCGCCGTCCGTGCCGCAGCCGTTGGAAGCCGATGTGATTTCGAATCCCGCGCCGCCGGCCGGCGTCCCTCTCGTCGCGGCCGCTCCCGGCGACGCGCGCCTCCCTGCGACCGACGACCAACTCACGCAACGAGAACTCCTCGACCGGCTCCAAGCTACCGAAGCCCGCGTTCGCGAATTGGAGTCGAAGCACACGGCCTCGCACTCGACGCTGCAAGCGCTCCGTGAACGTTGGGACAAAGTGCAAGACCCGTCGATCACCACGGTCGACGAGCAAACGCATAAGGCGGCCGGCGAGAAGAAGCCGAGCGAAAAGAAGTGGTACGACCGCTTGAGCATTCGCGGTTACGCCCAGTTCCGTTGGAACGAAACGCTCAACCTCGAGCCCGGCTCGGCGCCGGCGCAGTACGACGGCGATCGTTCGATCGGCGAAGATCAGAACTTTCTGATTCGCCGCGCCCGGTTGATCTTGAGCGGCGACGTTTCCGATCACATGTACGTCTACCTTCAACCCGACTTCGCCAGCACGCCCAACGGCGCGACCGATCAGATTTACTTTGCGCAGATTCGCGACTGGTACGGCGATCTCTACATCGACGAAAACAAAGTCAATCGCGTTCGCATCGGCCAGTCGAAAGTGCCATACGGCTGGGAGAACATGCAGTCGAGCTCGAACCGGCTGGCGCTCGATCGCAGCGACGCCCTCAACTCGGCCGTTCGCAACGAGCGCGACCTCGGCGTGTTTTACTATTGGACGCCCGAGCCCGCCCAAGACTTCTTCAAGGAAGTGCTCGATCTCGGACTCAAGGGCTCGGGCAACTACGGCGTGTTCGGGCTCGGCATCTACAACGGCCAAGGCGGTTCGCTCGCCGAGCAAAACGACGACTTCCACGTCGTCTCCCGCTTTACGCTCCCCGTCCGCTTCGCGAGCGGGCAACTCGCCGAGTTCGGCGTCCAGGGCTACGTCGGCCGCTACACGGTGCTAAGTTCGCAACTCCGCCCGCTCGGCGTCGGCGGGCTGATCACGCCGTTCAACACGCTCGAAAACGGCGGCCGTTCCGGCGTCGCCGATGAGCGTGTCGCCGGCACGTTCGTCTGGTACCCGCAACCCGTCGGCTTTCAAGCCGAGTGGAACGTCGGCCGCGGGCCGGCGCTCAACGCCGCGCAGAATAGCGTGGAAGAGCGCGCTCTCTACGGCGGCTACCTGCAATCGATGATCAAGGTCGATACACGTTGCTATGGGACGCTGTTTCCCTTTGTTCGCTGGACGCACTTCCAGGGCGGGCTGAAGGCGGACCGCAATGCTCCGTTCGCCCGGATCGACGAAGTCGAGTTCGGCACGGAATGGCAGTTCAACCCGCAGATGGAATTGACGACGTCGTTCTTACTCGCCGATCGCACGAACTCAACGACTTTCACCAATCCCGGGCAAGTTTCCTACCAGCAATTCGACGGCTCGGTGCTTCGCTTCCAGTTCCAGATCAACTACTAACGCGGACTAAGTCCCGGCTCCGCGTTCGATCGGTCGCGGCGCAAAAAAATCTCCGGCCGCAACACGGCCGGAGATCGGCGAAGTCAAAGTGGGGGAGCGTCATATTGCCGAACCGCGCGAGGGCGATCTCGGTCCGCGACACATTCCCCGGTGCCGCTGGATTCCCGCACAATTTATGCCAAAATCCGACGGAGGCCGTGCACTAGCACTTTCTAGAACGAGAGTTACTTCCGGCGGCGAAACGACTTGAAATGCCGATTGTGGGTCTCCACAATCCGAGTCGCCGGCTTTGGAGGATAAATCAGTGGTCAGTCGTTGATCAGCACTGGTCGGCGTGTGATCGATTGTTGTTCGGAGCGATTTCGCACTGCGCCCGGCGGCTCACGCGTTTAGGTGTGCCAAGTCCGCCTGATTTCCAGAGCGGCCGCCGGACTCATCATCGCGGCCGTGGCGAGTTGTACGCTCCCCGCTCCGGCGACGAAGTAGCGCCGCACGTCCTCCGCCGTGAACGCGCCGCCGACGCCGACGAGCGCCGCCGGCTTCACTCCCTGATGCAAATGCCGCTGGGTGACGATCCGTCGCACAAGCCGTGTTTGCGCGAGCGAAGCTTCGAGTATGCCCGCCCCGCAGATGCCGCGCGGCGCTCCGCCGAAGAGCTTCTTACCGCTCGGGTCGACGACCGGCGCGGCGACGCTGTTCGTCATCACCAGCCCGTCGACCCAGGGGCCGAGCGCTGCGGTGATCGCTTCCGCTTCCCGCTCGTCGCGCAAGTGGCCGATCTTTACGACCAGCGGCGTTTTGCCGATCGCCTCGCGCACGCGCTCGGCGCATTGTGCGGCGTAGCGCGGATGCTGGTAGAGTTGCCCGTCGCTGGTGCAAACGTTGGGGCACGAAAAATTCGTTTCGACGGCGTCGGCTCCGCTATCCACGGCCCACCGCGCGCACTGCGCGTAATCGTTCGCCAAATCCGCCACGGTCCACTCCGGTTGCTCCGTCGCCACGACCGAGACGACCAGCACCTTGCCGCGCGGCAGCAGCTTGCGCGTTTGCTCGACGTCGGCCCGCCAAACGCTCGGCGCTTTCGACGGCATGCCGAACGACACGGCCCACGTGCCGCGCATCGTCGACGCAGCAGGCACCTCGCGTTCGCCGCCGACCATCTGCCCGCACTCGACCGGCACGAGGTTCGGCATTCCGTAACAGGCCCGCTCCACGCTCCGCACCGTCTTATAGGTAAGCACGTCGAAGCCGAGGCTCGCGTAGTAGCGCACCCAACGCCCGTTCAAGAGCGGGCCGGCCGCGACTCCCAGCGGCGACGCCGTCGGCAGCCCGCAGAAATCCCAAGCGCCCTCGAATTCCGGCACGTCGACATCGACCGGCTCCGGCGCATGTTCATAATTCCAATCGTACGTCCGGCTCGGATCGTAGCGCGGCAAGTCTGTCGGAGCGTTCAAACGGCATTCCTCGAGTAATTCACCAAGCGGCGTGTTCCGCGGTTTGAGAAACGTTCACCACCGTCGGATGTCGCCGTCGCGCGTTTATCGGCCCGCCGTCGGCTGCGGAGAAGTCGCGGGCAACGAGATCGACGGGCCCGGACCAAACGGATTGCCGCCGCCGATCTTCGGCACCGCGGGAGTCGAGCCGGCAGGCGAGAGCGGACCGGAAGTGGGCAGCGTCACACCCGCGCCGAAGCCGGGCTGAGCGAACCCCGCGGCCCCGGCCTGCGAGCCCCCTTCAAGCGCAGGAATTCGCACGTCGATCGGCGTCGTCGCCGGGTTGGTGTTGAGCATCAGCGCATTGGGCGACGCCGCTCCGGCGCTCACCGTCGGTCCGCCGATGCGGAGCGCCGGCCCGGCGTTTGGCGTCGCCGCGCCCGGCGTTGAGGCGGCCGGCTGCGCCAAGGCGGGCGCGAGCGACACGTTGGCGCCGACGCCGAGCAACTTCGCGCCGGATTCGGTCGGCTTCACGTCGTAGGACAGCCCCGGCTGTTCGTTGGCTTTGAATACCGGGGCCGCTTTCGACTGCACCTTGGGTCCGCCCCCGCTCGACAGTTGCTCCGGCGTGATCGTCACGGGGCTGATCAACGGCGTTTTCGCTCCCGACGCCGCGGCGGGAGCCGCCACAAGCGGCGTCGACGTCGTCGGCGATCCGGTTTGGGCGTCGCCGACTTCCTGCGTCCCGCCCCCCGTCTTGAAGTACACATAGCCGCCGCCGATCGCGAGCAAACCGACCACGGCTCCGGTTGTCAGAAGTTTCATCGATCGACCTGCGAGAATGCGGCGCACGGAAAGCGGTACGATTCATCGTAAATCGGCCGAACGCGCGGCGTCAAACGCCGTCGGCTCGGCGGCGCTGGGGAGCCTGCTACTCCAGCCCGTACTTCCGCAGTTTGCTGAACAGCGTGCTCCGCGGAATGCCCAGGGTGCGGGCCGCTTCGGCCTTGTTGCCGCCGGAGCGAACGAGCGCTTCGCTCAACCGCTCGCGCTCCAGTAGATCGAGCTCGTCGCTGAGCGCGGCCGGAGCGACGGCGACGGCCGTCTCGGCGAGCGCGGCGCGCACCAAGCGCGTCGTCGTCGGCAAGGGATCGCGTCGCGGCGACGTGCGCGATTTGCCGACGACGAGCGGCGTGCCGCGCACCGCGGCCACGATCTCCGGCGGCAAGTCGTCGACCCGAATCGCATCCGTCTCGGCCAACACGACGGCCCGCTCCATCGCATTTTCGAGCTGGCGAATGTTGCCCGGCCAATCGTACGAGGTGAGCACTTCAAGCGCGGCCTCGTCGATGCGCACCGGCGTCTTGCCCGACTGCTTCGCGTAGCTCCGCAAAAAATGCAGCGACAGTTCGAAGATGTCTTCCGGCCGCTCGCGCAGCGCCGGGCAGTGCAAGCTGATGACGTTCAACCGATAGAACAAGTCTTCGCGGAAGCGCCCTTGGCGAATCAGCTCTTCCAGGTTTTGATGCGTCGCGGCGATCAGGCGCACGTCGACCGTTTGCGTCTGCGTGCCGCCGACGCGCTCGAACGAACGCTGCTGCAGCACGCGCAAGAGCTTGGTCTGCGTCTCCAGGCTGATGTCGCCGATCTCGTCGAGGAACAGCGTGCCGCCGTCGGCCAACTCGAAGCGGCCCACCTTGTCGCGATCGGCGCCGGTGAACGCTCCTTTCACGTGCCCGAACAACTCGCTCTCCAGCAAACTGCTCGACAACGCCGCGCAGTGCACCGTGACGAACGGCTTCTCCGCGCGCGGGCTCCCCTTATGAACGGCGCGTGCCAGCAACTCCTTGCCGGTGCCGCTCTCGCCGCGGATCAACACCGAGGCCGGGCTGAGGGCGACCTTCGCCGTCTTGTCGAGCAGTTCGCGCACCGCGACGCTCGAGCCGAGGATCTCGCTCCGCCAGGTCGCCGCTTCGCGTTTCTCGCCCGCGCCGCTCTTATCGTCGTCGCGCGCGTCGGGCCCGTCGCCGCGGTTGAGGAGTTCGCCCTGCAAAAACATGATCCGCCGCTGCTGCTCGGAAATCTTCTCGACCTTCCCTTGCAGTTCCTCTTTGAGCGAGAGAATCGTGCGGTGGCCGTGCGCCGTGCTGAGCGCCAAGGTCGTCGTGCGGGCCAAGGTGTTGACGAAGTTTTGATCTTCCGGCGTGTACGGATCGCCGTCGTCGCGCGCGCCGAAGAAGGCGGCGCCGATCAACGTTCCTTCGCTTTCCAGCAAAAACCCGAGCTCCGCGCCGAAGGTCGCCAGGGCCCGCGCCCCTGCGCCGCCGATCGTGCGCTTGAGCGTGCCGGCGATCGCCAGCTCCGCGAGCAGCGGATGATCGGCCGCGAGCTTCTGCGGCGCGCTGGGCCAGCCGATTTGGTCGGCGGCGGTGAAGTCGTCGTCCTCGTCGTTACGCAGGTAGACGATGCCGCGATCCGCGCCGATCGTGTCGCGCGCGCCTTGCAGGAGCTGCCGCGCGAGCTGCGCCGGTTCGACCAACCGCTCGACGGCCGCGCCGAGCTGGCGGACCGCTTTGTCGAGGCGATACTTCTCGCGATAGAAGCTGCGATCGAGCGATTTTTGAAAGCGATCGCGAATCCAACCGAAGCAGACGACGATGACCATCGCCGTGAGTCCGGCCGAGACGGCGTTTTGCCATTGGAAGTAGAACTGGCCGACGAGCGCCGTCGCCAAACCGACCATGGCGATGAAGAGCACCGTGGCGACGGAGCTGATGCCGACGTACAAGATGCCGCGATTCACCACGCGGCCGACGCGCATCAATTTGTAACGCGTGATGCTCAGGCCGTAGGCCGCGGTGAAGATGAGGCTCACGATGTAGACCATGAGCTTCGGCAGCGGACCGAAGGCGAACTCCGCGCGATCGTGCAGCGCGGTCCATAGCAGATAGCCGACCGGCCCGGTCGTGAGCATCACCGCGCCGAGCAGGCCTTGCACTTGCTGCCGCTCTTGCGCGGTGCGCCCCCGCAGAAAGCGATAGATCAGCACGCCGAAGCCGACCAGATACATGCCGACGCTCGCCGCGAGGTAGCCGTAGATGGTGCCGGCCAAGGCGTCGAGCCGCTTGGCCAAGTCGGCCGCCGCGCCGGCGTCGAAGTAAAGCCGATCGATGCGATAGATCTGATAGAAGAGAAACAGCATCCAAACGATCGGCGCGAGATAAATCACCACGGTCGACAGCCGCGGGTTGTTGCGGATCACCCCCAGCGGTCGAGGAAACATCGCGAAGAAGTGGAGCGTCATCGGCGCCAGCAACATCGCGCAAAACACGAACGGATAAGCCAGCCATTTCGAGCCGATGAGGCTCGACCAGTGGAACGCCCCCATGAACGTCACGGCGTTCACCGTGCAGAGCAGAAAGAACAGCACCGCCGAAACGTCGGCCGGCCGCTTCCAAACGACCGTCGCGCCGATAGCGAAGATGCCGAGCTCCAGAATGAACCAACCGAGCGACAGCCAAACGTCGGCCGATGAACTCGGCTTCATCAACAGCCAACTCGACTCCGGCTTGCCCGCCTTGGCGTCGTAAAAATCGACGCGCGCCCATCGCCGACCTTCGACGTCGGCCAAGACGACGTCGGCCGGCGCGCCCGCAAGTCGATCCACGCTTGCGAACGCGGGCACGCCGTCAGTCAGGACCGACGGAGCCACTTCCATCGTCTGCGGCTGCAGATGCACGGCCGTCGGCACTTCACGGCCGCCGATGCGATAAAGAATGTCGCCGCTCTGCGGGGCATGTCCCGCCACGACTTCGGCATCGTCGGCCCGGCCGATCACCGTGCCCGGCTGGTCGTGAATCGAAGCCGAGTTGGCGAACAGCCCGCGCAGCCCAAGGTCCCAGCTACTCTGAACGTAGTAGAGC
>JAEUIN010000279.1 GCA_016793115.1 Planctomycetaceae bacterium
TCGAACCGCTCCCCTTTTCTCACGCCGTCGAGCGTGATGTCCAGCGGAACGATTTGCACGCCGGGTTCGACACGCGAGCGATCGACCTTGAGCTTCACCTTGTAAACGCCGCGCGACTTCGCCGGCACCACGGCTGCTAAAACTTCCGGCTCGGCCGTGATGCCCGGCGGGAGCTTGAGCCGTACTTCGTGACGCTGCGGGCGCTCGTGATGATTGCGGACCGTGATCGTCACCTCCGCTTCGTCGGCCGTTTCCAAGCTGACGCGGTACGGGTAGGCCGACACCCAAAACGGGTCGAAGCCGTATTCATAGCGCTCGTCCGGCAATAGCTCCTTATAGTGTGCGATGATCCGCTTACTCCAGGCATGATAGCGCTCGACGAACGCCTGCGGCTCCGTCATCAGCACGTTGTGAGCCCCCATGATGATGTCGGCCTTGAGGTCCCGCAGGTACGCGCTGCCGAGCTCGTAGCCTTCTTCGAAGATCGCGCTGTTGCGGGCCACGACCGCTTCATGGCCGTTTTGCGCGGGATCCGCCGGATCGCCGAAGAGATTGTCGCCCGTGAACGCGACTCGCTTGCCGTCGAGCTCGAGCCAGAGACAATTGCCGAACTCGGTTTGGCCGGGCATCCAATCGACGTGCAACCGGTAGCCTTCCCACTCCACGAGCTCGCCGTCCTTCAGCGGTCGGTCGACTTTGAGACCTTCATACGCCGGGTTGTAGGAGGTGATCAGCGCGCAGTAGTCGTAGCTCAGCGGGTTCTCGACCTTGTCGACGATCCGGTCGAGCGTCCAGATTTTTACGTCGAAGCGGCGCTTGAGCTCGGCGCCGAGCGTGAAGTGGTCGCCATGCATATGGTTGATCCAAAGCGCGTCGATTCCTTTGAGGCCGAGGTGCCGCTGCATGTCGGCGATCAAATCATGCAACTGCTGCTCGGGGAACAAACCGCAATCGAGCAACAGGCCGCGACCGGAGTCGGCGATGATGATCGCGAAGTTTTTGCCGGCGAGCGAATCGGAGAATTTGTAGAGGTGCGGCGTGACTTGCACGATCTGCGGGATCGGCGTCGGCTTCACGATCGGGTTGACCGCGCGGCGCTTCGTCAGGCTCTCGACCGGGTAGCCGCGCACGTAGTCGGGCCGAAACGCGACGAGCCGCTCGTGGAACTTTTGAAACTGTGACTGCGCTTCGGCGATCACGGGCCCTTGCGAGGGGAAGGCGTCGGTCAGCGGGAGTTTGGCAAGCCGCTCGATCGAGGCGGCGAGCGCGTCGAGCCCCTTCGCGAAACCGTAGTCCCATTCGGTGTCGTACCAGTTGGAGAAGCGGCTGCCGTCGTGCATGAGGCCGCCGCTGAAGACCGCGGTTTCGTCGCCGCTGCGTAAGATGAACGTCATTCCTCCTGGCGCGTGGCCCGGCGTGGCGAAGCAGCCGATGTTGTATTTGCGCCAAGAGAACGTCTCGCCGTCGGCGAGCGGGCGGTCGAGCTTGATCGGCGCGGCCGGCGGACGAACGTAACTCGCGCCGTGGACCGTGTACTGATCGCCGAGCTTAGGGCGCCACTTGCGGAACGCGCGCGGCGTTTCAAAGAGCGCCTGTTCTTGGAGCGGCGCCGCGATTTTGGTGACGGCCCGATCGACGCGGCCGATTCCTTGGCACTGCTCGCGATGATGGTCGGTAAATAAAATCCACTCGACGCGCCGCACGCCGATCTCGGCGAGATGCTCGAGCACACC
>JAEUIN010000334.1 GCA_016793115.1 Planctomycetaceae bacterium
GAGCAACGAGCGCAGCAGTCTTCGCAGCAGAACAAATATCCATGCGAGCAAGCGGAGCAAACGTAACGGGGGCCTTACGGCCCCCGCTCGCCTCGCGCTTGACTCGCGAAATCCGCGTCGTCGTACTTAACGCTTGAATCCCAACTCAAACTTCGCCATATTGAACACGCGTTCAGTCCCGCGGGCAAATCGTCGTGAAAGGAAGCCGCCGTGTCCGACATTCTCCCCCTCGAAACCGCCGCCTACACGCGCGAGGAACGCCATCACCCGACGGAGCTCTTTCTGGAGTTCTCTGTCGATGATCCGGAGTCGATCGCCGCCCTGCTGCAACATGCCGAAGGCCCGGAGCGCGACGCGTTTGCCCGGCGTGCGCTGCGGATCGGCGTGCTCGCTTTGGGCCAAGCCCGAGGGCAGATTGATACGCAGGCCGTACGGAACGAATGTCAGCGGATGTTGGAACTGCTGCAAAGCCAGCTTCGCGAACATGCGGGCGGCCTGCACACGAAGCTTTCCGGGACGTTGCACGAGTATTTCAATCCGAAAGACGGCCGGTTCCAAGAACGGGTCGAAAACCTCATCAAGCGCGACGGCGAGCTCGAGCAAGTTCTGCGTCGGCAGATCGGCGTCGAAGATTCGCAGCTCGCCAAGACCCTCAGCACGCATTTCGGCACCGAGAGCCCGCTGATGAAGCGCTTGAGCCCTCACGAAGCGGAAGGTCTGCTCGGCGCGCTGCGGGAAACGTTCGGCAAGCAACTGGAAGTGCAACGCGAAGCCGTGCTCAAGGAATTCTCCTTGAACAATCGCGACGGCGCGCTGGCCCGACTCGTGCACGAGCTGACGACGCACAACGGCAAGCTCACGGAAAATCTGCAAGGCCGCATCGACGCCGTGGTCAAAGAGTTTTCGCTCGACGCCGAAGACTCGGCCTTGAGCCGGCTGGTGAAAAACGTGACCGCGGCCCAGCAGACGATCTCGAACGAATTTTCGCTCGACAACGAACAGTCGGCCCTTTCGCGACTGACGAAGATGCTCAAGAGCACCGACGCGGCGATTCACGACAACCTCACGCTCGACAACGACAACTCGGCCTTGGCCCGCCTACGCCGCGAGATGACGACGATTCTCGAAGCGCAGACGAAGACCAATCGCGAGTTTCAGGAGGAAGTGAAGGTGGCCATCGCCACGATCACGGCCAAGAAGCAAGCCGAGCAACAGACCACGCGGCATGGGCTCGTGTTCGAGCAGGCCTTGTTCACGTACCTCCAAGATCAATGCCGGCTCTCGAACGACTTGGTCGAGTTCACCGGCAACAGCACCGGGCTGATCAAAAACTGCAAGAAGGGAGACTGCCTCGTCGAACTCGGGCCGGAGCACACCGCGGCCGGCGCGAAGATTTGCATCGAAGCCAAAGAAGTGCAAGGCTTTGATCTGCGGCAGGCCCGGGCCGAAATCGAAGAAGGGCGCAAGAACCGCGGAGCGCAGATCGGGCTCTTCGTCTATTCGAAGAAGACGGCGCCCGCGGGCATGGAGCCGATCACCCGCTTCGGCGACGACGTGTTTGTGATCTGGGATGCGGAAGACGGGGCCACGGATTTGTTTCTCCGCCTAGGATTGACCGTGGCGCGAGCCCTTTGCAGCCGAGCCCAAGCCGAGCGGGAAGCCCAACAGGTCGACTTCACGACGGTCGACAAAGCCATTCTCGCGATCCAAAAGCGATACGAGGATTTCGCGACGATCACGAAGTTCGCGGAAAGCATCTCCGACAACAGCGACAAGATCAAAGAACGCTGCCGTATTGCCCGCACCGATCTGGAGCGACAAGTCAACGTCGTCGTGAAGCAACTGGAAGAGATCAAGGAACACATCAACCAAATCAGTGGCGCTGCGGAGTAGATTCCTCGTATGGCTGAGCGTGTGTGCTACTTCAACGGCCGTCTGATCCCCGAGCGCGAGGCACGCGTGTCGATCTTCGACAGCGCGCTGCAAGTCGGCGATATGGCCTTTGAAGTAACGCGTACCTATCACGGCGTGCCGTTTCGGTTGCGCGATCATCTCGATCGGCTTTGGAACAGCATGGCCGCCCTGCACATCGACCCAGGCCTCACACAGGCGCAGCTTGAGGAGATCACGGCCGACGTGCTTGGTCGCAACCAGCCGACGGAGACCGACGACGTCGAATGGACGATCCTGCATGAGGTCTCGCGCGGACCGGCGGCCGGCTTCCGTTCGCACTTCACGACCGACGAACTGCGCCCGACGGTGATCGTCGCCTGCTATCCGCTGGCCGAAAAGATGGCACGGCTCGCGCCGGCGTATGAGACCGGAGTCGATTTGATCGTGCCCGATCAACGATCGCTGCCGCACAACCTGCTGAGCGCCGCCATCAAATGCCGGAGTCGGGTTCATTATCAATTGGCGAACTTGCAGGCGGAGGCCAAGCTCGCCGGGTCGACGGCCCTGCTGCTCGATCCCGACGGCTACGTGACCGAAGGAACCACGGGCAACGTGTTCTTCGTCCGAGACGGCGAACTGCTGACGCCGACCACGCGCAACATCCTGCCGGGCGTCACGCGGCGGACCATTCTCGAACTGGCCGCAGAGATGAATCTGCCGGCTCGTGAGACGGACATCACGCTCGGCGACGCGCTGCGGTGCGACGAAGCGCTGGTGACGTCGACGAGCATCGGCGTGCTGCATGCCCGGACGTTGGAGAAGCAACCGCTCGGGAACGGCCGGCTCGGCCCCGCTACGCTGCGCCTGCGCGAAGCGTTGACCGAGCGCGTGGGGCTCGACTTCGCGGCCCAGGCGAAGTCGTACGCGGCGCGACTTAACTTGTCCGTTCAATAGCCGCAGGTGGATACCTGCGGCGGCCCGCGCCGGCGCACAACCCGCGGGTATGCACCCGCGGCTATGGAAGCGGCAAAAGTCGCGTGTTTTGCCCTGTTTTCGCAGCGCGAACCTCCGGCGGGCCCGCCTTGTCGACTCTCCGCGTCGCGACTATCCTAGTAGTTTCCATTTTTTCGGAGATCGTCATGCGTCACGTGTTGTCGGCCCTGGTCCAGAATCAACCCGGCGTGCTTGCGCACATCTCG
>JAEUIN010000341.1 GCA_016793115.1 Planctomycetaceae bacterium
AGTTCGCGATCTTTGATCGATTCGGCGAACCACTTCACGACGTCGCCGTTTTCCAGGTGATGCAGCCAGGTCTCGTCGTCCACGCCGTCGGCCATCTGCAAAAACAGCATCAGGTTCTGAGCGCGGAGCTTAAGTTTTCCCGCCGGGCCGCGAAAGAAGAAGCTCTGCTCGATCGGCAACTCGCCCGACATGTATTTGCGAATATGCCGGCGACGCTCGCTCCGACACGGCGCCGGTCGCACCAAGTTCGCCTCGCGCGCCTGCCGCGACCAAACAAACACCTGCTCCGCCGCTTGCTCCGGATACTCCACTTCGACGTTGCCTTCCCCGACCCCTTGGAAGAACTCGTCCATCACCTTGCGCGGCTCCGGGCCGACGGCGACGACGAGTTTCACTAAGTCGAGCGCCGCCGGCGACACCTCGCCCGGATGCACCGTTACGAGGATCAAGCGATTGAACTCCGGCGGCAGCGTCGTCGTGGCCGGCTTCCAAGCGGTCGGCAGCAAGTGGTGCGCTTCGTCCACGAGCAGCCAGTGCGGCCGGCCGGTCGCGGCGCGAAACTCCAGCAAGCGGCCGAGCAACTTCCCGAAGAAGTCCGGACGATCCGCCAGCGGCACGCCCACCATGTTCACCACCACGTTGCTCTTGGGGTTCTTCAACACTTGCAGCACTTCGTCCGTCGCGGGCGGTTGATTCGCGCCCCCCAGCACGATCGCTCCTTCGAACGCCGCGAAGTCTCCTTCCGGATCGACGATGCAATGCTGATAGCCGAGGTCGCCGAGCCGCTCCATTAAGCCGGTCGCCACGGTCGATTTGCCGCTCCCCGACGGCCCGGCGATCAAGATCGCGTTGTTATACGGCTTCACGCGCACTTCCACGTCGTCGGCCCGATGGCCGAGCAGGAATTGATGCCGTCCGATTTTCCCTTCCAACTTTTGCAAGTCGTCGGCCAGCAGGTGGTCGATCAAGTCGGTCACGCCCGCTCCGTGGTCGCGCTCCAGTTGAATATCGGCGCGTTCCTTCAGGGCGGGCAGAGCGTTGGCCACGGCGGCCGAGCACTCGCAGATGCTAAAGAAGGCGTGATCGTTTTCCGCGTCTCCCACGCCCACCACTTCGTGCGGCGAGAGCCCCATCCGCTCCAGCGCGGCCGTAAGTCCGGTGGCCTTGTTGATCGAGGCCGGCAGAATCATCACCGCCCCTTTGTTGAAGATCACCTTCAACTCCAGGCCCATGTCGCGAATCGTCGAGAGCACGACGTTCTCCCACGGCTCCCAGGTGGCGACGATGCAACCGCCGACGGAAATCCGCTCCACGCCGCGGCGGCGCAACTCCTCCACAAACTTTTCCGGCGGCGCTTCGCCCAGAAAAATGGTTTCCTGATTGCTCGGCCGATAAAGCTGCGCGCCGTTCTCCGCCACGATCCACTCGAAGAGGTCCGGCCGCGGAAACACGACTTGCAAGTCGGCCATCTCGCGGCCGGTGACCATGATCAGCTTGCGCCCCGAGGCCCTTAGCCGCTCCAGGGCGTCGAGCGTCCCGTCGTCGACGATGCCGTGCGTGGCGATCGTGCCGTCGTAGTCCGTGGCCAAAGCGTGGTAACGCATGCTGCTCCCTCTCGTGTTGACTCAAACTCCCGGCCATCGGCCTCCGGCGGGCAATCGACGGCGAAGCCCGCGACGAAACTGGGGCATCACTTCGTTTTGCCCCAAGCACCCCGCCGCACTCGTGCAACCGCGCGCTTCGAGGCGCTGCGCCTCAACTCTCTCCTGAAATCGCGCTCGACGATCCCGCCTAGGCTTCGACGACGCGCGGCCCTTCCGGGTACACGGCCAACTCCGGATGCGACTTCACTTCGGCATCGTCCCACATCCGCACGCCGCCGATGTAGGCGTTGAAGTTACTTCCCAGTCGGCAGCCTTCGGGCAATTCCTTTAGTTTCTTAGCGTTGCCGCCGCCGAGCACCACGTAGTCGGCCAGGAAGGCCCGCTTGAGCACGTCGGCCGCTTCGTAGACGGCGCGGCGCCAGCGCTTGGGTCCGTGCATCTCCAAGCCCTTGCGGCTCAGGTAATGTTCAAACGTCTCGCCGCGTACGAACTTCAGATGACCCAGCGCCAGCGGCACGATCTGCTTCTCGTTGATAAACGTCGTCCCCATGCTCGTCCCCAGGCCCACATAGAGCATCTTGCCCCCTTCGTAGCTGCCGAGCGCTTGCATGCAGGCATCGTTCATCACGCGGACCGGCTTGCCGAAGGCTTTGCCGAAATCGAAGGCCTGCCAGCCGTCGCCGAGGTTATACGGCTCCGATTTCGGTTGATTGTGCAGCACGTCGCCGGGAAAGCCGAGCGACACGCGATCGCAGGCCCAATCCTTGAGAAACGGCTGCAACTCCTCGACGAGCTTCGCGGGCGTCAGCTCCTTACCGGAAGGAATCTTTTCTTTCTCCGCCGCTTCCGACTTCCAAACCTTGACGTTGGTTCCGCCGATGTCGACGACAAGAATATTCACGGATGCGCTCCAAAGTTGATGCGGGTCGTGGCGCTAAGCGTTCACGATTTCGCCGCCGTTGGGGTGAAGAATTTGCCCGGTCATATACGACGAGTCGTCCGACGCCAGAAACACGAACGCCGGAGCGACTTCCGCCGGCTCGCCGGCGCGGCGCAGCGGCACGTCCGAACCGAAGCTCGCCACATGTTCGGCGTCGAACGTCGAGGGAATCAGCGGCGTCCAAATCGGCCCGGGGGCGACGCCGTTGACGCGCACGCCGCGGTCGGCCAGCTGCAAGGCCAGCGACCGCGTGAAAGCGACGATGGCGCCTTTCGTCGAGGAATAATCCAAGAGTTGCGGGCTGCCGCGGTAAGCGGTGACGCTGGTCGTGTTGACGATCGCCGCCCCGCGCTTGAGCGCGGGAAGCACGGCTTTCGTGAGGTAGAAGAACGAGAAGATGTTCGTGCGAAACGTCTTTTCGAGTTGCTTCGCCGTAATGTCGGCGATGCTCTTTTGGGGGTGCTGCTCGGCCGCGTTGTTCACGAGCACGTCGATGCGGTCCCATTTCTTCAACACGCCGCGCGCGACGCGGTTGCAGAAGGCTTCGCGGCCGAGGTCGCCGGCGAACAGCAGGCAGCGCCGCCCGAGCGCTTCCACGGCCTCCTTCGTTTCGCGGGCGTCGTCGTGTTCGTTGAGATAGACGATCGCGAGGTCGGCCGATTCCTTGGCGAAGGCGATCGCCACGGCGCGCCCGATCCCGCTGTCGCCGCCGGTTACGATCGCCGTCTTGCCGGCGAGCTTGCCCGAGCCGCGATACTCCGGGCGGTCCGCTAGCGGGTCGGGCGTCATCGGCGGTTCCACGCCGGGACGACGACGTTGGCGCTGCGCCGGTCGAAGGCGCTTCTTGGGCAAGGCTTTCATCGCGGCGTTCTCCGGACTTCGTCGTGCTTCGATCGGCGGATGCGGCAACGAGCAAAGCACTTCGTGTGCCCAACACCGGACTGGATGACGCGGCCGTGGAGGAAGGCGTCATTGCGGTCGGTCAAACGACAAGCGGGCGAGCAATCGCGCATGGTAGGTCGCGCGGCGCGTTGATCGGCAATTGATCAAACCCTCTCACTTACGGCTGTTTTGGAGTACCGACACAGGCCGTGGACTCTGCGCGATCCGATTGAAACGAAGTCGCCCCCCGGCGGCCGGCGGGCGGCATAGCAATTGCGAGTACGGTAAGCCGCAGGAGTTCGTGCTCCGCCGCGCAACTCGAGCGCGGCGGCGTTCGGCGGCTCGACTTCTCATCGCATTCGCACGCGACGCCGGCTCGCCCGGTCGATCGACATTTCATTCGGGACTTCTCGGTCTGTTCACCTTTGTTCGCAGGAGATCGCTACTATGTTTTTCTCACGTTCCTTGTTGACGGCAGCGGCCGTCGTCGCGCTGGGCGCAGCGAATTTATTCGCCGCCGATCCGAACCACGGGATGGCCTACCGGTTCACGGAATTGAAGGGTATGAACGTCGAAAACTCGGCCGGAGAGAATCTCGGCGAGATTGAAGACGTGGTCTATGACCAAGGCTCGGGCAAGGTCCGCTACGTCGCCGTGTCGTTCGGCGGCTTCCTCGGCGTCGGCGACAAGCTGTTCGCGGTGCCGTGGGGAGCGCTGAAGCACGAAAACGACACGGTCAACGGCAAGCACCGCATCGTCATGAACGCCGATAAGAAGTCGTTGGAAAACGCTCCGGGCTTCGACACCAATGCGTGGCCCAACGTCGCCGATCCGAAGTGGTCGGCCGAAGTCGACAAATTCTACGGCGACGCCCACGGCGTGAAGGCCGACGGCGATCCGGGCCCGGGCTACCGCCTGAGCATGATCAACGGGCTCGACGTTCAAAATTCGCAAAACGAGAACCTGGGCGAGATCAAGGATTCGGTGATCGACGTCGATCAAGCCAAGGTCCGCTACTTCGCCGTTTCCTTCGGCGGTTTCCTCGGCGTCGGCGATAAGCTCTTCGCCGTGCCGTATTCGGCGGTGAAAATCCAGACCAACGCGGAAGGCAAAGACGCTCATGTCGTCATGAACGTCGACAAGGCCACGTTGGAAAAGGCTCCGAGTTTCACGAACGACCGTTGGCCGAACGTGGCCGACGAGGCGTGGAGCAAAGAGAACGACGCGCATTATCAAGCGAAGTAGTCGCTCGTCTGACAGGCCGACGACTGCGAACGCCTCCGGTGAGTCTTCACCGGGGGCGTTTTTCTTTGCGCCGACTTTAACCGCGCCGGCCGCTCGTCCATCGCCGGGGAGGCATCAAAATGAGTCCGAGCGCCTCGTTTCGAGACGAATCCTATCGGCGCTGCTGCGAGGGCCGACCACGTGAGCCGCATCCGGCCCGATGAAACGTCGATTTGCGAACGACGAAACATCTCCATCTGCCGTAAAACAGGCGTTTTCGTGCCGCGGTCGTCCGCTACGACCGATAGTGTCGACAAATTCGGCACAGGCTTTGCTTAAAGGGAGAACAATTCCGGCCGCCTATCGACACCATGAGTAGTGCCCTGCGGCCGACCTAAGGAAAGGAAAGACTCCCATGATCGCCGTCAAACAAGCCCACCAATTCGCCCGTTCGTCGCGTGATCCGAGCCCGCAGGAAATCGCCCGGCAGTGCGCGGAGATTCGCCGCGGCTGGAACGCCGCCGAACGTCGTCAACGCGCCGCCTTGGCCTCGCTCTACCGCGCCTGCTTGCTCGACGTGTCGAACCAATCGGCGGCGTAGGGAAGAAGTGATAAGTGATAAATGCGAAGTGATAAGTGTGTCTTCACTTAGCACTTATCATTTAGCATTTCGCATTTCCTCCCGCTCATTGAACTTGCGCGGTCCAGACTCGCAGCATGTTCTCGCCGAGGATCTTGCGGATCACGTCGTCGGAGTGGCCGCGTTGGACGAGTCCGACGGTGAATAGCGGCCAGTTGGTCCAGGCGATGCTCTTTACGGCGTCGGCCGTTTCCCGGTAGTCGTCGTCGGGCCAAAGGTGTTCCCAGCGCGCGCCGTCTCCTTTGCGCGGCGCGCCGGCCGGCTTGGTCTTTGTGATCTTGTCTTGCTCGCTCTTGGTGTTGCGCGAGATGTAGGCGACGTCGGTGCCGATGGCCGCATGGTCCGGACCAAACTTCTTGACCAAGTAGTCGACATGGTCGAGCAGCGCCGAGATGTCGCCTTTGCCGCCGAGAAAGCGGGGGATGCAGCAGACGCCGACGAGCCCGCCGGTGTCGCAAATGGCCTTGATCGTGTCGTCCGGCTTGCCGCGGAAGTGCTCGTGAACTCCGTTGCACACGGTATGACTGGCGACCATCGGCTTGGACGACGCTTGCGCAGCCTCGCGGCTGGTGCGCCAGCCGGTGTGGGCGACGTCGACGATGACGCCGACCCTATTCATCTCGGCGACGGCGGCGCGGCCGAAGTCGCTGAGGCCGCCGTCGTGCGGCTCGCCGCAGCCGTCGCCCAACGGGTTGCGGCGATTGTAGGTGAGGTGCATCATGCGAACGCCGAGTTGATGGAAGATCCGCACCAAGCGGAGCTCGTCGCGGACGCTTTCCCACTCGTGCCGCAGCGGCACGCCGTTGGTCGTCATCGCCAGGCAGATTTTGCCGTCGGCCTTCGCGCGGCGAACGTCGCCCGGCCGGACGGCCTTCGGCAACACGTCTTTCAGCACGTCGGTCGCGTAGGTGTAGCGGGCCAGCCGCTTGATGAGCCGCAAAGGGTCGTTTCCTTCTTCCCCCGCGTTTTCGAAGATGCACGTGACGCCGGCGGCGGTGAAGCTTTCGAAGAATTCCTTGCGCTCCCGTTCGTCATTGGCATAGCGGAGCATCGTCTGCTCTTCGCGCAGATCGGTCAGTTCCTCGGCCGTGGCCCCGGCTTCGATAGCCGCATTGGTGGCGGCGGCGTCGGGAGCGGCGCGGGGGGCGAAGCCGTAGGAGTCGAACACGATCGACTCGGCGTGGAGCGCGAGGCCGTGGCGCAAGTCGCGCTCGCTCGGCTGCAAGACGGCCAGGGCCGCTTGATGCGCCGCTTGAATCGTTTCGTTGGTCGTGGCCAACGGCCCGGCTTGCGCCCAACTGCGGCGCGCGAACCCGGCGGCGATGCCCGTGGCCAAGGCTTGACCGAGAAAACGACGACGCGAAGGAAGGAAGTTCGACATGGAGAGACTCCTGGCGGGGCGGAGGGGCGAGCGACGGATCGTCGCGGCGAGGCAAGTCGCGGGGCGGGGCGCGGAACGCCGCGGAGGGCGTTCCCTACAGGTTGACGGCAGGTGACACAGGGGCGACCGACGGTCGCTCCGACCGCCCCGGCTGCACGTCGTTCCGCCGGGGTTCAATTGCTGCGCAACCACGAGTAAGATAATCCGCGGCGCCCGGGCCGCCACCGCTTCTTGAGGTTTTTCAACTTTGTTTGCTTCGCTCTCCGCGCTCACGCCCGACGGACGGCTGCTCTTTGCCGCCCGCTGCTTGCGGATGTTCGGCTACGGATTTTTGTCCGTGGTGCTTGCGCTGTATCTCTCGGCGATCGGTCTGAGCGACGGCGATATCGGCCTGTTGATCTCGCTCACGCTGTTGGGCGATGCGGCGATTTCGCTCTGGATCACCACGGCGGCCGACCGGATCGGCCGCAAGCGGATGCTCGTGTTCGGCTCCGTGCTGATGCTCTTCGCCGGGATTCTATTTAGTCTGACGCGCGAGTTTCATTGGCTGCTCTTGGCGGCGATCGTCGGCGTGATCAGCCCGAGCGGCAAAGAGGTGGGGCCGTTTCTTTCGATCGAGCAGGCGGCGCTGGCGGAGATCGTGACCGGCGAGCGGCGGACCGAGGCGTTCGCCTGGTACAACCTGTTCGGCTCGCTGGCGACGGCGCTCGGCGCGTTTTGCGGCGGCGCGACGACGCAGTGGATGGAGCAGCGCGGTTTCGGCGAAGTGCAGTCGTATCTGCCCGTGATCTGGGGCTATGCGGCGATCGGCGGCGTGTTGATTGCGATGTTTTTCGGGCTCAGCCGTTCGGTCGAGCCTGCGGTGCCGGTGCGCGGCGGAATTTTGGGGCTCGATCGGTCGCGGCGCGTGGTGGCGAAGCTTTCGGCGCTGTTCGCGCTCGACGCTTTCGGCGGCGGGTTCATCATCGACGGCCTCGTCGCCTACTGGTTGCACAAGCGCTTCGAGGCCGACCCGCTCGTGCTCGGCACGATCTTCTTTTGGACGAATCTGTTCGGCGGACTCTCGGGCCTGATCGCCGCGCGGTGGGCGAAGCGGTTCGGGTTGGTGAACGTGATGGTGTTCACGCACTTGCCGTCGCACGTGTTGCTCGTGCTGGTGCCGCTGGTGCCGGGGCTGGGCTGGGCCGCCCTGTTGCTCTTGGTGCGCTCGCTCATTTCGCAAATGGATATTCCGACGCGGCAGGCCTACACCATGGCCGTGGTCGACCCGCACGAGCGCTCGGCGGCGGCCGGCGTGACGACGGTGGCTCGCTCGTTCGGCGCGGGGCTCTCGCCGCTCATGGTCGGGCCGATGCTGGCGAACCCGGCGACGCTGGGGCTGCCGTTTTTCTTGGCGGGGGGCGTGAAGATCGTGTACGACTATTTTCTGTATCGTGAGTTCATTTCGCTGCGCGAGCCGCAAGAGCCGCGCGAGCGGGTTGCGAACTGACGCTCGGGCGCGCGGCTTTCGGACGGCGTGAGTTTCCGGCGGCGACGAAACTTTCCGCGATTCGCGGGGTACGAACCGGGGAGGCCGCGGCGCCGCGGCGGCCATTCTTCGATGTGTGGGCGGATTCAACGGGTGGTGGATGATGTCGAGACGAGTGCGCTTGTGGGCCGTGCTGTTGTCGCCGGTCCTGTTGTCGCCGGTCGGCGGAGCGAAGGCTTGGGCCGCCGAGGGCGAGGCTTATGATCCGCTTCGCTTGGCCGCAGGCGCCGAGCCGGCGACGCACGACTTGAGCTTCGACGATGCGCAGCGCAAGCGCACGATTCCGCTCAAGGCTTACTTGCCGAAGGTCGCCGCGGGCGAGGCGGCCGAGCCGGCGCCGGTCGTGCTGTTCAGCCACGGTTTGGGAGGCTCGCGCGAGGGCGGGGCCTACCTCGGCAAGCATTGGGGCGCGCGCGGCTACGTGGTCGTCGCCATGCAGCATGCCGGGAGCGATTCCGAGGTGTGGCGCAACGCGCCGCTCGGCGAGCGCCGCAACGCGTTGAGCAAGGCGGCGGGGGGCGAAAATTTTCTGTTGCGCGCGAAGGACGTCGCGGCCGTGCTCGATCAATTGACGAATTGGAACGGTGAAGCGGGGCACGTGCTCGCCGGCCGGCTCGACTTGGAGCATGTCGGCATGTCGGGCCACTCGTTCGGCGCGGTGACGACGCAGGCCGTGAGCGGGCAGTCGTTTCCGCTCGGCGGCGGGGCCGCGTTGACCGACGCGCGCATCGACGCCGCGGTGCTGTTCAGCCCCAGCCCGCCGCGCGCCGGGAGCGCGGAGAAGGCGTTCGGGTCGGTGCGGCTGCCGTGGTTGCTGATGACGGGGACGAAGGACGACTCGCCGATCGGCGGCATCACTGCGGCGTCGCGGTTGGAGGTGTTTCCCGCGCTGCCGGCCGGCGCGAAGTATGAACTGGTGCTCGACGGCGCGGAGCACTCGGCGTTCGGCGATCGCGGACCGCCGGCCGATCGCGGTCGCCGCAACGACAATCACCACCGCGTGATTCTTGCTCTCAGCACGGCCTTTTGGGACGCCTACTTGCGCGGCGACGCCGCCGCCAAAACCTGGCTCGACGGCGCCGGCCCCCGCTCGGTGCTGGAGACGGCCGATCGTTGGCGGACGAAGTAGACGCCGACCGACGGCCGCGCCGCCGAGGAACTACAGACCTTCGGTCGAAGCTTTCGGCGGCGAGATCGGCAGCACGGCTTCGACCGTGGTGCCGCCGCCCGGCTTGCTCGAGAGTTGAAACGTGCCGCCGGCCAAGAGCACGCGTTCGCGCATGCCGCGCAGGCCGAAACATTCCGGGCGCACGCGCTCGGCGGCGAAGCCGCGGCCTTCGTCGCGCACCGTGAGAGCCACGTCGTCGCCGCGGCGGCGCAGCTCGACCACGGCCCGCTCGACGCCGCCGTGTTTGCGGACGTTGCTGAGCGCTTCCTGCACGACGCGGAACAGCGTCACCGCGGTCTTGTCGTCGAGATCGTGGAAGTCGTCGTCGTGCGCGAAGTCGACGTCGAGGCCTTGTTCGCGGTTCTGCCCCAGCAGGTCTTCGACGGCCGCGACGACCCCTAAATCGTCGAGCAACGAGCTGCGCACGCCGCCGATCAGCCGGCGGGCTTCGGCCATCGCCTGCGTCAGCAGTTTTTCGGCCTTCTCCAAAGCCTCGTCGTCTTTATCGCGCCGCACTTTGGGCGATTGCAGCGTCATCAGCGCGCCGACGAGAAATTGGATCGTGCCGTCGTGCAACTCGTTGCAGATGAACTGCCGCTCTTGTTCCTGGACGTCGATCAAATCGCGAAGCAGACGTCGATCCCGGAGCAATTCGGTTTGAATCTGCTTCAGCGGCGTGATGTCGGTCGCATAGCCGCCGACGCCGACGACCCGTCCGCGCGCGTCGGCGATCGGGTACTTCACCGAAAGGTAGGTGCGCTTACCGTCGGCCAAGTCGATCTCTTCCTCGGCGTGCTCGGCCTTGCCGGTCTCGCGCACGCGGCGATCCGTGGCGAGAAACATCTCGGCCGTCTCGCGCGGAAACAGTTCGCGGTCGTCGCGGCCGATCAGTTCCGCGGCCGGCTTGTTCATGAGCCGCTCGAAGGTCGTGTTGACGACTTGGTAGCGGCCTTGCTCGTCTTTCAAAAACACGGCCGGCTCGGCATGTTCGACGATCGCGCGAAAGCGGGCCTCGCTGGTCTGGAGCGCTTCGTCGGCCCGCTTGCGCTCGGTGACGTCGTTCACGTAGCCGACGTAGCCTTCGAAGCGTCCTTGGTCGTCGAACAACGGCGCGTTATGGCTGATCGTCCAGACGACGGCGCCGTCGGGACGAACGTAACGAAACTCCGAGGAAAACCGGCGCGGGTGCTTCAGGCAATCGGCCCAATTCGCCGCCAGGGCCTCGACGTCGTCGGGGTGAATCATTCTCACCCAGTTCTTGCTGTCGATCTCCTCCATTCGGTAGCCGGTGATTCTGACGAACGCCGAATTGGCATATTCCAGTTGGCCCGTTGCGCTGCAGCGATAGACCCCCAGCGGAGCGTCTTCCGCGAGCGCTTCGTAGCGCATCGCGGCGATATAAGCTTCATGGCGCTGCGTGACGTCGGAGCAGACGCCCGCCAGCCGTACCGGTCGGCCGTGTTCAATCGCCACGCGGCCGATGCCTTCGATCCAGCGCTCGCGGCCGTCGGGGAGTCGCACGCGATACGTGATCGACATCGTGCGGCCCGACGATTTCGCTTGTTCGATCGCCGCTTGCACGAGCGGAACGTCGTCGGGATGCATGCGCTTGAAGCCGGAGCCGGTCTTGCCGTCGTGTTCGCCGGGCGCGAGGCCGTGCAACTGTTCCATCATGGGCGACCATTTGGTCGTGTTGCGCACGAAGTCCCAATCGAAGGTGCCGAGCTGCGCGTAGTCGGAAGCCAGCTCCCAGCGCGCGTTGGCCTCTTTCGCGGCGAGTTCGCGGCGGCGAAGATCGTCGATCGCGCTGCGCCACCGCGTCTGCTGCCGGACGATCAAGCCGCCGACGGCGAAATACAGAAACATCTGCAACGCCATCCGCAACGGCGATTGCATATCGTCGGCATAGCGGGGATCCACATGGCGCAACACGGCGACGGGTACGACGGAGAACGCGAGCGCCGTCCAGGCGGCCGGCGTGGAAAGATAGCGGCCGAGCACGACGACGAGCAGCAGCGTCGTGCCGACCACGGCCTCGGAGCCGAACCAATCGTAGGTGAGTCGGCGCAGGCCGAGGTAGACCAGCGGCGCCGCGACCGCGACGGCGTGAGCGCGCCAACCGGTGAGGCGCGGCCGTTCAGGCAGGTCGTCGAGTTCGGCAGGGGAGGGCATTCGGAGCGGTGGGCTGAGGCGGAAACGTGCGGGCGGCGGGTAAGGGAACGCAAGCGGGGCGCAAGCAGTATGGTTGCGGCGAGCGCCGTCGGAAACCCCGCGCGTCGCCGGCGAAGTATACGAGTGCGCCAGGCGTTTTTCGAGCTTTCCTGTTTTCCTCGCGAGCCGCTCGTCGTCCAGGCCGCTTCGTCCGACCCGCAATTCGCGCTAACGGTTGTCGCGGTCGTAACGGTCGCGCCGCGCCGCGACGGCAGGCGTCGGGCGCTGCGGACGGCCGAAGAACGTCGGCGGGGGTGTTTGCCGGGAGAGCGATTGTGACCTAAGTAAAGATAGGGGCCGCGTCTCGTCCGGAGACGCTTCGCTTTCGCCCGCCTTCCCACTTGTCTGGAGCGTCGCCGTTCATGCCGTCGGTTGAGCAAGTCGTCGCCGAGCTTTCCGGAACCGTTCGCGACGTGATGTCGAAACAAGTCGTCGCCGTGAGCGCGAAAACGTCGGCCGCCGACGTCGCCGATCGCATGGCCGCCTCGGGCGTGCGCCATGCCGTCGTCGTCGACGCCGAACGCAAAGTGGCGGGAATCGTTTCGCAGCGCGAAATCTTCTCGCACTTCATGGAAACGTTGCACGAGAAGAACGCGATTCCGTCCGGCAAAAACGAACGTGCGCCGTGGGAAGTGGGAAGCCTGATCCGCAAGCCGCCGATCACCGTGTCGCCCGACGCGCAACTCGGCAAAGCCGGTTTCGTGCTGGCGAGTTGCAAGATCGACTGCCTACCGGTCGTCGACGAGAACAACGTGTTGTTGGGTACGCTCAGCGTCAAAGAAGTGTTGAGGCATATCGTGGGTAAACTCGACGCCGGCCTCGAAGATCAATTCACGTTCTACACGCCGGAGAAGAAAAGCCGGCCGCAGATGCCCGCCTTCTTCCGCCGCGCCAACGGCGCGCTCGTCATGCCGGTCTCCTGCTTGGAGGATCCGACGTCGATCCCCGGCTTCGCCGTGCTCGGGTTCGAACCGGCGACGGGCCGGATCGCCGTGAAGTTCGTCGCCGATCTCAGCGAAGAAGGGGCCCGCAAGGTGGCGAAAGACGGCGACAACTTGGTGATCGCGGCGGGCGACTTCGTCGCCCGATTCGAGATCAAGCACGTGTCGGCGTTCGATATCACGCGGCACCGCAACTTCAATTGCATGATTCTCACGCCGCGGCAGCAAGCGCCGACCGGCGTCCCGCAAACGCTCGCCCCGGCCGCCGCGAATTGACCCTTCTCCCTCCGTGGCCGAAGGCCGGATGAGGGTCGCGCCGCGTAACGTTTGGCGATGTGTTTGCGAGAACGTCGATGCGCGTGCCGACTTCGCTGCGGCGTCGCCTCTAACGCGCAGTCAACCTTAGCGCCGCGCGTCTTACACCCGCAGAGGATTCACAACGGAGGACTCGGAGTTCCCGAAGGAGAGGAATTAGCGATCTCCCTCCGGGGCCTCCGAGTTCTCCGCTGTGAACGACGTAGCGTCACGACTTCGGAACGCACGTTGCCCCCGGCATGAAGTGCCGGGGGCTAAGACGTAACGGATTTGTGTTCGTCGATACCGCGTGGGCCTCGCTGCGCTCGACCCACCCTACGGTTCAATTCAATTCCGGCGGGACGGAGCCGTAGGTCCAGCCGCTTCCTCCGCGCCACTCCGGAATCGGCGCGCGCGTCGGGAGCTTGCCCGGCGTGAGTTGCTTCGTCAGTTCGATGCCGGCGTTCATGATCTGCGTGCCCGCCGTCGGCTCGAGGTTGCTGTAGTAGGTGAGCCGCGTCTCGTAGCCGCCGCCGTGCGGGCCCAGGGCTTCTTCCGTCGGCACGTAGCCGACGCAGCCGTTGGCGAGTTCGACCGGGAACGTGAACTCGAACGGGCTCGCTTTCTTGATCCCCAGGCCGTACTCGACGAAGTATTCGGCCGGGTTCGACACGAACACCGCCGGCCCGATCTGCACGGCCTGCACTTCGACGTCGACGCGCGGCTGCTTCTTGATTACGGCGTCGAGCATGACGATCTCTTTGGCGAACAGCCAATCGGTCGGATCGTTCTTGTCGGGCGCGCGGGAAACGAGATCGAGGCAGGCGGCGACGCGCTCGGGGCGCGGTACGCGGCGGCCGACGTTGATCGTCTTGGTCTTCACGACGACCGGCGCGACGGGGCCCGGCTCGATCGAGACGAGCACCTTGACCGCTTCCGCGCCGACCCGGCCGCCGACAAGTTGCGACCATTGCTCGGCTTTCGGATTGGCGACCTTCGTGAGATTGTCGACCTGCGTGATGTCGCCGCAGCAGCCGGCCGTGAAGACGACGACGACGTCGGGTCCGAAGAAGCCGCGCACGACTTTCTCAAGATAATAAATGTAGTTGGCGGAGATGCCGCCGGGGCTCGCCGTGGCGTGGCACGCATAATTGACGACGCAGCCGAGGAGCTTCCCTTGGTCGTCCCACGCGCCGACGACGCCGACTTCGGGATCGATCGGACCGGCCGGCTCGACGATGTCGGGGTTGCCCGGGCGCGGGTGAGTCATCGTGAGGCCGTTCTTCATGCGGAAGCGGCGATTGTAGGCCGCTTTGTCTTCGATGCCCTTGCCGACGCCGACCAAGGCCGGCTTGCGGCTTTTGTCGGCGGCGACGACGGCGTCGACCAATTGCTTTTCGACATGCGCCAAATACTTCGGATCGGCGGTCGACGACTTGTTGTAGGCCAAATCTTTCACGAGGTCGGAAGCGTGGTCGAATTCGCCGGGGAGCACCATGCCGACCGGGCCGGAGGAATGCGAGTGCGACGCGCCGATGAGGATGTTCAAGGCCGGAATGCCGCACTGCTTTTCGATCTCGGCGCGAACTTTTTCGACCGTCTCACGGCGAATGAGCAGGGCGTCGATGCCGACGACTGCGGCCCGCGTGACGCCGTCGTCCCAGACCGAAGCGCGAACCTTGCAGGGATCGTGGAGCGTGCGATGGAACGACTTGCCGTAGCCGCCGGGTTGCTCCATGCCGATCTCGGGCGTAATGTCGCGCTCGGCGAACCCGACTTGAAGCGGGTCGGCCGGCGCGGCCGGTTGGGCGGCGGCGAGCGGCCGCGAGGCGAGAACCACGATGAGCATGCAGCAGAGGCGGAGCATCGGTCGGAATCTCCCGGGGGCGGAGGAGGGGGAACTAGGCAGGAATCCATGATTCTGCCCGAATTTGCCGCCGTTATCACAGGAAAATAGAATTTGTCCGCCGGCCGAGATTGGATTTCGGCCGATCTGTTCCTATGATTTTTGTGTGTCCCGCCCTGAGTGATCGGCCAATCGGTCACGAGCTGGTAGAGATAGGCATTTGCCCCTTGAGGAACCTCGCCCATGGCGAAAGCCGGACCTCGTAAGAAGCTGCCGAAAGAACTCGCGGTCATCAACGCCGACAACTGCACCGGCTGCGAGTCGTGTCTCGAGGTCTGCCCGGTCGACTGCATCGTCAAGATTCAGCAGTACGACCAGTTCCACAATTTGCAGAGCTGGTGCCAGATCGACTTGGAACGCTGCGTCGGCTGCGAGGTGTGCGTGCACATTCCGCAGAAGAAGACGAACCCGTATGAGTTGACCGTCTGCCCGTGGGACGCCATCGAGATGGTGCCGACGGAGAAGGTGGCGCTCGCGGTGGCCATGAGCGGCGGCCCGCCGGAATACGTCGAAGCGAACTGGGATCGACTCGTCGGCACGGCCCAACACTTGGCCGAAATGAAAGCGGCCGAAGGGAAGTAGCCTCGGCCGCTTACTGCGCGCCGATCTTTTCCGCGACGTCGAGCATGTAGTCGATGCTGTCTTTCGCGAGGCGTTCGACTCCCGGCGCGTAGTCGAACACTTCGACGGAAACCCAGCCGCGGTAGTCGATTTCGCCCAAGGCTTCGAAGATCGGCACGAAGTCGAGCTCGCCCATGCCCGGCCCGCGCAAGTTCGGGTCGTTGGCGTGGAAGTGGACCATCTCACGGCGGAACTGCCGCAGCAGATCGGGAATCGGCGTCGGCTCGCTCGACATGGCTTTGCAATCGAGGTGCAGTCGGCAACTCGGCGAGCCGACCATTTCGCAGAGCTTCACCCCTTCGGCCGCGGTGTTCAAGAAGTTGCCGTCGGCAGGCCCGAGCGGTTCGACGGCGAGCACGACGTCGAGCGATTCGAGCGTCGGCATCGTGGCGGCGAGCACTTCGGCGGCGTAGCCCATCGCTTGTTCGGTCGTCACGCCCGGCAAGAGATTACGCTGGAGCGGCGAGCCGAGCACCATGACGTTGCCGCCGAGATCGCGACAGAGCCGCGCGAGCTCTTGGATGTATTCGGCGGTGGCGCGGCGCACGTCGGCGTCGGGCGTGGTGAGGTAGAAGCCTTTCGTTTTAGCGAGCAGCCAGTGGAGGCCGATAATTTGCAGGTCGGCCGCTTCGGCTTGACGGCGGACTTCGGCGCGCTGGGCCGCGGTGATTTCCCGCGCGTCGACGTTGAGCGTGAACGGCGCGATCTCCAGGCCGGTGTAGCCGCACTCGCGCGCGAAGGCGAACGCCTTGTCGAACGGCCAGTCTTGAAACGTCTCGTTGCAGATCGCGAATTTCACGGCGTCATCCTTCTCGAAGCCAATACCACGCTCACGACGCCGCTTCGCAAGCGGCGGTCCTTTCCGCTAACATTACGGAAATCCGAGGTCGCCGCAACCCATCGCTTGTCACGTCGCCGCCATGCCGCTCGCGTACGATTCCGCCGCCGCCGTCGCCCATTTGATGAAACGCGACAAACCGCTGGCCCGGCTGATGCGCGAGGTGCCGTTTACGTTGGAGCCGCCGCGCGTGACGACGCCGTTCGAGTCGCTCTTGAGGGCGATCGTGAGCCAACAGCTGTCCGGCAAGGCGGCGAAAACGATTCATACCCGCGTCGTCGAACTCCATGCTCCGGCGAAGCGACCGACTCCGGAAGCGCTGCTGGAGATTCCCGACGAGGCGTTGCGCGGCGCCGGGATTTCGCGCAACAAGCTCGCCGCGGTGCGCGACTTGGCGCAGAAGTCGCTCGACGGCACCGTGCCGACGATGCGCGCGCTCAAGCGGATGGACGACGCGGAGATTATCGAACGCCTGACGCAGGTGCGCGGCGTCGGCGTGTGGACGGTCGAGATGATGTTGATGTTCACGCTCGGCCGGCCCGACGTGTTGCCGTTGGCCGATCTGGGCGTGCGGCAAGGCTTCATGCACGCCTACGGCCATGCGGCGGTGCCGGCGATCGACGTGATCGAGGCCCACGCCGAACGGTGGCGGCCGTATCGCTCGGTCGGCAGTTGGTATATGTGGCGGGCCGTGGAACGGCACCGGCAAGCGAAAGCGGCCGGCGCGAAGAAGTAGCGTATCGATTCAGTTTTTGCGGAGTACGAAAGCGATGGATTTGGCGACGAAGTTCGAAGCGGGCCTCGGCTATCACGATTTTCTGGCGAAGTACGGCACCGAAGATCAACGAGCGAAGTGGGCTAACTTTCATAAAACCGTCGCTCTGCAGCCGGCGCAGCTCGAACTGCTGCGGTCGTTCAAGCGCGAACTCAAGGTGTTCGTGCTCGCCGGCGCGTGGTGCGGCGATTGCGTGAACCAATGCCCGATCTTCGAACACTTCGAACAAGCCGCGCCGGTGCTGAAGATTCGCTACTTCGATCGCGACGACCATCCGGACCTGGCGGCGAAGCTCAGCGTGTGCGGCGGCGCGCGCGTGCCGGTCGCGCTGTTCGTCAGCGAAGACAACTTTCAGATCGGTTTCCACGGCGACAAGACGTTGTCGAAATATCGCGAACTCGTCGCCAATTTGGAGCAAGGCCCCAGTTGCTCGACGGGGCTCGTCGCGCCGGGGCGTTCGCAACTCGACGCCGTGGTGCAAGACTGGCTCCACGCGTTCGAGCACGCCCAGTGGATCGTTCGCACCAGCGCTCGCCTACGCAAACTGCACAACGACTAGAGCTTTGGATGGGCGGCACTGCCGGCTTGCCCACCGGTGTTTGCAGCATTGGTGGACGAGCCACTAGTGCCACCCGGTCATCAGATTAAGATCGGCGCTAGCTCGGCTTCTTCAGCAGTGCCGCGATTTGCCGCTCGAGCTCCGCCGCTTTGGCTTGTGCTTCCTCGAGCGGTAGTCCGGCTTTCACGCCCGGGCGTTTGTGGCCGGTTTTGGTGAGCCAGGCGTCGTGCATCAGGGCGAGGCGCTGCTTGACGAGCTTGAGCACGTCGGCGTCGAGATCGCTTTCGCCGTCGTCGGGAATCGGGGCCGGTTCGCCGAGCGCGCCGAGATGCACGAGCAGGGCGTCGGCGATGACGCGATGCCCGATGTTGTTGGGATGCACGCCGTCTTTGGCGAGCGTGAACATCGGATCGGTCTTGCGCCGCTCGGCGATCAAGGCGTTCAGCGGGCCGTGCGCGTCGCAAACGTCCCAACCGTCGGCGCGTTTCGAGACGAGCCATTCGGCGTAGGCGTCGAGCACTTCGTTGTAACCGGCGTAGGGCTGTTCGTAGACGTCGCGGCCGGCCGGCAAGACGCGGGCCGCGATCGGCAGCGGATCGAACACCGGCGGCGTGATGTGCAGCACGCGGGCATTCACGGCCGAGGCCTTCTTGCGAAGGAGTTCCATGCCGTCGCGGTATTTGGCGAAACGCTCTTCGGCGAGCGGATGGTAGATGCCGCAGTTCATGCCGTAGCAGGCGACGACCAAGTCGGGCTTCGTCGCCGCGAGCACGCGCTCGAGGCGCTCGTGAACGTCGGGGCGCGGAAATTGCCCGCCGGCGTGGCCCGGTTCGGAGAGTCCGGAGACGGTCTCGCTCGACAACCCGCAGTTGATGAATTCGACGGCGAAGCTCGGATCGCGCGTGCGCAGAAACGTTTCGACGTAGGCGATGTACGTTCCGGCGTGGGTGATGCTGTCGCCGAGAAAGACGACGCGTTTGACGTCTTTGAGGCAATCATGCTTCGCCGCCGGTTCGGCGGCCGCGAGAAGTGAAGCGGAGAGGCAAGCGACGGCGACGACGATGAGACGGAGCATGGGAGCGACTCGGTGGTTTTGCGCGGCGGGCGATTTGCGTTAGGATGCGTTACCCTAGTCGCAACGTCAACTGTTTCGCAGCGCGGCCCTCACCCCACCCTGCGGTTCACGAAAGCGAGACACGGCATGAGCAGCGAGCGCGTCGCCACGGTTCGTCCGATCGAAGAGAGCCAAGCTTCCGGCAAGGTCGCCGAGATCTTCGCCGATATTCGCCGGACGAAAAACATCGACTTCGTGCCCCTGTTTTGGCGGACGCTCGCCGTCAACGCGCTGGAATTGGAACTTGTGTGGACGTCGCTCAAGCGCCTCATGCACCCCGAGGCCGAAGGCCGCGAAGGGCTGCTCGACGCGAAGACGCGCGAGATCATCGCCTTGGTCGTCTCGGCGACGAACGGCTGTTCCTATTGCGTGAACTCGCACACGACGGCGCTCCGCAAACTCGGGCTCTCGACCGCGGCGCTCGGCGAAGCGCTGGCGATCGCCGGACTGTTCAATATGACGAACGCCCTGGCCGAGGGTTTCCAGATCGCCCCCGACGTGCTGCCGCCGCTCGCGGATTAGGCGGAGAGGCGCTGATGGGCAAGCCGCCGGGGGCGCGCAGAAAATCGTCTATTGCCCGGCCGGCTTCCGTCCGCCGGGGAGCACCGGCTCGACTTCGACGTCGGGCCGCTCTTGCCGGCGCTGTTGCTCGCGCCAGTCGAGCACCGCTTGCCGTGTGAAAAACACGGCCTGCAGCGTGAACAGCACGAACAAGATGAACGTCAGCCGGTAGCGATGCGCGTCGTTGCGATAGGCGAGCGTCGCCCCAAGGATGAGAAACCAGAGTCCGAACAGAAACAAATAGAACGAGCCGAGGTTGCCGATCTGCTCGGCCAAGACGAACATGCCCCCCTCGGTGAACAGCGACATGAGGGCATAAGGCGCGTTCAGAAAGTCGACCACCACGACGCGCAGCGCGTCGAGCGGCAGGCCGTCGTTGAAACGCTCGCGCGACGCCACATACGCCGGTGCGACGCCCGGTGCGTACACGGCGAGCAAGTTGGCGAAGTAAAACGTCCAGAGCGAACGGCGCGGGCGAGTCGGCGAAGGTTCGACGCGGTCGGGCGTGTCGCTCATAAACGGCTGCGGCTGCAAAAAGACGAAAACCGGGTGCCGGCATCATACCGCATTTCGGCGTTTGCCGCTCGCGTCCCCCAGTCTCGCGGGAGCTTGAATAATGATTGGCCGCGGCTTGTCGCCGCAGTAGGTCGGCTCCTACAATTCAGGATTCGAATTCACTACGCGTAACGGATTGCTACAAACGCGAATGGCAGCCGACATCGTCATCAAAGGGGCCCGCGAACACAATCTTCGCGACGTCTCTCTTACGCTCCCCCGCAACAAGCTCATCTGTTTGACCGGGGTGAGCGGGTCGGGCAAGAGTT
The DNA here is from genome assembly GCA_016793115.1 of Planctomycetaceae bacterium. Taxonomy (GTDB): domain Bacteria; phylum Planctomycetota; class Planctomycetia; order Pirellulales; family PNKZ01; genus PNKZ01. The sequence continues at coordinate 20,012 of JAEUIN010000341.1, forward strand.
CCTTGGCGTTCGACACGCTGTATGCCGAAGGGCAGCGCCGCTACGTCGAAAGCCTGTCGAGCTTCGCCCGCCAATTCTTGGGGCAGATGCCCAAGCCCGACGTCGATCTGATCTCCGGGCTTAGCCCGTCGATTTCGATTTCGCAAAAGACGAGCGGGCAGAATCCGCGCAGCACCGTCGGCACGATCACGGAGATCTACGACTACTTGCGCGTGCTGTTCGCCCGCTGCGGCGAAGGCCACTGTCCGCAATGCGCAAAACCGATCACGGCGCAAACCCGCGAGCAGATCATCGACCGGATCGGCACGCTGGCCGAAAAGACGAAGTTCAGCCTGCTCGCGCCGGTGGTCCGCGCGCAAAAAGGCGAGCATCGCGATCTGTTCGAAGACTTGCTGAAGCAGGGGTTCGTGCGAGCCCGCGTCGATGGCGAGACGATTTCGCTTTCGTCGCCGCCGTCGCTCGATCGGCAGATGCGGCACAACATCGAAGTGGTCGTCGACCGGCTCACGGCCGGGCCCGGGCTGCGCACTCGATTGGCTGAAGCGGTCGATTTAGCGCTGAAGATCGGCAAGGGCAACATTGTCGTCGCCGTCGAGCCGGAAGAGGAGAAAGGCGCTAAGGGGAAGGGGAAGCAGGCGGCGCCGCCCGTGCCGCAAGATGAGTTCGATGCCGAGGCCGATGCCCCGGCCGACGACGACGAGGCCCCGAGCGCCGAAGGACGCAAAGGGGCGGCCCGCTTGGCTCGCAACCCGAACGATTGGAATCTCTCCGCGCACTACGCCTGCACGTCGTGCGGACTGAGCTTCGAGCCGCCGACGCCGCAACTCTTCAGCTTCAACAGCCCGCAGGGGATGTGCCCGGAGTGCGACGGGCTCGGCGAAGTGTTCGGCTTCGACGTCGACCTGATGATTCCGAACAAGGGGCGCTCGTTCAAGCAAGGGGCGATCGAAACGATCGGGCCGTGGGCCGATCTCGGGCGTTGGCGTCGGCACATCTTTCAAGGCGTGGCCGACACGCTGGAACACAAACTCCAACTCGAAGAAGGAACGATTCTCGAGACGGCCTGGGAAGAACTCGCGCCGGAGTTGCAGCAGCAGTTGCTCTACGGCACCGGCGACTTGCACATCACATACACCTGGCGGCAGGGGCCGTCCGGCCACAAATACGGCGGCAAATACGAAGGCATCATTCCCGAGCTGACTTCGAAGTACAAGCAGTCGAAGAGCGGCATGCAGCGCCGCGCGCTGGAAAAATACATGCGCACGCAAGGCTGCACGGCCTGCCACGGCGCACGCTTGAATCCGCAAGCCCGCGCGGTGACGCTGACGACCAAGCACCCGCGGTTCACGGCGATCGACGTGGGAAGTAGCGGTTTGGGTGGCACTGGTGGCTCGCCCACCAGTGTTTCTAAGGGCGTCAAGAAAAAGCCCACTGGTGGACAAGCCACCAGTGCCACCCAGACGAAGAGCGCGCTGAGTTTGCCGGAAATCTGCTCGCTGAGCGTTTCGGACTGCGTCGACTTCTTCAACGAACTCGAACTCGACCAAGTGCGTCAGACGATCGCCGGCGAGGTGCTCAAAGAAATCCGCGGCCGACTCGGGTTTCTCACCAACGTCGGCCTCGAGTACCTGACGCTCGATCGCACCGCGCCCACGCTCTCGGGAGGCGAATCGCAGCGCATTCGCTTGGCCGGCCAGATCGGCTGCGGCTTGGTCGGCGTGTTGTACATCTTGGACGAGCCTTCGATCGGCTTGCACCCGCGCGACAACGATCGCCTGCTCGGCACGCTCGAACGCTTGCGCGACTTAGGCAACACGGTCGTCGTCGTCGAACACGACGAAGACACGATGCGAGCCTCCGACTACTTGATCGACTTCGGCCCCGGCCCGGGCGTGCGCGGCGGCGAAGTGGTCGTCGCCGGCGACTACGAAAAAGTTTGCAACGAGCGGCGGAGCCTCACCGGGCAGTTCCTCTCGGGCGAGCGGAAGATCGCGATTCCGGAGAAGCGGCGCGCGCCGGGCGAGAACAAGCTGACGATCGTCGGTGCGGCGGCGAACAACTTGAAGGGAATCGACGTCGAGATTCCGCTCGGGCTGTTCGTCTGCGTCACCGGCGCGAGCGGTTCCGGCAAAAGCTCGCTCGTGAACGACATCCTCGTCGAAGCGCTCAATCGCGATTTGAACGGCGGGCTCGGCAATCCCGGCGCGTTCGAGCGGATGGACGGACTCGATAAGCTCGACAAGCTCATCTCCATCGACCAGTCGCCGATCGGTCGCACGCCGCGTTCGAACCCCTCGACCTATATCAAGGTGTTCGACGACATTCGCAAGCTCTACGCGCAACTGCCGGAGTCGAAGGCTCGCGGCTATCAGGAGGGGCGGTTTAGCTTCAATGTGGAAGGCGGCCGCTGCGAGGCTTGCGAAGGCAACGGCTCGACTCGGCTGGAGATGGATTTCTTGGCCGACGTATGGGTGAAGTGCCCGGTTTGCGACGGGCACCGCTTCAACCGCGAAACGCTGCAAGTTCGCTTCAAAGGGAAGAACATCTCCGAAGTGTTGGAGATGGACATTCAAGAGGCGCTCAAGCACTTCGAAAACATTCCGGCCGTCGCGCACAAGCTCCAGACGCTGCACGACGTCGGGCTGGATTACTTGAAGCTCGGTCAGCCGTCGCCGACGCTCTCCGGCGGCGAGGCGCAGCGCGTGAAGCTTGCGCGCGAGTTAGTGAAAAAGAGCACCGGCCGCACGCTCTATCTGCTCGACGAGCCGACGACCGGCCTGCACTTCGCCGACATCAGCTTGCTCTTGAAGGTGCTGCACGACTTCGCCGAGGCGGGCAACACGGTGCTCGTCGTCGAACACAATTTGGACGTGATTAAAACGGCCGACTGGATCATCGACCTCGGGCCGGAAGGCGGGGCGGGCGGCGGGCGAATCATCGCGCAAGGCACTCCGGAGCAAGTGGCCGCGGTCGCCGAATCGCACACCGGGCAGGCGCTCAAACGCTTCCTTTACGGCGAGGGACATAAGCAAGCCTTGGCGGCGAAGGCGGGCGCCAAGCCGCGGGCGCGTGTGGCCGAAGCCAAGGCGATCAAGGTGCAAGGGGCGCGGCAGCACAACTTGAAATCGGTCGACGTCGAAATTCCGCGCGACCAGATCACCGTCTGCTGCGGCCCTTCCGGCTCCGGCAAAAGCTCGCTGGCGATGGATACGATTTACGCCGAAGGGCAACGCCGCTACGTGGAGAGCTTGAGTTCGTACGCGCGGCAGTTCGTCGGCCAAATGCAGAAGCCGCAACTGGAGCACATCGAAGGACTCTCGCCCGCGATCGCGATCGAGCAGAAGCATCTCGGGCACACGCCGCGCAGCACCGTCGGCACGGTGACCGAGATTTACGATTACTTGCGGATTCTGTTTGCAAGGCTGGGGCATTCTTATTGCCCGACGTGCGACATTCCGATCGGCACGCAAACGGTCGACCAGATCGTCGACAAGATCATGCAGGAGCCGGACGGGACCAAGATCTACATCATGGCCCCGCAAGACGTACAGGTCGGCGAGAAGTACGAAACGCTGTTCGAAGACATGCGCGCCCGCGGCTACCAGCGGATGCGGGTCGACGGCAAGACGTTCGCCGTCGAGGAGCCGCCGGCGATCGATCGGCGGCGGAAGCACGTCGTCGAGGTGGTCGTCGATCGTTCCGTCGTACGGGCCAACGCCCGCTCGCGGATCGCCGACAGCGTGGAGAGCGCGCTCGATCTCGGCCGCGGCGTGATTCACGTCGCCTATGTCGACGATGCGATGCCGGAAGAGAAATGGCGCGTCGAACCACATAGCCGGCACATGTCGTGCCACAAGTGCGGTCGCAGCTTCGAGCCGCTTTCGCCGCACAACTTCTCGTTTAACAGCGCGCTCGGCTGGTGCCAGAGCTGCGAAGGTCTCGGCATTCAGACCGGGGCGAACCCCGCGGCGCTGCTCAACGATCCGAAGCTGACGCTGGCCGACGGGGCGATCGCCTTGTGGCCCAACGCCAAGCATCCGCTCTTTAAGCCGATGTTGCAGGCCCTGGGTGTGCACCTCGGCGTGCCGACGAACGTCCCCTTCGAATTGCTCGGCGCGAAGGCGCGGCGGGCGATTTTCCACGGACGCGGCGAAGATTGGGTCGAGGTGCCGGCGAGCGCAACGACGCCGGCTTTCAAGTTTCAATACAAGGGCCTGTACCCGGCCTTGGAAGAGGCGGCCCGCCTGTCGCCGGCGTTGCGCGGCAAACTCGATCACTTGGTCGACGAAGTGGAATGCTCGATTTGCGGCGGAGCGCGGTTGCGCGACGACGCCGCGGCCGTGCGGTTCCGCGACCGGACGATCGACGAAATCTGCCGCACCCCGCTCGGCTCGCTTTTGGAATGGGTCGAAGGTTTGAAGCTCGCCGGGAGCGAGCGCAAGATCGCCGGCGAACTGTGGCGCGAGATTCACAACCGGCTCCGGTTCTTGGTCGACGTCGGCTTGGAATATCTGACGATCGGTCGCTCCGCGCCGACGCTCTCGGGCGGCGAGTCGCAACGGATTCGCTTGGCGAGCCAGGTCGGCAGCGGACTCACCGGCGTGCTCTACGTGCTCGATGAACCGACGATCGGGCTGCATCCGCGCGACAACCTGCGCTTGATCAACGCGCTGTTCAAACTGCGCGACCTCGGCAACACGCTGCTGATGGTCGAGCACGATAAAGATGTGATCGCCGGGGCCGATCAACTGCTGGACTTCGGCCCGCGGGCGGGCGTGCACGGCGGCGAAGTCGTCGCGCGCGGCACGCCTGAGGAAGTGGGCAAGCAAAAGAAATCGGTGACGGGGCCGTATCTCTCCGGCACGAAAGCGATTGCGATTCCGAGCAACCGGCGGATCAGGGCGGAGAGCGGAGGGAAGGCGGAAGCGAAGAAGCCTGCGGCGCCCGCGAAGGGGAAGAAGAAGCAACTTGATCTGCTGACGGACTTCGGGCCGGCGGTGGAATTGAAGAATTCCGGTGCGGAGTTGCTGGAGATCGTCGGCGCGTCGCACAACAACTTGCGGCATGTCGACGTGCAGATTCCGCTCGGCACGCTCACGGTGGTGACCGGCGTGAGCGGTTCCGGGAAGAGCTCGCTGGTGGAAGACGTGCTCTACAACAGCTTGGCTCGCACGCTGCACCGAGCGCGGACGTTCCCCGGCAAGCACGACAAGCTCAAGGGCGTACAGCAGATCAATAAGGTGATCCGCGTCGACCAATTGCCGCTGGGGCAAACGCCGACGTCGAACCCGGCGACCTACACCGGCGTGTTCGATCAGATTCGCACGCTGTTCGCCAACTTGCCGGAATCGAAGCTCCGCGGGTACACGCCGCGCCGGTTCAGCTTCAACGTGCCCGGCGGGCGCTGCGAGAAGTGCGAAGGCAACGGCCAACTGCGGATCGAGATGCACTTCCTGCCCGACGTGTGGGTGGAGTGCGACGAGTGTCGCGGCAAGCGGTACAACCCTGAGACGCTGGCCGTGCAGTTTCGCGGCTGCTCGATCGCCGACGTGCTCGACATGCCCGTGGGCAAAGCGCTGGAGGTGTTTCAAAACATCCCGCAGATTCGCAAAATCCTGCAGACGCTCTGCGACGTCGGGCTCGACTACGTGACGCTCGGCCAACCGGCGCCGACGCTTTCGGGCGGCGAAGCGCAACGCGTGAAACTCGCCGCGGAGCTCTCACGGCCCGACACCGGCCGTACGCTTTATCTGCTCGACGAACCGACGACCGGCTTGCACTTCGACGATTTGGCGAAGCTGTTGGACGTGCTGCAGCGGTTGGTCGATTTGGGTAACTCGGTCGTCGTCATCGAGCATAACCTCGACATCATCAAGTCGGCCGACTGGCTCATCGACATGGGACCGGAAGCCGGCGAGGGGGGCGGCTACGTCGTCGTCGCGGGCACGCCGGAGCAAGTGGTGGCGCATGCCGAAGCGTGGCAAAAGCAGGAGAAGAACGCGAGCCGGGAGCGTAAGCGACCGGAGTCGGCGAAGGCCGCCGGAGAGCAACGCTTGCTTCGTTCCTATACCGGCGAGATGCTCGCGCCGATTCTTGCGGCCGGGCCGTATGAAGAACGCAAGCCGTACGATCCGCTGGCCGCCGAGCAGCCGCGCGTCGACGACGTCGATCTGGACGAAGTCGGCGAAGAGGCGCAGATGCCGTGGGAGGCCGACGGTCGCCGCTGGCACACGGTCGATCGCGTCGCGCGCAACGGCAAGCCTTGCCGCTGGGAAGGGCGCATCCTCTCGGCGGTGATCGACAAAATTCACGAACTCGGCGAGTTCGCGCCGACGAACTTCAACAGCCGGACGATCGTCGAAATCACCGGCGAGAAAAAGTCGGACGGATGGTTCTTCCACGCCTCGACCGGCGAAGAGTGGCTCTTGAAGCTGAAATTCCGCACGGCCAAGAGTACGTTCAAACGCGACGACGTGGTGCAGCAGCTCAACTTGAAGCCCCTCAACGAAATGCCCGACTTGCCGGTCTACGGCACCGAGCCGCGCGTGAAGTGCAAGAACTTGCGCGGCCCTTGGCAAGAGGTTCAGCTCCAGGTTCACTCGTTCGACGAGATCGACAACGCGGCGTTTTGGAAGTTCGTCGAAGCCGCGGTGCGCGGGTTTCAGAAGTTCGCCGACCGGGTGCAATTGAATCCGGCCGACGTCATGCCGTGGAAGGTGCTCGGCCAGAAGTGGCACTTTGCCCGCAAGGGTTTCCCGCCCGGCAAGAAAGTGGCCTGGGATTCCGAAGTGCTCGAAGAACTCTGCGAGCTATTGAGCGACACGGCCGAAGGGCAGTTCCTCTGGAACAATCAGCAGCTCATCCACTTCTGCTTGAAGGGGAAGAGCGAACCGTGGGCCACGGTGTATACGAAGAAGCCGGCCGCGGTCGAACTGCATCTGAACGGCCCAAAAAATAAGTTCGCGCTGGGCCGCGTGACGACTCTGGGATCCGCGCCGTCGATGGATAAAGACCGGCCGGATCGCGACGTCGTTAGATTGCAGTTCGACTCCGTCGAGCAGATCAACGACGAAGCGCTCAGCGACTTCTTGAACGAACACGCTGAAGCGGCGGGAGGCGGGTAGGAAATGCTGAATGCGGAATGCTGAGTGCTGAATGAGTTCGGATTAGAATGCACTCGTATTTCGAATCGCGATATCCGACGAACAGCTTGTCATGCGCAACATTGAGCTTTCCGATCGTACGAAGAGTTTTGCGTTACGAGTCATTAAGTTGTACGGCGCGTTGCCGAAACGAGCGGAATGCGAGGTTATCGGCAAACAACTATTGAGATCGGGCACCAGCGTCGCGGCAAATTATCGTGAAGCCTGCCGTGCTCGGACAAAGGCCGAGTTGGTCTCGAAATTCCACATTGTCGTCCAAGAACTTGATGAAACACAACTTTGGCTGGAGTTGCTTACAGACGCAGGTTTTATAAAAGCCGACCGTTTGCAGCCGCTTCAGAAGGAATCCGATGAGCTCCTGAGCATTTTTGTGGCATCGATCAAGACGGCTTCGCGTTGACCGTCTTCATTCAGCACTCAGCATTCCGCATTCAGCATTTCCTATGTCCGCTCCTCTCCTTCCCTCTCGTTTCCTCTTCCGCTTCAGCATTCCTTGCCGGTATCGCAAGCCGCTCTGGAAAGACTCCGGGCTTGCGCTGCCCGATGAATGTCGCTTGCCTCAGTTGACCGATCTCGACGGCGGGCGGGCCTTTGCCGAAGTGCGGGCCGCTTGGGGCGAGGAAGGGGTGGCGTTCAGCGTCAAGGTCGAGGGGAAGAAGCAACTGCCGTGGTGTCGCGACAGCCGGCCCGACGAAAGCGACGGGCTGCGCGTGTGGATCGACACGCGCGACACGCACAACATTCACCGCGCCAGCCGGTTTTGCCATCAATTCATCTTCATGCCTTCAGGCTCCGGGCGCAACTTGGACGAACCGTACGGCGAGCAACTGTTCATCTCGCGAGCCCGCGAAAACCCGAAGCCGGTCCGCTCGAACCTCTTGAAGTTCCGCCGCGAGAAACGTGTCGACGGCTACCTGCTCGATTGCCTCGTCACGCCGCAAGCCCTGACCGGCTGGGACCCTGCGGAAAACCCTAAGCTCGGGTTTACCTACGCCGTGATCGATCGCGAAATCGGCACGCAGACATTTAGCTGCGGGCCGGAATTCCCTTATCATGAAGATCCCAGCCTGTGGGCGACGCTCGAACTCGTGCGTTAGCGCCGAGCGCGTCGGGCGGGTCGAACGCAGTGAGGCCCACGCGGAGACATTGTCCCATTTTTCCGGAGCGTAACGTCGTGTCGGCCTTCATCCGTAGGATCTCGATCGCCCTGCTCGCCGCGGCAATTTGCGCCGGCGCAGCGCCGCTGCGTGCCGAAGTTCCGCTCGCTCATTCACTTGAGCAAGGTTGCCGCGTGTTCATCTGCGGGCACAGCTTTCACATCTTCAATGCGCAGTTTCTCGGCCCGATCGCGCAACTCGCCAAATTGCCGAACCACGTGACGGTGGGCAAGCAAATGATCGGCGGTTCGAGCGTCACGCAGCATTGGAACCTACCCGACGAGAAGAACCACGTGAAGCGGGCGCTGAAGAAGGGGGAGGTCGACGTCTTGACGCTCGCGCCGAATTGGATCGTACCCGATCCGGCGATCGAGAAGTTCGTCGACTTGGGGCTGAAGCACAACCCGAAGATGTCGTTCGTCGTGCAGATGTCGTGGACTGTGTTCGACGGCAATCTGCGCGGCGGGCTTAAGACTCCGGAAGATCGAAACAAGAAGACGATCGCCGATCTCCGCCCGGCGCAGGAGTTGTTCGCATTGGCGATCGAACTGCAAGTCGCGCAGATCAACGCGAAGTATGAGAAGGCGTTCGGCCGGCCGGTCGTATTCGTGTCGCCGGTCGGCCATGCCGTGCTTAAGCTGCGGCAACTGGTGATCGACGGCCGGGCGCCCGGCGTGAAGAAGCAGTCGGATCTTTATCGCGACTTGCTCGGGCATGGCCAGCCGGCGCTGTTGGCGCTCTGCACCTACGTGAACTACGCGACCATCTATCGGCGTAGTCCGGAAGGGTTGGCGCCGTTCGATACGTTCGGCGGCGCGGTTTCGCCGCAATTGCACAATCTTCTGCAACAGGTTGCTTGGGAGACGGTGTCGAAGTATGAGCCGAGCGGTGCGGTCGTGAAAAAGACCGCCGCGAAGCCGACGCCGGTTCCGGCGAAGGTCGGCGTCGGCGAATAAGTTCGTCTAACTAGGCGAACGGCCGTCGTCAATCTGACGACGAGCGCCCCGCAATTGACGACAAACTCTTGTCGCTTGCTCGGCGGCGCGCTCGATTTCTGCAGCGAAAAGCCGCGGAAAATGCAACCGGCATTCGCGCGGCATGGCGTTCGCGAAAGGTTCTCGCGTTCGGCCGCCGAAAGATTCGCTCGCTGGAACGAGCGCCGCGCGGCCGACGTTGCGAACAGCTCCAAGGAGCGGGCCATGAAACGAGTCGTTGTCGCGTTGACGTTGTTGGGATTTCTTTTCGGCGTGGTCGGCGCGACCCAAGCGCAGGGCTTCGGCTACGGCGGCGGCTACACGACCTACCCGGCCGGCTACGGCTATCCGGTGCAACCGGTCGGTCAGCAGGAGCAGTATCCGATCTTGAAAAAGGTGCTCATCGGCGGGGCGCTGATCGGCGCCGGGTTCCTGGCAGGCCGACTCACCGCGCCGAAGCAGCCGCAATACAACTACTATCCGCCGCAAGGCCCGCAGTATTTGCCGGGCCAGTTCGGCGGCGGACACGGACACAATCACGGCGGGCACTATTACCGGCAGGCGCACCGATAATTGCGCAAGCCCTAGGGTGGGTCGAGCAACGCGAGGCCCGCGCGAGTTGACGCACTTGCGCAGCATGGGCCTCGCTACGCTCGACCCATCCTACAGTTTATCGTTCATCATTGATCCAGATTCGCCAGCGGAATCTTCAGCACTTCGATCGACGTCTTCAGTCGCGAGAAGGCAATCAGCAAGTGCCCGTCGCGCTCGATGGCGTGCGGGTACTGAAACGTCGCCGCTCGTTTGTTGATGAGCGGAATCTCCAGCCGAGCCAGCTGCGTGTACGTTCGTCCGTCGTCTTCCGAAAAAGCGATGTGCAATTCGCGCCGCGCCACTTTCACATTCGCGTTGTTAATGAGCACACGCCGTCCGTCGGAGAGTTTGAGCGAATAGACTTTGCTGGTCGCATTGGGAAAGTTGGTGATCTCCGGCTGCGTCCAGGTGCGGCCTTCGTCGGCCGACGTCGCGCCGAAAAATCGGCCGCTGCCGCCGTTGTCGCGAAACACGGCGACACACGTCTTGTCGGCCCGCTGATACCAGATCGGCTCGTCGGGCTTGAGCTTCGTGTCGGGGTTTTTATTCGGTACGACGGGAACGACGTCCCACGCGTCGAGCTTTGCCGTGCCGCCGATGAGCATCGTGGTATTGAAGCGCGAATCGCGGCGGGTCGTCATCCACCGGCCGCTCGCCAGCTTCTCGGGGGCGAAGTTGTTGATCGCGTCGTCGAACACGCGCCCGCGGTGTTTCCAGGCGTCGGCAGATTCGTCCCACGCGAACGCTTCCAGCGTGAGCTCCTTATTCACGCCGAACGCACCGTGCCCCTTGTAGCGAGCGACGAGCCCGAGCAGTTCGCCGTCGCGAAGCCAAAAATCGCGGGCGATGTAGGCGTAACCTGCGGTCGGCATGTCGGTGAGCATCCGCGGTTCGCTCCACCGCAAGCCGTCGTCGCTTACGGAGTAGCGCACGTGCTGTGTGGGATAGTCTTCCACGATCGGCCCGTGGCTCCACATGCACCAGTATTTGCCGTCGTGATGAATCAAATAGTTGTGCAAGCGAAACTTCCAAGCCTCGTCGCCGGCGCTGACGATCGCATGCTCGCCGCGGATCACCGGCAATTGCGAGTAGTCGAGCGTCGCCGGATCGACGAGCACGCCGTCGAGCACAAGCGCGGGCACGGGATACGGCTCGGCGGCGCACAACTCAGGTGGTTGCGCCATCACCAAGCTAAAAGCGATGCAGGCTACGACGCGTAGCAGCCGCATCGGCGCTGCGACCCAATGCCATTCAGCATTCAGCACTCGATCAGTCAGCATTTCTCAATATCCCGTATTGGGGAAAAATCGGCTGTAGTGGTTCTCGCCAAAGCGCTTGAGCGGTGTGATCACCGGGAGCGGCACGCCGTGCGCGGCCCAGTCGGCCATGACGTCGCGATGGCCGAGCACCTGCACGACGTCGTACACATGGCCCGGCGACTTATCGCGGTAGCCTTTTTCGATCGTCGGGTCCCAAACGCAAATCCCGTCGGCGCCGGCTTGGTAGAACCCCGTGACGCGCGTGCAGAGTTGCTGCGGCGAGCCGGAGTGCCACGCGATCACGAGCGGATAGAGGCCGACCTTGGTGCCGGCGAGGGCCTGTTTGTAGTACGCGACGTCGGGTTGCACGAACGACGTGTGATGCGCGAAGTAGGCCGGTCCAACTTCGTCGACCAAGCCGTCGCGGGCCCAGCGGACGACGTCGATTCCCCAGCGCCGATTGTCCGCCTCCTTGGCGAAGGTGGCGAGCGTGATCTTGTACGGCCTGGTGCGCTTTTGTCGGGCCGCTGTTTCGTCGAGCAGCGTGCGCCACTCGCGCAGAATGGTCGTCATCATTTCGGCCCGCAGGTCGAGAATGCGCGGATCGTCTTCCGGCACCTCCCGAGCGTCCGCGCCGTACCGCTTGCGGAACGCCTCGCAAAACGGCTCTTCCCACAGAATCATCGGCATGCCGCGATGAAAGAGGAACCCGATGCCGTCGGGCTGAATCGCGAGCGTTTCCTGGAGGACGTCGATGACATGCCGCCGGACCTCGGGATAGGCCCAACTCATATGCAGCGTCGGCGTGCCGTCGCGATCGATGCAGCGCCACTCCGGGTGCTCGTGGAAAAACTTGCTGTTGAATATTTCTTCCCAAGGGTACGACGCTCCCCAGCCGGCCGGGCGGATCATCACATGGAATTCGGCTCCTTGCCGCGCCGCCTCCTCCCGGGCCACATGCAACGGATTCACGCCGGCCTGGAACATCGCCGCGAGCGATTCCGAGTAGTCGCGATACTCCCAACGGCAAAAGTCTTCCGTGCCGTCGCCGGGATTGGTGCCGACTGCGGAGGGATAGCATGTCAGGTCTGCGCCGCAAATCTGAAACCACCACTTGCCGACGTCGCTCCGTTCGAGCCCGCGGAACGTGGCCCGCAAGTCGTCGGCGGTGCGCGGACGATAGGGCCAGATCCAGCTATGTCCGTCGAAAGTGGCGATGGCGGTGCGGAGCTTCGGGTCGACCGGTTTCCGCCAAGCGGCGAACTCTTCGGCCGTGAGAGGCACGAGCTTTACGTAGCAGATCGTGCTCGGCAAATACGGCAGAGCGCGGATGTCGAGCGCTTGGCCGGTGAGGTCGGCGACGGTGAGAAACGTTTCGTGGATTTGATCGCGCCGCGGCTTCAAAAGCGGGAGCGTGTTCGAGACGCGGCGGTAAACAGGTTCGCCGCTCAGTTTCACTTCGATCCCGTTTTCGTCAGCGGCGTCGAGCCCGCCCGAGGTCGTGCAGAGCCCGACGTAGACGGCGTGTGGGCCTTGAGCATCAAGCGGCATGCGGACCGGCGCGGCTTCCGTGGCCCGCAGGCAACTCAATGCGTTTCCTTCGTACGCGTCGGTCGCGTACGACACGACTTTCCATTTTCCTTTCTCGCGACGACCGGTCGTGAGCGCCGACGGCGGCAGGGCCTGCGCGAAATCGGTGAGCAGCTTGGCGTCGGCCGAGCGCGACCACGAGCGCGAATCGTTGGGAAGTAACGGAAATCTCGCGGCCGGCGCGGCTTTCGCTCCGGATGAGCCTGCAGGCTTGGTCGCCGGCGGCGACGCCGCGTCGCTCCAGGCGGCGGCGACGATCAGCGCCGCGGCCGGCAGACTGAAAACTGAGAAGAGCACGAGGCGTCGCGGCCGCATGGCAGGCTCCGAAAGTGGGGCAAGAGGCATCGCACTAAGGCGGGCCGTGGCATTGTGCGCGGGTTTCCCGCAGGCTGCAAATGTCGCGCAGAGTCCGGCCCTCGTAAGGCGGTGGGAACAGCTTGTTTCCAGAACTCACGGCGCTCGCCGGCCGGTCACATCGACGGCGCTAGAATGAACGTTGCGAGTTGCGCGGAGGAGGCGAAAGGGAGACGGGGCGGCGATGGCGTTGGTCGAGATTTCACAGCGCGGTCTGTATTGCTCCGCGGGCGACTTTTACGTCGACCCCTGGTCGCCGGTCGACCGCGCCGTGATCACGCATTCGCACAGCGATCATTTACGCTGGGGATCGAAAAAGTATCTCACGGCGACGCCGAACGTGCCCGTGCTGCGGGCTCGCGTCGGCGACGTCGACGTCGCCGGGGCGGCGTACGGCGAGTCGGTCGACATCCACGGCGTGCGCGTGTCGTTTCATCCGGCCGGCCACATTCTCGGCTCCGCCCAAGTGCGGATCGAGCATCGCGGCGAAGTCTGCGTGGTCAGCGGCGACTATAAGACCGACGGCGATCCGACTTGCCCGCCGTTCGAGCCTCTGCGCTGCAACCACTTCATCACCGAGGCGACGTTCGCCCTGCCGATCTACCGCTGGCCGCGGACGAGCGACGTGATGCGCGAGTTCGACGCGTGGTGGCAAGCCAATCAGGCCGAGGGACGAACGAGCGTGGTGTTCGCCTACGCCTTGGGGAAGGCGCAGCGCGTGTTGAGCGAGATTACGAACGTCCGCGGGCCGATACTGATCCACGGCGCACTTGCGCGATTCGCGCCGATTTATGCCGCAGCCGGCATCGAGTTGCCCGCGACCGAGTATGCCTCGCAGGAGGCGGTGCGCGCTGCGAAAGGTGCGGCGCTGGTCGTCGCGCCGCCGTCGGCGCTGGGATCGCCCTGGCTGCGCAAGTTCGGCCCGGTGTCGACGGCCGTGGCGTCGGGCTGGATGCGCGTCCGCGGGGCAAGGCGACGGCGCGGCGTCGATCGCGGGTTCGTGCTCTCCGATCATGCGGATTGGCCGGGACTTTGCTGGGCGATCGCCGAGACGGGAGCGGAGGAAGTGTGGGTGACGCACGGCTACACCGAGCCGATGACGCGCTATCTGAACGAACAAGGCAAGGTCTGCGCGCGAGCGATTGAAACGCGATTCAAAGGGGAAGGGGCCGACGAAGGGGAGGCGACGCCGGAAGAGGCCGGCGCGAACGTCGAAATTGCTCCCCTGCCGCCGCTGCCGGCCGCGGTGGCATCGCCGGAAACGTTGCCGACTGCCGGCGAGGCCGCGACATGAAACGCTTCGCCGAACTTTACTGGCAACTTGACGGCACGACGCGCACCAGCGAAAAGGTGGCCTATCTCAAGTCTTATTTCCTTGAGGCTCCGCCGGCCGATGCGGCCTGGGCGCTCTATTTCCTCACCGGGCGAAAGTTGAAGCGACTGATCAACACGCGGCTCCTGCGCGAGTGGGCCGCGGCGACTGCTCAACTCCCGCTGTGGTTGTTGGAGCAAAGCTACGAAGCGGTGGGGGACTTGGCCGAAACGCTCGCTTGGGTCTTGCCGCCGGCCGGGGAAACGAACGACGAACCGCTGGCGGACGTCGTGGAAATGCGGATTCGCGCGCTCGGCGGTGCGACGCCGCAAGAGCAGGCCAAACTTGTGCGGGAAGCGTGGCGAATCTTCGGCGAGCATGAACGTTTGGTGTACCACAAGCTCATCTCGGGCGAGTTTCGCGTCGGCGTCGCGCAGACGCTCGTCGTACGCGCCTTGGCCGAGGCGATGAACGTACCGGCGGCGACGATGGCGCACCGCTTGGCCGGCGACTGGGAACCCACGCCGGAAACCTACGAGCGCCTCGTGCGCGGCGATGCCGCGAACGACGATCCGGCCCGGCCGTATCCTTTCTTTCTGGCTTACGCGCTCGACGAGCCGTGTCGCTCGCTCGGCGAGTCGCAGGAATGGCAAGCCGAATGGAAGTGGGACGGTATTCGCGGTCAAGCGCTGCGGCGGGGGGCGACCACGGCGCTCTGGTCGCGCGGCGAAGAACTGGTGACCGAGCGCTTCCCCGAACTGCAGCCGGTGCTCGACGCCTTGCCCGACGGCACGGTGCTCGACGGCGAAATCCTGGCGTGGCGCGGCGAGCAGCCGCTGCCGTTCGCCGCGTTGCAAAAGCGGATCGGCCGCAAACGGATGACGACGCGCATCTTGAGCGAAGCCCCGGTCGCGTTCGTGGCCTACGACCTGTTGGAACTCGGCGGCCGGGATTTTCGCGAGCGGCCGTTGAGCGAACGGCGGGCGGAATTGGAAAAGATCGTCGCCGGCGTCGACCATCCGAAGTTGCGGGCGTCGCCGCTGGTGAACTTCGCAACATGGGACGAACTCGAAGGACACTATCGCCGTGCTCGACAGGAGCGCGTCGAAGGTTTGATGCTCAAGCGGCTCGATTCGCCGTACGCCGTCGGTCGGCGGCGCGGGCCCTGGTGGAAGTGGAAGGCCGAACCTTACTCGCTCGACGCCGTGCTCATGTATGCCCAGGCCGGCCACGGCAAACGAGCCGGGCTTTACACCGATTACACGTTCGGCGTCTGGGACATGCGCCGCTTGGTGCCGGTCGCCAAAGCCTACTCCGGCTTGACCGACGAAGAGATTCGCGAAGTCGACGCCTTCATTCGCGCACACACGATCGATAAGTTCGGCCCGGTGCGCGTCGTCGAACCGCAACTGGTGTTCGAATTGCATTTCGAGGGAATTCAGAAGTCATCGCGGCATAAAGCGGGCATCGCCGTGCGCTTCCCGCGGATGCATCGTTGGCGGCGCGACAAGCCGCCGGCGGAGGCCGATTCGCTTGAGACTTTGGCTTCACTCGCCGGCTTCGAACGCGAGGCGCTGCAACCACGCAAGCAACTCGCCCCCACGCTCTTCGACATGGACGAAGAACCCGACGAACTCGATACGGCGCTCGACGACCATTTGCAGTCGCTCTTCGGCGGCGATAAGCCGGGAGCGAAGCAGAGATGATTAGCGCCGGCGAAAACTTCGAGCCGCCCAGCGCGGAAACATGGCACATCGATCGTTGGCTCGACCAGCGCGGTTGGTCGCCGTTCGACTTCCAGCGCCGCACCTGGGAAGCGTACCTTGCCGGTCGGAGCGGGCTTGTGCACGCCGCGACCGGCACCGGAAAGTCGTATTCCGTTTGGCTGGGGATCGTGGAAGAAGGGTTGCGCGAGCGGGCGGATCGGCCGGCCGACTCTCTCGCCCCCGGCCTCTCTCGCGCAAGCGGAAACGGGAGAAAGCGCAAGCCGCCGGAGGCCGAGCCGCTGCGAGCGTTGTGGATCACGCCGATGCGGGCCTTGGCGAACGACTTAGTCGTGTCGCTGCGCAGGCCGATCGAGGAACTGGAACTGAACTGGGAGATCGGTTTGCGCACCGGCGACGCGTCGGCCGCCGAACGTCGTCGCCAGCGGAAGCGAATGCCGACGGCGCTGGTGACCACGCCGGAAAGCCTATCGCTGTTGCTGTCGTATCCCGATGCGCGCGAGATGTTTCGCGACTTGCGGGCGGTGGTCGTCGACGAGTGGCATGAACTGTTGGGAACGAAGCGCGGCGTGCAAACCGAGCTAGGTCTGGCACGGCTACGAATGTGGAACCCCGCGCTGCGCACATGGGGACTCTCGGCGACGCTCGGCAATCTGGAAGAAGCCCGCGACACGTTGCTCGGCGTCGGCCCTGCGGCCGCCGGCGGAGTGCTCATTCACGGCACGACGCCGAAGCAAACGGAAGTCGTCACGCTGCTGCCCGAGACGATGGAGCGGTTTCCCTGGGCCGGCCATCTCGGCAAACGAATGCTCAAGCAAGTCGTCGACGCCGTCGCCGCGGCGAAGAGCACGCTGGTGTTCACCAACACGCGTTCGCAAGCCGAGATTTGGTTTCGGGAAATTCTGCACGCTCGGCCCGATTGGGCGGCCGAGATCGCCTTGCATCATGGTTCGCTCGATCGGGGATTGCGCGAGTATGTCGAGGGGCGCACGCGCGGCGGCACGATGAAGTGCGTCGTCTGCACGTCGAGCTTGGATCTCGGCGTCGACTTCTCGCCCGTCGACCAGGTGATTCAGATCGGCAGCCCGAAGGGGATCGCTCGCCTGTTGCAGCGAGCCGGCCGCAGCGGGCATCGCCCCGGCGCGGTGAGCAAGATTCTTTGCGTGCCGACGCATGCGTTCGAACTCGTCGAGTATGCGGCGGCGCGCGATGCCGCGGCGGCGCGGCGGATTGAAGGTCGACGCCCGCTGGAAAAGCCGCTCGATCTGCTGGCCCAACATGTGGTGACGCTCGCCGTGAGCGACCCGGTGCTCCCTGCGCCGCTCTACGACGAAGTGCGCACGACGCACGCCTTTCGCAATCTCACTCCCGACGAATGGCGCTGGACGCTTGATTTCGTCGAACGGGGCGGGCCGGCGCTGCATGCCTATCCGCAGTATTCCAAGCTCGTGCAGGTCGAAGGGCGCTATGTCGTCCGCTCGCCGCAGACGGAGCGACTGCATCGCATGACGATCGGCACGATCACGAGCGACGCCTCGGTCGCAGTGCAGTACGTCAAGGGACCACGGCTCGGCACGATCGAAGAGTCGTTCATCGCGCGGCTCAAGCCGGGCGATCGGTTCGTTTTTGCGGGCCGAACGCTGGAGTTCGTGCGCTGCCGCGATCTCAAGGCCTACGTGCGTAAATCGAAGAAGACCTCGGGCACGGTACCGCGCTGGGAAGGGGGCCGACTGCCGCTCTCCGGCGAACTCTCCGACGCGGTGCGCGCGAAGCTCGGCGAGATCGCCGACGGCCGCTTCGTCGGCCCCGAAACCGAACAGGCCCGCTCGATTCTCGAATTGCAGGCCGAGTGGTCGCGGGTGCCACATGCCGGCGAATTGCTCATCGAGACGGCGCATGTGCAGCGGGGCTATCAGGCGTTCGTTTACCCGTTCGAAGGCTATCTCGTCAACGAAGGGCTCGCCACGCTCCTCGCCCATCGGCTCGCGGCCCGCTCGCCGCGTTCGATCACGATCACGGCGAACGACTACGGGTTTGAATTGCTCTCGCCGCAGCCGTTCGATCTTAAGTCCGTCGACTGGCAGGCCTTGCTTACGACGGACAATCTGCTGGAGGATCTCACGGCGTGCGTCAACGCGACGGAAATGGCGCGGCGCCGCTTTCGCGACATCGCCCGCGTCGCCGGACTGATCTTCAGCGGCTATCCCGGCGCTCCGACGGCGGCCCGGCAGTTGCAAGCTTCCAGCGGATTGATTTTCGACGTCTTTCGCGAATATGACCCGACTAACCTGCTGCTCGATCAGGCGCGGCGCGAGGTCCTTGAGCAACAACTCGAAGTCACGCGGTTGCGCGAAGCGCTGGAGCGCGCGAAAGCCAATCATCTCGTGCTGCGCGAGGTGCCGCGACTGACTCCACTGGCGTTTCCGCTCTGGGCCGCGCGCATTCAAAAGTCGCAGGTGAGCAGCGAGCAATGGAGCAAGCGCGTCGCGCGGATGGTCGTGCAACTGGAGCATGCGGCTGAGACGACGACGAAGCGTCGGCGTCGAGCGGAAGCAGGCGGCGCACGGCCCGCCGCGATCGAAATCGCGGGAGAGGAGATCGCCGTCGAGTTGACCGAGATTCCGGAGGTCGCACATGTTGCGACATGAAGTCGCCGGCGAGCGCTTGCACGTGCATCCGGAACGCGCCTTATGGTGGGCCGACCAAAGGCTGTTGGTTTTGGCCGACGTGCATCTCGGCAAAGCGTCGAGCTTTCGCAAGCTCGGCGTGCCGATTCCGCGCGGCACCACGCGCGGCAATTTCGCGCGTCTGACGGCGCTCGTCGAGGCGCTGAAGCCGAAGACGCTCGTCGTGCTAGGCGATTTGGTGCATGATCGGCGCGGCTTGACGGCGGCCGTCGTGGCGGAAGGGGCGGCGTGGCGCGACCGGCACGCGGCGCTCGAGTGGCTCGTCGTCGCGGGCAATCACGATCGTCGCGCCGGCGAACTGCCGCGGGAGTGGCGCATCGAGAACGTCGGCGATGTGCACGACGTGGGCCCGTTCACGCTGCGTCACGATCCGCCGGAGCGGTGTCCCGCCGGTCGCTACATTCTCGCCGGGCACATTCATCCGGCGGTGCAATTGCTCGAACCGGGGGGCGGACGGATGAAAGCGGCTTGCTTCTGGTTCGGACGTGATTGCGGCGTGCTGCCGGCGTTCGGCAAGTTCACCGGCACGCATGTCGTGCGCCCCCGCGCCGGCGACGGCGTGTTCGTCGTCGGCGAAGGGGAAATCGTCCGCATTGCGACGCACCGCTGAGTGCGTCACGACAGCGAACAATTCGAGACGTAGTTGGCGCGCGTGTTCGAAGATTTACTTGTCGCGGAATTCGCCTTCGTCCGGGGCCGGGGCTCCCGCGCCGCCGCGCGCGTCGCGGAAATCGCCTTCATCTCCTTCGCCGGCTCCCCCCTTGTAAAACCGATCGGGCGCCGCGGAGCGGGGCTGGGCCGATCCATACGTGCCGGGAGCGGCCGCTGCGGCCACCGCTTCGCTGCGGCTGATCCAGACGTGATACATCGCACCGCCCGACGCGAGAATCATCTTTGCTTCCTTGCCGTCGGGAATTCGATTGCGCGCCGCGCGCAGTTCAGTGAGCGTGCGCGTCGGGCGGCCGCCGAGTCGGACGATCGTGTCGCCGCGACTGATGTCGCCCTGCTTGGCGAGCGCTTCGGCCGGCGTGTTGCGAATGAAGCTGGTGATGCGCATGCCGCCGTTCCCCTCTTGAACGTAAACGCCAAGATAGCCGGGGTAGTCGGGATTCTGCGCCGAAGCGAACGAAGCGAGCGACGAAAGAGCAACTGTTAACGCGAGCGTCGATGCGATCTTCATAGAATGATTCTCCCCAACGAGAGCCCATTTTTGCGCGAGACCTGCTTCGCGTGAGTCTAGCGGTCGGCGCGGAGGAGTCAAATTCGGTCGTCGGATCTCACGTTTTCAGAGACGGGTCCGGCGAGATAACTGGGAGGCGAGCGCGAGCGAAGCGGAACGGCGCCTAGTAATCGACTTGGACCCGGCTGACGAACAGATCGGCCGCACTATTGCCGGTCGTCGTGTTGTCGAGCATGGCGTGGATGTAGTTGAACTGCACCTTGGCATGGACGTTGAGAAACCACGTGAGACCGAGCGTTACGTCTTGCAACATGCCGTTTCCGGCGTTCGACGTGCCGGTAAACGTGTTCGTTCCGCTCACATAGTAGTGCCCGTTCAAGTCGGCAGGATTGCGCAAGTTGATAAATGAGTAGCGGGCTCCGATTTCCCACGCGCCCCAGCCGCAGATGCCGTCTTTAAGCGAGAAGAAATCGGTGTAGGGAACGAGCTTGCCGAGCGTTCCCGTTTTTTTGTCGTAGGCACGGTGCTCCCCGGTCAGGCGGTAGGCCACTTGGCCGTACGCGCCATTGTAGAACACCGGGCCGACGACGCTTTGCACCACTGTTCCCATCCATTCGGCCGTGATGCCCCAGGGACCGTGTTGGTACACGGTTTCGAGTCCGAACAGGTTGAAGTAATCGGCTTCAAAGCGGCCGGTGTCGACGAACGTCGGCGTTCCATTTACCGCGCCGCTCGGTCCGAACGTCGAGGGAAACTCCGGATAACCGAGAGCTCCGAACTCCGGGGTCGTGCGGGCTTGATAAAAGGGTTTCGGGCTTCCCGCGTTGCCCGGCGTGCCGCTGCCGACGGCGTTGTTCGCGCCGAGTAAGCTAAAATTGTAGCCGCCGCCGACGTGCCAGAGATAGCGATCGTCGGCCATTTCATCGTACGTCAAGAGATGCGTGGCCCGCGCGGAAAATGAGGCGCCGCCCACGTCGCCGAAATCGGTGGCGAAGCGATCGTCGCCGATCGGAGCGTTGTTGAAGCCGCCGGTGCGAAAGATGCTATAGGTCCACTGAGTCATTTCATCGTCGGAGATGTTCGCCGATTGCACGCCCACGCGGCGAAACGGCACCATCGCTAAGAAGGGCAACGAGCGTTCGAGAAACGTCAGATTACGGAAGCCGGTCAGCGAATCGACGCTGAAGGGCTGACAAAACTGGCCGACCTTCACGGCCCCGAACCGTGGCAAGTTGCTCTGTTCGACCCAGCAGTCGAAGAAGCTCGGCCGGCCGGCGGTGGCGAAATCGACTTCCAGTTGATAGGCGGTGAATTCGCGGACCTTGCCGTTCACGGCCAGTCGCGCGCGGCGAAAGCCGGTGCCGTTCTGCGCGTTGCCGACCGTGGCCTCGTTGCGGGCATCTTGCGAGTAGAATGCCGTGTCGAGCTGCGTGAAGCCGGTGATCTTATGCGACGGGAATTCCTCGGCCGCTTTTTTGGCCGCGGCTTTTTTGTCGGCTTCGTCGCGCTTTTTGAGCTCCCCTTCGACGTCGCCGAGCCGTCGCTTCAGTTCAGCGATCGCTTCTTCGGTGGTCGGAGGCGGCGGTGCGCCTGCGGCCGCCGCGGCTTGGGTGTCGGCGTACGACGTTTGTTCGGCCTCAAAGGCCGGCGTCGGCGCGAGGTTCAGCGAACCGGCGTCGGGTGTGATCGGCGTTTGGAAATAAGCAGGCGCGCCGGTCGACGATCGCTCAAGAGTTTGGGCATGGCCCGACTCGGCGAGAGCCGTCGTCAGGCAGATTAGAGGAATGAACAGACCTCGGCCTCGCGGCCGTCGGCGGAACGTCGGTCGCTCAAGCATCGTCGCGCCCACGGCGCGACGAAGGAACCGCCTCCGCATTTTTCAAGACTCCGGACATAGTAAGAGACCAAGCTTGCGAGTGTCGTCGCCTTCCTGGACTCGTAGGCGGCCGCAAACTCGACGCATTTCCGCGCATCATTAACATCGTCAGTCTGGAGCCTGCAAAATCGACAAATTCGTCATCGATTGAAGCGCGCGGACGCTGATTCGATTGAATTTGACCTAGCGTCGCGCGACGACCACACTGACCACCGCGCGAGCTGCCGGCGACGCCAGCTACGGCGCGAGAGTTTGCGCAAAGTTTAACGGCGGGAGATCGATTCGATGCGATGTGTTTATCGAGCGGCTTGGGGAATCGTCGCGGGGCTTGCGCTGGCGGCGCAGGGCGGTAGCGAAGCCGGCGTCGCCGCCGAACTGCGAGCCGGAGCGGCAGTCGTCGACGTGACGCCGGTCGAGCTCCCCGTGCTCGTCAACGGCGGCATGCTCTCGCGAAGCGTCAGCACCGTGAAGACGCCGCTCAACGCGCGGGCCCTGGTCGTCGACGACGGGACGGAACGCGCCGCGATCGTGGTCGTCGATAGCTGCATGATCGGCCGGCCGCTCTTAGACGAAGCCAAGGCGCTCGCCGCGAAGCGCACCCGAATCAAGGCTGATCACATGTTGATCTCGGCGACGCATACCCACTCGGCCGGCTCGAGCATGGGATGCCTCGGCACCGATGCCGATCCGCGTTATTCGCCGTTCTTGCGCGATAAGTTGGTGGAAGCGATCGTGGCGGCGGAAAAAAACTTGGAGCCGGCCCGCGTGGGTTGGGGATCGATCGACGCGCCGGAGCACACGGCCGTACGGCAGTGGATTCGCCGGCCCGACCGGTTGGCCGAAGATCCGTTCGGCAACTTCACGCTGCGGGCCAACATGCACGCCGGCCGCAATTGGGAAGAGGCCGTCGGCGAAGCGGGGCCGGAAGATCCGCAATTGTCGCTCATTTCGTTTCAAGCGAAAACGGGACGGCCGATCTGCGTGCTCGCCAATTTTTCGATGCACTACTTCGGCGACGCCGCCTTGAGCGCCGATTACTTCGGCTTATTCTCCGAAGGACTCAAAGCACGTTTGGCGAAGGGGAAGGGGAGCGGACCGGCGTTCGTCGGGATGATGTCGCACGGGTGCAGCGGCGATATCTGGCGCGCCGATTACATGAAGCCGGCCGGGGAACGAAACGAGAAGCAGACGATCGAAGACTACACGACCTCGCTGCTCGACTTGGCCGAGAAGGCTTACAAGCGGATCGAGTACGCCGACGGCGTGCCGCTGCGAATGGCCGAAGCGCGGATGACCCTCAAATATCGCACGCCGAACAAACAACTGCTCGAGTGGTCGCAACGGATCGTCAAGGAGATGGGCGAACGTCCGGCGAAGACGAACACCGAGGTCTATGCTCGCGAGCAGATCATTCTGGACGAGCGGAAAGAAACGGAAATCGTCGTTCAAGGATTGAGGATCGGAGGGATCGGCATCGCCACGACGCCGAATGAAACCTACGCGCTCAGCGGTTTGAAAATCAAGTTGCAGAGCCCGCTGGAGAAAACAATGGTGATCGAACTCGCCAACGGCGGGGACGGTTACATACCGCCGCCGGAGCAACATCCGCTCGGCGGCTACAATACGTGGCCGGCTCGTTCTGCCGGTTTGGAAGCGCAGGCCGAGCCGATGATCGTCGAAGCCGGGCTAACGCTCTTAGAGCGAGTCGCCGACAAGCCGCGACGCCCCTACAAGCAAACGCGCGGCAGCGCGACGGAAGCGACGTTGGCCTTGAAGCCGATCGCCTATTATCGCCTCGACGAGTTCGCCGCACCGCGGGCCGCCGACTCGGCCGGCACACACGATGCGATCTATGAATCAGGCGTGTTGTTCTTCTTAGAGGGCCCGCGGTCGCAGCGGTTCTGCACGGACGGCGAAACGAATCGGGCGGCGCATTTCGTCGGTGGGCGATTGAATGCGCGACTGCCGATGTTGGGGGAGCGCTACACCGTGTCGCTATGGGTTTGGAACGGCTTGGTCGACGGCGCTCGCGATCCCGCCGGGTGGCTCGTCTCGCGCGGCCGCGATCACGCGCTGCGGCCGGAAGGAGACACGCTCGGCGTGGCCGGCGGGGCCGAGCAGGGGAAACTCGTGTTTACGACCGGCGCCGAGGGGAAGAAAGTCGTCGGAAGAACTCCGATCAAGCGCTGGACTTGGACGCACGTCGCACTGGTGCGCGACGGCGAGCAGGTGAACGTCTATCTCGACGGCGCGAGCGAACCGGAGATTACCGCGACTCTGCCGGCCGGCACCTTGATCGACCCCGAGCAATGGTTCTTCGGCGGCCGGTGCGATCGTCAGGCGACGTGGGAAGGCCGGCTTGACGAGATCGCCGTCTTCGATCGAGCCCTCTCGGCGGACGAGGTCGGAAAGCTGTCCGGCGGGAATTAGGAAACGGCTTGCAGCCGGGAAAAGAGAAAAGCCCAGGCTTGCGACCTGGGCTTTGGGCTGATTCGAATTAAGCCGCCGACTTTTAGCGACGTGTGAGCAGGTCGGCGAACGAGCCGATCGCGTCGACATTGGCGACAACCGGTTCCGGCTTTTGCTCCGGCTTCGGTTCCGGCTTGGGAACGACTTTCGTCGTCGACACGATCTGCACGGCGACCGGACGCGAGGTCGCGGCGACGGGAGTCGTTTTCGTCGTGGGGATGATTACCACGCGTTGCGGTTCAGCGACGGGCGGCACCGTTTGAGCCGGAAAAGTGTAGGGACCGTTGCCGATCGGCGGGAAGCTTTGGATCACTCGGCCCCCTCCGGGGTTGCGATCGCAAGCCGCGGCTGGGGTGGAAGCGGTTCCGGCCACACAAGCGGCCACGAGCAAACCGAGGAAAAACTTGCGAGCCATGGCGGGTTCTCCTACAAATTGGGCCGAGGGGGCGGCCGCGTTGGGTTTTCAGTATCGTTCGTCTGACTTGCTCAGCGCAAGCGGCGGCGGATTGTTACAGCCGAGGCTTAAAAGATTACTGAAAGGACCGATCGTCCGTTCGGACGGCCTAAAAACGGGGTGGGATGAGATTAGCGTAAGGTTCTTATGCGTAATGGGTTGCGGCTTATGCAGGGGTTGGTCTCTAGGTCGCAAATAGGGTAGTGGCGTGAAAACGATCGACATTTACAAAGAGACGACCCGGCATTTCCTCGGCCCGGTGTTGCCGCTACTCGACGATCCCGCGGTCTCGGAAATCCTCATCAACGGCCATGAGACGGTCTACTACGAGAAGTCCGGTCGGCTGCACCTCTCGGAATGCAAGTTTCCCGACGCCGCCTCGCTCATGGCCGCGGCTCGCAATATCGGCGAATACGTCAACCGCCAGATCGACGCCGATCATCACAGCATGGACGCCCGGCTCCCCGACGGCTCGCGCGTCCATGTGATCATCCCGCCGAGCGCGCGGGTCGGCTGTTGCATTTCGATTCGCAAGTTTCAGAAATCGACGTTTAATCTCGACTCGCTCGTGCAACGGGGCAGCATGAGCGAACAGGCCGCGGAATTCCTGAAATTGTGCGTCGTGTTGCACAAAAACATGGTGATCGCCGGCGGTACGGGAACCGGTAAAACGTCGATGCTGAACGCTCTGTCGGCGTCGATTCCGGAACACGAGCGGATCGTCGTGATTGAAGACAGTTCGGAACTGCAACTCTACCAGCCGCACACGGTCTATCTAGAAGCCCAGCCGCCGCGACCCGACGGGCGCGGGCACGTGAGCATTCGCGACTTGTTCGTCGATTCGCTGCGAATGCGGCCCGACCGGATCGTGGTCGGCGAAGTGCGACGAGGCGAGGCGTTGGATTTGATTCAGTCGATGCTTTCCGGCCACGCCGGCTCGCTTAGCACGGTGCATGCCAATACGCCCCGCGACGCGGCGATTCGTCTGGAAACGCTCTGCATGATGAGCGACGTCGGCCTCCCGGTACATGTGGCCCGTACGCAAGTGGCGTCGGCCTTACATTTGGTCGTCAACATCGCGCGGTTGGGGGACGGGTCGCGGCGTGTTCAGGCGATTAGCGAGATGATTGGGCTCGACGACCACAACCAATATGTTTTCCGCGATTTATTTCGCTTCTATGCGGCCGGCCGCGATGCTGAAGGGCGGATTCTCGGCGAAATGCGGCACACCGGCCAATCGCCGACGTTTTCCGGCGAAGCACATTCCATGGGCTTCGGCGGGCAAGTGAAACTCACGGCCGACCTGTTTCGGCCGGAGGAAGAAACGCCGCCGGCTGCAAGCTAGCCGAACCGCGGCGGACAAAAACGGCGAAAATCGCCGCCGCTGATGGTTGCGGCGCGCCGCGCCAGGGAAGATGCTTTGCTACGTGTCTCGTTGGATTCGGTAACAATCGCCGACTCGCTGCGCTCACTTTGGTATCGCCGGTCAACTTCGCTCGGCCGCCGGCAACCGAGCAAATAACTTTTATCAAAGTGAGGTGTGTGATGTCGACTCTCCGTAACCTTGTTCGCCGTCTCGATCGTGACGAAAACGGCATGGAAACCATGCAAGCGGTCATCATCTTCGGTGCCGCCGCAATCGTCTTGGCCCTGCTGTACAACTTGAAAGATCCGGTCATCGACTGGGTGAAAGAAAAGCTCGGCGAGTTCGAGATCGACGCCTAAGCGTCGAGATCACACCAGAGTCGGCGACGTGCGTCGACTGCCATGGCCGCCGAAACGGTTCGGCGGCCGCGACGCACGTCGAGGATCGAACGAAGACAATTTGAAATATCGCGAAAAGAGAATCAGTCCGATGGCCACCGCAACGCACTATGCCGAGTATCGATCCCCGCAGTTCGCGTCGCGTGCCTCCAGTTGGCGGCTCTTCACCTTGCTGCCCGCCGCCGGTTTGCTCTGGGCTCTGTGGATGCAGCAGCAAGGCTTGCCGACCTCGTACTACCAAACTTGGTCGGGCTTTGTGCTGGTCGCGGCGCTCGTCGCCGCCACGTTGGTGGATCTCGCCCACCATAAGATTCCCAATTACGTCACTTATCCCGCCTGGGCCTGGCTCGCGTCGTTGAGCCTGCTGCAGTTCGTCGTTCACACGGCCGACGGCGGCGAAGCGCTCTCGATCGGTGCGGCCCGCTGGGTGGGAATCCTCGGCGCTCAGTCGATCGCCGATTACCTTACCGGTTTCGGCGCCTGCTTCGGCGTAATGTTCCTCTTGTTCGCCTGCGGCGCGGGGGGAGGCGGCGACGTGAAACTCGCGGCCGTGATCGGCGGCGCTTTGGGCGCCGTCGATGGACTGACCGCGCTTGTCGTCGCGCATATCGTTGCCGGCACATTCGCCTTGGCCTTGGCCGTCGTGAAGTACGGCCCGGTCGCGGTGTTCGGCCTCTTGGGCCGCAAGATCGGTTCGGTCTTCTTTCCCGTTTGGATTCTGCCGCCCGATCGTGAAGCGGCCCGCTTGCTGGCGACTCCGGTCCCGCTCTCGCCGTTCTTCCTCGTCGGCGTGGGCTATGCGGTGTGGCAAATGGCGTGAACGACGAGCCTTGATAATTCAGCACCGCACACGATCGACCATGCAATTATGAACGCCCACCGGAACTCTCGTCGCCCTCGCTCCACCGTTCGTCGCGGCTTAGCCACGATGGAGGCTTTGGTGGCGACCGGCATCATGCTGCCGTTCGCGATCGCGTTGTTTCTCATCGCACGCCAGGCTTGCGGTCGGTTGTTTCAAATCGTGCAGTCGATCGTAACATGGCCCTACCTCTAAACGCTTACTAGGAGCGTAGCTGAGTTCGCTCCTCCGGTGGTGCCGCATGCGATCGCTCTTCTTCGAAATCTTTCGCTCCGTCGAACTGGTGTGGGCCTTGTGGTTCGCGAGCCTCGCGGCGCTCGTCGGTATGGTCGTGGCGCTGAGGCGATTGCACTTGCGCCGCAGAGCGCGGTACCTGCACGATTGTGAAGCCGGGGCGGCCTACTCCCTGAGCTACATGCTCACGATTCCGTTTTTCGCCTTGATCATCTGCCTGATGATCGACCTGACGTCGATTCTCATCGCGAAGATCGGCACCGTCTATGCGGCGTACGCCGCGGCTCGATCGGCCGTGGTGTGGTATCCCTCGGGCGTCTCGACGGGCGCGGCGAAAGAGAAAATGACCGACGCCGCGGTCAACGCCATGACGCCGTTCGCGAGTTCGAAGCACACCGTGTGGAGCAGCTTCAGTCCGGCCGACGCCGCGTCGTACGTCGGGGCCTACGAAGCGTTCGCCGAACCGGCGGCTCCGGCCGAATACATCGCCAAGAAGTACTTGTACGCCCGCTGGGGGCTCGACGTCGCGACCGACGCGAGCCTCGACTACCGCAAAGACGTCACGGTGACGATCGATTACAAAGCGCCGTATCACTTGCGAGGCATCGGTCTGCTCCTAGGGACTCGTGAGCCGATCTTCGGCTTCTATTACTCGAACATTCGTACCGTCGTCACGTTGGAAAGCCAGGCGCCCCGCGTCGATCGGCCGAATCCGGCCGACCGGCCTTTAGGAATCAAATATGTTCCGGCCATCAATTGATTCTCGCACCGTACATAGCTCGGAAGACGGCTTCTTAAGCTTTGTGAGCTGCGTCGTCGTGCTGTTCGGCACGCTGCTCGTGGCGACGGTCTTCAATATCGGCTCGCCTGTCAAGCAGAAAATCGAATTGCAGAACGCGGCCGACGCCTCGATCCTCAGTTCCATGTCGATGACGGCCCGCGGTATGAACGCCGTGACGTTGACGAACCATATGCTCGGCGAACTCACGGCGCTGATGGTGATTCACGAAGCGCTCGGCGGCACCGAACTCGACGACAACGTGGAGAAGGGCGACCGAAGGCAATCGTCGAGCATGTCGGCGGCGCTCAACGCAGCGCTTATCGGCTTACAAAACGCCGGCATCACCTACAACGCCGAATTCGGCTCGCTCGATCGGCAGACCGCCGATCGTCTTAAGAAAGACGGCGGCGACAAAGAAAACAGCGGCGGTGAACATTTGGCGTTTGCGACCATCTTCGATTGTCGCTTAACGCTCAAATACTATATGTGCGAGGTGTACGTCGGGCGGGCCGTCGCAAACTTGTGCCGCTTCATTCCGTTCGGCATCGGTGAAGTGATCTATTGGGCGATCAACATCCCGCTCACCGTGGTCGTGGCCAAGATGTTTCAGGAGATCCTGATCATCGACGGCGTCGAACAGATCGCCAAAGTGTTTTCCAGGCCGAAGCGGCAAATCATCGAGCGGCGCGTCTTGCCGTTCATGGAGAACTATGGGGAAGCCTGCGTTAAGCAAATTCCGGTCGCGGCGGCCAAGGCGGCCGAACAGACGGCCGAGCGCAACGGAGTAAAGCTCCACCTCTACCCGGCCCAGGTGAAGCTTCCTCTTGAGTTAGAGCCGAAGCCGCCGCAATCCCAATTGGGCGGGGGCCGCGAGCCGCGCGCAGGCAATGCGAGTTCCCCCGCCGACATTGTTTCCAAAGTGCTCGACGTCATCGGTTCGGCCTCCGACGCGCTCGATACCGCCGCCTCGCTCTTCGGCCTCGACGACGATATTCCGTCGTTCTCCGGTCCGAGCCCCGGCAACGACGGCTACCCGGCCGGCCAAAACCTCAGCCGCGACTCGTTGCCGAAGCTCTCGCAACAGCAATGGTCGGACGTCGAACGCTCGCAGTGGACGCGGGCCGCATATCCCTATGTGCAAGGGTGGCGTAAGCCGATCCGCGAATGGTTCGCCGGCGTGCTGCTGGTATCGCGCGGCGGGACTTGGTATTCGCGCTGGACGAATCGCTACACCGTCGCGAAATCGTACCAATATCGCAACGGTCAGTACGGCGGCCAAAAAGGCCAAGACGCCCTGGCGATGTATGTGATGCAAGACGCGCCGCAGAGCGGCAAGGGGCTCGAAACGTGGACGAAGAACAACGAACAAGCCGAGCAGCTCTTCACGCAGATCGCCTTCGTGCAGAAGCCCGGTAAGGCGCCGATCGCTCCCGTGATCTTCGGCTCGGCTCCGGAAGACGGTCTCGTCGCCTATTCGCAGGCCATCTTCTATAACGCGAACAACCAAAGCATTCCCGCGAATAAGAACGTCGTCGGCCGCCTGCAGCCGGAACTTGGCTGGGACACGCTCAACTGGACTCCCGGCGGCGGATCGCGCGCGTTCGAGTTTCTCCAGGGAGATGAGGCGAGCATGCGAATCACGCCGCCGCCGATTCCGTTCATCATGTTCAATAAGGCCCAGGAACATCCGCAAGTGAGATTGAATTGGCAGGCGAAGCTCACTCCGACGACTCGCTACGGCGAGGCCCGCCGCAGCGCCGTCCGCATGCCGAGCGAAATCCGCAGCGTGCTGCTGAAACAACCGCTCGATCTCGACGCTTTCCAAACTCACTAAGATGAAACGCCACGAAACAAGCCGCCGCGGTCTCGCCACGCTCGAGTTGACGATCGCTTTTCCGTTTTTCGTGCTGATGATCGCGCTGATCGTCGTCACGGCCGACGGCATGGTGCTCACCAATCGCACGGTCGTCGACGCTCGGACGAACGCCTTCAAACAGGCGCTCACGCATCGCTCGGCGGCCGGCATGGATCGCTTCGTGCTCGAACCGGCGGCAGTCAGCGGCAAATACAAGCGCGACATCGTTACTGGTTCGGCGAACAACAGCGACGACGCGATCCCCGTGTTCGGCAGCCCCAATCTTACGTCGAGCGCCGAGATCGCCGTGCTTCGTAACACGTGGAGCTACGCCGAACTTCCGCTGGACGACGGCAATCGCCTGAAACTCTACGGTCAAGTCGCCCTGGCCGGCGGACTTGGGGAGGCGACCTCGTTGATCGATCAGCTGACGGGGCTCCCCGGTTCGATCGCCTCGACCGTCGAAGGTTTGGGGCAGGCGTCGAACGCCACGCAGCAAGAACCTGCCGGACTGAACGACGCTCGCAACAAACAACAAGAAGCTCGCAAGAAAGCCGCCGAAGAGAAGAAAAAGAAGGAAGACAACGTCAAGCGATTGGAAGGCGAAATCAAGCAGCTTAACGACGAGATTACGCAACTCCGCAAAGATCGTGAACAGGCCGAGAAAGATCTCAAAGACAAACCGGAAGAGTTGGAAGCGAAGCAGAAGATGATCGACGAGCAAATCGATCAAAAAGAACAACAGAAAAAGCCCAAGGAAACGGAGCTGGCGAAGGAACGCAAAGACCTCGACTACATCAACAAGAATTCCAATTTCTAACGGCGAGAGAGCGTGAATCCCGTGTCGACCGATGAAACCGCTTCCGCCGCCCCCCCCGCCTCGCGGCGCCGGCTCGCGCTGACGACGGTGCTGCGCCTCGCGGCGGCGGGCGTCGTCGTCGCGGCCGGTGTGTGGACGGTCGCTCGGGTCCGCGGCATACTTCACGATCCGGAACCGGTCGCGGTCGAAACGGATTCGCCGTCGTCCCCGTCCCAGACGCGGCCTCCCGTGTTCGACACTCTCGCCGCGGCCGTAAACGGCGGTCGCTGGGAATTCGTCGACGGCAAGCGAACGCTCGGGTTCGGCACGCTTAGTTCGGCCGATCTTCCGAAGTTTTGGGACCGACCGTTGCCGACGACTATGCCCGGCGGCGAGCGAGATGCGTTGGAAAAATCGCTCCTCGATCTGATTCCCCGGCTGCGACTGACCGGTCGCCATGAAGGCGACCTCTTCGTCTATCGCTGGGATCTGCCGAACGTGAAAGCTCACCTCGTCACTTCGGCGGCCGACGCGACCGCGCGGCTCATTTCGGGGCGCGCGGCTCTCCTTGTCGACTCGGATCGGTGGGCGACGCTGGAAACAAAATTCGACGACGGCGCTAACAATCCGAAGTCGAACGAGGCAGGTGGTCGACGACTGGTCGATTATCCGCCAGGCACCGAACTCTTGGCCGTTCGTTACGGGCCGGGTGAGCAAGTCGTAGGGGAGTTTTCCCAGTCGCCGGGCCGAATTATCGACCTTGCCGAGTTGTGGCGCTCGGCCGGTAGTGAGGTCGGTCTGCAAGAAACTCCCGGCAAGCCCGACTTTCGCGACGGATATTGCCGGCGCGGCGGACGCTTGCTCCGTGTGGTAATGTGGGAGCCGCCGACGGGGGGCGTCACCGTCTTGGTTCTCGACCCCGCGGCCGCCGGCGACGTTCCGGCGACACGATGACGTTTGCCACCTCGACTGAAATCGCACCATGAAAACGCTCGGTAAGCTGCTCATACCGCTGGGGCTCGGCGTCCTCGCGTTTGTCTTCAACTGGATGGCCGTGCAGCCGCAACTCGGCCGCAACTTCGTCTCGGTGCGCGACGACGTACCGCTCGACAAACCGCTCACGGCTTCGCAACTGGTTCCGTTCAAAGTCGTCGGCGACGATTTCGCGCACTTGAAGAAAACGTTCGTTCCCTGGGAAGAACGTACGGCGGTCGTCGGCCTTCCGGTTCGCCGCGAGATGAAGGGGGGCGACTTGGTTTTTTGGCAAGACGTGCGCTATCCCTCCGCCGACTTTCTGCACGAAGCCGACGAGATTCCTCTGCATATCTCCTTAGAAGGGGTCGACTACGAACCGAGTTTGCTCAAAGTCGGCAATCAAATCGGCTTGGTGATTCAGGCCGAGGCCGAACGAAAAGACCCGTCGGCCGTGGAGTCGGCGAACGTTCCGGATGAGCTCAAAGCGAAGTTCGACGTCATCGGGCCGTTCCGCGTATTGAGCGTCGGTGAACGAACGCTCGAATCGCCGGGCGACAACAACGACGATACGAAGAAGGGCAACACGCACATCGTCACTCTGGCGGTGAAGACCGATGAGAAAGACTCGACGAAGCCCACCGTCACCGGCGCCGACGGCAAGCCGATCGAGTCCGCCGCCGCAACGACGACCGACACGGCGGTGCAGCGGCGATTGCCCGAAGCCGCCGGCAAACTGTTGGCCGTGAAGACGGCCCGCCATACCGACGGTAAGAGCATCGTCGCCCTGGTGCTCTATCAAGACGTGGATAAACTGCGTCGCATGCGGGAGTTGCAGGCCGAACTCGACGAGAAGAGTGCGAAACCGGCGGCGTCGCCGTCGGCCTCCGGGTCGTGATCTTCTTCTCTTAGGCGCACGACGATGCGGATTCGCTACAACCACTTGCTCGACAACAGCCCGCGCGTCTACGACGTTCGCGGCAACTATCTGCGCATCGGTCGCGGGGCCGACAACGACATCGTCTTGAACAGCCCGTTCATTGCCGAGCGGGCTTTAGAGCTATTGCGTAAAGCCGAAGGCTGGGAACTTGTCGTCATCGGCGGCGGCGTTTGCCAGATCGGCGAAAAAGAGCTGTATCACGGCGAAAAAGAGATCATCGCCGACGATCTCCCGATCAGCCTCGGGCCGTTCACGCTCCAAGTGGAATTACCGCGCGCTGCGAAGCAAACTGCCGAGGGACGCCGCCGCGAGCACGACCGAAAGCTCTCCGAATTCGTTTCCGAGGTGCATCTCGAACTGCTGCAACGGATGGATTTAAAAGCGCAGTTCCACGACGCCCGGGGTCAGACCGACGAATATCTGCTGACGCTCGAACATAATATCGAAGAGATCGCCCGCCTGCGCGGGTTATTGGCCCCTGAAAACGATGCGCTCGTGTTGCACATCGCCGGACACGCGCTGCGCAGCGAGTTGTTGAACGATCTGTTGGCATCGTCGACCGCGACGTCCGACGGGGCGCTCGCGACTGAAGCTCCCTGGATTCGCATGCTGTCGATCGTGGCGGATCGGGAACGCGAACTGCGAGAAGTGAATCAACGGATCGCCAAGCAAATCGAACTCCCCGCCGATGCGCCTCTGACGGAACGACTGGAAGCGGTCGAGCGCCGCTTCTGGTCGGCGTTTGCGTCGTCGTCCGACGCCGTCCATCGCGACTTTCGCGAGTATCTCGCTTTCCGGTACCTCAAGAAGCAGATCAAAGACATCGTCTTCGGGTACGGTCCGCTGGAAGACTTGCTGCGGGTGCCGACCGTGTCGGAAATCATGGTCGTCGACCGCGAACACATTTACATCGAAAAGTCGGGCGTGTTGGAGAATTCGGGTCGGCGATTCACCTCCGACGACGTGACGTTGGCGATCATCGAACGCATTGTTTCGCGGGTCGGCCGGCGCATCGACAAGTCGCAACCGCTCGTCGACGCGCGGCTCTGGGACGGCAGCCGCGTCAACGCGGTGATCCCGCCGTTGGCGGTGAGCGGGCCATGCATTACGATCCGTAAATTCCCTTCGCGACGTTTGAAGGTCGACGACTTGATCGCCAAGGGGAGCCTAACGCAGACGACGGCGGCCTTTCTCAAGGCGGCCGTGTTGTCGCGGGCCAACATTATCATCGCCGGCGGCACCGGCAGCGGTAAGACGACTTTGCTCAACTGCTTGAGCGACTTCATTCCGGACAAGGAACGAATCGTCACTATTGAAGACACGGCCGAATTGCAGTTGGCTAAAGAACATGTGGTTCGGCTGGAGACCAAGGGGGCGAACGTCGAAGGTCGCGGCGAGTACACGATTCGCGACCTTGTGAAGAACGCCCTCCGCATGCGGCCCGACCGGGTCGTCGTCGGCGAGTGCCGTGCGGGCGAATCGCTCGACATGTTGCAGGCGATGAACACCGGCCACGACGGATCGATGACGACGATCCATGCCAATAGCGCGGCCGACGTGATTCTACGACTGGAAGTGCTCGTGCAAATGGCCGCCGATTTGCCGGTCGAGTCGATCCACCGGCAAATCGCTTCGGCCGTCGATCTCATCGTACAGCAGGCTCGACTGCGCGACGGGCGTCGCTGCGTGACCCAGATCGCCGAAGTCGTCGAATATGACGAGATCACCAAGCAGATTCGCTTGAAAGATTTGTTCATGCTGGAAGAAGTCGACGGCAAGCAGATGCTTCGTCCGACCGGCTGCATGCCGACGTTCATGGAGAAATTGATCGGTACGGGACTTTTGGACCTGAGCACTTTCTATCTCTAAGGTCCGCAACCCTATGCCCTCGCTTCTGTTACTCCTGTCGTCGCTGGCTATCGGCGGAGCCGTATTCTTTCTGGTGCGGCTCATCGAACCGCTCTGGGATCGCGTTTCGGATCGCTACGTACGGGACGTGCGCCCGATGCTCGATGCGTTGAGCTTGAGCGACGCCCGCATGCCGCAGCTCATGCGCTGGTGGGGCGTGGGCATGGCGGCAATCTTTGTCTTCTTCTCGGTCGGCCTGGGGATGTGGCCGGTGGCGTTCATCGCCGTCTACTTGGCCTACGTCGCCCCGCGGCTGTATTTGCATTTTCTTATCAATCGCCGCGCTAAGTTGCTGCGCGATCAGCTCATCGGCAGCGTCACGGCCTTGGCCAACGCGTCCCGCGCCGGACTTTCACTCGCGCAAGGCATCGACAATGTTTCAGCGGAGACGCCGGAACCGCTCGCCACCGAGTTGCGCCGCATCGTCCGCGATTATCGGGGCGGGCGTCCGTTGGCAGGGGCGCTCGTGGAAGCCCGCGATCGCCTTAAACTCGACGGTTTCACGCTGTTCGTCTCCGCACTGTTGGTAAGCTTGGAACGCGGCGGCAAAATCACCGAAGCGCTCGAGCGCATCAGCCGTAGCTTGCAGGAGAACCAACGGCTGGAACGCAAAATGGAGGCCGACACCGAAAGCGGACGCAAAGTCGTCGTCATGCTGGCGGCCTTTCCCGCCGTGTTTCTCGGATTGTTCTACTTTCTGAACCCGGAAGGGACGGCCTTGCTCTTCACCACGATCCTCGGTCAGGTCACGCTCGTGTTCGTCATCGGCATCGTGTACGCCGCGGTACGCTGGGCCAATAACATCCTCACGCTCGACGTTTAACCGCAAAGCCGTCGCCTCCGCTATGGAACGAACCCAACTCCTTCTTGCCGCCAGTTGCGCCGCCGGACTCGGCACGGCGGCGGCGACGTCGTGGGTTCTGACGCTGGTCGGCCGTGCACGCCCGACGACCGCCGCCGCCTGGGAATTCGAAAGCGCGCGGCGAATCGAGCTGCGGAAAGGGAATTCGGCCTATCGTTGGTTCGAGCCGGTCGTAGACGAACTTGCGGCCATGTATCGCAAGCGTGGGGGCAAAAAGTTGGAAGCGTTGCGAACGCAACTCGTCGCCGCCGGGGTGGCGTTGCCCTGGAAGCCGGAAGAGTTTATGGCCGTGAAGCTCGTCGAAGGGGCGATCGGCGGCATGTTCGCACTGCTATTTGGAGTGATGATCGGCAGCCCGATCTTCGGGTTGGCACTCGGCGGGATCACGGCGTTCTTTTTGCAGCGCAACGCCGTCGGCGACGTCGCCAAGAAGGCCTCGAAAAGGGTTTCACTTGTCAAGCGGCGATTGCCGTTCGCCGTCGATCTCATGGCGCTGATGCTTGAGGCCGGCGGAGGATTGCTCGACGGCCTGAACACGCTCGTGCGCGATTTGGGAAACCACCCGCTCGGGCAAGAACTGGCGATCATCGTCAGCGAAATCAATCTCGGCCGTTCGCTGCATGAAAGCCTGACTCGGTTTCAACAGCGCGTGCCCGACGACGACGTCGCGGAGCTCGTGTTCATGATCAATAAAGGAAACGAGTTCGGCACCCCGATGGCGCAAACCTTTCGCTTGCAGGCCGAACAAATGCGGCTCAAGCGCTCGCAATGGGCCGAAAAGGCGGCGGGCACGGCGCAAGTGAACATCGTGCTGCCCGGCATGGTGATCATGATCGCTTGCTTGATCATCATCGGTGCGCCGTTCATCCTCGAAGCCGTCGGGCTCTAACGCACCTTATACAAGGGATCTGGTTCGATGGCCGCGAAGATTACCGTCGTCGAAGGGGAACACGCCGGCACGGAGTTGTGGATCGAGTATGAAGTGCTGCGGTTCGGCAGCGACCCGAGCTGCGAGCTTTCGCTTGACGACCCGGCCGTCGAACCGCACGCCCTGACGATCCGTTATTCCGACGGCCGCTATACGGTATTCAATCGAGGCGGCTCGCCGCTGCAGCTCGACGCGCTCACCTTGGCCCCGAGTGAATCGGGGACTTGGAAATCGGGGAAGAACCTGCGCACGGCCGGCGGATTGCTCTTGCGGCTCGAAACCAGCGGCGGCGGCATGCCGGAGAGGCGCGTCGTCGACGATCTCCCCTCACTCCCGGCCGACGTCGTCGAGTCGCCGGTGCGGGCCTCCGCCGCCGCGGGTGATCGCGACGCCGCTCCGACCGGCGAGCCGGCGAAGAAGTCGAACACCGGGGCGGTGGCCGTCGGCGTGCTCTTCGCCGCGGCGGCGGCCTTTATCTTGCTTGGCGACGTCGGCAAGCCGAACCCTTCTTCCGCCGGCGCGCAGCCGGCGAAAACCTTCGCCGAAGTCGTTAAGGAGTTGCAATCCGACCCGGATTGCGCTCCCGACCTATGGATCCAACTCGATCGGGTCTACGCCGAGGCTTATCGCGGCAAGCCTGCCGATGCCGCGGTCGGATATCAGCGCTTGCGCGACCGGATTGACTGGGAGAAGAACTTAGCATTGTCGGCGGGCAAAACCGTGCCGGAGGCTTTGCTCGACGCCGACGCGTTCGTAAAACAACGGTTGCTCGATTGAACCCGGTCGCTTTCGATCGGAGCCTCTACACGAACGGCTCCGATCGGCGACCGAAAGCGGTCGAAACACCGTAAAAATAGGCAAACCCCGCTCGGAGTGCGGTGTCGGCCGTAGTGGAAGCGAGGGCAGCTCCGACATGGCCGATTTTGAAACCTGGGAATCGCTCGGACACAACGCCTACGGCACCGTGTACCGGGGGGTGCAGTTCTCGCTGAAGCGTGAAGTCGCCATCTTCGAGCTCGATCCGGCGCTCCGCAAAGAGGCCGATCGCTCGACGCGCTTCTGGGACGAGATCACCTTCCTTGCCCAGCTTACCGACGATCGGCTTGTGCCCGTCTTCGCCGTCGACCGCTCGGCCGGCTGGATCGTCATGGAGCTCATGTGCGGCAACTGCGCCCAATTGCTCGGCAAGGCGCAAGAGCCCGAAGTCGTGCGCTCGATTCTGCGGCAAGGGCTGTCCGGTCTGCAGCGGTTGCATGAAGAGAACCGCACCCACGGCGACATTCGTCCGCACTCGCTGCTCATCAATCGCGGCGGGCGAATCAAGCTCAGCTTCTCGATCGGCTCCGCGGTCGTCGGCGGGCTGCCGTATCACAAGCGCTCGATGAAGTACGTCGCACCCGAAGTCGTGAGTCCGTCGTTCGGCGAGTTCGGCGCGTCGGCCGATTTGTATACGCTCGGCTTCAGCGTGCTCGAACTACTGCTCGGGCCGAAGTTCGACGCGTTGTTCCCCGGCGTCGCGGCCGACGATCAGGAGGCCCGCACCGCCTGGATGCGTTGGCATGCCGACGAAAACGCGAAGCTCGCGAGCGTCGCGGAGTTGGCGCCCGGCGCGCCGCTCGAACTCGTGATGGTGCTCGATCGGCTGCTGAAGAAAAAGACGGCCGATCGTTATTCGACGGCGGCCGAAGCCTTGGCCGACTTGACGCAAGCGCCGCTCGTGCCGATCGTCGCGCCGGAAATCGGCGTCACGGGAGGCGCGGCCGGCGGCGCAGCCTTGGTCAGCGACGTCGATCGCGTGTTCAACCCGTCGTCGAAGTACGATGTCGCGGCGACGCCCGGCGCCGCCGGTTCGGGGGCGGCGAGCGCGGCGGGCCAAGGCGCCGCGGCGAAGCCGGCCGCCGGAGCCAAGGCCGCCGCTGCGGCGAAGAAGCCGGCTGCGGCCGCAGCGAAGTCGGCCGGCGAGAAGAAGAAAAAAGATCGCAAAGCGCTGCTGCTCGGCGTGGGGTTCGCCGTCGCCGCGACGGCCATCATGTTTTTCCCGAGCGGCAAGAAGTTTGCGCTCCAAACGTTCGCTCCCGCGCAAATTCGCGAAGGAGAAGCGTGGACGTTCATCGCCGCGCCGGTCGACGCGAAGAAGGCCAAGGGCAAGCTCACCTATCGGCTCGCCGGCGTCGCGCCCGCCGGCCTCACGCTCGACGCCGCGACCGGGGAGCTGAAATGGACTCCCGCCGAGGCCGAAGGACCGTCGCAGGCGAAGTTTGCGGTCGAAGCGACCGACGAAAGCGACCCGCCGAAGGCGGCGAAGGTCGACATCGTGCTCGACGTCGTCGAGGTCAACACCGCGCCGCAATTGAAGCCGATCGCCTCGCTATCGGCTTTTCCCGGCGAGCCGCTCAAAGTGCAAATCGAAGCGACCGACTCCGACCTGCCCGCGCAGAAGCTCACCTATAGCTTGGCCGACAAAAACCCGGCCGGCGCGACGATCGACGCCAAGACCGGCGCTTTTCAATGGACCGCGCCGGCCGCGGCGACCGACACGACGCGCGAGTTCACCGTCGTCGCGACCGACGACGCGGCGACGCCGCAGATGGCGAGCGCCGTCATGAAGGTCGTCGTTTCTCCGCGCAATCGCGTGCCGCAACTGCTCGCCGCCGCCGGCTCGACGAAGGCGACCATCGACGAAGGTAAGCCTTGGACGACGACGCTCGAAGCCAAAGACGCCGAGACGCCGCGCGAGAAGCTCAAGCTCTCGCTCGTCGACGCCCCCGAAGGGCTCACGCTCGACGCCGCGACCGGCAAGCTCACTTGGACTCCGACCGAGAAGCAAGGCCCGGGCAAATTCGCGTTTCGCGCGCGGCTCGTCGACGACGGCGAACCGCAGCAAAGTACCGAACAGGTCTTCGAACTTTCCGTGGCCGAAGTGAACACGCCGCCGAAACTCGCTCCGATCGTGCAGCGCGTCGTGGTCGGGAAGCCGTTCGCGACGCCGGCGGCCGTGGTCGTCGACGACGATCTGCCGCCGCAAAAGATCTTCTTCGCTTGGGGCGAGCAGGGCGTTCCCCCTCCGTCCGAACCAAAGTTAGACCTCGATGATAAGACGGGCGTCTACAGCGGCGTCTTCGGCGAGGAATACGCCGGAAAGAAAATCGAAGTGCCGCTCGCCGCGATCGACGACGGGACGCCGTCACGCTCGGTGCAGTCCTACATCACGTTTGAGATCGTGCCCAACAATACTCCGCCGACGATCGCCAAGATCGCCGATCAAGTCGTTACGCTGCCGTGGCTCGACGACGACAAACCGGCGCTCGAGATCAAGGTGCCGGCTCGCGACCCGGACGACGCGCAGGCAAAGCTCAAGTTTGCGCTGACCAAGCCGGCGCCGCAGGGGGCGACGATCGACGCCGCGACCGGCGCGTTTCGGTTCACCCCGCAAGTCGGCGACGACCTGGAAGCGCCGCCCGTGACCGTGAACGTCGAAGTGGCCGACGACGCGACTCCGCCGGCGACGACTCCCGCGGCGTTCAAAATCTCGTTCAAAACGGGTGACGTCGTTGCAATGCTGCGCGCTCGGCTCGCCCTGGCCGAAGAAGTCGAGTCGATCACGCGGGTCGTCGATCGCATCGGGCGCTATCAAGGCAACGCCGCCGTCGATCAACAGGGTCTGCGTGGGCTCGCGGCCGACGCCTACGTGAAACGCGGCGACGCGTATCTCGCGAAGTCCGACTTCGACGCGGCGTACAACGACTTCAACACCGTGGTATCCGACGTCGACACCGGACATCTCGACGCGCGGCTCGGCCGGGCCTACTGCTACGGTCGCAAGGGAGATTGGCGGCAGGCCGTGTCGGAATACGACGACGTGATCGGCTTGGCTCCCGAGCATGCCCGCGCATATATGAATCGGGCGATGGCGCATTACGAGCTGCGCGACCTGCGACGGACGATCGACGACTGCGATCGGGTCATCGAACTGCAACCGGGCAACGCCTCGGCGTATCTCATTCGCGGCAACGCCAAGCTCACCAGGAAAGATCAAACCGGCGCGTTGGCCGATCTCAAAAAATCGGTCGACCTGTTCGCCGGCGATCCGGAAGCGGAGTTGCCGTTGTACGAGAGCGCGGTGCGGAAGTGCATCGAGTTGATCCGCGCCGATTCCGCGCTCGGCGACGCGGACGACATTGCCGACTACGAACGCAAACTTCGCGCGATCGAAGCCGCACGCAATTCGCCGGGCGCGGGCAAAGAGCCGAAGACGACCGGCGTGCCGCGATTGAAGTAGGTGCGTTTTGAGTCGGCGAGCGGCGGGGTTGATCCCCGCCGTCCGAAACACGAGGCAGACGGCGAGGATAAACCTCGCCCCTCGCTGGACGCTTCGATCACTTCGGCCAACCGCAGACTGCGCCCAACGTTAAGCTTGCGATCGCTGCGGCGGCGAGTATCAGCCGGCCTTGCGGGCCTAGCAAAGGTCGTGAATCATCGAACGGAAAGTAAGAAATCAGTGCCGCTGCGATCAATGCGGGGAGGGCAATCGTGAGTTGGCTCATCACGAGAAACATCCCACCCCATCCGCGATACTCTTGAGTCCGGGCGCTTGCGAAGAAGATGCCATGCGCGAATTGGGCCGCTAGTCCGTAGCCGGTCACGGCGACGGCGATGATCAGCAGCAGCTTAATAAGATTGCGGAAGGGGTGAATCATCGGCGATTCCCGCGCTATCAATTATGACTCGCGAATCAGTGCGCCGTCGATTGCCCCCGGCATACGCGGCGAACGTCGCAAGACGTTCGCCGCGTATGCCGGGGGCTAAGGGTCGGCGC
>JAEUIN010000361.1 GCA_016793115.1 Planctomycetaceae bacterium
AGAATTGCCACGGCCCGGGCGCGGCCCACGTTGCGGCCGAAAACGGCAACGACGCCACGGCCCAAGCTCAAATGCGAGCCTTGATGCACGTGTCGTTGGAAACGATCGAACGCACCAGTTGCGTGAAGTGCCACGACCACGACAACAGCCCGGCCTTCAAGTTCGACGATTATTGGTCGAAGATCGCCCACTAAGCCGGAACGCGACTAGCCGGCATTAATCTGCGCCATGGCGTCGTCGGGAATGTTGAAGTTCGCCGAGACGTTCTGGACGTCGTCGTGATCGTCGAGCGCTTCCATGAGTTTCAATACGGTGCGTCCGGTGTCGGCGTCGAGGTCGACCGTCGTCTTAGGAATCCGCGAGACTTGCGCGATGTCCGGTTTGAGTCCGGCCGCCGTAATCGCATCGTTCACGGCTTGGAAGTTACCCGGCTCGCACGTTACTTCCAACGTCTCACCGTTGTTTTGGACGTCGTCGGCGCCGGCTTCTAAGGCGATCTCCATCAGCTTGTCTTCCGTCGTTTGCGCGGCCGGAATGATGAACAACCCCTTCCGATCAAACAGGTACGCGACGCAGCCGGTCGTGCCGAGTTGACCGCCGTTGAGTTCGAAGATTTTGCGAATCTCGCCGGCCGTTCGATTACGGTTATCCGTGAGAATCTCGCAGAGGACGGCGACGCCGCCGGGGCCGTAGCCCTCATACAGCGTTTCTTCGAGCGCTTCGGCTTTGAGTTCGCCGGTGCCGGTCTTGATCGCCCGCTCAATGTTGTCTTTCGGCAAGCTCACCGCTTTGGCCGCATCGATGGCGTAGCGCAGCTTGAGATTCGTCTTCGGGTCGCCGCCGGCTTTGGCCGCGACGATGATCGCCCGCGCCAACTTGCTCCAGAGCTTGCCTCGTTTCTTATCGACGATCGCCTTTTTGGCGGCGATGTTCGCCCAGTGGGAATGGCCTGCCATGCTACTTTGTCTTCTCCGACGTTCGCTCCGCCAATTTCTTCTTCACGGCGGCGAGCTTCGTTTTGTCGTCGGCCTTCGCGAAGAAAGCTTCGGCGCGCCGCCATGCCTTGCGCGCTTCTTCAACACGACC
Organism: Planctomycetaceae bacterium; assembly: GCA_016793115.1. GTDB lineage: Bacteria > Planctomycetota > Planctomycetia > Pirellulales > PNKZ01 > PNKZ01. The sequence continues at coordinate 1,087 of JAEUIN010000361.1, forward strand.
GGCGCCCGCGAGCGCGTCGCCCAGATGGTCGAGGATCACACCGTCGGGTTCCTCATCGCCGGATGCTCCCTTAACGGCCAGTTCCAACTCGACGACGGCCTCCGGGAAACGCCCGAGGCGGTAATATACCCATCCCAGACTATCGCGGTAGGCCCGATTGTTCGGCTCTTTCGCGACGGCCTTCAGGACCATTTCGAGGGATTTTCCCAGATTCTTATTTTGATCGGCCCAAATGTAACCTAGATCGTTGAGCGCCCCGACATCGTCGGGAAACTCATCAAGAATCTCTTCTAGCGGTTGCTCGGCACGACCGACGTCGTCGAGCATGACGTAGATGTTGGAAAGCGCCAGCCGCGCCTCTCGCAGCAGGCCGCGATCTTCATCCGACTTGTGATCGGCGTCGAACTTTTTGATGAGCTCTTGGTAGGCCTCGGCGGCCTCTTGATAACGTTTCGCGTGATAAAGAATCCAGGGAATGCGGCTTTCGAAACGCAAGGCGCCTTCGCCGAATTCCGCAGCCTTTCTGGCCATGGCGAGCGCTTCATCCGTCTTTCCGGCAAACTCCAATGACAAGGCGAGATAGGTATGGAACGCCGGATTATCGGGCGTCACGTTCTCGTCGACGGCCCGATGAAACACCTTCACGGCGGCGTCATGTTGATCGTCGCCCAACAACCCCATTCCCCAGGACAAAAAGACGGCCGGGGCCGACTTCGGATCGTGCAATAAGGCCAGTTCAAAGAACTCGCCGGCGGTCACATAGTCTTTCGCCTTCAGCGCTACGAGTCCCACGGCGAACGCGACCGGACGTCCATCTTCGGGCTCCGACTTATCGGCCGCTTTCCGCCCGGCGGCGACTAGCGCGCTGTAGAGCTTTTCGTCGGCGGCCAAAGCTTCGACCGGCGTCTCGATCGCATCCAAAGAATTCGTCTTCGCGACGACCTCGCTGAGCACGTCGAGTTGCACTGCGGGGTCCGCCGTCTTCGAGCCGGCTTCAAGCAAGCCCTCATAGGCCTCGGTCGTCGGCTGTCGGCGCAAGAGTTCCGCATAGAGCGGCTTGGCCTTGTCCCATTGCTTGAGCTCACGGTATTCGCGTGCCAAAAAGTACTTGAGTGGAACGTTTTTCGGATCTTCCTTCACTAAACCTTCAAGACGCGGCACCAACTCGCTCGACTTGTCGTCGGCCTTAAGGAGTCGCTTGAGAAGCTCATAAGCGTCAGTGCCCGCTTCATCGCTCTCCGCTTCAAAGTAGGCGGCGAGCTTTTCTAAGGCGATGTCGGCTTCCTGGCGTTCTTCCGCCAGGCGCGCCTCGTAAAAAGCATGGAGTGCGTCGTTCTTGCCGACTTCATACGCTTTTGCGACCGCTTCCTCAGCCGGCTCGATCCGATTGGCCCGCAAGAACGACTCGGCGAAAAGATAGTAACTGCGCCCTTTTTCGCCCTCTAGCGCTTGCTTCGCTCGACCGCGCAACCCGTATTCGTCCGGTTCCCGCAAAGCTCCGAAAACAAACTCGAATGCGTCGGAGGCTTTGCCGAAATCTTCCAGGCGAGCATAGAGTTGCCCAATCAACATCTTCAGGCGTACATAACCGAGGGATTTCTCCTCGCCCTTCTTGAGCGCCGCGGCTTTCTCATACAAATCGACGGCCTGGTTCAGCTTGTCGTCTTCCGCTAGATAGGCCGCTAAACGTTCGAGGAGTTCCGGGTTGGCAGGGCCGACTTCCGCAGCCTTAAGCGCATAGCGTATGGCTTCTTGATGTCGCTCCAGACTCCACGCGACTTCGACGATTTGCCGCAAGACGGCCGCCGAATTGGGATCAAATCGTAAGGCTCGTTGGTAGTGCTTCAAAGCTTCGAGTCGATTGCCTTGCTGCTCATACATCATGCCCGCGCCGTAATAACTCAGCGCCTGTCGTCGATATCGATCGGCTTCGGTCTCCGGCT
>JAEUIN010000381.1 GCA_016793115.1 Planctomycetaceae bacterium
TAATGCGGTGGGGTTGAGTTTTGTGATAGCGGTGGGGCAGTATGCGTTGTGATATGCTTTGTGGTGTATGCGGAATGAGCAAGCGACTCCCTGTCGTCAAAGTATTCAGTATTCAGCCTTCAGCATTTGGCGAACCTCAGCCCTTCCCCTCGTTAACCTCGTGGCGCCGCCGTGAGTGCTTCGTCGAGATCGCGTTTCAAGTCGTCGACGTTCTCCAACCCGACGGAGAGGCGAATGAGGCCGTCGGTGATGCCGTGTTTGAGGCGATCGGCCTTGTCGTAGCTGGCGTGCGACATGCTCGCGGGTTGCTCGATGAGCGATTCGACTGCGCCCAGGCTCACGGCGAGTTGAAAAAGCTTCGTCGATTCGCACACCTGCTTGGTTTGCGCGAAGTCGCCGGCGAGTTCGAAGCTGAGCATCGCGCCAAATCCCCCTTGCATTTGCTTGGCGGCGACCTCGTGCCCGCGGTGCGTCGGCAAGCCGGGGTAGAAGACGCGCGCCACGCGGCGATCGGCCGCGAGGAACTTTGCCAACTCAAGCGCGGTGCGCGACTGCTCGCGGACCCGCAATTCGAGGGTTTTCAAGCCGCGCGACGCGAGGAACGCTTCGAACGGTCCCATCACGGCACCAGTGGCGTTCTGCGTGAAGTAGAGCCGTTTGAACAGATCCGCATCGGCGACGACCAACGCTCCGCCGAGCAGGTCGCTATGTCCGCCGAGGTATTTGGTGGCGGAGTGCATGACGACGTCGACGCCGAGTTCGAGCGGGCGCGTGAGGACCGGCGTGGCGAAGGTGCTGTCGATGCCGACAAGCGCTCCGCGGCGATGCGCCAGCTCGGCGCAAGCGCGAATGTCGGTGATCGACATCAGCGGGTTGCCCGGACTTTCCAACCAAACAAGCTTTGTTCGCGGCGTAAACGCGGCCTCAAGCTTGGCAAGGTCGGTCGTGTCGACGAGCGTGACTTCGATGCCGGCGCGACTGCAGATTTTGTGCAGCAGCCGGTAGGTGCCGCCGTAAATATCGGCCCCAGCCACGACATGGTCGCCGCTCTCTAAGAGCATGGTGACGCAGTGCGTGGCCGCCATGCCGGAGGCGAACGCGAGCGCTCCGCAGCCGGCTTCGAGCGAGGCCAGCGTCGTTTCGAAGGCCTTCCGAGTGGGATTGCCGCTGCGCGAATAGTCGAATTCGCGCCATTCGCCGGCATGGTGCTGCACGAAGGTACTCGCGACATGGAGCGGCGGCACGACCGCTCCGGTCGTCGGGTCGTTCGTTTGTCCGACATGCACGGCCCGCGTGCGGAAGCCCCAGTTTTTGGAATGGTCGGCCATTTTCTCTTCTGCACTCCCGAAATAAGGCCAAGACTACGCGGCCGCCGGCGAACTACGAAACGAAACGTCGTTACGGCTGTAATCCTTGAGGCGGCCGAATACAATCTTCGCAAGTTTAGAATAACGCACGCCCGAACGACGGGGCAGGGGAGTCAGCCTGCCGAGTCTCGGCGACCATTCAACGACGGGATCATAGTGGACGGCGACGTTGTGCCGATCTTGGTGTTTGCCGCGATCGCGGCGCTGGTCGTGACGATCGGCGTCTTTGCGTACAGGGCTCATAAGAAACGCATGGAGGCGCTCACGGCCTGGGCGCAGCAACTCGGGTTTTCGTTCGACGAGTCGCACGATTCGTCGTTTGACGATCATTACGCGGAGTTTTCACAGCTGCGGCAAGGTTCGAACCGGTACGCCTACAACGTGATGCAAGGCGAATATCGCGGCCGCGGCGCATGCGCCTTCGACTATCACTACGTGACCTATTCGAAAGACTCGAAGGGGAACACGCAAACGAATCACCATCACTTTTCGGCGATCGTTTTAGAGAGCGGATTGCCGCTGAAGGCTCTCTTCGTGCGGCCGGAGAATTTTTTCGACAAGGTCGGCGAGTTTCTCGGCTTCGACGACATCGACTTCGAGTCGGCCGAGTTTAGCCGCAAGTTTTGCGTCAAAGCCGCCGATCGACGTTGGGCGTTCGACGTGCTGCACCAGAAGGCGATTGAAATGCTGCTCGAGCGGCCCGCGTATACCATCGAAATCGCCGACGGGGGAAGAATCATGGCGACGCTCGGCGGCACGATGCAAGCCGAGCAATTTCAGGCCGGGCTCGACTTGGTCTGTGAACTGTTAGATTTGTTGCCGATGTCGGTTCTCCAAGAGTTGCAAGAGGGACGGTGATGGATTCGTCGGCGTTGCCGTTTGTGATCGGGGCGGTCGTTTTAATTCCGGTGCTGTGGGTCGTGGTGACTTACAACGGTTTCGTGCGTCATCGCAACTTTTGCGACGACTCCTGGTCGGACATCGATACGGAATTGAAACGCCGCTACGACTTGATTCCCAATCTCGTCGATACCGTAAAAGGCTACGCCAAGCACGAACAAGACTTGCTGGCGCGGGTCGTCGCGGCGCGCAACGCGGCCGCCGCCCAGCACGGGTCGCCGAAAGAACAGGCTCGCGATGAAAATGCGTTCGTCGGCCAGGTGCGGCAATTGGTCGCCGTCGCGGAGAGCTATCCCGATTTGAAGGCGAGCGGAAATTTCGTCGCGCTGCAAAGCGAGTTGGCGAATACTGAAGATCGTATTCAGCGCGCGCGACGATTCTACAACGCGAACGTGCGCGATTTGAACACGCGCATCGAAGTGATTCCGTCGAACATCATCGCGAATCTGTTCGGCTTTCAGAAGCGGGAGTATTTTGAGGTCGACGACGTCGTGCGGCGCGAAGCACCTGCGGTGAAAGTGTGAATCACGCTTCCGGATAGCGCTCTTTCAGAAATCGAACGTAGCGATCGACCCCTTCTTCGAGCGACGTGGGCGGCGCGTCGTAGCCGGCCTCGCGCAGCTTGCTCATATCGGCCTGCGTGTAGTTTTGATACTGCTTGGCGAGCGCGGCCGGCATCTCGATGAACTCGATTTGCGGCTCGAGCTTTAACGCGGTGAATACGGCTTTCACCAGGTCGAGAAAAGTGCGGGCTCGGCCGGTGCCGCTGTTGTAGATGCCCTCGGCTTGCGGGTGCCGCCGAAGCCAGAGCATGTGGTCGACACAATCGTCGACAAAGACGAAATCGCGGAGTTGTCCGCCGTCGGGGTAGGCCGGATCGTTCGAGCGAAAGAGCCGCATTTTGCCGGTTTGGCGAATCTGTTTGTACGCCTGCCAAACGACGCTCGCCATCGGGCCTTTGTGGCGTTCGCGAGGACCGTAGACGTTGAAAAACTTGAGGCCCGCCCACCCCGGCGGCGTCGGCCGGCCGGCGGCGATCTCGGCGTAAACCCAGGCGTCGAAATCGTTCTTGCTCTTGCCGTAGAGATTCAGAGGCGTCAGTTTTTCGGGCCGCGTGCGATCGTCGAAGCCTTCTTCACCGTCGCCGTAGGTGGCGGCGCTGGAGGCGTAGATCAACGGCCGCCGGTTCGCGGCACACCACGACCAAAGACGCTGCGAGTATTCGACGTTGTTACGTCGCAGATAATCCGCGTCGGTCTCCGTCGTGCTGCTGCACGCGCCGAGGTGGAACACGGCTTCGACTTCCAGAGCGCCGGCGGAAAGCTTCTCCAGAAACAGGTCGTGGCGCAAGTACAGGAATTGTGCGAGGCCGACGAAGTTCTCCGCCGCCGCGGCCGACAACGGATGGTCGACGCAAACGAGTTCGTGTCCCAGCGACGCTAAGCGATGGGCCAAGTTGGAGCCGATGAATCCGGCGGCTCCCGTGACGGCGATCATGTAAGCGGCTCCGGCGATGTCGAATTCGGGCGCGGCGGGCGACGCCCACGCTCGTGGATCATACTCGTGGTCGAGGGCGCAAGAAAAACGCCTCGAACCCGGCGAGGTTCGAGGCGTTTATGGAAGCGGCCACTCTTCGCGATTGGGACTGATCGGCAGTTCGCTCCGGCGCGACGAAACAAAGGGCTTAGCGTCGCCGCGCGAGAGGCGAGACCTACTTGACCATGTCCTTCAAGGACTTGAGAGCGACGACCCGAACCTTGTTCGATGCCGGCTTGGCCGGAACGTCGCGCAATTCGCCGGTGAACGGATTCTTGACACCCTTTTGAGCCGGGCGAGCAGCAACCTTCTTGCGGGTAACTTTGATTAGGCCGCCCGGAACCTTGAACACGCCCGAACCCTTGGTGACGCTCTTCTTGATTTCCGTGGCCAGCGCTTCGAACACGGCGGCGACTTGCTTCTTCGTCAGGCCGGTGGCGGTGGCAAGATTGTTGAGAACTTCACTTTGAGTCGGGGCCTTCGCGGTGGACTTCGCCATGGTGGGGTGACCTCCTTGGAACTGAAAAATGTGCGGGAAACGTGTGATTTGTCCGTCCGAATAAGCGGAACGGGGAGATTTAACGCTTAGTAGGAAAAAAAGGCAATGCAAAAACGCGGGAAAAACGGCAGTTTTCGAAAATAGATGCCATCGAAACCCCACAAAACACGGTGTTCGGCGCACCTGACCGTCGGGGCGTCCTGCGACTTCGATTAACCGCGGTGCGATTCGCGGAACCGGATCTGAGCGGAATGAAGTGATACGATCGAGCGTCAGGTTCGACGCGTCCGGGGAGTTTTCTCTTTACTCGTGCCGTCTCCGCAGACGGATTTGCTTGTCGCCGCGCTTTCCAGGTGTAAGATATTAAGTTGTCGGCGGTTACAGCGTTTTCCGCCGGCCGCTTTAGGGTGTAGATCTCTATCGGAGCCCGACGGAAGGAACCTGTGCGCCGCCCAATCAAACGGATCTTGGGGAACGCGGTCGCCGAATTGGGCGACCAATTACGGGGCGGCCTGTTAGCTCGAGCGGTGCGTCGGCGTACCGACGTCGATTCAGGAGGAGCCATGCGAACGACCCACGGCGCGAGGGATTCAGTCCTGCCGGCGGTACTGCGGTCCGGAATCCTGGCGGCATTAATCGCCGCCGCATCGGCCATCGCGCCAAGCATCGCCGAAGAGCCGCAGCCGCAAAAAGCCCCTCCTGCCGGCGAGAAGCCCGCCGAGGCGGCACCCCAAATTGCTCCGTTGCAAGCCCCGCGCCCGGCGCCGGCGAAACCGGTGCAGGTTCAGGTCCAAGTTCAAGGCGCCAACCAGGCGATCATCGTGGCTCCGGCCGGCGCCGCCGTGCAAGTTCAGGGCAACGTGCAAATCGGCGGCAACGTGCAACTCAACGGCAACGCTTTCGCCGTCGGGGCGGACGGGGCGGAAGTCGCCGAAGATACCGTCTTCCGCGATCCTCCGCGCGAGTTGATGCAACGTTTTCGCCGCAGCGAAACGTTAATTCAAGAACGACGCTTCGATGAAGCCGTGGAGCAGTTGGGGGGCATTCTCGAGGAGGCCGAAGACTACTCCGCGAAGTTCGACGAACAAAGTTCGACGCGCCGTAGTTTGAAAGGAGAAGCGCAACGTCGGATCGGTACGCTTCCGCCGGAGGGGCGCGCGGCTTACGAACTGCTATACGGAGCGAAGGCGCAGCGTTTACTCGAACGCAGCATCTCCGAGGGCTCGGAGTTCGGCCTCGCCGAAACGGCGCGCCGTTACTTTCACACGAAGGCCGGCTATCAAGCGACATATCTTCTCGGCATGCAGCACCTCGATCACAATCGCCCGCTCGCCGCGGCGCTGTGCTTGCGGCGTTTGAAGGAGATGCCCGGCGCGGCCGCGGAGTTCGAACCGGAATTGTCGCTGAAGTTGGCGGCGAGTTGGGCTCGAGCGGGAGTGAGCGAGTCGGCCGTGGTCGTGCTCAATCAAGCGAAGGCGCAGTATCCGTCGGCGGAGTTTTCCATCGCCGGAACTTCGGGGCGTTGGTTCGGAGCCGGTGAACAGCCGCAAGCCTGGCTCGCCGCTCGACTTATACCGCGGGGCGAGGCGCCGTCGACGGAATCGCGTCCGGAGCAGTGGGCGATGTTTCGCGGCGACGCCGCGCGTAACGCCGTCGGCAACGGCGGCAGCCCGCTCTTGAATCGCCGCTGGGCGGTGCCGTTCGCCAACCATCCGGACATTGAAAAGCTCATCGAACACCTGCGGAAAAACTACTCCGATCTCGACGCCGACGTATTGCCAGCGACGCATCCGCTCGCCGTCGACGACGTCGTGCTTATGCGCACGCTCACCGGATTGACCGCCGTCGATTTCCGTACGGGCAAACGGGTCTGGCGCGGCGCCGACGACGAATTCGCCGAAGATTTGCTCACGCGCGAGTCGCCGCTGGCCCGCGGGCGCGGCGAGCAAGATCCCAACCAGTTGATGTTGTTGGTCGACGAACGGCTGTGGCGCGACGCCGCCTACGGAACTTTCAGCAGCGACGAGCGGGCCGCTTATTGCGTGGAAGCGCCAAGCAACATGCAGCGGACCAACGGCGTGAACCGAACGCTGATTCTGGCCAACGGCCGACGCATCATGCCGGGCGAGAACGGCGACGTCGGCAATCGCCTTGCCGCCTATGAATTGGCCACGCAAGGGAAGCTGCTGTGGGAGATCGGCGGAGGCGTCGGTTCCGAGACCGATCCGTCGCTCGAGGGAACTTTTTTCCTCGGTGCCCCACTGCCGCTCGGCGATCGGCTCTACGTGCTCGGCGAACTACGCGGCGAAATTCGTCTGATCGTTCTCGATGCGAAAACCGGCAAGCTCGATTGGGCACAGCAGTTGGCGCTCGCCAACGATCCCATGAACGCCGGATTACGGCATACCAGCGGACTATCACCGTCGTATGCCGACGGGGTGCTAATCTGTCCGACGCTGCTAGGCGCCGTGGTCGCGGTCGACCTCAACGATCGTTCGCTGCTGTGGGGATTTCAATATCCGCGGCAAGGCAATCGCTACAACCACGGCTTCATGGCCTTCCAGATCAACGGTCGCCAAAGCTCGGACGAAGCGAATCGCTGGCAAGATGCGACCGTGGCGTTGGCCGACGGACGCGCTTATCTTACGCCTCCTGAATCGGACAAGTTGTTCTGCGTGAATCAGCTCGACGGCAAGCTGCTTTGGAAGCAGGAGCGAGGCCAAGGGCTGTACTTGGCATGCGTGGCGGGCGACGTCGTCGTGGCCGTGGCAAGCAACGAGGTGCGCGGCTATGCGGCGGCCGACGGCAAGCTGAAGTGGACCTTGCCGCTGCCCGACGGCGCGAAACCGAGCGGCCGTGGGTTTTACAACGGGAAAAGCTACTTCTTGCCGCTCTCGACGGCCGAGGTCGCCGCCGTCGATATCGAACAAGGGCGATTCGTCGGCCGCAGTAAGTCGCGCTCGGGGAGCATTCCGGGCAACCTGATTTGCTACCGCGGCGCAATCATTTCTCAGGGAACCGGCGGTCTTGAGTGCTTCTTTCAACTGGAGGATTTACGTCGCGACGTCAAAAATAAGCTCGCGGCGAAGCCCGACGATCCGGCCGCACTGGCCTCAAGCGGCGAGTTGCTGCTCGACGAAGGCAAGATCGCCGAGGCGGTGGAAACGCTGCGCAGGTCGTATCGCTTAAAGTCCGATCTGCGGACACGCAACTTGTTCCTCGACGCTTTGCTGGAAGGGCTCGGTGCCGGCATCGCCGTGAACGGCGGCGATTTGGAGGATTTGGAAAAACTGGCGCTCGGCACCGATAAGGAAGAGCTTTATTTGCGGCAGCGCGCCATGGCTCACGAAAAAGCCGGCGACGTCGAACAAGCCCTCGCGCAATATTTGCGGCTGATCGATGCGACGAATCTGAGCGACGAACCCATCCGTATCGGACAGAGCAACGTCTCCATTCGCCGCGAGCTTTGGGTGCGGAGCCGGCTCGATGCGCTGGCTCGACGCGGACCGGAAGCCGCGAAAGTGCTCGCCGCGGAAATCGAGCGGCGGCGGGAAACGGCGTTGGCTTCGGCCGACGGGAACCAGATGCGTCGGTTCCTGGACTACTTCGGCGATCACCCGGCCGCGGATCAGCTGCGGTTGGAATTGGCGGCGCTCGTTCGCGACAAGTCGCCGCTGGAAGCCGAGAACTTATTGCGCCACGTCGCCGCCGGCCAAGACGCCGAGGCCGCCCGGAAAGCCGCGTTGCAAGTGTTCGAATTGCTTGTCGGAGCACGTCCGGATGAAGCGGCGGATTATCTCGAAAACTGGCGGCGCGAGCGCAAGGTCGACGCCAAGGCGGTCGCCGACGCTCTTGCTTCGATTACTCGCAACCTCACCGGCACGTCCCACGACTGGCCGCTTGGTCGCGTCGAGGTGGAAGAAATCCGTTCGACGACCGGCATCTCGTTCCGTCAGTTTCCGTTGGAGTTTCGCGGCGGCCGCGGTCCTTATTTGCAGGACGTCGTCATCGAGATGGACCAGCCGACGCAGTCGCTCGTCGCGCACGATTACAACGGCGTCGAGCGATGGCGCATTTCGCTGGCCGAGCCTAATCGGCGCGGCACCGTGAATCAATTCAATCCGATCGTCACGCATTTGCGCGTCGACGGGCACGTCTTGATCGTTTCTTTGGGGCACGAGATCGTCGCGGTCGACATGCTCGGCACCGGCGCGAAAGGGGCGAGTCGGATTCTCTGGCGGCACGATCTGAATGAATCAGTCTCGGGAATCAACGTCGGCAACGTGCCGCAAGTGCATTTGCGCAATGTGCAGATGAACTGGGGAGTCCAGCGGTTTTTTGCGCAAACCCCCGACGGCACGCCGATCGGTACGACCGGTCCGGCGACGCTGCGGTATGCGTCGTATCTCAAGCGACGCGCGCTGTACGTCGTCGATCCGCTGACCGGCAAAACGTTATGGGTCCGCCACGACATCGATCCGGCGAGCGAAGTGTTCGGCGACGAGATGTATTTGTTCGTGTCGCCGCCGAGCGGCGAGCAGGCCATGGTGCTCAACGCCGCCGACGGAGAGCAAATAAAGACCGTGAAGCTGCCGAAAGCGGAAGAACGGGTCATGTCGCTCGGGCGCAAGTTGGTGAGCTGGCGTTTCGAGGGGCGCAAGGCCCATCTCGCGATGACGGACATGTTGGATGAAAAGACGATCTGGAGTCATGAGCTTTCTTCGGGCGCGCGGCTCTGGCCGATCTCGGCCGACGAACTCGGTGTGATGGACCGGAAAGGCTCGTTCAAAGTCGTCGCCGTCGCCGACGGAGCTTTGCAACTTGAGGCGGAAGTGCAGCCGGAACCGCAATTGTCGGAAGCGTACGTGTTTCGTTCGGGCGGCAACTATTTGTTGTTGACCAACAGCCCGCACCGGCCGCGCGAAGGAATCAACGTGCAACCGGTTCAAGGGGGCTTTCAGAATCCCCTCATCAACGGACATCTCTACGGTTTCGACCGAGAGACGAAGAAGCAGCTTTACAAGGTGCGCATCGCGGGGCACGGGCTGACGCTCTACCAGCCGCGCGAGTCGCCGATGCTGGTTTTTGCATCGCAGATTTACGAAACGCCGCGCGGCGGCGGCAACATGCGATCGCCGCAGGGGGCGCTGTTGTGCATCGACAAACGCAACGGCCGGACGATCTACGACAAACGTTTTCCGACGGCTATTCAAATGATCGACATCGTCGGCGAGCCGGATCGCAATGCCGTAACGCTAAAAATGATGCGCAACGCGCTGCGTTTCACTTTCACCGCGGAGCCGTATACGGACGAATCGAAGCCTCCGGAGCCGACGGACAACGGCGCTCGGAGCAAAGAAGGGGCCGCGAGCGAAGTCGGTAAAGCCATCGTCGGCGGCGCGGCGGGCGTCGGCGAAGCGCTTCAGCAAGCCCGTGAGGCGCTGGAACGCCAAAAAGCGTTGCAGAAGAATCCGCAAGAACAGCCTGCTCCTGCGAATCCGCCCGCCCCTCGCGCCGAGAAGGAGGAATAGAGACGTGATCGGTAGGCGAAGTCTCGGCAATCATGGGTTGGCCGTCGCGACGGCGTGTCTTGCGCTGGCTATCGCGGCGGGCGGTTCCCGCTGCCGCGCCGCTGCGGCCGTCGACGACGTGAAGCTCGAGCGCACCGTGGAAAAAGGGCTCGAATGGCTCGCGTCGCGCCAGTCGACGCAAGGCCATTGGACGGCGAACGAAGGCACCTATCCGACGGCGATGACCGCCTTGGCCGGCATGGCGTTTCTGTGTGAAGGATCGACGACGACTCAAGGGAAGTACGCCAAGAACATTCGTGGAGCGGTCGATTACTTGGTCGGCCGCAGCCGACGCAACGGGCTCATCGGCGACCCCGGCACCGACGACCGCTACACCTACGGCCACGGCTATTCGATGATGTTTCTCTCGCAAGTTCTCGGCGAAGAGGAAGACGCCGAGCGCCGCGAAGAGCTGATCGAAGTCCTGACGAAGGCCGTGCAATTCACGGGAGAAGCGCAAACGGACGCCGGCGGTTGGGGCTATGTCAGCGCGAAAGACGGGAGCAATTTCGACGAAGGCTCGACGACGATCACGCAAGTGCAAGGGCTGCGCGGCTGTCGAAATGCGGGTATTCCCGTGCCCGACAAAATCATCGACAAGGCGGTGGAGTACATCCGCAAGTGCACGCTGCCCGACGGCGGAGTGCAATACAGTTCGCAAGGAGGCGGCGGGCGACCGGCGATCACCGCCGCGGCCATCGCCTGCCTCTTCAACGCCGGCGAATACGACAGCGAATATGTGCCGAAGTTGCTCGATTACTGCAAACGAAACCTTAGCAACATCCAAAACGAAGGCTTCGGCCACTGGCACTACGCTCATTACTACTACGCCCAGGTTTGTTATCGCGAAGGCGACAAAACCTGGGACGGCTATCGCGAAAAAATCTTCAATCGCCTGCTGACGGAAGCGGCGCCCGACGGATCGTGGAGCCAGGGCTACATCGGCACCGTTTACACGACGGCCGTGAACCTGACGATTCTCCAACTTGAACAGAACGCACTACCTATTTATCAACGTTGACGACACGACGACTTTGACCGACGCGCCCGCCGTTCGCTTGCGCGGCAAGGGTTCGCTAAGAAAGGCTAATCGAAACCAATGAGTGAGACTTCGGAACAAACGCTGCAATTCGACGACGCGTCGTCGGCGGCCGTCGCCCGGCTCGGCGAGGCCCGCAAGCGAATCATCGAGCAACTGTCGTCGGTGATCGTCGGCCAGACGAACGTCATCGAAGAGTTGCTGATCTCCATCTTCAGCCGGGGTCATTGCCTGCTGGAAGGCGTGCCGGGCCTGGCGAAGACTCTCATGGTGAGCACGCTCGCTCGGACGATGGACCTCTCGTTCAGTCGCATCCAGTTCACTCCGGACTTGATGCCCGCCGACATCACCGGCACCGACATCATCGAGCAGAACGCGTCGACGGGAGCCCGCGAGTTCCGCTTCCTGCAAGGTCCGTTGTTCGCCAACGTGATTTTGGCCGACGAAATCAACCGGACGCCGCCGAAAACGCAGGCCGCGCTGCTCGAATCGATGCAGGAGCGGCAAGTCACGGTGGGGCGCGTTCGCCACACGCTGCCCGACCCGTTTTTCGTCTTGGCGACGCAAAATCCCATTGAGCAAGAGGGGACGTACACGCTCCCCGAGGCGCAACAGGATCGCTTCATGTTCAAGGTGTACGTCCATTATCCCTCGTTCAACGAAGAATTCGAGATCGCCAAACGCACCACGGGGGGCGGCACGCCGCATATCGAAGCGGTGCTGAAAGCCGACGAAATTTTGCAACTGCAGCAGATCGTGCGCGAAGTGCCGGTCACCGACCATCTGGTGCGTTATGCCTTGGCGCTTGTTCGTCAGACGCGGCCCAACGAAGTTGAGACCCCTTCGTTCGTGCGCGATCAAATCTCCTGGGGCGCCGGGCCGCGGGCCGTGCAAAACCTGATTCTCGGCTCCAAAGCCCGCGCCCTACTCAACGGGCGCACCTATGTGAGCGAAGACGATTTGCAGGCGTTGGCCAAGCCGGTGCTGCGGCACCGGCTGGTCGTCAACTTCGCAGCCGAGAGCGAAGGGGTCACGGCCGACCACATTGTCGATCGCTTGCTGGAAACCACTCCCTCCAAAGAAGACGAACTGACTCGCGATGTCCGATTCCAAAAGATTTTTGCATCCTGAAGCGATCCAACGCATTTCGCGTTTGGATCTGCGGGCTCGGCATATCGTCGAAGGGTTTCTTTCGGGCGCCCATCGTAGTCCGTACTTCGGACAGTCGATCGAGTTTTTGCAGCATCGCGAATACACGCCGGGCGACGATTTGCGCCGCGTCGATTGGAAAGTCTGGGCCAAGCAAGATCGTTACTACATCAAGCAGTACGAAGAAGAAACGAACCTGCGAGCCACGCTCGTGGTCGACGTGTCCGCAGGAATGCAATTCGGCGGCGGACCGCTCAATAAATACGAGTATGCGGCGACCGTGGCCGTGAGCCTCGCTTACCTGTTATTGCGTCAGCAAGACGCCGTCGGCTGCATGTCGTTCGACGAGAAGGTTCGCCGCGCCGCGCCCATTTTGAGCCGCATGAATCATTTGCAATCCGTAATCGGCGCGCTCGATGCGTCGAAGCCGGCGGACAAGACCGATTTGGGGCGCGTGCTCGCTCAAGTCGCCCAAGACGTGCCGCGTCGCGGGCTCGTGATCTTAATCAGCGATTTGTTCGCGGATCGAGCGGGACTTCTCAAAGGTTTGCGGCAACTTCGGCAGCGCGGGCACGACGTCATGGTGTTTCACATCATGGACGATCAGGAACTCGACTTCACGTTCAACGGCCCGACCCGGTTCGAGGGTCTGGAGACGCCGGAGCATCTAAACTGCAATCCGCGGGCCCTGCGTGAAGGCTACCTCGAAGCATTGCATGCTTTCTTGGAAGAGGTTCGCCGCGGCTGCACGCAGAACGCCTGCGACTACGCCTTGATTCGAACCAGCCAACCGCTCGACGCCGCTCTCGCGGCTTACCTTAGCAGCCGCCTAGGGATGCACCACCGTAACTGACCATGCCCACGTTCCTAAACGCACCGCTGCTGTGGGGCCTCGCGATCGTGGCCGCGCCGGTGATCATTCATTTGATCAACATGCTGCGGCACAAGCGCGTGAAGTGGGCCGCGATGGAATTCCTGCTCGCCGGCCAGCGGAAGCACAGCAGTTGGATTCGGTTGAAGGAATGGCTGCTGTTGTTGCTGCGCATGGCGGCCGTGGCGGCGATCGTGCTCATCGTCGCGCGTCCGCGGCTCGACGGCGCGCTCGGGAAGCGGCTCGGCGACGTGACGACGCACCACATCGTGTTGCTTGACGACAGCTTTTCGATGAGCGATCGCTTCGCCGAGCGCAACGTGTTCGACGAAGCGAAAGCGGCCGTCGAACGCATCGCCGTTGAAGCGCTGGGCGAATCCTCGGCGCAGACGTTCACGTTGTTGCGTGCCTCGCAGGCCGCGGCCTCGCAGGGCGCGGCCAAGCCCGACGTGCTGCAGGAGGTCGTGAATTCGCAGTTTGTTTTCAAAGACCGCAGCGATCGAAAGCTGAATCGAGTGTTGGAGCCGCTGGCGCCGTCGGAATCGTCGGCCGGGCCGGAGGCGGCGTTGAAAGGTCTGTCGTCAATTCTCAAGTCGGGCGAAGGGGAGGAGCGAATTCTTTACATCGTCTCCGATTTCCGCGCGAAGGATTGGCGCGACGCTCCCGAACTGCGCAACCTGCTGGCGAATTACGAGAAGCGTACCGCTCAGATGTACTTCGTCGATTGCACCGAAGCGGAGCGTCCCAACTTGGCCGTGACGGCGTTGGGGCCGAAGTCGGGTACCGTGACCGCCGGCGTTCACTTCGAGATGCAAGTGGAAGTGCATAACTACGGGCAGGCGACCGTGGAAAAAGCCGCGGTCGAGATTCGTTCCGACGGCGACACGGGCGGCACGATCTTTCTCGACCCGATTCCTCCCGGGAAGTCGGTCGTCGGCAAGTTCTATTCGTCGTTCTCCGATCCCGGCGAACACTTGATTTCGGTGGAATTGCCGGCGGATTCCGTCGATGCGGACAATCGTCGCTACAGCGTGCTAAACCTGCCCGCCAAGATGCCGGTCTTAATCATTAACGGCGACGCGGAGTCGACGCTGGCGGCGGACCTGGCTTGGGCACTCGCGCCTCCTGGTCCGATTTCCAGCGGCTTGGCTCCGCAAATCCAGATCCCCGCGTTTCTGAACGATGCTGAACGCAACCCCTTGGCCGCTTACTGGGGCATCTACTTGGCAAACGTCCGTGAACTCGACGCCGCGGCCGTGCGCAATCTCGAAGCTTATGTTCAAGGCGGCGGCGGCGCGTTGTTCGTCGTCGGCAACAAGGCTTCCGCCGAGTTCTACAACGCCGCGCTCTATCGCGACGGGCAAGGCCTTTTCCCCGTGCCGCTGCTCGGCGAAAAGCAACTGTTTCGCGATCGTGAGTCGAAGGCTTTCGACATCGTCGGCTCGGCGCATCCGGTGTTCGCTCGCTTCGCCGACGAGCGCAACACATTCTTGCGCGACGTCACGGTCGATCGCTACTTCGGGCTGCCCGATGAATGGAACGCGGAAGTGGCGCCGGGAGCGCCCGTCGTCGTCGCCAAGCTTCGCAACGGCGCGCCGTTGGTCGTCGAAAAATCGTTCGGTCGCGGACGCGTCGCCGCGCTGCTGACGTCCCCCTTGGCACCCTGGAGCGATTGGAAGAAAAACCCGAGCTTCGTCATTACGATGTTGGAGACGCAGTCGTATATCGCGAAGCGCGACGAGCGCGGTCTTGAGACCCGTGCCGTCGGCTCGCCCCTGGTGATGGTGTTCGATCCGAAGGAATATCAACCGAATATCGGCGTTTTGCCGCCGCATGCCGGTCTTGGCGGGCCGGCGACCGTGGAGGCGAAGCCTACGACGGAGGGACTCAAGTTGGATTACCCGGCGACGCAGCATGCCGGCTATTATCGTGTGGAACTGACGAAGCTCGACAAGACGACCGAATTGCGCCACGCGGCGTTCAACGTCGACTCGGCCGAAGGCGATTTGGCGCGCATCGGCGAACCTGAACTGACGGAAAAGCTCGACGGCGTTCGGTTCCTCTATCGCAAGGCCGACCGCATCCAGCCGGCCGACGCCGACGCATCGTCGTCGATGATCAGCACGGCGATTCTCTATGCATTAATCGCGCTCTTAATCGGTGAGCAAGCCTTGGCCTACTCCTGCTCTTATCATCCGCCGCGCGAGGAGGTTTCTCGATGAACCTTTTTGCCGGCGGAGTGAGCACTCTTGGGGCACCGCTTTTCGCCCAAACGGGCATGCGCACCACTTTTCAATTCGGACGCATACGCGGACCGGAAGACTGGCTGCTGCCCCTAGCCGCGCTCACTCTGGTCTTGGCTTACGTGTGGTGGATGTATCGGCGCGACACGCGCGACCTGCATCCCGTAATTGCGTTGTCCCTGGGATTACTTCGTACGCTGGCATTCGTCGGGCTCTTGCTGGTGTGGCTCCGGCCGCAATGGCGGCAAGAGGAAGACGTCGTCACGCCGTCGCGCGTCGTCGTGATGGTCGACACCAGTCTTAGCATGGCGGAACCGGCGACTGAGGGTACTCCGGAAAACTCCGGCGCCGCCGACGAGAAAATGTCGTACTCGCAGGCGCAACTCGGCGGAGTGCCGCTCGGCTCGCGATCCGCCGCGGCCTTGAAATTGCTTGAATCGCCGGAGTGGAACGAGGTTCGTAAGACGCATGAACTGCACATCGTCGGCTTCGGCGGATCGCAACCCCGCGCGATCGCCGTGATGCCTCGATTGGGAGCCGACGGCAAACCGCTCGACGCGGAACCGACGTCGTCGGCCGATGCCGGAGCGGCCGCTCCGGTAAATCCCGCCGATGGCGCCAAACCGGTCGATTTCACAAACGCAATCGTTCCCAGCGATGCGGAAACGCGAATCGGCGAAGCGTTAGCCCAGACGATATTTCAACATCGTTTCGCCCCCGTGTCGGGCTACGTCCTAGTGACCGACGGCGGGCAAAACACCGGCCTTGATCCCGCCGAGGCGCTCGCCGGCGCTCAGGCCGACCGTCTGCCGCAGGCCCCGTTGTTTCCCATCGGGCTCGGATCGTCGACGCCGTTGAAGAACGTGCGAATCAACGATATCACGGCTCCGGCCCGTACCTACCCGAACGATTCGTTTAACGTCAAAGCGTATGTGCAGGCTCAGGGCATGGAAGGGCGCAGCGTGTCGGTCGACCTGACTTGGCGCGAGGTGTCCGTCTCGGGCGAGGTGGCGGCAAATGCGCCTCCGCTGGGGAAGCAATCGCAGAAAGTGACGTTGCCGGCCGACGGCAAACCGGTCGCCGTCGAATTCACGCTCAAGCCGGAAAAGATCGGCCGGACCACGGTTCAAGTCGCGGTCGCTAAGCCGCCGGCCGACGATCACAACCGATTCGACAACGCGCTCGACGTCGACGTGGAAATCACCGAACGTCGCAACCGCATCTTGTTGTTCGCTGCGGCGGCGACTCGCGAGTATCAGTTCCTCCGCAACCAACTTCAACGAATCCTGCGCAGCGACGGATCCAAGGATAAGGAGTTCGTCGTCGACGTGTTGTTGCAGACCGGCAGTGACGGGATCTCCCAAGATTCCAGCGAGATTTTGCCCGATTTTCCGTCCGATGCGGCGATGATGCAGCAATACGATTGCGTCATCGCCTTCGACCCGGATTGGCGGCGCCTCACTTCGGAACAAATTACGCTTCTGAAAAACTGGGTCGAAAGCGAAGCGGGCGGTCTCATTCTCGTCGCCGGACGCATCTTTACCGACATCACGGCGCGCGATCCCAACTTGGGCTTGGTTCGCAGTCTTTATCCCGTGGAGTTCGGCCGATTTATGACCGGCCTCGACTCATCGCCGGCCGGAGCTTCGGAACCGTGGCCGCTCAAGTTCACTTCCGAGGGGGCTAAGAGCGAGTTTCTCAAGTTGAGTGAATCGGTGACCGGAGACGACGGCTGGGACAAGTTCGACGGATTCTACGATTACTACCCTGTGAAAGGCGTTAAAGATAAATCGGTCGTCCTGGCGGGCTTAGAAGCTCCGCGCGCCAAGCGTGCGACCGCCGATGACGAGCGGCCGTTTCTCTTGGTCGATCGCTCGCTGGGAGCGGGGCGCGTGCTCTATGTCGGCGGCGGTGAGTTCTGGCGCCTGCGAGCGGAGAATTCCGCGTACTTCACGCGGCTCTATACCCAGATGGTGCGCCATGTGGCCCAGGCCCGGCTGCTCCGCGATTCAAAGCGCGGCGTGTTGATGGTCGACCACGACAACGGCCGCTACGTGCTCAACGATCTCGTGGAAGTCCGTGCGCGATTGATGGACGCGCAGGCTAAGCCGCTCAAGGCCCACGAAATCCCGCTGTCCGTCGTCGCGCCGGATCAATCGAACCAGACGATCAAACTCCAGTCCGATCCGTCGCTTCCCGGCAATTTCCGCGGTTTGTTTCCCGTACGTCAAACCGGCGCCTATCGACTCGACGTGATGCTTCCCGACGGCGACCGCGAATTGCTGACTCGTCGGCTCCAAGTGCGCGTGCCGAATAAAGAGAGCGACGACGTTCGCTTGAACTCGGCGCTCTTGCGTCGGCTGGCGGAGGCGTCGTCGGGGGCGTATTACGAAGGCGCAGGGAGCGTCTTTGCCGGGTATCAGGGAATTCCGCCGCTGCCGAAGTTGCTGGCTGACAAGACGCGTTCCACGCCCCGTTTGGCCCGGCCGGTTTCGCTGTGGGACAATGAGTGGACGCTCGGAATCCTGTGCGGATTGCTCTGTTTTGAGTGGTTGATCCGGCGAATTGTGAAGTTGGCTTAGACGAGCGTTGTAGAATTCAAGGAATCGAAATCGACTTATGGCGATCGCGTCTCCTCCACCACCGACCCGCGACGACTCGTTCGTCTCGCTGCGCAGCACGTTGAGCGTATTGCGACGGCGCATCCGCGCGTACGTGGCGGTGGAGGGAATCGCGGCCGTGGTCGCCGTCGCCGGCTTGCTATTTTGGCTCGTGCTGGGGCTCGACCGGTTGTTCGAGCCGCGCATCGCGGTTCGTACGGCTTGGCTGGCATGCGCCGGCATCGCCGTCGCCGTGGTCTTCTATCGCCGCTTTCTGCGCCGCTTCTTCGCAAGGTTTTCCGACTCCGGATTGGCGCTGCTGTTGGAGCGGCGGTATCGAAACCTTAAGACGTCGCTGCTCACGGCCGTCGAACTTGAGCCGAGGGAACTGACGCAGCGTGGGCGGACGATGCTCGACGCCACGCGGCGGGAGGCGCACACGCGGCTCTCGCAAGTTCGGCTGGAGGAATTTTTCGATCCGCGACCGCGGCGTCAGGCTGTGGCCGCCGCCCTGCTTCTGACGGCGTCAATCGGCGTTTTTGCAGCGGCCGCGCCGACCTTGTTTCGCTTCGGCGTCGATCGCCTGCTCGGTCGGACCGACGAGCTTTGGCCTCGCCGCACGCATTTGACCGTCGAGGGTTTCGTCGACGGCGAACGCGTCGTAGCCCGCGGTTCCGATCTTGATCTCGTCGTGTTGGCCGACGCGCGGAAAGTGCTCCCGGATCGAGTCGAACTTTACTATGAATCCGAGGACGGGGCGGTCGAGAACGAAGTCATTCTCGATCGTGAAGGCGTCGCCAAGCCCGGCGTCGACGACAACCAACGCTATAAAACGCCGCTGCGGGGACTCACGTCGTCGCTCTTGCTCGACATCCGCGGCGGCGACGCTCGCCTGCGCGACTTAAAAATTCGCGTCGTCGAACGGCCGCGCGTCTCGCTTGATCTGGTCTGTAGATTTCCGCCGTACACCGGTCGAGCCGACGGCACGCTGTACCGCGTGTCGGGAATCTTGCCGCTGCCGCAAGGCACGATCGTTACCGTCGAAGCTCACGCCGATAAGCAGCTGACGCACGTCGTCGCCAAGCTTCCCGACGGTGCCGGCGGGGTGAAGGAGCAGGTCGTCGAGTTGCCTGACGGCGACGAAGAGCGGCGAAACTTCAAGGTCGAATTGGGACGGATCGATGCCGATTCGGCCGCGACGTTCCAACTCTTCGACACCGACGGCATCGACAACACCGAACTCTTGACGTTGCAGGCCGTGCCCGACGGAGCGCCGGCGTTTCCGACCCTAGCGCGCCAAGGGGTCGACGCCTCGGTCACCGCGCAGGCTCGCCTGCCGTTCGTCGGCAAGGCGACCGACGATTACGGTCTGGCGCGGCTTTGGTTCGACGTGGCCGTCGACGGCGCCAATCCGCATTCGCGACCGTTTTCGGCAAATGCGGCCGGGCGGCGCGAAATCCAACTGTCTGAGGTAATCGAGGTGCGCGAGTTGGCCGGCGGTGAATCGGCCGAGCCGCTTAAACCGGGACGCACGTTCAATGTCACCGCGATGGCGCAAGACAATCGGAATTTGCCTGCGGCGCCCGAGGGGAATATCACCGCCGGCGACGCGTTTGCGTTCACCGTCGTGAGCGACGCCGATTTGCTGCGGTTGTTGGAAGGACGCGAGATCATGTTTCGCGAACAATTCAAAGCACTGATCGAAAAGGTGACGCGCGATCGCGACGCTCTCGTTTCCGTCGGCTCGGCGGACGACAAGCCGGAGTCGACGGAAGAGGGAAGCGAAAACGAACTCCGCCGCGATCGCAGTTCGGTGATCGTCGACCAAGTGCGTTCGCACACCAAGGAAAACCGGGCGGAGACGACGGTCGTCGCCGGCGGGTTCCTGGGGATCGTTGAGGAATTGCTCAACAATCGAGTCGCCGACGGTGAACGCCTTCAACGGCGCTTATCCGACGATATCGCTCTGCCGCTGAAGTTGCTGGCCGAACGCCGTTTCGCCGAATATGAAGCGAAACTGACCGAATTAAAGCTCGCCGTCGACATGAAGACCAAAGATGCGACGCGCATCGAGTCATTGCGCCGCGAGGCGCAGCGCGAGGCCGACGCGATCTTGGTAGAAATGAACGTCGTGCTTAACAAAATGCTGGAATTGGAATCGTTCAAAGAGGCCGTCGATCTGTTGCGTTCGATCATTGCGATGCAAAAGGAAATCGGCGAGAAGACGAAAGCTCAGCGTCAAAGTAAGCTGCGGCTTTTGGGAGACTGACTTATGGCAAAAGTTCGTGGAGCGAAATGGCGCCGCGGCGCCGTGATGACGACATTCTTAGTCGCCCTTTTATCGTTCACTCCGCCGTTCGGTGAACCGGCGGTGCGGGCTCAAGCGCCCGCTCCTGACGAAGCTCCGATCGATTTGGAGTCTGAACAGCGCAAGGTGGCGGAGAAGTTCAAACGCTTTGAGCAAGTGATCAAGCTCCTGGCCCAATTTTCCGACGAAGCCAACGAAGATCAGGCCCGCCTCTTGCGTCAGGTGTTCGCGGAAAGCCAGTCGCGCTCGATGGACGGAAAGTTCGATGAATTGGTGGCGCTGCTGCAAAACAAACAGCTGGCGCTGGCTACCGGCAATCAGGAGCAGGTGACGAAGCAACTCGAAGAGCTGTTGGCGATGCTGCTTTCCGCCGATCGCGACAAGGAACTCAAAAGCGAGCAGGCTCGTGTGAAGGAGTTCATCAAGCAGCTCAAAGTGTTGATCAATAAACAGATCGAGTTGGAAGGCCGCACGGCCGGCGGCGATCTCCAAGCGGCGAGCCCCGAACAAGATAAACTTTCGAAAGATGCCGGCGAGCTTGCTCGCAAGATGAAGCCTCAGGATTCCGCGGGGAAAGCCGGTGAAAAACCGCAAGACGCTCGTCAAAGCGACGGCCCCAATCCCAGCGACGGAGAGCGGAAGCGAAGTGAAGGGGAGCAAGCCAAGCCGGGCGATGCGCCAAAGGCCGGAGACAAGCCGCAGAGCGGAAAGCCAAAGCAAGGAGAGTCGCAGCAAGGTGAACCGAAGAGTTCGCCGGGCCGACCGCAACAAGGGCAATCCGAGCAAGGTCGGCAGCAGCAGGGCCCGCCTCAGCAAGGCTCGCAACAGAGCGGCGGGGAGCAACAACAGTCGCCGATGCAATCGCCGCAGCAGCGAGTGGAGGAAGCTCGGCGACGGATGGAGGAGGCCCGTAAGAAGATCGATGAGGCCCAGCGTGAAGGAGCGATGAAAGAACAGGAGGAGGCGATTCGCGAGCTTGAGCAAGCGAAAGCCGACTTGGAGGAGATTCTTCGCCAATTGCGGGAAGAGGAGATGGCCCGCCTACTGGAAGTCTTGGAACGCCGCTTTACGGAAATGTTGCGGATGCAGGAGGCCGTGTATCGCGACACCAACGGATTGCACGGCGTGCCCGTCGCGTCGCGCGGCAAGGCGGAAGAGATTGAAGCGGGTCGGCTGAGTCGAGAGGAAGGCTTGATTCTGGTCGCGGCCGACAAGGCGCTCGGCATCCTTAAAGAGGAAGGCTCGGCGGTCGCGTTTCCGCGGACGGTCGAGCAAATGCGCGACGATATCGCCCAGATCGTCGATTTGCTGGCGGCCGTGAAAGTCGACCAGTTGACGCTTGCCGTCGAAGAAGATGTGATCGCCGCGCTCAAAGAAATGATTGAAGCGCTGCAAAAAGCGAAGAAAGACCTCAAGGACAAGAAACAGCGGCAGTCGGGACAAAGCGGCGGGCAAGACGAGCAACCGCTCATCGATCGGATCGCCGAGTTGAAGATGATTCGGGCATTGCAGTTGCGAGTGAATCGACGGACGCGCCTGATCAATGAATCGGTCGACGTCGCAGCCGATGCCGAAGCGCTGGAGATGCTGAAGAAATTGGCGTCTACCGAACGCGACGTATTTCAGATCACTCGCGATATCGTTACGGGGAAAAACAAATGAGCCTCGCAGCGCGGCTGTCCGTGATCGCGGTTTTGTGCGTCGTCGGTTGTTCACACGTCGCCCGTGCGGCCAACGAGGCGCCCGGCATCGGCGAAGACGATCAAGTGAGGCGATTGGGCCGCCCGAGCGAAGCGCGCCTCCGCGAACGCATGCTGCAGTCGGCGTCGTCGTTCGCCGACGCCGATCCGTCGGCCGTCGCGGCAGTGGCCAAGGCGTGGGACGGTCCGCCGGCGGACGAGCTCGACTTGCTCGATCGGATTGCACGATCGGCCGCATTGCTCGACGACCGCGCCGCAACGCTTGTCGGCATCTGCTCAGGCCCTACGGAGCCTTGGCTCGTGCCGCCGCAAGTTTGGATGAACGATTTGACGTTCGATCCGTGGCTGCGCGATCAATTGCGACTCTACTTCGGTCGTTGGCTCGCTCAGCGAAAAATGTACGACTCGGCGTTGCAGGTCTTGGCCGGTTTGGAGCCGGGCGACGTCGCCGACCCCGCCTCGCTGCTTTTCTATCAGGGCACTGCGTATCATCACCAGCTTCGCAAGAGGGCCGGGCTGCGAGTCCTCGATCAGCTATTGAACGAC
The DNA here is from genome assembly GCA_016793115.1 of Planctomycetaceae bacterium. Classification (GTDB taxonomy): domain Bacteria; phylum Planctomycetota; class Planctomycetia; order Pirellulales; family PNKZ01; genus PNKZ01. The sequence continues at coordinate 22,329 of JAEUIN010000381.1, forward strand.
GTCCGCGACTGTCCCTCGAGATTCAAGATCGTCGCCGGGTTGATGCACGAAGACCTGAAAAAGCTCGAGGATGATTCGCTCGACCACATCGCACGCAGAATGGACGACGTCCGTCGCAGGCTCGGCGAGGGCCGCCCGGACGAACGTACGCGGCGAATCGAAGACGGTATCATCGCCTCGCTGGATAAGATGATTGAAGAGATGGAGAAGCAGCGGCAACAACAGCAGCAGGGCGCCGGCGGCGGGCAATCGAGCTCGCCGATGCAAGACAGCCGGATCGCCCGACAGAAGGGCCAGGGGCTGACCGATCGGAAGGACATCGGCCATAAGTCGGAGTGGGGAGATTTGCCTCCGGAAACGCGCGAGCAGATCAAGCAGCAAATCGGACGCGATCTGCCTGCGCATTACTACGACTTGATCCAGCAATACTTCAACACGCCGGCGGAAGCGGGCGAGAAGCGTTAACGCGAGAATCTCTCATGTCGACTCGAACAAGATCGGGAAATGCTCGATGATTTGGAGCGCCGTCACACTCGCATTACTTGCAGGGCCGCCGCAGTTCGACGTTGCGCTGGCCGACGGCACGCGCGTTCGCGGTGCGCTTGAGTCGCTCTCCGCCGAGTCGGCCGCGGTGCTTGTCGGTTCCGACCGTCGCCTGCTCGCGACGGCGCAGCTCGTGGGCATGACGCCGGCACATGCTTCGGAGTCGTTCGTCGAAACCGCGGTTTTGTGGGTCGAACTCATCGACGGCACAAAACTTTCGGCCGTGCAATATACGGTGGCCGCGGGGCGCGCGACGATTGACTTCGGCTCCGGAATCACGACATCGGTGCCGACTGCGGCGATACGATCCGTTCGCTTCAAGGAGCAGCCGGAGGGGATTGCGAAGCAATGGCAGACGATCCTTCAGCAAACGCCGAAGGCCGATCTCATTGTGATCCGCGAAGATACGGCGATCGACTACCTTGAAGGGCTCTTCGGCGACGTGACTCCGGAGACGGTGACGTTTGAACTCGACGGCGATAAGGTGCCCGTCAAGCGACCGAAAATCGAAGGATTGATCTATTATCACGCCAAAAACGAATCGCTCGAACCGGCGTTTTGCGTCGTCACCGATCGGGCCGGATCCGTCTTGCAGGCGGCTGCGACGTCGCTCGTCGACGGTAAACTGCGCGTGACGACTCCGGCCGGGTGCGAACTGACGTTGCCGCTCGAACGCGTCAATGCCGTCGATTTTCCCGCACACTATCTCAGCGATATTAAGCCGGAGCAGGTCGTGTTTACTCCGCTCGTTCGCGAGCCGGCCGTCGTGGCGACTCGCGTTGCCGAACGTTACCGGCCCCGCTTCGATCGAGCGCTTGAGCCGGGGCTGCTCCGCGTCGGCGGTCGCGATTACCACAAAGGGATTGCGCTCCACAGCAAAACCGAGGTGACGTATCTCTTGCCGGAGCCGTTCGTCAAGTTTACGGCGACCGCGGGGATCGACGATCGAATCCGACCGCACGGCGGCGTAACTCTGACCGTGCGCGGGGACGATCGTGTATTGCTGGAAAAGAATCTGACCGGAGAAGACGCCCCGCTTCTGATTTCGCTCGACGTGAGCGGCGTAACCCGATTGAAGATCACCGTTGATTTCGGAGTCGATGGGATCGACGCGGGCGACTATCTCGATCTTTGCGACCCGAGACTCTACAAATGAAGCGAGCGGCGTCGGTTATAACACCGTTTATCATGGCCGCCGCGATCATCGCGCCGCGTGTGGAAGCGGTCGAAATCGACGCCGCCGTCTTGGCGGCGGAGGCGGAGCGCGTCGCGGTTATGGCCGAGGCCCGCACCAAGACGGTCGCCATTTTTCCTCCCGAGGGCAACGGCGGCGGTTCCGGCGTGTTGATCACGCCCGACGGCTACGCACTCAGCAATTTTCACGTCGTCAAAGGGGCCGAAAAGCACATGAAGTGCGGGCTTTCCGACGGCAAGTCGTACGACGCCGTCGTCGTCGGCATCGATCCCGTGGGCGACGTCGCGCTGATCAAATTGTTCGGGCGCGACGACTTCCCGTCCGCGGAAATGGGCGACAGCGACGAAGTACGCGTCGGCGATTGGGTGTTCGCTTCCGGCAATCCGTTTCTCTTGGCTCACGACTTTAAGCCGACGGTCACATACGGAATCGTTTCCGGGATCCACCGTTATCAATACCCTGCGGGAACGCTGCTGGAGTACGCCGACTGCATTCAGACGGACGCCTCGATCAACCCGGGCAACTCCGGCGGCCCGCTCTTTAACGCCCAAGGGAAGCTCATCGGGATTAACGGCCGAGGCAGCTTCGAAAAGCGAGGTCGCGTCAATGTCGGCGTCGGGTACGCCATTTCCATAAATCAGATCAAACACTTCCTCGGCTGTTTGCGGAGCGGTCGGATTGTCGATCATGCGACGCTCGGCGCCCGCGTCGCGTCCGATCAAGACGGCCGAGTCATCGTCGCCGATGTGCTCGACGATAGCGACGCGTATCGCCGCGGGCTGCGCATCGGCGACGAAATTGTGGCTTTTGGCGGTCGGCAAGTCCGCACGGCAAATGCTTTTAAAAACGTACTCGGAATCTTTCCGCAGGGTTATCGTGTGCCCGTCTCCTATCGTACGAAAGGGGTGACGCACCATACCTACGTACGCTTGCCGGGCGTCCACGATCTCGAAGAGCTTCTGCAAAAGACACAGGGCAAGATGGAGCCTGAGAAGGGCTTGCCGCCGGGGCCGCCAAAGCCGCGCGAGGAACCGGGGGCGCCCGGCGACAAGAAACCTGAACCGGAAAAGCCGAAGTTCAAGCTTCCATTCGGCAGCGGACATGCCGATGCGGAAAAAGCCGAAATCCCCAAGCTCGTAAAGGATGCGTTTGCCGAACGGCGCGGCTACGCCAACTACCATTTTAACGGTGTCGAGCGCAATCGGGTCTGTTTAGCGCTCGCCGCTCGATCGCAATTGCAGGGGAACGGCGCGCCGTGGACGATCGAAGCCGATCAACTTGCCGGCACTTCAACCGGTCCCACGAGTGCGGCGACGCTGACCATCGATGATGCCCAAGTCGAGTACCGATTGCCGACCGGCGCGGCGGTGTTGCCGCTGGGCGGCTCGTTCGTCGGAGCGGCCGAACCGCAAGGTTCGGGGGGCATGCTCGCGGCGCTATCGCTATGGCGTCGATTGGTCACCGTCGGTCCGGACAAATTCGGCGACCTTCAATACGAAGGAACGTTCACCCTGCCGGAGCGGCCCGAACAATTCGACGTGCTGATCGGGCGCTACGGCGGCGTCACGTGCCGTTTCTTTATACATCCGCAGCAGGGCGATTTGGCTTCGCTGGAAGTCGCCGTCGATGATGCCGTCGATCCGTGCGAGCTTTTCTTCAGCGACTATCACGAGAACGGTGGGCGATGGCTGCCGCGCAAGATAGAAGTGCGGCACGGCGATGCCATCTATGTGGTGTTGTTGCCTAAGTCGTGGCAATTCGTCCCGAAGGAGAAGCCATGATCGGGTACGGCTTGCGACTGGGCGTTTTCTGGTTGGGCGTCGTCGTCCTTTGTGCGCAGAGTTCGAGCGGCGTACTCGCGGCCGGCTTGAGCGACGTATTGCAAGAAGTGCAGCCGAAAATCGTCAAGATTCATGGCGCGGGCGGCTATCGCGGACTGGAAGCCTATCAAAGCGGTTTCCTGTTTTCGGCCGAAGGTCATGTGCTGACCGTGTGGAGCTATGTTCTCGATACCGACTATATCACCGTGACGCTTAACGACGGGCGGAAATTCAACGAGGCGAAACTCATTGCCGCCGATCCGCGTTTGGAACTCGCGGTCTTGAAGATCGATGCGACCGACCTGCCGCACTTCAATTTGGCGGAGCCGGCCGAGGCCGAGCCCGGTACCCGCGTGCTCGCATTCAGCAATCTCTACGGCGTTGCCGTCGGCGACGAACAAGCGAGCGTTTTGCACGGCATCGTGAGCGTCGTGACGAAGCTGAATGCTCGGCGCGGAGTATTTGCGACGCCGTACGACGGCCCGGCCTATATTGTCGACGCAATGACGAACAATCCGGGCGCGGCCGGCGGCGCTCTGGTCGATTACCGCGGACGCTTGCTTGGGATGCTCGGCAAAGAATTGCGGCATGCTCAATCGAGCACTTGGCTCAATTTCGCGATTCCCACCGCACAATTACGGGAGACGGCCGAGTCCATTCGCGCGGGAACGTACGTGCGGAAAGCTCCGGAAGAGCGTTCGGATAAGCCCGCCGACCCGCTGAGTTTAGACTTGCTGGGGCTGATGCTCGTCCCCGACGTGCTTGCGCGGACTCCGCCCTACGTCGATGCCGTGGTTCCGGGGTCGCCCGCCGCCGCGGCGGGAATTCGCGCCGACGATTTGTTTTTGTTTGTGAACGATCATATTACCCAGTCGTGCGAAGCCGTTCGCGGTGAATTGGAATTCATCCATCGCGTCGATCCGGTGAAAATCACGTTGCTCCGTGGGCAAGAATTAATCGAAACGACCGTGCGCGCGCCGTTGAGGCCGTTAGCGACGACGCCGGAGAAGAGGCCGTGATAACGTTATCGAAATCGATACTCTGGGCAGTTGTCGCGACGATCATCGCGGTTTCCTCGGCCGCGGCGGTCGAGACGGCTGCCGCGCCGGCCGATCTTGCGTTTCGTGAAGAAGCCGCGTTTCGAGCGGCCGCCGAGAAGGCCGCGCCGTCGGTCGTGTCGATCGAAACGATCGGCGGACTTGACACCCTCGGCGAGGCGCCCGTCGGCACCGGCCCGAGCAGCGGTTTGATCGTCGGCTCGGACGGTTACATTATTTCCAGCACGGTCAATTTCGCTCATAAGCCGGCCTCGATCGTCGTAAGTCTGGGCGACGGCAGGAAGCTGCCGGCCAAACTGGTGGCGCGCGATCACGTGCGTAAGCTCGTCTTGTTGAAGGTCGACGGCGTCAGTGGGCTTCCCGTGCCGACCGCGGCGCCGCAAGCTGAGTCCGTCGTCGGAGTGTGGGCGATTGCGGTAGGGCGCACCTACGAAGCGGCGCGTGCCAATCTTTCCGTCGGCATCGTCAGCGCGGTCCATCGCATTTGGGGAAAGGCATTGCAGACCGATGCCAAGATTTCTCCGGCCAACTACGGCGGTCCGCTCGTCGATATTCGCGGCCGCGTGATGGGCGTGCTGGTTCCGCTTTCGCCGAATGAAAACGAAGACATTTCCGGCGCCGAGTGGTACGACTCGGGGATCGGCTTCGCCGTCCCCCTTGAACACATTCAAAAAGTTTTGCCCCGGATGCAATCGGGGGAAGACCTCAAAGCCGGCCTGTTAGGCATTCGCTTTCGCGGCAAAAACGTTTACGCCGATCCGCCTTTGCTGGCGCATGTCCGCGCGAATTCGCCCGCCTACACTGCCGGACTGCGCAACGGCGACCTTATAACCACGGTCGAAGGTAGGCCGGTGGAACTTCAAGTCCAGGTCATGGAAGCGATCCAAAGTCGTTATGCGGGCGATGTGCTTCGAGTGACGATCGCTCGCGGCGACAACGAGAAGTTCGAGCGTGAATTGAAGTTGGTCGACGAGTTGGAGCCGTATAGGCGGCCGTTCTTGGGCGTGTTACCGGAGCGAGTCGCCCGGTCAGGCAAGGAAGGAGTCGGCGTACGCTACGTGTTCGAGAATTCGCCGGCGCGAGATCGAGGGATAACGATCGGCGAACGAATCACGGCGGTCGGCGAAACGAAAGTGACGTCGCGCGAGCAATTCATCGGCGCGGTCGCCGATTCGCCGCCGGGCAAACCGATTCAGTTGACGATCCAGGGCGATGCAGGCGAGCGGCGCATCGAATTGCAGCCCGCCGCGCAGCCGGAAACCATTCCGGCAAGCTTCGATACGGCGAAGCCGGCCGCAGGATCGCCGCTGAAAAGCGAGGCGTTGCAAATCGCCGAGTACGGCAATGCGTGCGAAATATACGTGCCGGACACTTACTCGGACGATATTCCGCACGGTGTGGTCATGTTGTTGCACCCGTCGGGCGGATTCGAGAAGTCGCGGTTGAAGACGCTTGTCGCCGCCTGGGCGCCATTTTGCCGACGCGATCGCCTGATCTTGGTCGTGCCCAAAGCCGCCGACAAAGAAGGTGAGTGGGCTCCGGATGATTTGACGTTTCTCAGCAAAGTGATCGATCGCGCTGCCGAGAATCGTAACGTCGACCCGCTGCGAATTGCCGTGATCGGCTACGAAGAGGGCGGCACGGCGGCCTGGCGCACCGCGGCCGGTTTTCCCGAACGTGTCCGTTTGGTCGCCGTCGTCAACGGCGGCATCTCGGGTTCCGCGCCGGAAAACGAACCGGCGACTCCGCTTGATATCTACTGGGCGTTCGAAAAAGGATTTCCGAATCTCGGACGATTGAAAGCGGCCGTCGAGCGTTTGCGAGAAGCGCATTTTCCGGTGATCGTCCGCGAGCTGCCGGCCGGCGGCGACGATCTTTCCGACGATCAACTCGACGAGTTGGCTCGCCGTATCGATATGCTCGACCGCATCTAGCATGAGCATGCGGCCTATGGCGATTCACGATTGGCGGCGTACGATCCTCGGCATCATGGCCGTCGTCATGGCCTGCATCGCCGCATGGCTCAACTATTTTTCGCCGGAAGTCGGCGAGCGCTATGCGGCTATCGCCGCCGGATCCTTGCGAATGACGCCGATTCTGGCGGTACTTTGGCTGGCCTTGCCCGAAAAGTTTAACGGTCCGAGGCTTTGGATCTTTGTCGGCGTGGCGGTTTGCGCCGTGGCGTTTTTGTTTCGGCCGGGGCGGGCCGGCGTGAAGTTCCTCGTGCCGATGCTGATCGGGCTTGCGGCGCTCGCGTTTCTACGCCGGATCACGGCCGCGCTGACAGGTGAGAGTTCGCGATCGAATCGCTAACGCTGTTGTTCACGCTGCGGGCGGACGCTCGTCGCCGTGTAAGTGGGAAGCGAGACGCCGCCGCCGTCGTTGTCCATGCGGCCGTGCAGCGTGACCATGTCGCCGTTGCGAAAACCGCTGACCGGCGTATTCGGCGATAGGACGACCATGCCGCCGAGGCGATCGGATCGCTCGCCCGGGGTGATATAACGCAGTAGCCAGCGACCGTCGGCGGGGGAGTATTCGAGCCGACCGTTGAGTTGCGAGTATGCGGCGTCGAAGCCGTAAGCTGGTTCCTGGCCCGGCAGAGTAACGACCCGGGCCTGCGCGGTGTCGACGCCGGCGGCCGTGCCTCCGGAGACGTAGCTTTGTTGAACAGCGCCTCCGCCCGAGGCGGTGCGTGGTTGGGCCGCTCTGCTTGAAACCGGCAGATCAAGAATGTCGACACCGCCCGACGCGGCTCCGGTAAAGAGTCCGGCGCGGCTCGGCGGCGCAGTTTGCGTCGAAGCGGAACGCGTCCCCGGCGGGGGCTCGACGATGCGGATCGATTGTCCCGATGAACCGACTCCGCTCGACGGGGGCGCAGTCGTCGTCGACGAGTTCGTTCCAGTGAAGCGGGCGGGAGTCGATGAAGGCGATCCAGGCGTCGAGACGGCGGAAGCGTTATTCGGAGTGAAACCTCCGGGCGGCGTATAAACCGACGAGGAGGGCGGCGGCGCCATCGGCGGCACTCCCGTCGGAGCATGAATCGCGCCGGTGGGCGGCGGCGTCACCTTCGTGGTTCCGAGGAACGGATCGAGTTGAGCAGGCCGATTACGACAGCCGATCGCGCACGACAGCAGTAGCGCAAGAACGACAAAGCGACCCATGAGCCCACTCCGCGGAAGCAAAACGCTCGGGTCGAACTCGGCGGGTGAAGTGAAAAAGTCGCCGGCCCGGCCCGAAAGAAGGGGCGGGTAGAATAGCAAAACCTACGGTTCGCTCCAGAGCGATTGGCGACGACGCGGCAACGATGGCTCACGCCGTGCGAACCATAAGGCAAGCGCTGCCGGCATCTGCCGGCGAACTCCTTAGCGCGATCCGGCGGCAGCGAAACCCGTCGGCGCATAGGGGTTCGCAATTCGCAGCGGCTTGACCGGCGACACCGCGGCCGAGCGATCGGCGCCCGGCTTAACAGTCGTACGCTTGTTGGGCAGCGACATAGGTTGACGCGTCGGAGGCGCGATCTTTGGAGCGGGCGTCCTCGCTTTCGGCGAATCGGTCGTAGGTGCTTGATCGTAATACGGATTGACGATGATTTCGGATTCCGTCGCGGCAATCTCGGGCGTCATCACGTACTCCGGATACGCGAACGGGCTGTAGCCGTAAGTACGCGGTACCGGGTAGCTGTAATACACCGGCGGATGCAGCGAAAAATATGGGAGACGATCCTGATCGTAGACGGAGTACACGTTGCGGGCATACCAAGTGGGATAGCCTTGCCACCCCCACTGGGCCTGGGCACCGTCGGCCGAAAACCAAACTGAAAGAGTTGCGACTGCGGCGACGAGGAAGCTGCGGTTCATGGTGGTTCGTCGAGCGGGATGAAAAGGCGACTGGTTCTCCGTTCCAAGCTAATCCAAACGAAATGCATCACAATCGACAACTTAGGCAAAAACGGTGTAAGCTGTGTAAGTTGGCGCGATTCGCGCGGCGATCGTCTCCGGCGGCAGAAAGTCGCAAGCTATTGCCATGCTTAATGTTGTGTGGAGCACGGTTCGTTGGCTGAAGCGATCGAACTGACGAATTGGTTAAGGCTCGAAGCCCAGCGACTAGGGTTCGCACTTTGCGGCGTCGCGCCGGCCATTGCGCCAAGCGGAAGTGCGAAATTGCGGGAGTGGCTTGCCGCCGGTTATGCCGGCACCATGCAATACTTGGCCGCTCGAGAAACGGCCTATTCTCATCCGCGACATGTCCTCGAAGGCGTTCGCAGCGTCGTTATGCTGGCGATGCCGTATCGGACGGCCGAACCGACACCGGTCGCGGCCGGCTTCGGTCGCGTTTCGCGCTATGCCTGGGGAGGAGATTACCACGACCTGATTCATGATCGCTTGCACGAACTGGCCGATGCATTGCGGGAGCAAGTCCCGAAGGCCGCGGTTCGCGGCGTCGTCGACACAGCTCCGTTGCTGGAACGCGAATTCGCCCAAATCGCCGGCTTAGGTTGGATCGGAAAAAACACGTTGCTCTTGAACCGCCGCTGGGGAAGCTGGTTCTTCTTGGCCGCGTTGCTCACTGATGCGGAACTCAAGTTCGACGCCGACCACGAGACCGACCACTGCGGCACATGCACCGCTTGCCTTGATTCATGTCCGACCGACGCGTTCGTCGGGCCGTACATCCTGGACGCCCGGAAATGCTTGAGCTATACGACGATCGAATTGCGTGAAGCGATTCCTGCGGAGCTTAGGGCCGGCCAGGGAGATTGGGTCTTCGGCTGCGACGTTTGCCAAGACGTTTGCCCTTGGAATTCCAAGGTGCCGACCGTAAATGAGCCGGCGTTTTACCCTCGCGCCGCCGAGAACCCGCTCGACTTGATTTCGCTGTTCGACTTGGACGACGCGGCGTTCCGCGCACGCTTTCGCGATACGCCGCTATGGCGCAGCAAACGACGGGGAATACTCCGAAATGCGGCGATCGTACTCGGCAATCAGCGCGCCGCAAACGCGGAGGATGCGCTCAAGAAGGGGCTCGCCGACTCGGAACCGCTGGTGCGCGAAGCATGCTTGTGGGCGCTGGAGAAAATTCAATCCGCTTCGCACGACGTCGCTTCCGGCGATTCGTCGGGATGATCGGGCGGATAGCGGCCTGGAAGATCTTCCGCGTAATACTTCGCCAGCACTTCTTCGAGTTGCTCCGTGCGTGAGACGGCGATAAACGCGTTGCGAACCTCGAGAGCTTGCGGGTGGAGGCGCGAGTATTTGATCCCGAACTTGCGCATTTGCCGGCCGAAATGATTCGAGCCGTAAATGCCTTCGGCGAGCCGATAGTGCTCGCGAATGATGTCGCGTTGTTCATACACGCTCGGCGGCGGCGGCAAGGGAAGTCCGGCGGCAAGAGCGCGGCATTGCCGGAAGATCCACGGGTTGCCGATGCAGCCGCGCGCCACCGTCACCCCGTCGACGCCCGTTTCGCGAATCATGTCGAGACAGGCTTGCGCCGTAAACAGATCGCCGCTGCCGAGCACGGTGCGCGTGCCGGCGTGGCGTTTGACCTCGCGGAGAAACTCCCAGCGGCTCGGGCCGATGTAGCGCTGATGCACCGTGCGGCCGTGGACCGTGACGGCGGCGACGCCGCGCGCGAAGGCGCCGTCGAAGATGGTGAAGAAATTGTCGCGGCTCTGTCGCGTATCGTCGAGTCCGCGACGCATCTTCACGCTGACTGGAATGTGCGGCGGAACCGCTTCACGCACGCGCGATACGATTTCGAGCGCCGTTTCCGGCGTGCTTAAGAGGAATCCGCCGCGGCAGCGTCCCAACACTTTTTTCACCGGACAGCCGAAGTTGATGTCGACGACGTCGAATCCGGCCGCGACGAGTTCCGTGGCCGCCGCTGCGAATTCCGTCGGGTCGCTGCCCATCAACTGACCGGCGACGGGGTGTTCGCCGGGATCGACCTGCATGAAACGCTTCTTGAGCTTCTTGCCGGCCGTGAGCACCGTTTGGTCGAGCACCACTTCGCACAGCGAGTACGATGCGCCGAGCTTGCGCGCGATGACTCGCATTGCCATGTCGCTATAGCCGCTGAGCGCGGCCTGCACGACGGGAAATCCGATTTGGACCGAACCGATCGCCAAGTGCGGCAGCGGTGGGGCGACGGCGGATGACGTTTCGACGAGCGACATGAGAACCATTGTCGCGTTGCGGAAGATCGCCGGCTAGCCCAGCGAGCCAAGTGCGACTTTCCGCAAGCAGAGGAAGTTGCCAGCGGCAGCGGCGCTGCGCGAATCCGCTAGTCGTGCGCCGCCGATGATTTGAGCACCGGGCAGACGTCAAGCCAGTACCGATCGTCGTTCCCCATCCAGTAGAGGGCTTCGGTCGGGCCCCATTCGCCGACGTCGTACTCCGCCATCGGCGGCTGTTCGTGTTCTTGCCAAGCCTGCAAGATCGGATCGACGATACCCCAGGCGAGCTCCACTTCGTCGGCTCGCGCAAACAAGCTGGCGTCGCCTTGCATCACGTCGAGCAACAGCCGTTCGTAGCCGTCGGGCATGGTGCCGGCGAATTGATTGTCGAAGCGGAAATCGAGGGTCGTCTGCCGCATCGCCATGCCGGCGTCGGGCACCTTAGTTTGAAAGTAGACCTGAATGCCTTCGGCCGGTTGGATGTGAATGATCAGCCGATTGGCTTCCACCTTGCGATGCTTATGCTTTTCCTTGGCGAATAGCATATGCGGAGGATCGCGGAACTGGATGACGATTTGCGTCGTGCGGCAACTCATCGCCTTACCGCTGCGCAAATAAAACGGTACGCCTTGCCAGCGCCAATTGTCGACATGCAGTTTGGCGACCGCAAATGTCGGCGTTTGGCTGTCGGGTGCGACGCCGGGTTCCTGTTTGTATCCCTTGTACTGCCCGCGAATCGTATGCTTGGCGACTTCTTCCGGCGTCATCGGGCGGACGGATTGCAGCACTTTCACTTTTTCGTTGCGGACGTAATCGGCCTCGAAGCGCGACGGCGCTTCCATCGACGTGATCGTGAGCAACTGCAATAAGTGATTCTGGAACATGTCGCGCACGACGCCTGCCGTGTCGTAGTATCCGGCGCGACGCCCCACCTTGACCTCTTCGGCCGCGGTGATCTGCACGTGGTCGATATAGTTTCGATTCCAAAGCGGTTCGAAAATCGAATTGGCAAATCGCAGCACGAGAATGTTTTGAACCGTTTCCTTGCCGAGGTAATGGTCGATCCGGTAGACCTGGCGCTCTCTGAAGACTTTATGCACGTCTTCATTTAATTGAGTGGCCGATTCGAGGTCGGTGCCGAACGGCTTCTCGATGACGATTCGCCTAGCGCCGTCTTTCTCGTCGGCGAGGCCTGACTTACCGAGCCGCTCGACGGCTTCTGGGTAGAACTGAGGAGCCGTCGCTAGGTAATAGATCCTCGTCGTCGACTTGCCTTGCTCCAGTTCCTTCAACAGCCCGCAGAGTTGTTGAAAATCTTCGTCTTTGCCGAGGTCGCCGGGATGATAGAAGATCTTCTTCGCGAACTCTTCCCAGAGCTTCGGATCAAAATCTTTGCCGGCGAATTTCTGCGTAGTCTCGCTCAATTGGCCGCGCCAGGCGTCGTGCGAAAACTCCGTCCGTGAGAAGCCGACGATGTTCGTGTCGGCGGGGAGGCGTTTCTTCCGATACAGTTGGAAAAGCGCCGGAATGAGCTTGCGGCTCGTTAGATCGCCCGACGCACCGAAGATGATGATCGAAGGCATGGCGACTCCTAAATGGTATCCGTTCTGGTGAGGTTGCCGCCTGAACCGCTTTAAACCGGAGCGATTAGAAACGCATTCCGGTGAAACCGCCGTCGACGTAATAAGCCGCGCCGGTGATGAAGCTGCCCGCTTTCGGCGAAAGGAGGAGGAGCGTGCAGCCGAGCAATTCCTCAGGTTCCCCGAAGCGGGCCATCGGAGTCTGCTTCATGATGTTTTCCACCCGCGTCGCGTCGAGTATCTTGCGGTTTTGCTCGGCGGGAAAGAATCCGGGGCAGATGGCGTTAACGCGGACGCCGGACGGGGCAAATTCGCGGGCGACGTTCTGCGTGAGATTGATCACGGCCGCCTTTGAGGCCGAGTAGGCGAACACGCGCGAGAGCGGCAGATGCGAAGTGACGCTGCCGAAATTTAGGATCGCCCCGGATCCTTGAGCCACGAGGTGCTTGCCGAAGATTTGGCAACCGAGATGGGTGCCGGTCAGATTGATCTTCAGCACGCGTTCCCAATCTTCATCTTTGTAGTCGGCGTAGCTGCTCGCGGCATTCACTCCGGCGCCGTTCACGAGAAAGTCGACGCGGCCGAATTGCTTGAGCGTCGCCGCCAAGAGTTCGTCCCAAGAACCGCGATCGCCGACGCTGATCGGCAAAAACACCGCCTTGCCGCCGGCGTCTTCAATCACCTTGGCCCGTTTTTCGCCCCGCTCCCGGTCCTGCCCGGCTACGACGACGGCCGCACCAGCCTTGGCGATGCCTTCGGCCAAAGCACCGCAGAGCACTCCGGTGCCGCCGGTGACGACGGCGACTCGGCCGTCGAGCGAAAACAAATCGTGCAGATATTTTTCGGAAGTCATGGACGACGCCAACCTGAAGTTACCAATTAGGGGACCGCGGATCCACACGGAGCGACGCAGACGAGGCAGATCGAGTCGGGACGTCGATGAGCCTGCGCGAAGACCTGCGTCTTCTGCGGTTACGATCGCCGCAAGTTGCTAACTCGGCTGTTTGCGGAGCTCAAGCCATTCGGTGTGGAACGTACCGGCCTTGTCGAGTCGCTCGTAGGTATGCGCGCCGAAGTAATCGCGCTGGGCCTGCAAGAGATTGGCCGGCAGACGTTCGCTGCGATAGCCGTCGTAATAGGCCAAGGCGTTCATAAAGGCCGGAACCGGGATCCCGTGTTCCACCGCGGTCACGATGACATGCCGCCACGCCGGCTGGGCTTTTTCCACGGCGTCGCGGAAGTACGGCGCGAGCAGCAGGTTTTCCAAGTTCTTATCCGCATCGAACGCTTGCTTGATGTATTCCAAAAAGCGAGCGCGAATGATGCACCCTCCGCGCCAGAGCAGGGCGATGCTGCCGAAATCAAGCGGCCAATTGTTTTCTTTCGCCGCCGCTTGCAGCTGAACATAGCCCTGGGCGTAGCTGCAAATCTTGGAAGCATAGAGACCTTGGCGGACCGCTTCGATGAACGCCTTCTTGTCCCCCTTGTACTTCGCTTCCGGCCCCTTAAGCACTTTGCTCGCGCGAGTGCGAGCGTCTTTCAGCGCCGAGAGGCAGCGAGCAAACACGGCTTCCGTCACCAGCGTGCTCGGCACGCCGAGATCGAGCGCGAGCTGGCTCATCCACTTGCCGGTTCCCTTCGCGCCGGCCTTGTCGGCGATCAGGTCGACCATGTACTTGCCGGTTTCGGGGTCTTTCACGCTGAAAATGTCGCGCGTGATTTCAATCAAATAGCTGTCGAGCTCGCCTTTGTTCCACTCGGTGAAGACGTCGTACAATTCTTCATTCGACAAGCCGAGCGTCTGCTTCATCAACCAGTAGGCTTCGCAGATCATCTGCATGTCGCCGTACTCGATGCCGTTGTGAACCATCTTCACATACTGGCCCGCGCCGTCGGGGCCGACCCATTCGCAGCATGGAATGTCGTTGTTCGGGCCGACCTTCGCGGCGATGGACTGAAAGATCGGTTTCACCAGGGGCCAAGCGGCGGGCGAACCGCCGGGCATCAAGCTCGGCCCTTTGAGCGCGCCTTCTTCACCGCCGGAAACCCCGGTGCCGATGAACAGCAGGCCCTTGCTTTCAACGTACTTCGTGCGGCGAATCGTGTTCGTGTAGTGCTCGTTGCCGCCGTCGATAATGATGTCGCCCGGTTCGAGCAGCGGAATCAAGTGGTCGATCAACTCGTCGACCGGTTTGCCGGCCTTGACCATGATCATGATCTTGCGGGGGCGGGCCACCTTCTTGACCAACTCTTCGAGCGAGTGCGTGCCGACGAAGCGCTTTCCCTTGGCCCGGCCTTCCACCAGGTGATCGACGACCGAAGTCGTGCGATTGAACACCGCGATGCTGTACCCTCGGCTCTCGATATTGAGCGCCAAGTTTTCGCCCATAACGGCGAGGCCGATGAGACCGAAATCACATTGATCCGGGTACGCTGCGGAAGCGGACATAGCTGACAACCTCAAGAAGGGAAAAGCGACGTGATGCCGCGCGCCGCAACCGGTCGGAGGGTGGATGACACGCCGAATGCGTGCTCCACTCAGACACGGCGGAACGCGGCCGAACGACTGGATTATCGGCGTTCGGCGAAAACGCGGATTGTACCGCTGACGTTGAGCGTCGGCAATCGGCCGATCGCAGCCCTGACGGCGGAAATCGAGCTAAAAACAAGCGTCACGTGCCGCTCGAGGCAACACGTGACGCCGGAGAATTTCTGATGATCGGCCGGATTCGAAGGTCCAACTCGTCGTAAGGCCATTTCGCCCGAACGGCGCCGATGAAGTCGCGACTAGGCCGCGCGACGCTTCGTCGCCGTGCGCGAAGAGCCGTGCGCGAGCTGTCGCATCAATTCGACGACGAGATGCTCCGTCGCCAGCGTGGCGACCAGCGTCCGCAGCCGCGACGGAATCGCGTCGTCGGCGTCGCTCGACTTTTCAATGTGTGCCGCGACCGCCGACAGCGCCTTGACGCGAATGTAACCGCGAGCCTCCGCGCGGGGCAGTCCAGCCGCGCGCGGCAGCGCTGCGTCGCGTACCAGCCTGCTTAGGCGAGCGACGATTCGGTCGGCATGGCGTTCGGCCACCTTGCCTGAACGCCGACGTTGAATCCATCCCAAGAGAACCATAGGAACCTCCCTGCATAAACGTGGAATCCGCCGCGCCTTGTCTCGCGTTCGAGCCGGCTGAGCGTCCTCATGACGCCGTCTCGCCGGCACCGACAGCGATTTCTGCGGCTCTGCATTCGGCATCGAACGCCGTCGCCGGCATCCTTCAAATGAATTGAAACAGGACGTTCCGGGACGTTTGGGTAAGGCTTGCGAGCGGTCCGATCGTGCTGATCGTAAGGAATATGGCGCGGCGTCCGTATTTTCCGTTTGAGTTGACTGCCCTTCTGTACCGATGAATCCGTTGGAAGGAACTATCCCGCCTGCGGGAGGATTGCCGCCGCGCAATCTTTCGCAGCCCAAAACACGGTGCTCGGATCATCATTGATCGAGGAATCGGCCTCATGAAATGCGCACGCCTGCTAATCACGCTTGCCACGCTGACGGCCCTGGTCGGCTCGGCATTGGCTCAAGAGCCGATGGCCCCGGAGATGTTCAACGCTTTGCCGCCGATGGCCGCCGGACCCGTCTATTCAGACTGTCCGCCGGACGTCGGCCAATGGTCGGGCGGCCAAGCCTGCCAGCGAACGAGCCGAGGCTATCTCTCCGCCGATTGGTTCGGCGTGCATCGCAAGGGGGCCGCACCGCGGCCGATCGCGCAGACGACCGTCGGCGGCGTACGCATGCTTGACACGGCCGATCTTAATTTCGGCGTCGAATCGGCTCCACGAATCATCGCCGGCTACGTGTTGCCGAACGACGTCGCGATCGAAGGCACGTTCTTTTATAAGGACGACCTCGACGCCGTCGGCGATGCGACGGCCGTTAACAACGTCACCTTTCCGTTCGCCGCTCCGCTCGGACTCGTGGATGATTACGTCGCCGCCGACAACATCAATTTGCGGCTGGCGACCGGCATTCACAGTTACGAATTGAACCTCGTCGAAACGACGCGGATTTTCAATTTCATCGCCGGTTTCCGCTACATGGAAGTTCGCGACAACATGACGATCACCGCGACCGACGCGGGCGACGTCAGCACCTCGACGGTCGGCACATACAACCACCTCTGGGGCGGTCAGATCGGCTTTCGTAGCGGCTACAACTGGGAACTTTTGGGCGTTGAGGTGACGGGCAAAGCCGGTTACTACATCAACGACGGCCAGGCGACGACCCTGCTTCGCGACAATAACAACGCGACTACGGTTCGGAACGTTCGCGTCGCCGGGCAAAACGACGCCTTCGCCGGAGAGCTTTCGGCCAAGCTTAGCTATCGTCCGCTCCCGTATCTGTCGATCCAAGGCGGTTATCAGTGCTTTTGGATTACGGAAACGGCTCTCGCTCCCGATCAGTTGAACACCGTGAATCCGGCCATCTCGGGTACGGCCTTGAACGCTCATGGCGACATGTTCTATCACGGCCCCTCGGTGGGCGCCGAACTGCGCTGGTAGTCGGCCCGATCGGTCCAACAGTATCAGGAGTTCGATTCCCCTTCGTCCAACCGCAAAACAAGAACACACCAAGGCGCTGTAGCCAAGTGGCTAAGGCAGCGGATTGCAAATCCGCCATCGTGGGTTCAACTCCCACCAGCGCCTCTTGAAGACATCGTTCCGCAGATCGGTTTAATAAGCTCCGCCGAACACCGGCCACGGACGAACACTCGGAACTCGCCATGAGCACATCGGACCGCACAATTCGCACTCTGATCGCCGCGACGTTGTTCGGCCTGTCGGCGACGACTTCCGCGTGGAGCCAGACTCCGGTCGCGCCCCGCCCCGCGCCGATAATGAGCGATGAATTCTCCGCCGAGAGCATGTTCGCGCCGCCGGGCTCGCAGACGGCGTCCGGCTTGCCGGAAGCGCCGCTTTATTCCAGCGTCGACGCGCAAACGGCAGGCTACCTCGCACCGCGCAATCTCAACCAAGCCGGCGGCGTTCAACAGACGTCGGCTCAAGTCGGCATGTCGCCCTATTCGGTGCCGACCGACCGTCCGCTGTCCGAGACCGGCGAACAGTATCCGTATAACAGCACCGCGCCGGTATCGCCGCAAACCATTCAGCGCGAGGAGGCCGGACGCCTGATCAATAGTTCGCTCGGCGACGATTGGTTCGACTACTGCGCCCCGAACGTGCGAGCCTGCTATCGCAACGTGTACGGTTCCGTCGACGCCTGGTGGATGCATCGCAACGATGCGACTTGGAAGAATTTGGTTCGCGCCGAGGGCAACGGTCAGATTTTGGCGCGCAGCCGCGACCCCGACTTCAACTTAGAAACAATTCCGATCTTGACGTTGGGTCGTACGTTTTGCGATTGGACGCTCGAAGGCAAGGCCTACTACAAAGACGACATCGACGCCCATACGGACGCCAGCGACTTCATTCCCGCGGCGACGATTTTCTTCGGATTGCAGGACGCCGCGACGTCGGATTACCGGTTCGCTCAAAGCGAGCGCATCGAAATTCGCGACGGCTTTCATAGTTACGAATTCAACGCGATTAACACCGTCGACTTTTTCAACTGGATGATCGGCGTCCGGTATGTGGAATTCCGCGAGATGATGTCCGTCACGTCGCAGCGGCTCGTCGGACCGCCGGTCGGGTCGAGCGTCGCTCAAATCGGCACCTACAACCGCATGATCGGCGGGCAAATCGGCTTCCGGCTTAATTACGAAGTCGAACTGATGACCTATCAACTCAACGTGAAGACGGGCCTCTATCACAACGACGCTCACATCGGCACCACCGTGCGCGATTTCAACAACACGACTGTCATCATCGATCGCCAAACCGGCGGCCAAAACGAAGCTTGGCTCAGCGAGGCTCAGGCCGTCGTCGGTTATAGCCCCTACATGTGGCTGACGCTGCGGGCGAGCTACCAATTTATGTACATCAACGAAATCGCTCTGGCACCGGACCAAATCATCCCGGCCAACGACGGCATCGGGACCGGCACGGTCGCCAACGCGAAAGGCGACATGTTTATGCACGGCCCGCAACTCGGCATGGAGCTGAAGTGGTAACGGCCGCGCATTGAAATGTGCGGCCCAATCGAGGGGGCCTCGCGAGCCGATTGACCTCGCGGATCGACGTCGCTATTCTGACCGCCGTCGACCAAACCTGCGCGAACGCCCCGGCTTTACGGCGTGTCGTTCCGTAACTCGCGTCGTTTCGTATCGAGACGACGAAAAAGGCGCTGTCGCCAAGTGGCTAAGGCAGCGGATTGCAAATCCGCCACCGTGGGTTCGACTCCCACCAGCGCCTCTCTATTTCCTCCGCACTCTGCGGAGCATTTCTAACCGCGCGATTGGCGAATCAGCAAATCGCGAATCTCGGTGAGCAGCTCTTGGTCCTTGGTCGGCGGAGCGGGCGGCGGCGGTTCGTCGGCGCTTTTACGCTTCATTGTGTTCATTCCCTTAACGACCATGAACAAGCAGAAGGCCGTGATGATGAATTTCACCGTTGCGGCGAGAAACACTCCATACTTGATGAGAATCGGGTCGAAGCCGGGTACTTCCACTTTCTGGGCCATCGTCGCTAAGTCTCCGAACTTGCCCGTCACCGCGGAGATCACCGGCAGCATGACGTTCTCGACTAAGGTCGAGACCACGCCGCCGAAAGCCGCTCCGATCATGATGCCGACGGCCATGTCGACGACATTGCCGCGCATCGTGAATTCTTTGAACTCTTTGATGAAACTCATCGCTGCCTCGCTCTGGAAGTAGTGAAGGAGAAGGGGGACCGGCGCGATCCGGCATTGCTATCTTTGCGAGCCGCCGTGCCGCCGGCAATCGTGCAAACGCCCTGTTGCTACGTGCCGGACGGTCTACCGGGCGGCAGAGTTCCGCGCAAAGCGCCCGACCGGAAGACTCGGCCGATTCCTTGCGGCCGCCGCGACGAACGGTCGATATAGAGGACGAGACTCTTTGTCGACCTTGAGCCCCTGCGCGCATCGATCGTCCTCGGCGGACGATGCCGCGTGCGCGGCAACGGATTGTGAATGGGGACCGCCGAATGCTTCGTCGCGACGTATTGATTCGACTTGGCCTGCAGTTTCCCGCCGCGGCGCTGGGAGTTGCGGGCTACGCTTCCGGAGCGCGAGCGGTCGTACCGGCGCAAGCTCAACCGTCGGTCAAAACTCCCGATCGTACGATCGAGTTGGAGATCGATCCGGAGACCCAAGAAGCCGCCGTTCCGTCGTCCGTCGCCGTCCATCCCAACGGACAGATCCTCGCGGCCGGCGGCGACGATCATCGCATTCGACTTTGGAATATCGCCGACGGCTCGCTCCTCGCTCAGCTCCGTGAACATACCGATTGGGTCCGCAGCGTCGCCTTTCATCCGAGCGGAAAGCAACTTGCCTCCGGAGGCGACGACTATCAAGTGTTGCTGTGGAATCTGGAGACGCATGAAATCGTGCGCCGCTGGAGCGTGGCGACCGGAGTCGTGCACCTTGTCGCGTTTCGCCCCGACGGCAAGCTCTTGGCAGCGGCGGGATTTGACGACGTCGTTCGACTCTATGACACGCAGTCGGGAGCGCTCGCTCACCAGCTGACGACCGCCGCGTCCGACGTCCATGCCCTGGCCTTTTCGCCGAACAATCAGCAACTCGCCGCCGCCGGGCGCAACGGCGTCGTACGCATTTGGAATTTAAGCGACTACCGGGTGGCGGCCGACGTCCCCGCGCATCGCATGCGATTGCGGGCCATCGCCTATTCGCCCGACGGCGGCCAATTCGCCACGGCCGGCGACGACCGCAAGCTGTTTCTTTGGAACGCCGACGGTTCGCGGGCGGCAGCCTTGGCTGCGCCCCCCGGCAAAGTCTTCTCGCTCGCGTTTCTCGGTTCCGACGTTTTGGCGATGGGCGGCAGCGACAACGTCATCCGCGTGCTCGACGTGCAAACGCGCCGTGAGCTCGCTCAACTCACCGGCCACAGCGGCAGCGTCGCCGCACTCGACTACCATCGCGACAGCGGATTGCTGGCTTCGGCGGCGTTCGACACGAGCGTTCGTCTCTGGACGCCCGGCGAATCGACGCGCTCGCCGAGCAAGGTCACCCAATTGCCGACCGCGGCGCCGCCGCGCCGGCCGCTCACCAAATAGTTCGACGAATTCAAACACAACGGAGCGCGCGTTCGGCATCCTTGCCGCGTCGCGCGACATACGGAAATACGGGAATCGGCCGAAACGATTCACACGGAGGTTTCGCGCGTGGGCTTCTTCTCCAATTGGCTGCGTAAAGATTCGGCGCATCGACAGGCGCAACCGGCCCGTCGCAGCTTGAAACGGCGTTGCAACATCGAGCGTTTGCAAGATCGTCGCCCGATGGCCGCCGACATCCATATCGGCGCCGTGTACTACGAAGACACGACCGACGGCGAAGATCAGACGGCCGACGTGATCGAGATCACGTGGACCGGCGGGCCGCCCGGCGCCGAGCTCACGCAACTCATCATCAACATGGACAAGAATAACAACGGCATTCTTGATCCGGGCGAGACATTCTTCGACACGGCGGGCACAAACTTCGGCGTCGGCGGCTTCGGCAACGCCGACCTGCAACTCGAAGGCAACGGCTTTACGATTCTCTCCGCCACGACTCTTACCGGCATCGCGGGCAATTGGGACGGTGCGACGTCGATCGTGCTGACGTTCTCCGGCTGGAATGCCGGGGAAAAGCTGTATATCAAGGCCGACGTCGACGAACGCGGCTATTTCGGATCGGCGAGCGCGCTGGTGGAAGGCGACGAATTTCAATACACGCACATGACGGCGACGTTCAACGCGCCGCACTACAAGTCGGCCGCCGGCACGGCCGATTTCTTCGACGCCTACACGAACGATCTGGCCGACCGCGTGGGCGTTCCCCGCGACGACTACAACGTGCCGCCCGGGTTGCCGGTCCCCGTTCGCACCGCGGGCGCGTTTTTCAGCATCACGCCTCAGGAGCTTTCCAGCATCCGGGGCAATGTGCACGCCGACTACGACGGCGATTGCCTCGTCGATCCGGGCGAACCGATGCTGGCCGGCGTGACCATCGAACTGCTCGACTCCAACGGCAACGTGATTCGTACGACGCAGACCGATGCGAACGGCGAATACGCGTTTCTTGATCTCGACGCCGGCACCTACTCGGTTCGCGAAATCCAGCCCGCCGGCTACTTTAACGGCGGAACCTTGCCCGGCACGATCAACGGCGCCACGGTCGGCGGCGTGCCGACGCCGAACACTATCGGCGGCATCGTGCTCGCCTCCGGACAGCACGGCGTCGAATACAACTTCTGCGAGAAGTTCGGTTCGATCTCCGGCCGCGTTCACGCCGAGAACGACGACGACTTCAGCTATGATCCCGGCGAAGCGTTGATCGCGGGCGTGAAGATCGAGCTGCTCGACGTCAACGGCAACGTCATTGCCACGACATACACCGATTCGAACGGCGAATACCTCTTTGACCGCTTGCTGCAAGGCACCTACTCGGTTCGCGAAACGCAGCCGGCGCTCTACTTCGACTCGGCCGACAAAGTCGGCACCGTCGGCGGCGTGACCTCGGGCGTGATCGGCGCAAACGATCGCATCGACCAAATTCAACTCGTCAGCGATCGCTTCGGCATCCGCTACGACTTCGTGGAGAAATACGGGAGCATCGCGGGAAAGGTTCACGCCGACAAAAACGGCGACTGCATTCAAAACAACGGCGAAGTCGGCATCGCCGGGGTGAAGCTCGAACTCCTCGACGCCAACGGCAACGTCGTCGCGACGACGTTCACCGACGCGACCGGCCATTACAAGTTCGATCAACTCTTGCGCGGCACGTATAGCGTTCGCGAGTATCAGCCGGCCGGCTACTTCGACGGCGGCGACTTGATCGGAACGATCAACGGCATCACCGTCGGCTCGCATGCCGCGAACGACGTGATCGGCGAGATCGCCTTGCTCTCGCACAACACGGGCGTCGAATACAACTTCTGCGAGAAGATTCCTTCGAGCATCGGCGGCTATGTTTATCAAGACGGCCCGACGATCGTCGCCCCCGATGAAGACGTCGACTCGATTATCAAGAGCTTGCCGACGATTCGCGACGGCAAGCTGACGGCCGACGACACACGCTTGGGCGGCGTCACGCTGCGGATTTCCCGCCCCGACGGCCAGCCGATCTTCGACGTCCGCGGCAATCGCGTGGAGTTCATCACCACCGCCGCCGACGGTTCGTATCTTTTCGCCGACATCCCGCAGGGCGAGTACATCATCAGCGAGGTCCAGCCGGCCGGTTACATCGACTACGTCGACACGCCAGGTACGTTCGGCGGCGACGCCGTCGCTCCGGATACGATCGCGCGGATCGTCATCGGTTGGGGCGATCATTCGCGGCTGAACAACTTCAGCGAAGTGAAGATCGTTCCCAACCCGCCGCCTCCTTATCGCATCGTGCTCGAGAACCCGCCGCCGCCGCCGTTCAATCCGAACCCGGCCGCGCCGCCGCCGCCGGCACCGACGCCGCTGAATCCTGCGCCCGCGATTCCGCCTGCGGCCGTCGATCAATACGCCAACGGGGTGGTCGGCTACACCTGGCACTTGAGCGTCGTCAACGGCGGCAAGCCGCGCACCTCGCGTCTCACGCAAAGCCAGATGGTGGCCAGCACGCGCGAGCTCGAAGAAATCAACGCCGCGCGCCCGGATTGGAAATCGGAAACCGTTCGGCAGGGCTTGTTCAAGCTCCGCACGGGCGACGACGATCAACCGACCGTGCGCGAGCTGAACTTCGGCGTCGCCAAGGCGATTCCCGTCACCGGCGATTTCAACGGCGACGGCAGCACCGACGTCGGCGTGTTTCGTGAGGGATCGTGGTATGTCGATCTCAACGGCAACGGTGAGTGGGACGACCAAGACTTGTGGGCCAAGCTCGGCCGTCGCGACGATCTGCCGGTCACCGGCGACTGGGACGGTGACGGCAAGGTCGACATCGCCATCTTCGGCAAGGCTTGGCCGGGCGACCCGCGACACATTGCGATGGACCCTGGTTTGCCGTCGGCCGAGAACGCCAAGCATGGGCCGATCAAGAACCTACCGCCGCTCGCACAAGACGCGACGCTCGGCGTCCGCGCGATGCAGCTCACCTCGGCCGGCTCCGTCCGTTCCGACCTCATAGACCACGTGTTCCTCTACGGTTGGGGCGGCGACGTGCCGATCGCAGGCGATTGGACCAACGAAGGCCAAGAGATGATCGGCATCTTTCGCGACGGGCAGTGGAAGCTCGATCTGACGGGCGACGGCAAATACACCGACGAAGATTTGGCCTTCTCGATGGGCCAACCGGGCGATAAGCCGGTCATCGGCGACTTCGACGGCGACACGATTGTCGACGTCGGAATCTACCGCGACGGCTTCTGGCACATCGACACGAACCACGACCGCGTGCTCGACGCTCGTGACCGTGCGTTCACGTTCGGCGATGCCCAAGACGTTCCGGTCGTCGGCGACTGGGACGGCGACGGCATCGACGATCCGGGCCTCTATCGCGATACGTCGAAAACCGACGTGAAGAGCGTCGCCGACAATCGCTAGTCGCCGCCTGCAACGTCTCCCGTGCACTCTTCTCCCCGCGCGGGAGAAGGTGCCGAGATATTCCGCGCCGAGGCAAGGCGGCGAGTGAGCAAAACGCTTTGCTGTCCTGACCGCTATCACTCGGCTACCTGGGACGTCGTTGAAACACGGCACAGGCAAGGCAGCCGCCGGCCAGGGCCAAGAACGCGTAGCCGATCCAGGGCTGCGCCCTTGCTGCCGCCGAGCCGGGGACCACGCTCATCGCCGAGTTCGCGATCCAGAGCGCGGCGAAGCCGAGGCCGGCGGCAATAAGCTTCCAGCGCATTTTCTTCCTCTCTCCCGCTCAGATTCTCCGAGCGACCAAGCGGCGCTTGGAGCGCCGCAATCCCAACCGCGCAGGCAGTCAATCGTTCGCGGAACCGCATTTCCTACCTAATCCGCAGCTTTTTTCGCCTCCGGATTGGACCGGCCCCGATTTTCGACCTACTTTTCAGTTGCGGGCCGAATCGCACCGCTTTCATCGCGATAACGGCTTGCGGTCGCTGCCGGCAAAAACCCGCCGCGATCGACACGATCGTATCCCACCGCGACGTTAAAGTCGCACCAGTTTCACTCGCTTATCGCTCGCCGTTCGACCTTCGGAAAAACCGCGACGCGCCGATTCACAAGGCCGTGCGGTTCTGCTCTGCTGATCCTACCGACTTTGACGCACACCAAGAGTTTTCCACATGTCCTGGTTCTGCGCTCCCGCTGCGCGCTTGGCCGTCGAAATGCGCCGTCTCACGATCTTGTCGGGCCTTGCTCTTGCCGCGGAGATGCTCTGCGCGATCGGCGCGGCGGCCGATGAGTTCTCCCGCGGCGATGCTCCGGCTTGGCATCTGAGCGTGATCGATCTTCGAGACGGAAAGCGTATCCGTCCGACTTCGGTCGCCGATGCGCCCGTGCAGCCCGTATCCGCGCGGAGCAGTTGGGAAACGGCCGGCGGCGCCCAGCGCGCTCAATGGAGCTTGCAACTCGGCATGGTGCGTCCGCCGCACGTGTTTCGCACTCAGTTCGGTTCCACGGCCGGCATTCCGCTCGCCGGCGATTTCAACGGCGACGGATTCACCGAATTGGCGATGTTCATCGACGGCCGCTGGTACATCGACCTGAACGGCAACAGCACTTGGGATCGCGACGATGCCTTCGTCGCCTTCGGCCGCGCCGGCGATCGACCGGTCGTCGGCGATTGGAACCAAGACGGCAAAGATGACATAGCGGTGGTGTCGTACGCCGGCGAGAAGTTCGAGTCGGCGTTTCCCGTCGCCCAGGCCGGCTTCCATTCGCCGACGGTGATCGGCGAACCCGGCTTACCGCACCCGCTCAACGCGCTGCACGGCGTGAACAAAAGCGCCGGCCTCGCGGTCGGGCCTGCGCTTGGCGAGGCGATCGTACGAGCCGGGGCCGCCGGCGCGCCGCAAGCGACGCCCGTACGACATGCCTTCCGCTTCGGAGGCTCGGCGAGCAACCCGATCGTCGGCGATTGGGGCGGCACGGGCGTCGTTAGCATCGGGGCGTTCGACGCCGGGGTGTGGACGCTCGACGTCGACGGCGACGGGCGATACACCGAGGCCGATCAAACATTCACGCTCGGCGAAGCGGGAGACATTCCGGTCGTCGGCGACTTCAACCGCGACGGGCGTGACGACCTGGGCGTGTATCGCCGCGGCGCATGGATCATTGACACAAACGGCGATCGACGATTCGACGCGAACGACCTGACGTACCAACTCGGCGACGACGGCGACACCCCGGTCGTCGGCGACTGGGACGGCGACGGACGCGACCAAATCGGCATCGTTCACCGTTCTTAGCGGCCGGCGAGCTTTCGCCTGCCGCTAGAAGCGAACGGGAGTCGACCTCCTCCCGTTCGCACGAAATACGACCGACGCTTGCCACGGGCGTCGGTCGACCCAGCTTCGATGTGGCGGGCCGGCCGGAGCTTCTCCCCTGAAGTCTTCGGCCGGCTTGTTTTCGTCGGGCTCCTTTGTAGCACCCGTCGCTATTTCAGCTTGTCAAGCTCGGCCTTGGCCTCGGCGATCTGCTTCTCAAGATTCCGCGCTTCGTCGGGATCGTCCATCTGCTGCTTCGCGGCCGACAGCAACTGCTGCAGCTTCTGCAACTTCGTCTTCAATACGTCGGCTCGCTTCTTGTCGCGTTTGTCCACTCGATGATCCTCAATCGAAGTCCGGGGCCGTCGTGCAAGGGCGGCAGGTCGGTCAGGCGTTACTCGTTGTGAAACACTTCGTGGCAAGCGTCGCAGTTTTTGCCGAGCTTGTCGAGCGCGGCTTTGAAGCCGGCTTCGTCGCCGCCGTGAGACGCTTTCGAAAGGGCCGCGGCCGAGTTACGCATGTCCTCGGCCATCGCATACCACTTCGGCAAGTCGGCCGGGTTCTTCACTTCGTGCGTGTCGTGGATCGTGGCTTGCGCGAACGCCAGTAGAACGGCGGCGTCTTCCGCGCTTTCGCTCTTAGTGCGGGCGAAGCGACGCACGTTGCGACGAATGCGGCTGTTCACCTCGGCCGTTTCGTGCATTAGCTTGCCGAGCCGCGCAGCCTTTTCCCACTTCGGCGCCGCAGCGGCGTCGCCCGTCTTCGCCATTGCGGCGGAAAGCGCGTCATAGGCGGTTTTAGCGGCGGCGTAGTCGCCGGCCTTCGCTAGGTCGGCCGCGGCCTTCATCGCGTCGACGGCTCCGGCTTGAAATTTATTCTTGCCGTCGTAGTTGCCGAGCGTTTGCGCAATCGCAACGACCGCGTTGGCCTTCTGCGAAAGTTGATCCTTGTTTTTGCCGAACGTCGCTTCGTCGACCAAAAAGCCTTGGATCTTGGTGAGGTAGTTCTGCGCGGCGACTTCCAAATCGGCGGCCGGGGCCAACGTCGAAAGGGCCGGAGTCGTCGGAACGTCGGCGGCCAGCAGACGCAGCGCCGTGGCGACGACGGCGAGTGTGAAAACCGGACCGACGAAGCGAGCGACGCGAAGTGTGGAATGCGACACGGACGACCTCATGAGCGAATAGATGTTTCGGTCCGATCGAAGGGCTACGCGAACGACGATGATCGCGAGCGACCGTCGGGCGGGGCGACTCGACGGAAGTTAGTCTGATTCGCGGCGATTGCGTCTGTCAAGCGACCACTTCGTCGAAGCTAGGAGACGCTGAATCACCGTCGTTTGACAACTTGTTGCGGCGGCTTCTAAAATCTTCGTTTTCTCACGTGCCGGCGATTGCGGTTCTATGGCTAAAGCCACCTACAAAGATGCGGGCGTCGACTTGGAAGTGTACGACCAAGCGATGGCTCGGCTGCCGCGTTTGCTGCATCGCACCTACACCCCGCGCGTGATGCCGCTCGACGGCGGCTTCGCCGGGCTCTACCAGCTTGATTTCGCGAGCCCGCTGTTTCGCCGCAATTATCAAGACCCGGTCATGGTTTCGTGCACCGACGGCGTCGGCACGAAGCTGAAAGTGGCCGTCGAGGCGGATCGGCACAACACCGTGGGCATCGATCTGGTGGCGATGAGCGTGAACGACGCGCTCTGCTGCGGCGCGGAACCGCTGTTTTTCCTCGACTACGTGGCGATGTCGCACGACGACCCGGTGCGGCTCGAGCAAATCGTCGACGGCGTCACCAACGGTTGCTTGCAGGCCGACTGCTCGCTGCTCGGGGGCGAGACGGCGATCATGCCGGACATCTACGCCCGCGGCGATTACGACCTGGCGGGATTCTGCGTCGGCGTCGTCGAGAAGAAGCAAATCATCGACGGCAAGCAGATCGTGCCGGGCGACGTCGTGCTCGGCCTATCCTCAAGCGGTTGCCACTCCAACGGCTACAGCTTGGTGCGGCGCGTGGTGTTCGACATCGCGAAGCTGGGCGTGAACGACCATGTGCCGGAACTCGGCAAGACGGTCGCCGATGCGTTGCTGGAGCCGACGCGTATCTATGTCAAACCGGTTCGCAAGGTATTGGCGAACTATCGCGTGAAGCGGATCGTGCATGGCATTGCGCATATCACCGGCGGCGGATTGCAGGGCAACTTAGAGCGGATCATCCCCGCCGGCTGCACCGCGAAGATTCGCCGCTACGACTGGCCGATTCCGCCGGTCTTCCCCTGGCTGCAAAAGCTCGGCGAGATCGAGCAAGACGAAATGGACCGCGTTTTCAACATGGGTCTCGGGCTGGCAATGGTCGTGAGCCCGCACTTCGCCGACAGCATTCGCAGCCAACTGCAAGACTGCGGCGTCGAAGCGTTCGCGATCGGCGAGATCACGGCCGGCAACGGCGGCGTGGAGTGGGCTTAAGCACGTCCACACAACGTCCGTAGCGCGACCGAACGAATCTGCTATCGCATGCTCAGCCGCGAATCTTCGCCGTTTTTCGACGGGCCGGCCTTGTTCAGCGCGTCGAGAATCTGCGACTGGGTATAGCCTTCGCCGAAGAGAATCGGCTCGTATTTGCGGCCGGCCGGGAAGATCGCCACGAGCGGCACCGCCTTGCTCGGCTGGAGCCGTTCGAAGAACTGGCGCTCCAGCGGGCTGACTTCGTCGATGTTCACTTCGTAGGTGACGACGCCGTTCTGTTGCACGGTCTTCTTCGTCGTCGAGCGGTCGAGATTCGCAGCCTTGAGCGTCTTGCAGGTGAGGCACCAATCGGCGGTGAATTCGATGAGTACGGTTTTGTCGGAATCGACGTCGCGAATGAACTCGTTCATCGCGAACGTCTTCCACGGCAACGGCTCGGTGACCTGCGGCGCGGCGAACGCGAACCAGCCGACGACGGCGCTCAGAGCGAGACCTGCGCCCCACGCTTTGATCTTCTGATGCGTTTCCGCGTAGCTCGGCGTGCGGCCGATCCACCAGCACCCGGCGGCGAGGCCGGCGAGCAGGGTCATCGTCGGCAAGAGCTTCGACGAAGCGACCGGAACGAGCAGCCAGAGCGCCGTGCCGATCAGCACGAAGCCCATGATTTGCTTGAACGTATCCATCCACTCGCCCGGCTTCGGCAAGAAGCGAATCAGGCTCGGCCGAATGCCGACGAGCAAATACGGCGCGGCCATGCCGAGCCCCATCGCGGTGAAGATCGCATAGGTGACCGGCGCGCTCTCGCGCAGGGCGAAGGCCACGGCGGTGCCGAGGAACGGCCCACTGCAGGGAGTCGCCAGCACGGTGGTGATCGCTCCCTTGGCGAACGCCCCCCACGCTCCTTCCTGCGAAGCGGCTTGGGTCGCACCCTTCGAACCGGCAAAGCCGGGAATCGGGATTTCCCAGACGCCCAAAAAGCTGAGCGCCATGACGAATACGATGGCGATCAGCGTGATGTTGAAGCCGTCGTAGCTGAACTGCTCGCCCCAGCCGAACGTCTGCCCGAACCCTATGCGCAAGACGACCGGGATCGTCGCCAGCACCCAAAACACGGCGATCATGCCGAGCGAGTACCAAGCGTTGAGTGCAAATATGCGGCGCGGATCGTGACCGCCTTGTTCGACGAACGAGAGTACCTTCAGGCCGATAACCGGCAAGACGCAGGGCATGAAGTTCAAAATGAAGCCGGCGAGCATGGCCGTGACGAGCATCCAGGGCAACGATGAACGCTCCTCACCTTCGATGCGTTTGATTTGAGCGATGTCATAGTCGCCTGCCGACGCCGCGGCGGCCGTTTGCGCGACCTGCTGATTAAACGCTTTGACGTGCGTGCGATAGCTCTCCGGTCCGACGAACGCCAATGGCTTCGACGACGCGGCGTTACCGCCGGCGGCGACGACGAGCGTCGTCTCGAACTTCACGGCTTCCGGTTGCAAGCAGTTGGAGCCTTGGCACGTTTGGAAGCCGAGCGAGCCTGCGAGGAGATAATCACCCGGCTTAGCATCGGCAGGCACGGTGACGTCGACCGTCCACGTGACCGGTTGTTCGTAGTAGGGAATCGACGACGTTTCGCCGAGGTGCGCCGTCACCGGCGGCTGAGCCGTGGCGAGGAAGCCTCCTTGCAGACCGGAGGTCTCGGAGAACACGAGCGAGGTCGCTTGGTTGCCGAGCGTCGGCAACGGCGAGGCGATGGCGTAGTAGACATGCCAACTTGCTTCGGGCGTCGCCGTCACGACGAGCTTGGCCGTTTCCCCCGGAGCGACGACGGCCGGCTCGAGCTTCCCTTCGATCTTCACCTTCGAGAGCTTCGGCGTGTAGACGCCGAGGCTGCCTGCGGCCGCGGTTGAGCTTCCTCCGGCCGGTTCTAAGAACTTCGACATCGCTCCCGGCATCGGTGGGCCGCCCAACGCGGAACCTGGGATCGGCGGACCGCCGGCGGCCGACATCGCCGCAGCGCCGGGTTTGGGCGGACCGGTGGAAACCGATCCGACGGCGGGGCCTGCCTGCACGGCTGCCGCCACCGCAGGCACCGGTTTCGGCTTAAGGTTCGTCGCTTCAATCGGCGCCGCCCCCAACTTGGCCGTGAACCCGTAGTCTTGCGGCATCACGCAAACCTTCTCACAAGCCTGCGCAAACACCGCGCCGCGGATTTCCAGTTTGCCGACGTCGATCCCCGGGTTGACCTCCAGCGCGGCGTACCAGGTGACCGTCCCCGTGTGCGATTCCAGGATGATATTGTTGAACTCGGGCGACGCTTCCGCATGCGGCTTTTCAACGGCCGTGAACTCGCCGACCCGGTAATTTGGAGAGGCGTCGACTTTGATTTTCGTGCGAACCGTCGCTCCCGGCGGCTGGGTGACGGAATAAATGTGCCACCCGGGAAGAACCTTCGCCGTAACGAACATCAGCCCGGGCTTGCCGTCGCTCGGCGGCGTAAATACGGCCGACGATTGCACCGGTACCGGGCCCGCGTCGCCCGAGCCGATCGGCTGGAAGAACCCGTCTTGTGCGTGAATGGGAGGGGAAACCGTGCCCAATATCGCCGCCGCAACAGCGAACAAGCTACGAATAGTCCCCCAGCGCCGAAATTCGATCATGCCTTCAAATCCTTACAAGACAATCCTTTGTGACGCGGGCATTTTACCTTGCTCGAAAAAGCAAGGTCAACGTGGCTTCGATGCCGACGAGGCCCGCTAAGTTTCGCTCATTCGGCGGAGTCGCCTCATGAGCTCCCGCCAGCGAGCTACGACTCGGCCATCGTGGGCAAAACCGCGGCGTTCGATGAAAATCCACGTCAACCAGCGAAATGGTGCCAATAAAGCTCCGGATTTATCGAAAGCTTCAATGAGCACGCGCTCATCAATCGCCAACTCGCCGCCGGCAATCAGTCCCGCCGAACGCGAATATTCAGCCGCCGCTTGTTCGTAGGCCTCAAGCGCCAATTGCTGGCGTGCTTCGTCGTCGCCGCAATAACTCGCGAC
Source organism: Planctomycetaceae bacterium (assembly GCA_016793115.1). Taxonomy (GTDB): domain Bacteria; phylum Planctomycetota; class Planctomycetia; order Pirellulales; family PNKZ01; genus PNKZ01. Next base: position 53,713 of record JAEUIN010000381.1, read on the forward strand.
GAGCCGCGCCAGATCGAGGGCGACGCTGTCCGTCGTTAGAGCGCCGAAGTCGATGATCCCGCTGACTCGCTCGCCGTCGAACAACACGTGTTCGGAGTGAATGTCGCCGATCACGGTTTGCAGCAAAACCTCTCTCCGGGAGCAGAGCAGCAGCAATTGCTCCACTGCCGGCGACAGCTTGCGAAAGATTCGGAGGTAATCATCAAGGTCGGCGGCGACGGCCGCTTGGAGCTCCGACTGCCGTTCGTGGGCGAACGCCCGTATAGCATCGAATCTCGCGGCGGTGCAATCCGCCAGCACATCGAGTCGCCGCGTGACGGCCGGAGAAACCGAGCGTGTCGGCCGCCGCGTTTCGACGTCGCGTACCGCGAAGTGAAACTGCGCGAGGCACGCGAAGGCCCGCCGCAATTGCTCGTCGCTTGGCGCGGCGACCGGCGCCCCCGGCTTCCAAGGCTCGATCTGCCACAGATGATTTTCGTGGCGAACGTAAGGACGACCGTCGAGAGCCGAAAACGGGATGGTGACAAAATCGCACCCCCGTTTGGCGGCCATTGTGAGTGCGCTGAAGATTTCTTCGAGCTTTTTCCCAGTCGGATGGTCTTGAGGCCAACGGCGGAGCGCGCAGATTCCGCGGGCTTCGGAGGTGAATCGCCAGACCTGCGCCCCGCTGAGTCCCTCAAAGGGGCGTACCGGCTCGCTGCTCCGGCAGCGCAGCTGTTCCCCGTAGCGTGCCCAGACGGAATCCCATTCTTCGCTCATCGACGTATTGTTCGAGCGGCTTTGTTGGAGTGCGCAGCCCTACAATCGGTCTAGCCGTACCCATCTTAACGGACGAGTGCCCTGGGCAAGCCGCTCCGAATGTCGCTAATTCGCAACACGGGTAAGATGGGGTATATTTTACGGACTCTAACGGCCGCTTAGTCCGCCGTATAGACGGAGGCCGCTCGACGGACGGCAAGATTTGCGTGCGGCGAACAACAAACAAATACCCGACGCCTTTCTCCATAGGTTGATTGAAATGAGCGATGCGCTACTCCGCAGTCTCGGACCGCGGTATTGCTTGATTGTCCTACTCGGCCTGACATGCTCTCCCTCCGTGTTCGCCGCCGAGGAAGCGAGCCCCGCCGCCGCGACGGCGAAGGCCGATGGACCGGTGAAGGCGTCGGATGACGACGCGGATCGCGACGAAGAGGACGAGGGCAAGCCGACCAAGTCGAGTTCCTCGTCACCTGCGGCCTCGGCGCCCAAGCCGAAGTATCCGCCGCACAGCGAAGTTCTCAAAGACTTTGCGCCGGTCGACGGCCTCATCCGCACTTATCGCAAAGATAGCCGCCTGCTGGCCGAAATCGAGCCGAGCAACTTCAATCGCGACTACATCGTTTTGATTTCGATCGCCCGCGGCATCGGCGAAGGCCAATTGCTCGGCGGCATGTCGTGGGGCTTCGGCGACGATTGGCTCTGGCAGTTCCGCAAGGTCGACGACAACATTCACGTCGTCCGCCGCAACATTCGCTTCCGAGCGACCAAGGGGAGCCCGGAAGAGAAGGCCGTTCAGTTCGCCTACACCGACAGCGTGCTCTTCAGCCTGCCGATCATCACGCAAGGCCCGAAGGGGGGCTACGTGGTCGACTTCTCGCAGATCTTCTTGAGCGACCTGCCGCAAATCGGCGCCGTGCAGCCGGGCTTCACATTCTCGCAATCGAAGTCGACCTGGGCGCACGTCAAGGGCTTCAAAGACAACATCGAACTGGAAGTGGCGGCCGTCTACAGCCTCTCGCCGAGCGTTCAGCTCGACAGCGTCCCCGATTCGCGCAGTGCGACGATCAACGTGCATTACTCGATCAGCGCTCTGCCGGAGACCGGCTATCAGCCGCGCGTCGCCGACGATCGCATCGGCTATTTCCTCACCGCGGTGAAGGACTACTCGAAAAAGGGTTCCGACGACAACTTCGTTCGCTACATCAATCGCTGGGATCTGCAAAAGGCCGATCCCTCGGCCGAAATGTCGCCGCCGAAGAAGCCGATCGTGTTTTGGATCGAGAAGACCGTTCCGTTCCAGTATCGCAAGCCGATTGCCGACGGCATCCTGGAGTGGAACAAGGCCTTCGAAAAGGCGGGCATCGTCAACGCCGTCGAAGTGCGCCAGCAGCCCGACAACGCCGACTGGGATCCGGAAGACATCAACTACAACACGTTCCGTTGGATCACCTCGGGCGCCGGCTTCGCCATGGGGCCCAGCCGCGTGAATCCGATCACCGGCCAGATCCTCGACGCCGACATCATCTTCGACGCCGATTTCATTCGCTTCTGGAAGGTCGAGCAAGAAACATTCACACCGGAAAGCGTCGCCGCGATGACCGGCGGCCCGCTCGAAATCGGCGATTGGCGGCAAATGTTGGCCGGCGTACCGCAATCGCACCGCCACAGCCTCATGTGTCGCTGTGAACTCCACTCCGGCATGTCGCGCGAATTGGCGTTGGGCGCTTCCGCCGTCGCCGCTTCGGCCAAAGATCCGGCCGAAGCGGAAAAAGAATTGCAAAAGATGATCATGCAAGGGCTCAAGGAAGTGGCGATGCACGAGGTGGGCCACACTCTCGGCCTCCGCCACAATTTTAAAGCCAGCACGCTGCTCAAGGTCGAGGAATTGCACGACATCGACAAGACGTCGAAGACCGGTCTCACCGCCTCCGTCATGGATTACAACCCGACCAACATCGCCGCCAAGGGAACGAAGCAAGGCGACTACTATTCGACGACGATCGGCCCTTACGACTACTGGGCGATCGAATACGGCTACAAGCCGTTCTCGTCGAGCGAGGAAGCCAAGTCGCTCGCGAAGATTGCCTCGCGCTCCGCCGAGCCGGTGTTGGCGTTCGCCACCGACGAAGACACCCGCGGCATCGACTCCGATCCGCTCGTCAATCGTTTCGACTTCGGCAAAGAGCCGCTCGACTATGCCAAGCAGCGCTCGCAAATGATCGAGTCTCTGATTCCCGGAGTGGTCGATCGAGTCACCAAGGAAGGCGACGGCTATCAGCGCGCCCGGCAAGCGTTCGGCGTGCTGCTCGGCAACTACGGCTCGTCGCTGTTCTTCGCT
>JAEUIN010000392.1 GCA_016793115.1 Planctomycetaceae bacterium
TTACTTGGCGGCGTCGGTCGGCTTCTGTTTGTCGTCGGCGGCGGGCTTCGTCTCGTCCGGCTTCTCTGATTTCTTCTCGGCTTCGGTCGCCTTGGCGTTGATGGCTTCGCGCAGCCGCTGCAATTTGCCTTCGTCTTGATAAAGCACGAGGCCGACGAAGTTTTTTCCTTCCGCGGCCCGGGCATTCTTGGCGGCGAGCAACCGGCGAGCGGCTTCGGGGATCGCGCGGACGCCGCCCGGCGTTTCGTCGGTCGGTTTCTTCATGCCGGGGTCGAGCTTCACGGCGAGCGTCACAAAGTTCGTATTGCCGCGATCCGTCGCTTCCGCATCGGCTTCCGTCGGCGCTTCCAAGGTGCGAGCCCCGACGCTCAAGATGCGAAACGGCCCGATCTCCTCGAACCGCATGTTGAGGTCGACGGGTACGTTCGCCGGATCGCTCGGATCAACAGGCTTCGGCGCTTCGTTGGCCGGCACGATGAGGCTCACAAGGTTACCGACCTTCAACAGCGACGGCTCGTAGTCGACCCCTTCCAGCGACACGTGCAGCGGCATTTCGTCCGGGCCGGCGAGGAAATCGGCCGAGAGGTAACGCACGTCCTGCCAGAAGACAAAGTCGCCGTTGCGCAGCTCGCGGCGAATCGGCAGGTTGAGAATCGCCGCCCGTTCTTCCCAAGGAACGAGCGTTTGTTTCATTCGATTGAAATCGGCGCCGACGATCTTGAACGCCGTGAGCTGACTTTCATCAAGCGGCTTATCAACCGCCACGTCTTCGTTGACCGTGACGAACTCGCGGCCGAGCTGCGGCTGCACGGCCAGCCAATTGAGCACGAAGGCCAACGCGCCGAGACCGAGGGGAATCAAAAGCTTGCCGAGGTTTTTCATGAGTTGCTATAGCGCGACGTCGGCAAGGTTGTTACAGAGAGGCGTTATTTAGGAACGGCTTCCGCGGCCGACGGATCGAGAACCAGGATCGTGGTTTCGCTGCGGCCTTCCGGTTGCCAGAGAATGATATGCATCGTGCGACTGTTCATGCCAAGGTACGTGCCTTCGCGCGTATTGGCGACGCCGTAGCCGTCGTTGAGCGTAATCGTGTGACCGGTCAATCGCCACATTTCCAATAATGAATCGATCGTCAAGCTCGACTTGGCAAATTGACCAATCGCGTCGCCGTCCGGCCCCCTGCGAAAGGCAAGGTTTTCAACGTTGGGAATTTCCGGGTGTATCAGGCTGAACCTTGGTAGCGCGGATTTTGGCTGATGAGTACGAACGGCGGCAATCGTCATCCATTGACCATTGCCTGTTTGTAAGACCCCGCGTGCGCTTACGATTCGTCGACGTCGGGGCGTATCTCTCGTAATCGCTTCCGCCCTCAGTCCGGAAGCATTTAACTTGGCGACGGATCCGCCCGAAGATTGGGCCGGAAAAAGCTGTAGCAGCGAGGCTTCAACGGCATCGATGTAAGTTGGCAGTTCAACAGCTTTGTCCTCGCCTTGCTCCCAGAATCCGGGCGGTGATGCGCTTTGCGCCGTGCCAACCTCAAGTGACCAACCGGCGCTGTAGAACTCCCAACTCCCGCCGAGTTGTGAAAGGGCCAACGAATCGAGCCGGGCCGGTTCCGTTGCCGTCGGCCCTGAGGCTGCTGACGGCTTCGGTACGGCCGCCGGCTCGCGATCGTGGAGCAGTCGGGTAAAGCGGGTGACGGTCCAATATCCGACGACGAGCACGCCGGCGGCCAGCAGAAGTCGCACGCCGGTTTGAACGGCCCGCCGCGCGGTCGTCGTTTCCTGCGGCAGGTTGGGGCGATCGGCGGGGCTCATGGTTGTGATCATATGGCAACAAGCGACGTGTTACACCAGGCGCCGAAAACTGAACGCTGTAGGGAACGCCCTCCGTGGCGTTCCGCGCGCCGGGTACCCGTTTCACGGAACGCCACGGAGTGCGTTCCCTACAGATGCAGCCACCGCCGGCCATTCGAAGTTAGAACTTTTCCGACTTCTTAATGAGGTCCAGCTCTTCTTGACGCTGATCGAGTTCGGCTTGCTTCTGTTTGCGAACGGCTTCCTTCGCTTTGATTTGCTC
>JAEUIN010000004.1 GCA_016793115.1 Planctomycetaceae bacterium
GTCGTCTTGCCGACGCCCGTCGGACCGACGAGCGCGACCAAGCGGCGGCGGCCGCCGTCGGGTCGGATCGGCCCGGCGACGGAGATTTCGTCTTCGATCATGCGCGCCAAGCGCGTGCGGAGCATCATCGCGTCGCCCCGCTCGCCTTCGGTCGTCTCGCGACGCAAACGCTCGACCAAGTCGCGGGCGATCGAATCGCCGACTTCGGCTTCGATGAGATCGGTGTAGATCCGGAACAGCGATTCGGGCAGCTCCTGGTGGCCCGCTCCGCCGGTGCGCCGGCAGAGATCGGCGACCAAGGCTTGCAGTTCGCTGATTTGAGTTTGGACTTCGCTGGGCGCGGCGCGGTCGTGCGAATCGCGCCTGTCCGCGACGAGGCTCTTCGGCTCGGCGGGCCGGCCGACTCGCGCCGTGTACGACGGTTCATACGTCACGCCGCCGCCGGCGGTTTCGCTGCGACGCGCGGCCGGCGCGGCAATCGCGTCCGCCGGACGCGCCGACTTGCGATCGGCGAAGCGGCTCGGCACGTTCACTTCGAGCGCCGCGGTGACTTCGATCTTCCGCATGCCCGGCAGCCACTTGAGCAGCCCGGTGTTGCCCACCTCGCGGGTGTGGAGCACGGCGGCCGTCGGCCCGAGATCGTCGCGGACCAGGGCGAGCGCTTCCTGCATGGTCGAGGCGCGATAGGTTTTCACTTCCATGTGTCACCTTTCTACGGGCGAATTGATTTTGTGTGCGGCGAGAGTGCGGGCGTTGTGAATCGCGGGGTTATTTCACGGCGTCGACCACCATGGCGACCGATTCGATGATCGTGTCGCGGGTGACTTCGTTGAAGCTGAGCACGACGAGCGTCGGCAGATGAGCCTGCGACATCTGCTTGAGCGCGGCGCGAATTTGCGGGCTGACGAGCACGATCGGCGGACGATTCTGCAGCGAGAGCTTCTCAATGTCTTTGGCGATGAGCTTGCAGGTGGTTTCGATGGCCGGCGGCGACATCCGCACGAACAGCCCGCGCTCGGTTTGTTCGAAGCCGGCGCGAATCCGATCTTCGAGCGCGGGATCGAGCGTGACGACGTAGAGCTTCTTTTCGGCGTCGCGATAGCGGGTGCAGATCGTGCGGGCCAGCTTGTGGCGGACGAACTCGGCCAACAGCAGCGGGTCTTTGATTCGGCCGGCGTGGTCGCCGAGCGTCTCGAGGATTTTCGCGAGTTGGCGAATCGGCACCTGCTCGCGCAACAGCATCTGCAGCACTTGCTGCACGTCGGCCAGCTTCATGACGCCCGGCACGAGTTCGTCGACGACGGCGGGCGACGTGTTCTTGAGCTGGTTGATGAGGTGCTTCGTGGCGTCGCGGGTGAGGATTTCGTCGCCGTGGCGGCGGACGGTTTCCGTGAGGTGCGTCGCCAAGACGCTCACCGGTTCGACGACCGTGTAGCCTTTGAGCTCCGCGTTTTCGCGCTGCGACGGTTCGATCCACAGGGCCCGCGTGCCGAAGGCCGGCTCGCGCGTTTCGAGTCCTTGAATGCGTCCGGTCGTCATGCCGGAATCGATGGCCAAGAGCATGCCTGCGTAGACTTGTCCTTCGGCGACGGGCGCGTCGGCGATTTTGATGCGGTAGCTGTTTTGCTCGAGCCGCATGTTGTCGCGAATGCGGACCTTGGGCATGACCAGGCCCATCTCGACCGCCACGTTTTGCCGCACGCGCTGCACGCGGTCGAGCAGGTCGCCGCCGCGCGCCGGATCGGCCAAGCGAATCAAGCCGACGCCGATCTCCACTTCCATCGGGTCGACGTTGAGCAAGTCCTCGATCTTGTCTTCTTTGGGCTTCTTTTCGGCGGCGGTCTTTTCGACTTCGGCCGCTTTCTTATCGGACTTATCTTTCTTCATCGTCGCGTTGGCGAAGGCGACGCAGGCCACGGCGATCGTCAGGAGCGGCACCTTGGGAAGGCTCGTGAACACGAGCATGCCCAAGAAGCCGCCGGTGACGAACAGCGCTTGCGGCCGCGCGAGCAACTGGCCGACGAATTCCGACGGCAGGTTCGAGTCCGTGCTGCTGCGCGTGGTGAGCAAGCCGGCCGCGAGCGAGATCAAAAACGCGGGAACTTGGCTCACGAGGCCGTCGCCGATGGTGAGTTTCGTGAACACGTGGGCCGCTTCGCCGAACGTCATGCCGCTTTCGAACATGCCGATGAACAGTCCGCCGACGACGTTCACCAACGTGATGACGATGCCTGCGATGGCGTCGCCGCGAACGAATTTCGAGGCACCGTCCATGGCCCCGAAGAAGTCGGCTTGGGCCGTGATTTCCGAGCGCCGGCGCTGCGCTTCGCGTTCGTCGATGATGCCGGCGTTCAAGTCGGCGTCGATCGCCATTTGCCGGCCGGGCATGCCGTCTAAAGCGAAGCGCGCGGCGACTTCGCTGATGCGCGTGGCGCCTTTGGTGATCACGATGAACTGAATCAAGACGATGATCACGAAAATGATGATGCCGACGACGACCTTGTCGCCGGCGACGAACTCGCCGAACGTGCGGACCACTTCGCCCGCGGCGTCGAGGCCGTGGGTCGCGCCGCGGGTGAGAATCAGCCGCGTCGTGGCGACGTTGAGCACCAAGCGGCCGAGCGTCGTGGCCAAAAGCAGCGAAGGAAAGACGCTGAATTCCAGCGGCGTGCGCACGTAGATCGTCGTCAGCAGCATGATGACCGCGACGCTGATGTTCAGCGCCAGCATGACGTCGAGCATCATGGGCGGCAGCGGAACCATGATCACCAACACGGCGGCGATCAGGCCCAGCGGCAGAACGAGATCTAGTCCCCGCGACGTCGGCGATGGTTTGCCGGCGGCGGGCGCAGCGGGAGGCATCCCTGCCCTCGAACGGTGTGTGCGAACGGAAGTGCGCTCGGAAGCGATCAGATGAGGCGCGAAAAGTACGTCAATCCGCCGGATGCGTCCAGGGCGATTCCGCCGCGCCGCCGGCAGGGCGACCGCGTCGCTGCCGGCGACCGTGCAGCCCATATATCCCGGAAATATCTCGCAGCACAGGGCGCGCTGCCGGCGACGCCGGCGACTACCTAGTTCCTCTTCCCGGGACCAATTCGATTTGTTTTAAGTTGCCTGCCGCGCCGGGTCGATCCAACCGCGCGGACGACGAATCGTCGCCTCTCCCGCCTTGTCGGCCGGCGAGTGCGACGACGCTTCCCTGGACGGTGCGATGACTCGCGGCTGGTTACGACTCACGACTACGGCGATGCTTCTGACGCTCGGGTGCGATCGAGCTCCGGAGACTCCGCCGGCGCTGCGCGTCGAAGGCCGGCGCGCCGGGCCGATCGTCGCGCCGCTCGCTCCCGTCGTTCCCGCCGTCGCGCCCGCGCTCGCCGCCGCCCCGCTCGAACCGCTCTTTCAGGCCGACTATCCCGCAGCGCTCGCCCGTTCGCAAACCGAAGGGAAGCCGCTGCTGTTGTTCTTCGGCGCAGGCTGGTGTTTGCACAGCAAGCGTTTGGCCGGCGAACTCACGGCCGATCCGGGCGTCGCCAGGCTGGCCCGCGAGTTCATTTGCGTGCGGATCGACGTCGACGACGAAGCGAAGCTGTGCGAGGAGTTTCGCGTGAAGGCGTATCCCACGCTGATCATCGCCGCCCCCGGCGGCACGATCCTCCAACGCCTCACCGGTCTGCAATCGGCCGGCGACGTGGCCCGCGAAATGTCGACGGCCCTGACGGCCGTGGCCGAACGCCTCAACACCCCCGGCCGCACGCTGACGCGGTAGCTTGAACGGCAAACGGCGGGCAACACACCCCGCCGCTCACGACAAACGCCGAATGAAACGAATCGCGCGAAGTCGTTACCTCATGACGACTTAATTCGTTTCATTTCATTTCATCGTGTACCTCCGTCGCGGAGCGCATTTCGCTAAGCCGTTGCTCGGCAACGACTTAGTTGCCGGCCAAAAAGCCGCTTGAATCGTCGGCCTGCGAGTCCCCGCGGGCTGCGGCGGCATCTCAATCAAGGCCCGACTTTCGGCCTGCGTCCGGCCGGCGGAATCCGAGTAACGCCTGTCCCTCAGCCGCGCTTAGGTAAGCGGCGGAGGAACAACCCGCCTTTGCTCCGACCCAGCAAATCGAGAATTCGCCGAGGTGTGAAATGACGTCGACTATGAAATTCGTCCAAGTCGCCCTGATCGCCGGCGCCGCTTGGTGGGGCGTATCGGCCCTGGTCGTCTTGGCAATGACGCGGTAGAAACTGCTAACTCCCGAATTGCTTAGCGCGAAAGACTTGCTGACATTTATTCAACTTCGACCCGCACGCGGCAATCCGGCAAGGCTGCTTGCAGTTGGCTCACTTGGGCGGCCGTCAAACCGCAGCCAACGACGGAAAGTTCATTCAACGCCCTCAGTGTAGACAGCGCCGCGACGTCGCGAGGTCCGAGCGCGGTTCCGTCGAGTGTCAGCTCGCGCAGCGCAGTCAACGTTTGTAACGACTCGAGACCGCCGTCCGGGAGTATCATCTTGAGAAGTCGCAAGGATCGCAGCCGTTTTAACGGCGCAAGAATCTGAAATGTTCGCCGCGCAAACAGCATTTCGGAACAATCAAGCTTCTCCAGGGCGACAAGTTTAGCCAAGTGCATCGCCGTCAAGTCGTCAAGTCGCGCCTGGCGCAAGATGAGTTGTCGCAAGGATGCGATCGACGAGAGCGCACGAACCGCATCAACGTCCGCCGACATGGTTCCTAGGTAGAGTGTTTCCAACGATGTGGACTTCGCCATAGCTCGGTAAAACTCCGCTCCCGGCGGAGCCCGACCGATGGCAAAAGTATCGAGGCCGGGAAGTGCGCCAAGTCCGCCGTATAAGTGTTCGTGCTTAGGACGGTAAATCTCGGCGACGACCGCGCGCAAGGTTGAGATTGTCCGAATCCGATGCAGCTGTTCTTCGGTGAGCGCTTGTCCGACGATTAGTGCAGTCGGTCTGACGTACTCCCGCGGCACGGGCGTTTGAGCCGAAGTTGAGGGGGTGTGGAGCCGAGCACGCGTCTCACCTCCGACTCGACCATCCGATGGAGGCGCGATGCCCACGAAGTCGATGCGTTGTTCAAAGAGCCAACGCACGTCGTCCATCGCTTGACGCCGATCTAAACTACTCGGCTGACGATAGGGACCATCGGGAGAAATGACGATTTCCGGCCCGCCGAGGTACTTACAAGTGACCTCCTCCGGGGTCGGTCGGTATTCAATTTTCAGAATTTTATCGGCCCGGGGAAATTCGTCTTCAGGTTTGCTCAATACGATTTTGCCGGCTTGGTGAGGACTGGGTACGAAGGCCGGGCGAATCGGGAAGCTGCGATTCGTCGCCGGCATCGTGTCCGGCGACGTGACGCCGCCGATCGATTCGAAAACTACTAAGTTCAGAGCGTCCTCGGCCGACGATGTGCTGCGGAGCAGCGTGCCGTGCGGAACATAAACGCCCGCGACGACGACTTGAACTTCTCGCGCAGCCGCCTCGTCCGTCATGCGAAACCAAATGACATGTTCTTTAGAGTTTTTCAAGGCGTTGCCGTCGAGGTGTTGATAATACAATGCCTCGCCCGGCGACTTTTCAAAGCCGTCGATTTTGAACTGCAGAGCCATGGAATGCTCATCGAAGCTCGGCGAAACTTGGCCGTCGAGCGAAGTGATGCCCCATTTCTCGATCGCCTTAGGTGTCGTGATAAAGAACCAAGCTAAGTCGTCGTCCGCGGCACGTCGGCTCGCCGGGATGCGAAACGCCGCAAATCCGTGCTCGTCTCGGTTGAGATACAGTCGCGTCAGATCGCCGCGGATATCGACGGGAAAAGTAACCGAACGCAACTGAGTTTCGTAGTCAATAAGCCGCGCCTGGAACTGGTCGAACTTGCGGCTGTAGTCGAGATAGTCGCGACATTCGAGCAGTGCGACCGAAGCGGGTGGGTCGGTCCATTTCGTTCGTACAAAGACGCCGGCGAGAATGGTATGAACCAGGCGCTGGGAAGGCGCATCGACGCGCATGCCGGCGACCATCACCTGATCGCCGATGACCCAGGGGGTTGTCACCGTCGGAGGAATCAAGACGTCGAGGTCATACCCGCGCCCCACGAGCTTCACGGTCAGTCGCCGAGTGGTTCCGCCGTCGGCGGATATAATCTTCCCGAAAAACATTGCGGAATCGCGACGATTCTTCAGCCATTCTGCGGTTAGGTCGTTGAGCGGCCTGACATGCCCGTGGTAGTCCCACTCGCGTTGCGCCGCCGACGCCGAAAATGCTTCGATTTTAGTCGGTGAAAGTCCCCGAGCACGCGCCAGCGCAAGGCTGCCGGCGGCGTAATAGATTCGTTCTCTGTTCTCGTCGCTGTTCGGTCGCCAATCGACTTCTTCGGCGTCGCTCAATTGGGATTCAAACTGTGCGGCGAAGCGATCGGCCGGGTGCATCGAGGCGGTTTCCAATCCGCCGTTCGCTTTATTGTAGACCTCGAGCGAAATCGCTGGTTGAGATCCGACCGATTTACGCAACTCAACGACGTGTTTGATATGGCTCGCGAACCCCAAATTCTCCCCGCCGGCCGTCCAAGTGTTGATACCTACGACGCCGCCGTCGGGCAGCAGGAGAGGGCCGCCGCTGTTACCGCCGGAAATCGCGGCAGTCGTTTGAATCCAAGTTTGGTCTTCGGGAGACTCCAGGAACTCGCGCGCTTCGTCAGGTAATTCGCTCGTTGTGCGTAAAGCGCTGATGATCCCTTCGCTAACCGAATAATCGAGTCCGCGCGGGTGGCCGATGGCGATAACTCGCGACCCTTGCCGTAAGGCCACTTCAGGACGGAGCGTCAGGACGCTGCACCCTTTAGGTAATCGCTCAAGTTGAACGATTGCCAAGTCGCGTTCGGCATCGGCGGCGACAATCTCTTTGATCGCTACGACGGTTCCGTCGCCGAAGCGAGCCGAGCCCTTCGCACTTCCCGCGATCACATGGTGATTCGTAACGACTTGACCGGAGGGGCTAACGATGAATCCGGTTCCCAAACCGAGGCTTTTGCCTGCGGCATCGGTCAAGTTCAGCAGGACGATGCCTTTATTCAGGCGTTCGACGACATCGGCAAGATCAAGCGTGCCGCCGGAAATCGGCTTAGCTTGGGGAAATGTCGTCATTGGGTCTGCGGCTGCTAGGCCGACGCCGCTAGGCGTTTCGTGTCTGAGGAGATAAACGAGGAGGCCGACAAACAGGACTGCTCCGCCGGCGAGCGGACCCCAGAGTTTCCAACGTATTTGCCGCAGGCTCGCCGACTTTCCGGCGCGAGTTTGCTTTTCCGGTTGGCCCGCGCGAGGAACGTTCGTCGCCGCGACGACAGATTGCGGCGTCGTGTTCAGTTGCCAAGCTTGTGTCGTCGGCTCGTGGGGCCAAGGCATTCCCGAAGCCGCGGGATGATAGTCTGACGGATACGCGACTTCGTGCGAAGACGCGGATGGCAATCTACTCGCCGGAGAAGCTAAGTTCGCTGCGTCGTGTAAATGTGAAATGCCCTGCTCCGTCCTTGCCGGCGACACGGACGGCTGCTTCGACGCCTGCGGTTCGACGACGCGCTTCGCTCTTACGATTCGCTTGTTGTTTGCCGGCGGCGGATCCGCAGAATTCACGCCGACCGACGGTAGATCGGAAGGTGCTGAAGTTGGCGATAGCGGCGGGCTGAAATCCGCCACCGGCGTCGGAATCACCAGCGCTGTTTGGCACTTAGGACATCGCGTTCGTTTACCGGCCCACTCCGTTTTGGCCTGAAACTTGGAACGGCAATTCTCGCAGACGACGGCGATCGGCATCGCGGCGGATCCAAAATCGTGAGAAATCGCGGGGTTCGACCTTTTAAGAAAAGCCGCCCGCTCGGCAAAACCGCCATTCTAAAGCGATGTACACCCTGCAACAACGGACCAGTGACCTAGTAATAGTGGCGGGAACCTGCATTCTTTGACGACTGCGATCTTTCCGGCAGTCAACCTACTGCTCGTACTTCATCAGAATTTCGCTCGGTTCGATGCCGGCGATGGGCGTGAAGCCGCCGGCGGCGATTTGTTCGCCGAGTTTCGTCGCTTCGCGGAAGTCGCGGTCTTCCGGCCGCGCGCCGGTCAGCTCGCGGGTCATGTCGCGGCAGAAGCAGTCGGCGGCCGAGCGCACGAGTTCGTCCGACTGTCGCGCGCCGTACAAGCTCGTCGCCAAGAGAATGAGCGCCTTCTGCACGCGGAGCGAAAGCTCCGACATGCGGCACTGTCGATCGGCCAGCGCCAGTTGATGCTTCCGCATCACGCCGCTGATCTCCATCGCCGCGCTGTCGAGAAACCAGACGGCGAACTCGGCGTGCTTCTTCAGCGCCGTCGGCATCGGCGGCAGCGTCGGCTTCCCGCGGCCCCCCACTTTCTGCGCCATCATCCATTTGCCGTACTTCAGCATCGGCTTCCGCAGCGCCCACAGGTGCGACGGGTTCGAGAGGTTCGGCTTTTTGATGCCCGCCGCGACGAGCGTCTTGCCGATCGGCTCGAAGAATTCCGTGCCGTGCTGCTTCACGAGCGATTTGAAAAACGCCATGCCGAGCATCTCCCCTTCCCCTTCATAAATGCAGGGAGCGAGGAACTCGTGAACATTGTCGCCGAACATGTGGCCGTGCAAGAACGACCGGCCGCCGTGGGTCTTCATCAGGAGCTCGATCGCCGCTTCCTTCTGCGCTTCGCTGCCGAAGATCTTGGCGATGATGCACTCCATCTCGCCGCGATAGCCGTGGTCGATGAGCGACGAGCACCAGAGCGTCAGCGCGTCGGCGGCGACGATCAAGCCTGCCAGGCGTCCGAGCCGGCGCTCGACGAGCTCCCGGTTCACGATCGGCTCGCCGTAGGTGCGGCGAAACTTGGCCCACGGCAGCATCTCGGCGAGCATAATCCGCATACCGCCGGCCGCCGTCGCGCAGAGCGCCGTGCGGCCGAGGTTCAGGCCGTGGTAGGCGATCGTGAGCCCGTCGCCGCGCGGCGGCGTGAGCAGATTCTCGGCCGGCACGCGGAAGTCTTTGAAGATGATGCCCCGGTTGTACGTGTGCTTGAGCGCGTAGAGCCCGTATTTGCGGAGTTGGAAATTTTCGTTTTCCTCGGCGGGCAAGTCGACGACGAGCACCGCCGGCTTGTTCTCGATGAGGCAGACGAGGCCGAGCGTGCGGCCGGGCACGACGTTCGTTATGAACAGCTTCTCGCCGTTCACGACGAACTCGTCGCCTTTGCGCTCCGCGCGGGTGCGCAGCGCCGTGAGATCGCTCCCGGCCCCGGGCTCGGTGAGCGCAAAGCCGGAGAGCTTGCGACCGCTCGCCAACTCGGGCAAATAGCGCCGCTTCTGATCGGCGTTGCCGAACGTGCGCACCGGATCGACGGCGCCGATGCAGCCGTGCACGCTCGCCATCCCGGCGATCGTCGGGTCGATCGCGGCCATTCGCGACAGGAACGGCGCGAATACGGAGAACGGCGCGCCGCTGCCGCCGTATTCGCGATCGACGAGCAGGCCCCAGTAGCCGGCCGCGCCGAGTTCGCCGAGCACTTGGTCGGTCACTTTACCGTCGGCGTTGTGCAAGGTGCGGGCCGCGCGATGCTTCCGCGCCACGGCGAGAGAATCCTCCATCACCTTGGCCACATGCGGCGGCGTCGGCTCGGCGTCGAAGGCGAACAAGTCGACCGGCACGCCGGCGTCGTCCCAGACGGCGCGGTGGGCCGGGCTGGCCGTGGTCTGATATTGCGGCGCGAACAGGGCTTCGACCTGATCGTCGGCCTTATCGACGGCGCCCATGCGGCGGGCTTCGTCGGCGCTCTTGCCGCCGAGCGTCAGCGCCGTTTCGGCGAAGGATTTCTGTTCTTCAGCAGGTGTCGTCACGGCGGTGTCCCTCGGACTTGTAGGGTGGGTCGAGCGCAGAGAGGCCCACGCGGAGCGGACGCGATTCTACAGCATGGGCCTCATTGCGCTCGACCCAGCCTACTTGCGGTACATCTCTTCAATTTCGGTGTGGAAGTTCTCGGCCACGCGCTTCCGCCGCAGTTTCATCGTCAGCGTCATCTCGCCGTGGTCGACGTCGAACTCGCGTCCCACGAGCGTGAACCGTTGCACTTGTTCGTAATGCGAGAGATCGGCGAGCCGCTCCCGAATCGCTCGGCCGATCAGTTCGCGAGCCTCCGGCTGCTCGACGAGCTCGGCTTGCGGGCGCTCGCCGATCGTTTCGCGCAGGGCTTCGGCCAGGCCCTCGAAGTTGGGCACGATCAGCGCCGCCAGATAGTCCTTGCCTTCGCCGACGATCGCCGCCTGCCGAATCAGCGGGTCCGACGTCAGCTTCGCTTCGAGCAACAGCGGGGCGACTTTCTTGCCGCCGGTCGTCACGATGATCTCTTTCTTGCGGCCGGTGATCTTCAAATAGCCGTCGCCGTCGATCTCGCCGACGTCGCCCGTATGGAACCAGCCGTCGACGACGGCCGCGGCCGTTTCCTCCGGACGATTCCAATAGCCGAGCATCACGTGCGGCCCGCGCGTGACGATCTCGCCGTCGTCGGCGATGCGGACTTCGATGTTTTCGAGCGGCCGGCCGACGGTGCCGTGCTTATAAACGAGGTGCGTGTTCATCGTGATCACGGGGGACGTCTCGGTGAGGCCGTAGCCTTGCGTGAGCAGCACGCCGCGGTCGTTGAAAAACTTGGCGATGTGGTCCGGCAGCGCCGCGCCGCCGGAGCAGCAATGCTCGATCGCGCCTCCCATGGCGAGCCGCAAGATGTCGGGCATATCGGCCACGCCCATCTCGACGACTTTGCGCATCACGCGCTCGTAGAAGTACGGGACGGCGTTCAAGATGCGCGGTTGAAACTCGGCGCAGTTTTCCACGGCCGTCTGCGGCGCGTCGGCAAGCGCCATTTCGCTGCCGGCGATGAGCCACACGTAGAGATCGCACGTGCGGGCGAAGATGTGACTGAAGGGGAGCAAGTTGAGACGGCGCTCGTCTTGCGCGCCGCCGAAGCCGGCGACGATTCCTTCGGCGTTGCTCGTGATGTTGCCGTGCGAGAGCATCACCCCCTTCGGCTCGCCGGTCGTGCCCGACGTGTAGAGGATCGTCGCCAGATCGTTGGTCGCAGTGCCGACGCCGGCCGAATCGAGAAAGGCGTCGAGTTCGGCTTCGGTCGGCGGCGGCACGACTTCGAACAATCGCCGCGGCGAAGTGCCGGCCGGAGCCGAGGCGACGGCGTCGAGCGAAGCCAGCCCCGTGCCTGCGGGGAGCGACGTCGCCGCGATCTTCGCGGCTTGTTCTTCCCCGGCGACGATCACCAGCTTCGCGCCGCAGTCGACGATCTGAAACTGCATTTGCGGGCCGGCTAGCGAGTTGTGCACCGGCACATGGACCGCGCCGAGCGCCAGCACGGCCAGGTCGACGGGGATCCATTCGGCGCGATTCGGCGAAATGAAGACGACGCGATCGCCCCGCTCGACGCCGAGCGCGCGCAAGGCCGCGGCGACGTGGGCCGTGTCGCGCGCGATGTCGCGCCAGGTGCGAATCGTCACGGCCTTTTCTTCGACGTCGACCGGCTGCCCCGGCGTGTGATACCAGAGGCATTGCCGGTCGGCCCGCGTGCGGACGTGGCCGACGAAATGATGCAACACGGTCGGCTGGGCGGCGACGGCGATGCTCATGCAAATTGCCTCCTGTAGGGAACGCCCTCCGCGGCGTTCCGCAAGACCCGACATTCCGAACGGAACGCCGCGGAGGGCGTTCCCTACAGACCAGGCTAGACTCTCTCGAACACGACGGCGATGCCTTGGCCGATGCCGATGCACATCGTGGCCAAGCCGAGTTCGACGTCGCGATCGATCATCGCGTGGATCAGCGTGCAGGCGATCCGAGCGCCGCTTGCGCCGAGCGGATGGCCGATGGCGATCGCGCCGCCGCGGACGTTCACCTTCTCCTCGTCGAGCTCGAGCATACGGATGCACGTGAGGGCCTGCGACGCGAAGGCTTCGTTCAATTCAATGAGGCCGATATCTTTCAGCGTGAGCCCGGCGCGCTTGAGGGCCTTTTGCGTCGCCGGCACCGGGCCGGTTCCCATCACGGCAGGGTCGACGCCGCAGACGGCCGTCGAGCGGATGCGCACGAGCGGTTTGAGGCCGAGATCGCCGGCCGTGTCTTCGCCCATCAGCAAGAGCGCCGCGGCGCCGTCGTTGAGCGGCGAGCTGTTGCCGGCCGTGACGGTGCCGAGCCCCGGCGGCATGAACGCAGGCTTGAGCGCGGCGAGCGATTCCAGCGAACAATCGGGGCGCACGCATTGATCGACGTCGACCAAGATGCGGTCGCCGTTTTCACCGCGGCCCCACACGGGAATGATTTCCTTTTTGAATTCGCCGGCCTGGTGCGCGGCGGCCGCTCGCCGATGGCTGCGGACCGCGAAGGCGTCTTGCTCCTCGCGCGAGATGCCTTGCGTTTGCGCGAGGAACTCGGCCGTGTAGCCCATGTGGAGCGCGGCCTTGCTCGTCTGTTGGAAGAGCTTGGGATTCAGGTCTAAGTCGGCGTCCATCGGGATGTGGAGCATGTGCTCCAAACCGCCGACGATCTGCACGTCTTCTCCGCCGGCGACGACCGAATGCGCGGCCTGCGCGATGGCCTGCAGGCTGGAACCGCAGAGCCGGTTCACCGTGGCTCCGGCCGCCGACGCCGGCAGACCGGCCAAGAGGGCGACGTTGCGAGCGACGTTGAAGCCTTGCTCGAGTTGCTGTTGCGTGTTGCCGAGCACGACGTCTTCGACGCGCTCGGGGTCGATCCCGGTGCGCTCGACGATCGCCTTGACGACGATCGCCGCAAGGTCGTCGCTGCGGACGTCGCGAAAGACGCCTTTGTCTTTATGCGAGCGGCCGATCGGAGTGCGAACGGCGTCGATGATCACGGCGGATGACATTTCGATTTCTCCGGACGCGCACGGCAAGCCGTGCGGCTAAACGGGTCTGCTAGGGAATTATTCTCGTTTGGCCAAGTCGTAGAACTTGCCGCCGCTCTGCGCCAGTTCGAGCAAGAGCGGAGTCGGCGCGAAGCGCGGGCCGAGCGGTTCCAGCGGCTTCAACAGCTCGACGATCTTGGCCGCGCCGAGCGTGTCGGCCCAGAACAACAGCCCTCCCTTAAACGGAGGGAAGCCGATGCCGAAGATCAGCCCCAGGTCGACGTCGCGCGGGTCGCGGACTTTCTTCTCTTGGAGAACCCGCGTCGCTTCCAAGAGCATCGGCAGGAAGAGCCGGTTCGTGAGCGTTTGCGGGTCGGGCTTGCCGCCGGCCGCGTCGGCCGCAGGCTTCAAGTGTTCTTTCAGGAGGGCGTCGAACGTGGGGTCGGGCTCGCCGCGGTCGGACTTTTCTTTATACGCAAAGAACCCGCTCTTGGTTTTCTGCCCCAACCGGCCGGCTTTGACCATCGCTTCCAAGAGCGACGAGCGGAGGACACGCTCGGGAAACGCCTCGTGCATCACCGCGCCGGCGAAGAGCGCCGTGTCGAGCCCGACGACGTCGTAGAGCGTGATCGGCCCCATAGGCATGCCGAACGCCTTCGCGGCACCGTCGATGGCTTTGATCGAGACGCCGCTCTGCAACAGCTCCAGCGCCTCGTTCATGTAGGGAAACAACAGCCGATTGACGAGGAAGCCCGGCCCGTCTTCGACGACGATCGGACTCTTGCCGAGGCTCTTCGCGAAGGCCACGGCGGAGGCGATCGTCCGGTCGCTCGACTTCGGCCCGCGAATCACTTCGACGAGCGGCATCTTGCGCACCGGGTTGAAGAAGTGGATGCCGCAGAACCGCTCGGGGTGCTTCAAGCCTTCGGCGAGTCGGCCGATGGAAATCGCCGAAGTGTTCGAGGCGAGAAGGGCGTCGTCGGATAAGTGCGATTCGAGCTTCGCATAGAGCTCGCGCTTGATCTTTTCGTTTTCGACGATCGCCTCGACGACGAGATCGCAGCGGGCGAATTCGTCGTCGGCCGTGACGGCGCGGGCCAGCGGCGCGAACTTGAGCAGCTTATCGGGCGTCGGGCCCTTGGCGACTTTGTCGTAGGAGGCTTCTTCGATCGCCTTGCGGACGCCGCCGGCGAGCGACTCGGGGCGGGCATCGGTGATCGTCACCGGAAGCTCGCGCTTCACGCACGCGCCGGCGATGCCGGAACCCATGATGCCGGCCCCGACGACCCCGACCGACTTGATCGACTTCGGCGTGATCGACTTGCCGTCGACGCCGGTATCTTTCTTGTTGCGATCGGTGAGGAAGAAGACGTTGATCAGGGCGCGATTGATCGGCGTGCCGAACAGTTCGCTGAACGCTTCGGCTTCCATCGCGCCGGCCGCGGCGGCGTCGGACTGCGAGGCTTCGAGCATCAGGTTGAGCGCGGCGAGCGGCGCCGGGTATTGCCCCTTGGTCTGCTGCGTGATGTAGGCGCTCGCCGTCGCGCCCAGAAAGCCGAGTTCCGTCTCGCTCATTTTGATCGGCTGCGACCAGCGCTCGCGGTCGCGCTTGTAGTCGCCGCTTTGCTTTTCATAGCGGGCGAGTTTGATCGCGGCTTGCAGGAGCGCATCGGCCGCGGC
>JAEUIN010000070.1 GCA_016793115.1 Planctomycetaceae bacterium
ACGGATGGCCTTCTTCTTGTCGCCTTCAAGCGTGCCGAAGTCCGCGATGTCGCCTGTGAACCCGGCGCGGGCGACGAACGGAGTTTGCAAGGCCGTGGCCTGGTGCGGTTCGAGCTTTGTGACGCCGCTGCGTCGTTCGCCGAGCGCCTGCCAAAGATCGGCGGCGGTATTGCCGAGCGGACTGATGAGCCCGAGACCGGTGATGACGACACGACGTGAGGAAGGGCTGGTCATGGGCGATGCAAAGGCAGCGGACGAGGAGAGAAATGCGAGGGCTCGATTCTAATCGGCGATGCCCTTAAAGCCCAGGGACCTCTGGTCGCTGGGACGAGCGGAAAACGCGATGATTCCGCGGGGAAGCAGCTGCTCGATATGCTGCGATTGCTGAATGTTCCGCCCCCTCATCCGGCCCTGCGGGCCACCTTCTCCCACGAGGGGAGAAGGAAAAACAGAGCATTAGTAGCGCTGTCGCGACGGGGTGAGCGGGACGTTCGGCAGGCCGCCAAGAACGGGAGTCAGGCCCGGTAGCGCGGCCGACGGTTGCGCGGTGCCGCCGATTGCGGGCGTGACTCCGCCAGCGGTCCAGGGAGCGGGATTGTTGCCGGCCAATGGTGACGGTTGCCCGGTGATGCCGGCGAGGCCCCCATTACTGTCGATGAACAATAGCACTTCACCGCGGTCCGGTCCGCCGGAAAGCATCGCAGGCATGCGGAAGCCGGAGGTCGCGGCGGTATCAGCGGCAGAGGGAATCGGCACGACGCCGAGGCTGATCAGGATCACGGAGTCGGCCGGCCAGCGGAATTTATCGTGCAGCCGAAACTCGCTGACCTGCGGCACTTGGATATCCGTGCGTTGCCGCGGGGCGACGGTCGTCGGCACTTCCACGGCCAGCGACTGCAGCTTCTCAAGTTGGTCGATGTGAACCTTGATCACGGCGTCGATCGTGCGGCCGTCGAGCGAGGCCAGCGGACAGATCTCGACCGAGAAGCCTTCGTCGAACTGCGCCGAGCGGGCTTCGTAGCCGGGCCAGATATCATTTCGTGTGACGATGTCGGAGGTGTACGGTCGCGGGCGCATCGAACTGATCACGGCCGACTGTCCGCTCTGAATGAACAGAGTCGGTGAGCCGTGTTCGCGGAAGTCGGATCGCTTGCGCATCTCGTTCAAAATCAGCGACGCGTCTTCGCGTGCCATGAGCCACGCGGAGATGCCTTGCGTTTGCACAGGCACGGCCCGCAAAGCCGGTTGAGCGCGGGTGCGCCAGTTGGGAGAGGTGACGCTGACCACGCGGACATTTACGTTTTGCGATTGGCCTTGAGTGTTCAAGAATCGATCGACCACTTCGGCGACGATCGCTTGAACTTCCGGCGTGTGATAGACGCGGAGCGTGCGGGCATCGGCGCTCAGGATACTGACGACGTTCGAGTGCCAGACTTCGTAGCCGGTCTCGCGCAGGATCCAATCGACGAGCGCTTGCTCGGGGCGATTGGTCGTCGTGACGCGGGCCGAGTACGGGCTAATGTCGTATTCGCGCCAGACTTGGCCGTCTTTGTTCGGCAAGCTGCCGGTACCGCTGGTGACTTTCGCGATGGGGGCTCGCGGCGTTCCGGCGATCGGCGACATGCCGTTGCTGGTTGTTGGTGCAGACGTGCCTGGAGTCGTCGGCGTGTTCGTCGTGGCGGCCGACCGCACTTCGCCGGTGGGCGAACGCCAGACGCCGTTGAAGCCCGCGGCCGTCGCCGCCTGGTTGGGATTCACCGAGGGAGGCGGTTGCGAGATTCCGGTCTGCGCGAAGCCGACGCCTGCCGCAGCGCAGAGCGTCGTCGAAACAACGACCGCGCGGAATCCAAAAGTTCGTAAGAATCGCGACATGCCCCTACCTCCCTGTAGGACGATGCCCAGACGCGTGAAAGGGGCGGGAGTATAGGAGCTTGCAAGCTATGCGACAAGAACAATGGCAAAGGGGGGAAGGCGGAGGGGGGAGGGCGGAAGAACGAACCGCCGGATCAGCACAATGCAACGAAGGCGTTCCGCCTTCCCCCCTCCCCCCTCCGCCCTGAGTTTTGCATAATCCAAGCTTTACCCACGCCGGACCGTTGTCGGGGAGAGGCACTCATGCAAGACCTGATCAAGTACCAAGGGATCACCTTCGACGACGTGCTGCTAGAGCCGGCATATAGCGAAGTCGTGCCGGCAGATTGTGATGTCTCCACCCAGCTGACGAAGCGGATCCGGCTCAACATCCCGCTCGTCAGCAGCCCGATGGATACGGTGACCGAGAGCGACATGGCGATCGCCCTGGCTCAAGAAGGCGGCATCGGCATCATTCACAAGAACATGTCGATCGATCGGCAGACCGACGAAGTCGACAAGGTCAAACGCTCGGCCAACGGCATTATCGTCGACCCGGTGACGCTGCCGCCGTCGGATACGGTGCGACGTGCTCGCGAGGTCATGGCCCAGTTCAACGTGTCGGGCGTGCCGATCACCGAAGCCGGCGGCCGGCTCGTCGGCATTCTCACACGACGCGACTTGCGGTTTCTCGAGAACGACGAAACGCCGATCTCGAGCGTGATGACCAAGCAACAGCTTGTTACGGCTACGGGGACCGTAACGCTTGAGCAAGCTGAAAAGATTTTGATGATAAATAAGGTCGAGAAACTTTTACTGGTTGACGAAAATTACAAACTGACCGGACTCATCACGATCAAAGAC
>JAEUIN010000091.1 GCA_016793115.1 Planctomycetaceae bacterium
GTACTTGGCGCTGTTCAAGCAGAATCCGAAGCCGTTTGATCCGCCGACACCGAACCGAGCGCTCCTGCGGTGGGATTTGAACGAGCGCGGCGCGACGGTAGCCGACAAGATCAGCGGCCCGGTCGCCGAGAACGCCACGAACATGTTCAAGGCCATCATGGCCGAGTATCCCGGCACTCCGTGGGCGACCCGTGCCGAGTATGAACTCTCGCGCGGATACGGCGTCGACTTGCGACCGCAGTACTACAACCCGAACCCGCCGCCCGGCGGACGAAGGCCCGTGACGCCGTTTGCGCCGCCGAAGATTTGAGGCGTGCTATTCGACGCTGAACGTTCGCTCCAGGAGCGGCGGCAGGACGTCGACCTGTTCGGCGTCGAGGTCATGATCGAAAGCCCGTTGCGGCGAATTGCCGCAGAGGTCTTCGAGCAAGGGGTCGACCACGAGCTTAAAGTCGCCGGGCGACCAGCGATCGACGGGGGTCCACGACCAGCGGCGACCGTCGGGACTGACTTCGCCTTGCCCGAGGAGCGATTGGCCGGCGGCGGCGTGAACCGCGAGGGCTCGCAAAGCCAGATGGCGATCGAGAGGCCGGTCGAACGTGACCACGAGCGGTTCGCGCTCGCCGGACTTCGCCGCGGCCAGCGACCAAGCGGCGACGTCGATCCGCCGACGGAGTTCATCCGTCGCAAGAAACGGGTAGCGGAACTCTCGGGCCAGCGGTTGGCCTGCGGCATCCAGCAGGTCCGTGCCGATGACGAGCGTGTACTTTCGACCGGGCGTGAGCACGGGGCCGAAGTCTTCCCGGAGGTTGACGCCTTGCTTGATCCGCCCGGGATGCACGAAGAGCGACAGCCGCGTGGCGTCGGCGTTCCAAAGTTCCAAGTCGCGCCACGGGGCGCCGAGTTCCTTGCCTCGGTCGTCGAGCAGTTTGATCCGCTCCAACACCTCGCGCCCTTCTCGCATCGGGCCCGTGAACGAGACGTAGAACTTCAAAACGTTGGCGGGCAACGTCGGTAGATTCGGAGAGACGCCGGCGACCGTTGTCGGCGGCTTCGCTTCGGCGGCGGGAACGGTGTAGGTCGTTTCCGCCAAAGGCTTACCAAAGGGTCCGTCTCCTGAATATGTGCGAGCAACATAGGTCACGCCGCGAACCAACGCGAACTGCGGCAGAAACGACAACTGCCGGCCGCGAAGTTGGTAGGTGCCGAGCAGCGGAGGAACGGGTTCGGCTCCGGCGGCGGGTTGCACGGAAAGAGTCAGCCAAGACTTGCCGACGGTGTAAGGGTAGTCGCCGTCGGGCACGGGGGCGACTTCCGTGGGCGCGATCTCACGAACAACGACTAAGCGTGTTGGATCTGCGCCAACTTCAAACTTCGGCACGCCGCGATTCTCGGCCGTGAGAATCGCGGCGATACAAAAGACGATCGAGCACATGGTGTAACGGCCGGCTTACGCCGGCCGCTCGCCTTGGGATATCGCGTCAATGCAGTACTACGGCAGCGCCAGTACGGCCAAGTCGTAGCTCTTGTCGGCGTTTTGCTTCAGCACCACGGCTTCCGCGTCGCCGAGTCGGTCCATTTGCACGACGCCATGATAGGCGTCGACCATCACGACTTTGTCCGAGGCCGGCTTGTCTCCCTTCAAGCGGAACAAGGCTTTCTCGTTGACGTTCTCTTCTTCGCCGAGCAGGTCGCGATCGAACCGCACCGTCCAATAAGGGCTCGGGCCCAGCGGCTTTCGCTCGTGATGAAAGCGGAACGTATTGGCCAGCACATATTCCTTGCCGCCCTTCGTGTAGGTGAACATGTCCTGCGGCCGATTGCCGCTGCCGAGTTCCAAGACGCTGGTCCCTTTAACCTTCGCTTCCGGAGCGAGCGAATCGAGCGAGTATTTTACGACCGGCGTGCAGGCGAACGCTCCGGCCAAGTACGTCTTGCCCCCTTCGGTAAACGGCATGATGGTCGTCATCGGCGACTTCGTTTCCCATTTGTGATGCTGTACATGGTACGTTTCGGCACTGTGCAACTCGCCGACGGCGTCGTGCTTCAGCGGCGTCGGGGCGATGAAGATCTTCGAGGCGAACTCTTCCGAAGCGGCGGCCGCGGCCAACAGCTTACCGTCGGTCCAGGCGACGTCGGTAATCTTGCCGATTGGGGCGCCCTCGGTGGGCAAGGCCACGCGGACGTATTCGACGTTGTCGAGATCCGCCAGGCCGACGTCGCCGGCGGAGTTCAACGTCAGGACGATCGGCGTCTTGTCGTCTTGCTTGCGTACGGCGAAGTACACCGTGCCCGAGACGGGATTCACGGCCAGGTCGGCGATTTCAATACCGGTCGGCGGCGCACCGACGGCGGCGGCCAGCTTGGCGTCGACTTTCGCAATGGTCGCCGGCACCTTGCCGCCCGACTTCGCTTCTCCGGTCTTCACGGCAAAGATCGCGGCGCTGCGGCCGTCGCCGATCAGCAAGACGCCTTCCGGCCCGAAGCCGAGAACGTCGATCGATTTGAGTTCTACTTTGCCCTTCTGCGGCTGGTCCAAGACTTTGGCGGCCTCGGCCCGTGGCAACGACGCGACCAACGACAACGCGGCGGCAATCCACGCGGCGCGACGAAGCGGCAAGAAACTCGGCATGATCGAATCCTTCAACATGAGGACGATAAGCGGACGGCGGCACAGCCATTTTGCGGCAGGCGTCATTGTGCGGCGCTGAGTCGGCCGCGTCAAAAATATCAGCGGCGGAGAATGCTAGCCCGACCAACTGCGGCCGTCCCACGCCAGC
>JAEUIN010000148.1 GCA_016793115.1 Planctomycetaceae bacterium
GACTCCAAAGCAAATAGCGGATCGAGGTCAGTGGACCCGATGTACGCAAACGTGACAATTACAGCGTGCTCCGCAGGCTTGGCGCTGATCTCGGACTTCGAGCCAAAGAGTCTTGAGAAGATGCTCATCTTGCGTCCTAACGGCAGCGGTAACGGGGCCGCCGCCAAAAAACTATGAATTCAAAACCCGCGTCTTCGGCGGCTCCCGTTCACCGCTTGGTTCGGGCATTTTCAGGTTAAGGGAGTTTTGGGCCAGCCTTCGCCTTCGGCATTTGCGAGATCAATCGCAGCCGCACTTGGCCATCAGCATTATGGTCGATCGCAACTACGTTCCCGACCTTGAATTTCGCAATCTCCGATAGATACGAGTCGATGAGCCGTCGGAGAGCGTCTAAGTGAGAATCTTCAATAGTACATTTCTTAGCGACATCATCGGGCGATAGCTCCTTACCAGTATAAACCACGTAGCCCATGTCATACCGCTTGCCTGTACCGATCTCCTCGAATTGAGCCGATCCATCAATAGCAGGGAGAAGGAAACGCGAACGACCAGCGGCGGTACCATCCTTTGACAGGGCGTTGACGAACTTCTTTGTCATTGCACGCTCATTGATTGGCCGAACGATCAAAACTCAGTTGACCGCTCACGGCGAGCGGATTGAACAACAGAATACCGTCAACGAAGTAGGCGAGGCCAGAAGATTTGACCGCTGCGGGCCAACTGCAGTGCGTTGTTAAGTTTGCGCCGTCATATTTGCGAAACGGGAGACGCGTGATATTGGCCGCCGTCTGCTCCGCATCTTGCCGTCGGTCAAGTCAGATCCGTTGACTTGCCGCGCGGCTGCGATGCGGAGTGTAACGCAGCCGTCAATAGCGCGCGGCGCGGCTTAAAACTCGACGCTCCACTTCCGGCCGATCAAGTTCTATTGCCCTCGTGGCCAACTTCGAAACGTGCTGATCGACGAGTGCGTCGGCCTAAGCCAACTTAACAGGTATTCGACCGCCGAATTGCGGTAAACCATTACCACAAA
Source organism: Planctomycetaceae bacterium (assembly GCA_016793115.1). Taxonomy (GTDB): domain Bacteria; phylum Planctomycetota; class Planctomycetia; order Pirellulales; family PNKZ01; genus PNKZ01. Next base: position 1,031 of record JAEUIN010000148.1, read on the forward strand.
AGTGCAGCCGAGTATGGATTTGTGAGATTCGATTTGTGATACGGCGACACGAGTTGCGACGGATCGCCGGTCCCCCAAGCCATGCTATACCGCAAAGGGTGCCTTGCTATGCCGCAGTCGCCGACCGGAATAATTCTATCGTCTCCAAAACATCGTTACCACGGAGTTGCAACAACGGAGCGGGGTAGCCCGGTTTGCTTGAGAACCGGGCGCAGCAAGATGCGACGGCGCGCGGTCGGCGCGATGCCGCGTGTGAATTGATTTGCCTCCGGTGAAGCCGGCTTGCGAGCAAGCTGGGCTACCTGTTTTACTCGAGTTTCGCGATCAGGATTTCGCTGATCGCTAGGCCGGTGAGGAAACAGGCGATGTAGAGGACAACCCCAAGATAAGCTCGGCTGCGGGCTTGTTTGTTGGCGGATGTCGTGGCCGCGTCGGGCGTGATTTGGGCCGCGGTTTCGGGCGTCAGGCGGTCGGCGAGGTCGGGGTGAGTGCCGCGGCGTTGATTCGTATTCGAGGGGATCATCGCGGCGCGGTGCAGGGCTTGGAGCATCGAGTCGTACGCCGGCGGGTCGAAGGCGCGGGCATACTCGTCGGCCTGTTTTTCCAGGCGGCGGGAGTGGTTCGTCACGCGGGCATAGATGAACGCGAAGGCGGCGATGACGAACAGAAATCGCTCCAGGCCTAGCTCTCCGACAAACGCCGGGCCTGCGTTGAGCACGAGCATCATCGCCGGCGGCAGGTGTCGCACCAGCTTGTGGTACCAAGCCTCGCGGGCATGGGCCGCTTCGTGCCGGAGCAAGGCCGTGAATTGAACGTCGTCGAGCGACGTGGCTAGCTGCTCGCTCACGTAGATCCGCCGGCCGGGCATCGAGTAGGCGTTCACGCCGCCCGCGCGCACGAGCCAGACCGAAAGATCGGGCAGTCCGGCCTCGTCGGCGACCTGCCGCGCGATGGCCGCTCGCGGGCCGTTGACCGGGCGAATCGTCCCGTAGAGCCGCAGGAGCGCATGACCGAGCCCGCGCTGAAGCGCGAGGAAGAGCAGGGCGGCGACCGTCATGGCCGTGAACGTCGGGCCGTCGAGGCGATCGGACACCGCGGCGAGCAGCGGCAGGCCGAGGAACAAAAACGGATCGAGCACGACGCTGAAGGCGAAGCCGTGCCAAGCTTCGATCAGCGTCGGAGCGCGGCCCATGCGCAAGCGGTCGAACACGCCGCCGGCGGCCAGCGCCGCAAGCCCCCAGCCGAGAAAGGCCAGCACCAGATACGGCCGGTCGAAGTTCGAGCCGCGATACGGCGCGTAGCCGGGTACGAACGTAAACAACCAGGCGATGACCAGCGGAATCGAGATCAGGTAGCAGACGGAGTACCCGACGCGGGCGGCGTGAAACGCGCCGGCCTGACGCTCGAAGTCGTCCAGCGGTGCGGCGTGAAACGGTCGCAATAGGTACGACATGGCGACGCGCCAAGCGATCGCGGCGACGACGAGAAACTGCACACCGGTCACGGCGGCCCGTGCGAAGTTGGCCCGATCGAGAAACTCGGGGTATGAACGAACGAAGGTTTCGGCCGAGAGTTCCATCGTATCTAGGCTTGCCGTGGTGAGTTGTTTGAAATCGCTCGGTCTCTGGGGCACCGCTGCGCTATGCCCCAGCCACCCATGCAACCGGAACCCCTCACCCCCGGCCCCTCTCCCGCAAGGGGAGAGGGGAGGATTTTGGATAGGCCCTTAGATTTCAAATCGCGGGTCGTACGGCAGGTCGAACGTATCGGCGACGGCGCGGTAGGTGATTTTGCCGGCGTGCATGTTGATGGCCCGAGCGACCGGCTTCAGGGTTTGCGCGGCGGCGAGGATGCCGCGGTTGGCGATTTGCAGAACCCAGGGGAGCGTGACGTTGCAGAGCGCGTAGGTGCTCGTGCGGCCGACGGCGCCGGGCATGTTCGTTACGCAGTAGTGCAGCACCTGATCGACCATGTAGACCGGCTCGCTGTGCGTGGTCGGTCGGCTCGTGGCGACGCAGCCTCCTTGATCGATGGCGACGTCGATGATGACGCTGCCCGGCTTCATCAGCTTCAGGTCGTCGGCCTCGATGAGCCGGGGCGCCTTCGCGCCGGGAATGAGCACCGCGCCGATGACGAGATCGGCCTTGGCGAGTTGCTCGCGCACCGTGTGGCGATCGCTGAAGAGACAATCGACGTTCGGCGGCATGACGTCGTCGAGGTAGCGGAGGCGGTCCATGTTGACGTCGAGCAGACCGATGTTCGCACCAAAGCCTGCCGCGACTTTGGCCGCGTTGGCGCCGACGACGCCGCCGCCGAGCACCGCGATATTGGCCGGCGCCACGCCCGGCACGCCGCCGAGCAAGATGCCGCGGCCCATTTGCGGACGTTCGAGATACTTGGCTCCTTCCTGGATGCTCATTCGGCCGGCCACTTCGCTCATCGGCGTGAGCAGCGGGAGGCGGCCTTGGTCGTCGCGCAAAGTTTCATAGGCCACGGCCGTGCAACCGGAGGCGAGCACGGCTTCGGTCAGCTTGCGGTCGGCGGCGAAGTGCAGATAGGTGAAGAGGATCTGACCTGGACGGAGCCGGGGCCATTCGTCGACCATCGGCTCTTTGACCTTCACGATCATGTCGGCCGTGCCGAAGAGTTCGTCGACGTCGTTCATCAGCCGTGCGCCGGCCGCTTCGTATTGCTCGTCGAGAAGTCCGGAACCGAGGCCCGCACCAGTTTCGACGAGCACGCGATGACCGGCCCGCGTGAGCTCTTCCACGCCGACGGGGAGCATGGCGACGCGATACTCGTCGCGCTTGATTTCCTTGGGAACGCCGATAATCACGGGAAATCCTTTCTCTATTGCGTTCAATAAGGCGAGGAGATTAGGTCAGGCCGACGGAATCGCGGTAGCGTTGCATGCCTTCACGCACGGCGATGATTTGTGCATCCGTCAGTGCTGCCAATTGAGCGTGAATTTCCAATGCGTGTTCGGCCGCAGTGCGGGCAAGCTCTCGTTGCTCAATCAACGCATCGGAGAGTTT
>JAEUIN010000269.1 GCA_016793115.1 Planctomycetaceae bacterium
CCACGGCTGCGGTTGGCCATGCTTGAGCGCGGCCATGATCACCGCCGCGACGTGGTCGGGCTTGTCGGCCTTGAAGAGCGTGCGAACCGTGGCGCGAACCGCGGCCGGCTCAACGCTATTGGCCGCAAAGTGCGCGTCCCAGGCCTTGGCCGGATCGGCGCCTTCTTCGATCGTGATCTTGATCGGCTTGATCTCGGAGATCGAAAGCTCATCGGCCGCAGCGGCCTTCTTCATCACGAGGCCGTCGTTGGCCGCTTCAGCACCAGCCGCCGGAGCGGGAGCCGCTTGCGGAGCCGGGTTCTTGGACGAAAGGCGCAGGTCGTCTTCAACGGCGAACATACCGCCGCCGCCGCCACCCATGCCGCCCATGCCGCCGCCGCCCATGCCGCCCATACCACCGCCGCCGCCCATGCCGCCGCCCATGCCGCCGCCGAGGCCGCCAAAGCCGCTCAAGCCGCCTTGGGGAATCGGAATGACGAGGTCGGCCACCGGGTAAACGCGCGTCGGGGTTTTGGTTTCGGCCGCGGTCTTCGTGGTGATGACGAGCACTTCGTTTTCAATGACGTACGTCAGACCTTGCTCTTCGAGAATCAGCCGCAGGGCCGACTTCAGCGTCAGATCCTTGAGTTGCTTGTTGATCAACGTTTCGCTTCCCTTACCGTCGGCGGTGAGAGCCGCGTTGTCGAGTTCGATGTTGATCTTGTGACGCAATTCGAGATCGTTCACGACGTCGCCGAGTTGCGTGTCGAGGTACTGAACTTCGGTGCGCCGGTCGAGTTCGTCGAGAATCTTCGCTTCGGCCTCGTTCGATTGGGCCAAGCTGATCCGGTCGAACTTCTTACGCTTCTCGGTGATGAGTTCCCAAATATCCTTCGACGGATAGAGAATCGGCGCGTCGTCGGCAAACGGAATGCCCGACCGCTCGATCGAGAGCAGGTTGTACGCCATGTTCCTCCAATGCTCCTGGCGGTAAGCCATCGCGTTGGCGAACGTGTTCGACTGCAGCGCCCAGCGCGTCGCCGCGGTGACGGCCGGAGCGTTCGGCGTGAAGTCCTGCGCCAGACGAGCCGCGTTTTCCGCATCGCGGTAACGGCGTTCGTCCATCAGGTCTTCGAAGCGGGCCATCAACTGTTCGGTCTTTTGCTGATTGCCGATCAGGTCGCGGTAGAGGCGATCTTGCTCTTGTTGCGATGCCAAGGCGGCTTCTTGCTGCAAGCGAATTTCTTCGGCCAACTTGGCTTGGCGATCGGCCGTCCGCAGACCGGTTTCGATTTGCTCGAGCAGTTGCGTCTTCACGGCGCCTTCGAGTTCCGGCACGCCGATCACGCGGTCCTGCAGAGCCTTCAGTGCTCCGCGAGCGGCGTCCGGGTCGCGCCCCATGACGCTGCGAGCTTGGTTCAAGCCGTTCTGCACTTCGACGGTGATGATCTGCTTGATCACATTCGACTGCACACCGGCCTCGCCGAGCAAGCTGCCGGGTGCGGCTTCGGCTTCGCCCGGAGCAGCGGCAGGAGCGCCGGCAGCCGGTACACCAGCCGCAGGAGCCGCCGGAGGTTCCGCGACCGGAGCGCCCGGCACAGCCTCGCCCGCCGCCGGTTGGAAGTTCACGAGCTTCAGGTCGTGCGGTTGGCCGGCCTTGCCCTCTTTGCGGGCCGTCAGCACGGCGTTGCGAATGGCTTGGGCTTCGCCGTTGGCAGGATCGAGCCGCAGGGCTTCGTCCACCAGCTTTTCGGCCTGATCGTAGCTACCGACCGCCACGGCTTGCTTGCCGAGTTGAAGAAGCGAGTAAGCTTCGACATTCACGAGCCGACGCATGTCCTTCAAACCGCTCGAGCCCACGGTCGGCAGCGAAATACCGGCGTCTTTGCGAGCCAGTTCGATGAGTTCAGGCAAGTACGAGTGGTCGTCCGCCGTCGCAATCGGAGCAATCTTCCAAGCCAGCGACACCGGCTTGCCGAGCACCGTCGCGTCCATCGCCACGTCCACGCTGGCCACCGGCTTCGCCAAGCCGATCAGCACCGTATCGCGATTAAAACGCAGCGGCGGGAACTTGGCGGGATAGGTCTCGACGAACGAATCCGGGAGCGACGTCTTGGTCGGCCAAGCAACCAAGCCCGCGGTGCACTCGGCCAAATACGCGCCGAACTGCTTACCGTTGAAGTTGTCGCTGTCCGTCAGAAGCATGCCGCCGGTGTGGTTAGCCAGCACGCCGAGAAGTTGCGTATCGACGCGCGGTCCGATCGCGAAGCTATTCACCGAAACTTGCTTCGCGCACAGGGCGTCGACCGTGAGTTGCATATCCGGGCCGGCGACCAAATTGCCGAGGCTCATTCCGTCGCCGAGGTAGGCGACCGAGCGGAGACGATCAGCGGCGGCACCGTCAAAGGAGCCGACGGCGGCCGTCAGGGCCTTTTGCATGTCGGTCGTTCCCAGCGGCGTGCGGGCCCGCAAGGCTTCCAGCGCGGCTTGCATTTCCGCACCGGCCGGAGCGACGAAATCGTTCGTCAGCGGCACAGCGTCGACGTCGACGGCGAACAGCCGCACGCGATCGTTCTCCGTGAGCGAGCCGAGCAGAAACTGCAAGGCGTCGAGCGCCTTGTCGCGAAACTGATTGACCTGGCTGGCCGACGTGTCGAACAGCACGACTAAGTCGCTGCCGGCTGCGGCGGCCGCCGGCTTTTGCTCGGCACCGGGCATCACGGCCAAGGCGAAGAACTCACGACCGTCAACGGCCGTGAACGTCTCCATGCGGGCGGCCGGAGCCGTGCCG
>JAEUIN010000298.1 GCA_016793115.1 Planctomycetaceae bacterium
CGGTTCCTCGGGCTCGCCGAGCAACTCGCGCAACCGGCGGCCGACGGCTCCGCTCCGTTTCGCTACGCCGGGTCGATCACCCTGCCGATGCTCGCGGCCGACGACAGGGAACGACTTACGAGGCTCGGCCAATCGCTCGTCTAAGAGTTCGGATCGATCGGACCCTTCGGAGTGGATCTGATCCGCACGAGTGACGGCCGATGGTACTTGCTGGAAGTGAACCCGCGACCGACGGCCAGTATGGAACTTTGGGAACCGCCGGGCGACGGGCCTTCCCTCGTCGAACTTCACATACGCGTCTTTCTAAACGGCGGGCTGCCGACGGCCGAGGAGTTACCTCGCTCCAAACTCGTGCGCGGCAAGCTGGTCGTTTATTCGCGCGGTCTCAACGGTCGAGTGCCTAAGGATTTCACGGAGACCCTGCTCCAAGATTCGCGGAGGTCCGGCGAGGCGAACATCGCCGATATTCCGGCGGCGGGGACCCGTGTCGAACCGGACCAACCGCTCATCACGGTCATGTTGTCGGGCCCGGATCGCGACGATTTGCTGCTTGCGCTGCGCGCGATGGAGCGCGAAATGTTGCGGACGTTTGTTGAGAGGCTTGAGAAAGTGCGTTGAGCGCGGATACTTGGGTAGCGTAACAGGGGCCTGACGGCCCCCGCTCGCCTGGGACGCTTAGGCTCACACTGATTTTAGGGATTCGCGTTGCGAGGGTACGGATGCTCTTGGGGGTCGTGAGCGATACGCACGGGCAGGTCGATTACACGCTCGACGCCGTGCGGATGTTGGAGTCGTTGGAAGTCGACGTCGTGCTGCATTGCGGCGACATCGGGTCGGCCGCCGTGGTGCGGCTCTTTAAACCTTGGCCGACGCACTTCGTCTTGGGCAACGTCGACAACGCGGCAACCATCCGCCGCGCCGTGCGCGAGGCCGGCCAGACGTTTCACAATCGCTACGGCGAGTTGACGCTGAAAGAAAAGAAGATCGCGATCTTACACAGCGACGACGCGGCGAAGTTCGAAGAGACGATCGCGTCGCAGGAGTTCGATCTTGTTTGCTACGGCCACACGCACGTGGCCAAGAAACAGCTTCGCGGTCGCACGCTCGTCTTAAATCCAGGAGCGCTCTATCGGGCCACGCCGCACACGTTGGCGATTGTGCAACTGCCTGAGCTTATGGTCGAAAGCATTCGCGTATAAAGCGGCGAACGTCGACATGTGATCAACATGTCTGCATAAAGCCCAGGGACGGCAGTCCCTGGGGGTAGCTTTATCGATGCTCGTGCCCCAGGGACTGCCGTCCCTGGGCTTTAGAACGCCCCAAAAACTTCGCTGATTAAAACACGCTGGTCGATGTCGTCGCGGCGACCGGCGTTTGTTGCGTTTGGCTGGCCGCCGTGGCTCGGGCCGTTGCGCTGCCCCGTTCGCGAGCGATGCCCATCACTCGGAAAACTTGCGACTCGCCCGGCCGAAGCTCGGCAATCGGCGCGAAACGAATCGTGCGGTTCTCGACGGTGAACTGCGTCGGGCCGCCGTGACCGTTACCCGGGGTCATCTGCGTCGGCAGTTCGACGGTGACCGCGACGTTTCGTTCGCTGACGTTCGCCAGATTGCGCACAGTAATATCGTAGGCGACTTCGTTGCCAACCGGCGCCGGATCGGTTCGGTCTTGGATGTCGATCGTCAGGGTCGCCTGCCGGCCCGTGATTTCGAGGCAAGCTTCGGCGTCGGCTCGCGCACCTTCGGCGGAAGTCAACGTCGCCCGGTTGCAAACCCGCGCCCCCGGCGCTTCGCAGAGTGTTTCCACTTGGTAGCGAATGATCTGGCCCGGTGCGAGCGAGGCGAGCGTCCATTGTAAGTCGTTGCCGTTTGCGACCGGTTGCCAACCGCTCGTGGCCTGCGTCGGCCGAAGCGACGGGAAATCGTAGTTGTCGACCAGCCGCAAGTTCGTGGCCGCGATCTGGCCACGGTTTTCGATCTCGATATTGAACAGCACCCGATCGCCGACGCCGGCGCGCGACACAGGCGAGGTCTTGCGAACGACAAGCTGCGGCAGTTGACCGGCGGCGGGCGTCGTCGAAGGGGGCGGTGTCACAATGGCCGGCGGTGCGGCAGGCACCGTGGCGGCGACGGCCGTGAGGCACGCTTGGGCCGAACCGCGAATTCCGCCGTCGCCCGACAGCTCCATCGTGTTGCACCAACGCCCTTCTTGCACCACGCGAAGCCGCACGTTCACCTTGCGCGATTCGCCAGG
>JAEUIN010000300.1 GCA_016793115.1 Planctomycetaceae bacterium
GATCTTGCGGAGGATGTGCTGCACGTGTTCCTTCACGGTCTCGTAGCTGATGCCGAGCGACTGGCCGATTTCCTTATTGGTGAGGCCGTGCGCGAGTTGCTTGAGCACTTCGCTTTCGCGCTGCGTCAGCGGCACTTCAAACTCGCCCGACATCCGCGGCGTGGCCAGCGCGCCGGTCACGCGGCGCAACTCGTCGCGCGTCCAGGCGTCTTCGCCGGCCGCGGCCCGCTCGATCGCGGCGATGAGTTCTTCGCGGGTCGCCGATTTCAACAGATAGCCGTTGGCGCCGAGCGCGACGGCGCGGGCGATGTAGGTCGGGTTGTCGTACGTGGAGAGCATGAGGATGCGCGTCTTCTCGTTTTCCATGCGCAGCCGGCTGAGCGCGGTGAGGCCGTCGACTTCGGGCATGCGGACGTCGAGCAGCACGACGTCGGGATGGATTTGGCGGACCAAGGCGACCGCTTGTTCGCCGCCCGACGCTTCGGCGACGACTTCGATCCCGGAATTCACCAGCAGGCTTTTGATGCCCATACGGACGACTTCGTGGTCGTCGGCGATTAGAATCTTGATGCTCATAGTTGCTTACTCCGTCTCCGGGGCCGGCTCGATGGGCAACCGGACGATGATCTGCGTGCCTCGGCCCGGTTCGGTCACGACTCGAAAGTCGCCCCCCAAGAGCCGCGTGCGTTCTTCCATGCCGCGGAGGCCGAACCGGCGACGATCACGGTCGGCGGGGTCGAAGCCGAGCCCGTCGTCGCGGATCGATAGTTCAAAATGCTCTTCTTCGCGTCGCAAGTCGATGCGGACGTGCTTCGCCTGGGCGTGCCGCACGACGTTCGTCAGCGCTTCTTGAGCGATGCGAAAGATCGTCGACTCGACGAGCGGCGCGGGGCGCTCGGAACCGACGTCGTGGCGAAACTCGGCGGCGACGTCGGACTGGGCGAAGTGATCGTCGAGAAACGTCGTCAGAGCGCCGACGACGCCCAATTCGTCGAGCGCCGGCGGTCGCAGCCCGCCGATGAGCCGGCGCGCTTCGTCGATCGCTTGTCGCAAGAGATCGGTCGCCGTTTCCAGTTGCTCGGCCCGCTTGGCTTCGTTGGGCCGGGCCCCGATCGGTTCGGCGGCGCCCAGATGCAGCAAAGCCGCGGTCATGAGCTGCACGATGCCGTCGTGCAGGTCGTAGGCGGTCAGTTGCCGGTCGCGATCTTGAATCTGAATCAAATGGCGCAGGAACCGCCGTTCGGCGTCGAGAGCCAGTTGGGTTTGCTTGTTCTCGGTTTCGTCGCGGAACAGAACGACGGCTCCGTCGGGCCGGCCGTCGTCGTCGAGCAGCGGCGCGGCGGTGACTCTCAGCCAACGCTGCGGCGAGCCGTCGGGCGGACGATGGATCATTTCGACGTTGCCGACGTGCTCGCCGGAGAGTGCGCGGACGAGCGGCAATTCTTGGTGAGGAAACGGCGTCCGGCCGTCGGGTCGATACAGGCCGTAGGTTTCCGGCCAAGTTTCGCTGGGGGCGTCGACGGGACCGCGGCCGAGGATGGCCGCGCCGGACGGATTAAATTGAATGAAGCGTCCGTCGCGGTCGACCGCGGCGAGACCGTCGGCCAGGCTATCGACGATCGTTTGCAAGATCGTCGCGCGTCCATCGGGTTCTGAGTGCGAATTCTGCATGGCCATCGCAACGACGTCGTCTGCCGCCACTCCGGCGTCGCGTGAATCGCTGAAGTAGCTTGGGAGGCGGAAATACGACTCGTTCAAACAACGCCTCGGTACAATTCAGGGTGCCGCGAAACAACAACGATCGGGCGTCCCAAAGGGGACTTGGGTGTCAGCCTCTAGGTGGGGGATCAATCTGGGGGGAGTCGGATCACTGCTCCCCCTACTATAGCTTATTTCGATGCCATGCGCACCCTAATAAAGGGTGATATGTCCCGGATTTAATCGAGCGGCACGAAACCTGACACGCAGTTTTTCATCCCGCAGAGATAGCAGGCCGCTCAGATTGGGTGGCGAGCCTGAGTTACCCGACGAGATAAAGCGATGAACAAAGCCTTTGTGAGAGAGCCGGAAGGGGGCGATGCACGCTGCCCGCAATGCGGCAGCGTCGGGATTCCGGTCGGCGAGCGAACGTTGCATTCTTTCGTTCGAACGGAAGATCATAACGATATCGCCGAGACCGGCTACTATTGCGAGATTGCAAGCTGTCCGGTGGCTTATTTCGACGACTTCGAGCGGGCGATCCGCGTGGAACGACTCGTCCGCCCGGTGTGGCCGAAAGATTCCGCGGCACCAATCTGCGGCTGCTTCGGTTTCATGGCGGGCGACGTCGAGCGCGACGTCGCGGAGCGGAGCGTGGCTCGAGTGCGGGCCGCCGTCGAGCGTTCGAAGTCGGCCGAGGCGCGGTGCGTGGAGTTGTGTCCCACGGGGCGCTCCTGCGCCGCGGCCATTCAAAAGTACTATTTCAAATTGGCGGGAGGAGCTTAGACCGCTCGGCCGAACGAAGTGAGGCGTTTTAGTCGTGCGGATCGTCGTAAGTGTCAATCCGTAAATGGTTTTTGACCGTTTTGGGCCATCGGCTACGATAGAACTACCGGCGTCGCCCCGGGTGAGCCGCGAAGGTTCCCCCCGGAACGCGCCTTGAGGAGGTCAACCGGTCATGTCGCAAGCGATCGTCAACCCGGCCGATTTACGCCGGTTTGCCAACAACCTGAAGGTGTTTTGCAGCGAACTGCAGTCGCAGTCGACGTTGCTGCGGGCCCAATTGGGAAGCCTCGGCCAAACCTGGCGCGACCAGGAGCACGAAAAATTCATGCAGGAATTCGAGCAGACGATGCAGGTCGTCGGCCGTTTCTTAGAAGCGTCGAGCCAGCATATTCCGTTTTTGCTGCGAAAAGCGGAACGAGTCGAAGAATATCTCCAGCAACGGTAATCGCCGCCGATGGACTCCCAAGCCGGCGTCGGATCGGTCGACGCCTTTCGCGATTTTCGCGCCGCCTTCGTGAAGTTCGGCGATGCGAGCCGCAACGCGCTGATCGCGGTCGACATCGAGATTCGCCGCATGCTCGATTGGCTCGAGAAGGATCAGGCCGCGTACTGGAAAAACGAGATTCGGCGGCGCGAAGAGAAGCTGAATGAGGCGAAGGCCGCGCTGCACCGCAAGCGAATCACCGCGACCTTCGGCAACGCCGTCTCCGATTCGGAAGAAATTCTGATGGTGCGCCGCGCGCAGGCGAAGCTGGAGCACGCCGAGAACAAGCTCAAGGAAGTGAAGCAGTGGTATCTCACGGTCGAGCAGGCCGTGAACGAATACCGCGGGCCGGCTCAGTTGTTCGGCAGCGCGCTCGATGCGGGAGTGCCGCGCGGCTTGAGTGCGCTCGACCGGATGGCGGAGATCATCGAGTCGTACTTGGCCGTCGGCACTCCGGGAAGCGGCGGCGCGGCGGGGGGCGGGGCGTTCGCGAGTCCGTCGGGTGCGGCAAGCGCCGGGTCGTCGGCCGCGGCGGCGCAGCCGACGTCCGCCGGCCCGCCGAGCGCAAACGAAGCGAAACCGAGCGGCGACGAGGTGCCGTCGTGAAACAAGGGGATTTGTCGTCGATCGTCGGCTCGTTGCGATTCGCCGAAAAGGATTTGCACGCGCGGTGGGAAGAAACCCGCCAGGTATGGCGCGACGAAGTGTCGGCACGGTTCGGCGAGACGCACCTCGCGCCGCTGGAAGAGCCGATGACCGGCGCGCTGCGCGCGATGGAACGATTGGGTTTGGTTTTGATGCAGGCCTACGACGCTTGTTCGCCCGATCGCGAATAAGCCGTAGGTCGTCGGACCGTACAAGGATCAGCGAGATCATCGATGAGCGAACCCCGGCTCGTGGAACGCCAAAACGCGCTCCTTCGCGACCTGCAGGCGGCGGTGCGCCGCCGCAAGGCGGAGGGAACCGAGGCGGAAGCGCGTTATCAGAAGGCGATGTCGGAGGCGCGAGTCGCGCACCAAGATGCGCTCGACCGGACGACGCGCAAGTTCGACGAGCGCAAGCAGGCGCTGGAAGCGGAGATCGAGCAGATTCGTGTCGCCGTCAACGGCCGGCTGCGCGCCGAATACGAGGCGAAAGAGCGTGAATACCAAACGGCCTTGCGCGACGTGGCCGACGCCTACTCCCTGGAAACGCGGGCCGCGAAGCACGACCACGAGCAGGCCCGCTGGGAAGGCAACACCGTTTACGACGCGAAGAAGCACCTGCCGCGGCGCGAATGGAAGGAGCGTCAGAAGCAGATCAAGCAGCGCGACGACAAGGTCGCCGAGTTGGAGAAATTGTTCGAATTGCGGCTCGCCGAAGTGAAGCGGCCGATCGTGCGCGTCGTGGCCGACGAAACGCCGGCGGACGATCCGGAAAGCGAGTCGCCGGAGCCCGACTTGGGACCGCCGCTGGAAGACCCGGCCAAACAGTGGCAAGACCTGGCGCAACAGGCGGAGGCGACGCTCATCAAGTTGCGCACGCGCTTCGTGCCGTCGCTGTTTTCCGGCCTCGCGCCGGCGGTGATCGTGCTTTTGCCGACGGCGCTCCTGGCCGCGGCGATCGGCTTCGCGATGCGGTGGCAGCCGCTGGGGCTCGGCCTCGGCGCCGCTCTCGGTTTAGCAATCGGAGTCGGGCTGGGCGTCTGGCTCTGGACGGTCGCCGGCCGGCAAACGGCCGCGCTCCGCGAGGAATTCGAGCAGACCACGGCCAAGCTCAAAGACCTGACGCACCGCTGGCTCCGCCAAGAGTTGCATCGCACGCGGCGGATGCAGGCCGAGATCAAGAAGCGTCATCGCGACGACTTGGCCCGCGCCGACGACGCGTTCGCCGCCCGCGAGCGCGAAGCGACGCGCGTGCGCGACACGGCCCGCACCGAACTTGATGCGAAGTACGGGCCGCTGCTGCAGCGCATGCGCGAGCACCACGCGGAGCAAGTCCGGCTGGCGCACATCAACTTTCCGCAGCGGGCCGGCGATTTGCAGGCCGAGTATCATCAGGCGCAACTCGCCGTGGGAGAGCAGGCGGAGCAAGCGAAGCTCCAGGCTCAAGAAGCGCTCGACGAAGATTGGCGGCGAATTTCCACGGAGTGGCATCGAGAACTCGAGCGGCTGCGCGGCGAGGCCGGCGACATCATGCAGGAGTGCGACCGGTTGTTCCCGGCGTGGAACGATCCCCGTTGGGACTCGTGGCAACCGGGGGAAGGGATCGCGCCCGTGTTGCAGTTCGGCCAACTGAAATTGGCCCTCGAACACCTGCCCGACGCCGAACTGCCGCGCGACAAGATCGCGAATCGCAATCCGCCCAAGTTCTCGCTGCCGGCGATGTTGTCGTTTCCCGAACGTTGCTCGATGCTCATCAAGACGAGCGGCGCCGGTCGCGCCGAAGCCGTGCAGACGCTGCAAACGGTGATGATGCGGTTTCTCACTTCGCTGCCGGCCGGCAAAGTGCGGTTCACGATCATCGACCCGGTCGGGCTGGGGCAAAACTTCGCCGGCTTCATGCACTTGGCCGACTACGACGAAAAGCTCGTCGGCAGCCGCATTTGGACCGAGCCGCAGTTCATCGAGCAGCGTCTCGCCGACCTGACCGGCCATATGGCCAACGTCATTCAGAAGTACCTGCGCAACGAATTCGACACGATCGAAGACTACAACCGGCATGCCGGCGAGGTGGCCGAGCCGTATCGGATTTTGGTCGTCGCGAATTTCCCGTTCAACTTCACCGACAACGCGGCGCGGCATTTGATGTCGATCATGTCGAGCGGTGCGCGGTGCGGCGTCTATACGCTCGTCAGCGTCGACATGAAGCAGCGGCTGCCGCACGGCTTCAATCTTTCCGACCTCGAGCAAAACGCCGTGAAGCTCGTCTGGAAAGATCAGGAGTTCGTCTGCAAAGACGGCGATTGGGAGCACTGCCCGCTGACGCTCGACGCGCCCCCCTCGCCCGACCGCTTCAATCAGATTCTGCAGCGCGTCGGCGAGCGGGCCAAGGAAGGAAGTCGCGTCGAGGTGCCCTTTGAGTTCATCGCCCCGCGCGACGACGCGTGGTGGACGAAGCAAAGCGGCGGCGGCATCGACGTACCGCTCGGTCGCGCCGGCGCGACGAAGCGGCAACATCTGCAACTCGGCCACGGCACCTCGCAGCACGTGCTCATCGCCGGCAAGACGGGTTCCGGTAAGTCGACCTTGATGCATGCACTGATTACGAACCTCGCGCTGTATTACAGCCCGGAAGAGGTCGAGCTGTATCTGATCGACTTCAAGAAAGGCGTCGAATTCAAGACCTACGCCACGCACGAGCTGCCGCACGCGCGCGTCGTGGCGATCGAAAGCGAGCGCGAGTTCGGCTTGAGCGTGTTGGAGCGGCTCGACGTCGAGCTGAAGCTGCGCGGCGATTTGTTCCGCGATCTCAACGTGCAAGACGTGAATTCCTACCGCGAGGCGACGGGCAAGCCGATGCCGCGTATTTTGCTCGTGGTCGACGAATTTCAAGAGTTCTTCGTCGAAGACGACAAGATCGCCCAGCAAACTTCGCTGTTGCTCGACCGGTTGGTGCGGCAGGGCCGTGCGTTCGGCATCCACGTGCATCTCGGCACGCAAACGCTGGGCGGCGCCTATAGTCTGGCCCGCACCACGCTGGGGCAGATGGCGATTCGCGTCGCGCTGCAATGCAGCGAGGCCGACTCGCATCTGATTCTCAGCGAAGACAATCCGGCGGCCCGCTTGCTCACGCGCCCCGGCGAGGCGATCTATAACGACGCCAACGGCCGCGTGGAAGGAAACCACTTGTTCCAGGTCGTGTGGCTGACCGACGACAAGCGGGAAGACTATTTGAAGCGGCTGCACAAGTTGGCCGTCGAACGCAACGTGATGCCGAAGACGGCGCAAATCGTGTTCGAAGGGAACGTGCCGGCCAACATCGAGAAGAATCATCTGCTTACCGCCGCTCTTGCCGCGCCGGCCTGGCCGCAGCAGGTGCTCGCCGCGCAGGCCTGGCTCGGCGAAGCGATTGCGATCAAAGACCCGACGTCGACGGCGTTTCGCCGACAAGGCGGGAGCAACGTCGTCATTCTCGGCCAACAGCCGGAAGCGGCGTTGGCGATGGAAGTCGTCGCCGCGGCAAGCTTGGCCGCGCAGCACGACGCCGATCCGGCCCGCGGCGCGAAGTTCTATATTCTCGACGGCTCGCCCCCCGACGCCGCGCAAGCCGGCTATTGGCAGCGGGCAGCGGCCGTGTTGCCGCACGCTACGCAGGTCGGCGGCATTCGCGACGCCGGACGGATCGTGGGCGAAGTGGCTGAGGAGTTGGCTCGTCGCCAAGCGGAAGGCCCGGCCGGCGCGGCGGAGATCTATCTAGTGATCCACGATCTCCAGCGTTTCCGCGACTTGCGCAAGGCCGAAGACGATTTCAGCTTCAGCCGCACGGAGGAGAAGCCGAAGCCCGACAAGCAACTGCTCAACATCCTGCGCGAAGGCCCGGCGCTGGGGATTCACGTGATCGTGTGGGCCGACTCGCTCACCAACTTCCAGCGGACGTTCGAGCGGGCCGCGATGCGCGAGTTTGAAGTGCGGGTGTTGTTCCAGATGAGCCAGAACGATTCGAGCAATCTGATCGATTCGCCGCTGGCGAGCCGGCTGGGGCCGAATCGCGCCCTGCTCTACAGCGAAGAACAAGGCCGCTTGGAAAAGTTCCGGCCTTATAACTTGCCCGACGACGAGTGGTTGAAGAAAATCGGCTCGCAGCTGGAAGCGAAACGCGAGCTGCCCGTCGTCGCGAAATAGCCGATCGCGAGTCGACGCGTCGCCCCGCTCGGCCGTCGCTGGAGCGATTCATGACCCGCATCGTCGCTTGTTGCTTGCTTTGGGCCGCCGCCGCGCCGCTCGCCGCACAGTCGAAGGTGCCGGCGAAAGCCGCGCCGCCGATCGTCGACGTCGTTTTCCGAGGAGCGACAATCTACGACGGCGCCGGGGGGCAAGGCTTTACGGGAGACGTCGGCCTTCGCAGCGGTCGCATCGTCTTCGTCGGGGAACTGCCCGCCGACGCCAAGATTGCGCAGACGATCGACTGCCGCGGCTTAGCGATCGCGCCCGGCTTCATCGATCTGCACAACCATAGCGACAGCCCGATCGTCACCGCCGCGACACGCGCGAACGTCAACTACCTCACGCAAGGCTGCACGACGATCGTCACCGGGAACTGCGGCTTCGGGCCGGTCGACGTCGCCGCCTATCTCGCGAGGATCGACGAAAAAGGGGCGGGCACGAACGTCGCCCATCTGTTGCCGCACGGCGACTTGCGCGACGCGGCGCTCGGCAAGGCCGGCCGCGAACCGACGTCGGTCGAACTTACAAAGATGCGCGAACTGGCCGACAAAGCCATGCGCGACGGGGCGTGGGGGATGTCGACCGGGTTGATCTACGTTCCGGGCACGTACGCCAAGACCGAGGAGATCGTCGAGATCGCCAAGGTCGTCGGCCGACACGGCGGCATTTATGCCAGCCACATTCGCAACGAAGGAACGCAGCTTCTCGCCGCCGTCGAGGAGGCATTGAAGATCGGCCGCGACGCGGAGTTGCCCGTCCATGTGTCGCACTTCAAAGCTTCCGGCCGCAACGCCTGGGGAACGTTGCATGTCGCCGCGGAGATGATCGAGAAGGAGCGAGCCGCCGGACGTTTGGTGACGGCCGACCAGTATCCCTACACCGCTTCGTCGACCAGCCTTGAAGCGACCTTGCTGCCGGCGTGGAGTCGCGAAGGAGGGCGGCGCGAATTGGAGAAGCGCTTGCGCGATCCCGCGACGCGCGCGAAGATTCGCGCCGCGGTCGAGAAGGAACTCGCCGGCAAGGTGCGCTTGCAAATCGCCGGCTACGGCCCACGGCGCGACTTTGTGGGTAAGAGCGTCGAGGAAATCGCCGCGCAGGAGAAGCGCGAGCCGGTCGAGATGGTGCTTGAGATGGAAGCGAACGGCGGAGCCCGCGTCGTGAACTTCGGCATGAATGAAGACGACGTACGGCAGGCGATGCGGCTCCCCTGGGTGGCCACGGCCTCCGACGGCAGCGCAAAAGTGCCCGATGCCGATCAGCCGCACCCGCGGAGCTTCGGCACGTTCACGCGCAAGCTCGGAGTTTATGCGCTCAAGGAGCAAGTGGTGCCCCTGGAGCAGGCGGTGCGGAGCAGTTCCGGTTTGCCGGCCGATATTCTCGGGCTGGCCGATCGCGGCTATCTGAAGCCGGGGCAAGCGGCCGACGTCGTCATTTTCGATCCGAAGCAAATTGCCGATCGGGCGACGTACGACAAGCCGTATGAGTATTCGGTCGGTGTCCGCTATGTGTACGTCAACGGCGTACCGGCCGTTTATGAAGGCGTGCCGACGGGAGCGCTTGCCGGCCGGGCGCTGCGGCATGTGAGCCGCCTCGAGAAGAGCGACTCACAGTAGAATCGTCATGCGACCTCGTCCGCCGGCGCCGCTTCCCCTTGAAAGAAGCTCTGTTCGCGGAATCGAGGCGAGACGGCGATATACACCGCGGTGACGCCGGCCATCAGAATCGTAAACAGGGCGTAATACTGCGAGCCGGAAATGCGGCTGTTGCCCGCTTCGTCTTCAATCAGGGCGTTGACTCCCGCCGTAAGGAAATTGCCCAGCGTCACGGTGAGCAAATAGCAGGACATCACAAACGACTTCATCCGATTCGGGGCCTGCGTGTAGGCGTATTCGAGGCTCGTGATGGAGACGAAGATTTCTCCGGCCGTGAGCACGACATAGGCCAAGATTTGCCACCAGACCGAGGGCGCAGGCCCCTCGGGAGGCGTCGCCGCGATGAGCCGCTCGATATACCAAGAAACGCCGAACGCCGCGGCGGTGAGCACGAAGCCGATGCCGATTTTTCGCAACGGCGTGATCGGAAATCGTCGGTCGAGCGCCGGATAGATCAGAAAGTTAAAGAGCGGAATGTAGATCATCACCAGCAGCGGATTGACCGCTTGAATCTGCGACGGCTCTAAATCGAGCCCGAAGATGCGGCAGTCGAGTTCTTTGGCCTGTTGCACCCAGGCGGAGCCGGTTTGGTCGTAGAGCGTCCAGAAAAAGAGGATGAAGAAGAACAACGGAGCGAGCCGGCGCACGGTCGCCCGGCCTAGCGGCCCGAACGTTTCGCGCAGGAATTCGCGTCCGCCCGGCGGCACATGCGCGTATTTGTAGCGCCCCAGCCAAAAGGTGATCGTCGCCGCGAGCATGAGCACGCCGGGCAAGCCGAAGGCGCACGCCGCGGCATACCGCTCCGGAATGTAATCGGCGAAGATCCCTTTTCGCTTGAGAATCGCCGGAATGAGCAGCGTCGAGAAGAACGATCCGAAGTTGATCGAAAAATAGAACCAGCCGTAAACGCGCGCGATGAGGTGCTTATTGGTCGTGCCGAATTGGTCGCCGACGTGGGCCGACACGCACGGCTTGATCCCCCCGGTGCCGACGGCGATCAGCGCCAATCCGGTGAAGAGCCCGAGGCGCGTTTCGTCGACGGCCAAGGCGAAGTGCCCGAAGCAGTAGACGATCGACAGCGCGATGATCGTGCGGTACTTCCCCCACACGGCGTCGGCGATCAGGCCGCCGATCAGCGGAAACGCGTAGGCGGCGCTCTCGAACAAATGGTAATACTTGTTCGCTTCGGCCTCCCCCATCGGATCGAGCGCGCCTTGCGAGTTGAGTAAGTGCTCGGTCATGAAGACGACGAGGATCGCCTTCATGCCGTAGAAGCTGAATCGCTCGGCCGCTTCGTTGCCGACGATGTACGGCACGCCCGGCGGCATGGTCGTGAGCGGTTCGGGCGTCGTGCGATACTTTGGCGGGGGCGATTCGAGCGGCATCGGGCGGCCTCGGCGCGGAAGGAAACGACGGAGCGCCGCTAGTGTAGCGGAACGGGGACGTGCGGCTCAATTGTGAACGCAAGGCTCGCGGCCGCATCAAGCTTTCTCAGTCGGCTTGTCGGCCGCGGCGGACGAAGCTCCCGCCGCGGCTTTTTTGACGTCGACTTTGGGGTCGCCTTGGACGGCCACGAGGCTCGTGGCGAAGGAGAGCCCGTTCGCATTCAGATGCTCCAGCAGGTCGAGATTGATCTGCTGCTGAATGTCCATATAGAGGTTGAAATCGGGCGACGTGACGAAATAGACGACTTCGAAGCGGCAGCCGTTTTCGGTGAGCGATTGGAAGTGCGCGCGATCGAAGCGAACCCGCTCGCGTCGCTCGACGATTTGGCGCAGCTTGGCCGACAGGGCGACGAGCCGGTCGGGCGGCGTCGTGAGGGCGAGGCTGAAATTGAAGACGACGCGGCGCTCGAACTGGCGCGTGGTGTTGCGGATGCGGCTTTGCAGCAGGTCGCTGTTGGGGAAACTGATTTGCTCGCCCGACAGCGCGCGGACGCGCGTCGTCTTGAGACCGATTTTCTCCACGGTTCCCATGTCGGCGCCGACGACGATGAAATCGCCGAGCAAGAACGGCCGATCGACGACGATCGACAGCGAGGCGAACAGATCGCCCAAGATGTTTTGCGCGGCCAGCGCGACGGCGACGCCGCCGATGCCCAGGCCGGTGACGAGCGCCGTCACCTGCACGCCGAGGTTTTCCAAGACGAGCAGGACGACCACGGTCCAGAGCAACGCGCGGCCGACGTAGCCGAGGATCGAAATCAATGCGACGCTGCCGGGATCGGATTTCGCGCGACGGTCGATCCAGCGCTTCGCGAAGAACGACACCAACACACCCGCCCATTGCGCGGATTGAATGAGCAGCGCCAGTTTGGCGATCATTCGCAGGTTCGCTTCCCCCTTGAGCGGGAAGTCGATCGAGCGCGCCGCGAGATAGGCGGCGACGCTCAGCAAGAACCAGCCGCTCGTCGTCGCGGCCAACTTCTCGACCACGGTCGGCCAGTCGCTCCGCCAGTCCGCGGCCCGCTTCTTGGCGCGGGTTTCGACGACGCGCCGCAGCAACCGTAAGAGGAAGTAGACCGCGAAAAAAAACGCGAGCGCGAGGATCCAGATGTAGAGCCGGTTGCCGAACACTTGGCGATCGAGCTGGGTGCGTTCGATCGCCGCCTGAAGTAAGGAAGGAAAACCCATGCAATCACGCTGACAGGCCGCAAAAGTAACAACGGGGACGACGTCAGCTTAGCAAACGGCGCGCCCGGCGCAACGGCGGCCGCGCGGCGCCGCAGCCGGTTCGCTTGCGGGAACGAGGACGCAAGCACGGCCGGCTAGCAAAAGTGCCGAATTTCGCGGAGGCGGCCGCTTAGTTCGGCGCGGAAGTCGGGATGCGCGATGGAAATCAACGCTTCGCCTCGTTGGCGCAGCGAGAGGCCGTGCAGGTCGACGGCGCCGTATTCGGTGACGACCCAATGCACGTGGCCGCGCGTGGTGACGACGCCCGCGCCGGGGGCGAGTTCGGCGACGATCCGCGACACGGTGCCGCGCACGGCCGTCGAAGGCAAGGCGATGATCGCTTTGCCGCCGGGGGAAAGAGCCGCGCCGCGCATGAAGTCCATCTGCCCGCCGATGCCGGAATAGATGCGGTGGCCGATGGAGTCGGCGCAGACCTGGCCGGTCAGATCGATCTGCAACGCCGAATTCACGGCCGTGAGTTTGTCGAGCTTGCGAAGCAGGTTCGTGTCGTTGGTGACGTCGGACGGATAGAACTCGACGTCGGGATTGTCGTCGACGAAATCGAAGAGGCGTTTCGTGCCGGTGACGAAGCTCGTGACCGTTTGACCGCGAAAGATGCTCTTGCGGCGATTTGTGACGACGCCCCCTTCGACGAGATCGACGACGCGATCGGAAAACATTTCGGTGTGAATGCCGAGTTCGCACTTGTTCGCCAAGCGGGCCAGCACGGCGTCGGGAATCGCGCCGATGCCGGTTTGCACGGTCGCGCCGTCTTCGACGAGCCGCGCCACTTGCTCGCCGATCGCCGCTTCGACCGGCGATTCCGGAGTCGGCGGGTGCTCGTGGGGCGGGCGATCGGTTTGCAGCCACGCTTGCAGACCGCGGAGCGGCACCGAAGTGTCGCCGTGCGTGCGCGGCATGCCGCGATTGATTTCGGCGATCTTCAGCGGCGCGCAGTCCGCCGCCGCGCGGGCCACGTCGATCGAAGTGCCGAGCGAGCAGAGCCCGTGTTTGTCGGGGGGCGAAAGCTGCAGCAGCGCGGCGTCGATCCGAATTCGCCCGTTGCGAAACAGCGCCGGGATATCGGAAAGAAAGACGGGAATGAAATCGGCGCGTCCTTCCTCGACGGCTTTGCGAACCGGCGCGCCGGTGAAGAGCGACACCGACGTGATCCGCCGCCGACAGGCCGGGTCGACGAAGGGGGCCGGCCCGGCGGTGTGCATGTGATAGAGCTTGAGATCGGCGAGGTCGTCGCGCGCGCAGAGCGCCTCCAAGAGCGGAGTCGGCGTGGCCGACGCACCGTGCACGAAGATATTCATGCCGCTGCGGAGATGCGATACGGCGTCGGCGGCGACGACGGATTGCGACGACCAATCGGCGGACGACATAGGATGCGGTTCCTAGCGATCGAAAGCGTGAAAACCGCGCGTCTTCAGCGGCATGCGGTAGAGGCTGAGATCGATCGTCGCGTAGAGCACATGGGCTTCCTCGCCGACGCCGAACTCGACGTTGCTCGGCAAGCCGACGGGCTTCTCGGCGGATTGCCCCGCCGGCCCGGTGGCGAGAAAGGCGAGCTCCGTTCCTTGGGGATCGACGACGAGCACGCCCGGCCGCGTCGGCTCTCGGACGGTGAGGTAGATGTTGCCGTCGACGTCGACCGTCATGCCGTCGCAGCCTTTCTTGTCGCCGAAGTCGACGATCGTGCGGCGCGGCCCGGACACGGTGCCGTCGGTCGCCAGCGGAAATGCGTAGATCTTCATTGCGCCCGGCTGCGGGGGCGGCTGCTTCGTGACGTCGTCGCCGCCGTTGTCGTGGTCGGCGACGTAGAGCGTTTTGCCGTCGGGGCTCACGGCCACGCCGTTAGGCTTGCCGACTTCGTGCGTCGCCTCGCGCACTTCACCGGAAGGGAGAATGCAATACACGGCCATACGATCGAGCTCGCGCGGTTCCGCGCCGACGTACTTCGGGTCGCTGAAATAGATGCGGCCGGCCGAATCGACGCAAATGTCGTTAGGGGCGTTGAAGCGCTTGCCGTCGAACTTGTCGGCGACGATCGTCTTGCGCTTGGTCGCAACGTCCCAACGGCTGATGCAACGCCCGCCGAAGTTGGCCCCTTCGCAGGCCAGCAGACGACCGGCCTGATCGAACACCAAGCCGTTCGATTTGCCGCTGTCGTCCGTGAAGATCGTGTTTTGCTTGGTACGCGGGTCGAAGCGAACGATCAGTCCCCCTTCGGAGCCGAAAGGAATATCGGAAAAGTAAATGCTGCCGTCGGGCGCCGCCGCCGGGCCTTCGGTCAGTCCGCCTTGAATGGGCGCCGTTCGCGTGTAGAGAAGTTCCCACTTCGCTTCGGGAGCGACGACGCGCTCGCCGGCCGGCGGAGGAATTTCCGCTGCGACGCACCTCGGCGATTCCGACGAACAAACCAGAGAAAAACCACAAACCAGCAGAGCAACGCAACGCATCGAACGGCCCTCGATTTCACCGTATGGGGATATCGAGAAGGGTATCGCGCCGGCGTTCCGTCCGCGAGCGATTCGACGCCGAATCGGAACTGTTCGCGGCAAATCGCCGCCGGCGCGCCGATCGGCACAGGGCGCGCGGGGCGCGAATGCTTGAGGCGAGCGACTCAGGACGTGCTTGGTCCGATGCCGCGATGAGCGGCGTCGTCGTCGGCCGAAAGCGGTTGCCCGGAAAATGCGACGGCCCACCGAACAATTAGACGCGGCGTACGCGGGCCCGCAGCCTGAGTTCCGCGGAGAGGAATTGAAGTGGGCAATACAGGACCGGCACCTGTGCCCCCTACCGTGTGAAGCGATCTCGGATCCGGATGAAAACCAGCGTTTTCCTCGGGGGAAGTTGCGATTCTATCGCCCGGCAAAACTATTTCAATCTCTTTCGCGAGCGATCATTTTCTTTCGAGAAAAACGCGTATCGTCGATCGAGTGCGAGCGCCAAAGGCGTAGAAGGAGTTCATCGCAATTCGACTCCGCGAACGAGAGTTTCTCGCGATATGCGAAGGCGTCGTTTGCTCTGCGCGACGCATAGCAGTTGCCTTTGAAGAGCACGGTTTCGGTCAGAGCGCTTCAGCGCCAAGGTCATCCTCACGTTAGGCAAGAAGGGAGCAGACGATGCCGGCATCGTCGTCGCGCTCAAGCCCTAATTCGTCATGTATGACCACCTTTGCACCTGAGTCGTGATTTTAATCCGGTATACCCCGGTTTTGTCGGGAACCCAGACAGCCAAATTCACCGTCTTCTCGTTGTGGAAAATGCCGGGAGCGAAACAGTATTGATCACCGGTAAGACATGTTTTTTCAAAGAGTTCTGACGGCTGAAGACGGGGGCAATATGTTCATTCGACAATGTAGCCTGCTCTTCGTGCTCGTTTCGATCCTTGTCGCGCGCGGCGAGGTTTGCTCGGCGCAAGCGCCCAAATGAAGATGAAGAGCGATACCTAGTCCCATCTACGGCAAAATAAATTCTGAATTCACGCCGGCGCTGCGAAGGCGAAGTTCGTTCCATGCCTCGCGTTCTTCAGTCGCATGAGCGGCACGTTTGGCTGCCAACTCCGCTTCCTCCTTCAACACCTGTCGCTCCCATTCTTCGTTAGCTTGCCGCGACCCACGAGAAAACTCCTCACGTAGTCGATCTTGTTGGAGTTGCGTCGGGCCCGGTTCGGCCGGCCCGTTCGGCCCGCCAAGTTTCGATAGGCAGACCATGACGAGTAAAAATGCTCCGCAAGCGGCAAAATACGCCGGCCAACTGACGCCGGAAGAACTCTGATATCGCATCGCTCAGCTCCTCTATTGCAAAGGGCCAATTCGCCGCATCGGTCTGCGGCAACATCCGACAATCAAGCTAACGCCGGGACCTTACATGTCCTGAATTCGCTTCTCGAAACGGCGGTATCATCACCGTGTGTGTGCTCTCCGGGCCGCAATCCGATGTGGCCGATTTTGGCGGCTCGGCATCTGCAACTGCCTTAAGGCATCTTGTCGCGCTTCAGCACGATCAGGACACGGTCCGGGCTCACAGACGCATCAAACTCCTGCGGTCTTTGCGAAGCTAACGACTGGTCCCAGCAGATCACCGAGATGTCACCGTGCCGAGCGACGATGCCCCGCGTCGTTCGACCGTCTTTTGTGCGAACATCGATTGACATCGGTGAGCCGGCCGCGATTGAGACGTCGAACTTCGTGGTGCCGGCTCGATTCCTCAGGATGAGTTGATCATCGTCAAACGTGAAGCTTTCATCGCGATCGAGCAACTGATGAAGCTCGCCTCGCATCGAAAACACCGGCCGCCAACGTCCCTGAAGCCCTTCGCGCGCCGCCGCATCGGAAGCAACAACGTCTTGGTCGGAAAGCTGAAACGACACAGCGTCGCAGGCGGGTAGTTTCGACAGGGCTTGTTGGATCGACATGACCCGCCCGATTCGCGCGTCCTTGTCGGCCGACAATGTGATGTGGAATATCAGTCGTCTGCCGCGAGACTTCTCCGAGCGCCGGCCGGTCGCCATACGTTCGGCTAACTGCTGCGCCAACAAGGCCGGATCGTCATATGTTTTCTCGTCAAACCGGATCGCACCCGAGCTGCCGATCTCGACAACGAGATGAACGGCCTCGCTGACGGCCGGTTGCACGGCGCGAGTAGCAGACGGTTCTTCGCCCCGCACGACGCCCGCGAATAACCCAAGCAGAGCGGAAATCCAAATGGCCTTCATTTTTCTGTTCCTACGTAGAGATCGCGGAATAACGAAGAGTTCTTCTAAAGGATCAGAGCGGGAGTCAGTCTTGCTTGGTACGGCCCCCGCCAAGACCTGCCCTTCAGGAGGAACGCCGGAGCCTTACATCAATTTTCTTGCGGCCACTGCCGCGGATTTCGGCTGCTGCTGCGCCCAGCTTCGGTCGCAGCTAGATTCCCGCGAAAAAGCTCAATACCGGCCTTCGAGACCAGGTTTCCGAGTAAGTCCTGTAAGGTCGCGGCGTTATTCCCTCAGTTGGGCTACGGGAGCGGGAGGATTGCGCAGCAACCTCTCTATCGCTTGCTATCTATCTCCTCTGAAGTCGTTAGTCGTTTCGGACATGGCCTCTTAAATTTTTCGACGTGCGCAGTTTTCTTAGCGTCATCTAGTGAGGGTTTCAATGTCAACGATCTATCCCGTCCTGCCTCGGTTCCTCAGCACGTTGATCTTGGCATTCTGCGCCGTACGAACGACGTCCGGCAGCGACTCATGGACAAGCAAGAATGTCCTGACGCGTAGGGCTAATGTCGCTTTCCAGACGGAGAGCGGACAAGGCGGGACGTTGAAGGATTTTGTCTACAAAGTACGAGAATGCACTGGCGACAAGCTGCTGGTTAAGGACATCGACGGCGCCCAGGGATGGGCCGATCGAACGGACTTCGTCGAAGAGTCTGAAGCGTTGGAAGTATTTACCCAGCAGCTTCGATCCGAGCCAAGCGCTTTGGCCTATCATCGACGCGCGTTGGCGTGGTATCGCAAACGCGACTTCGATATCGCGCTGCAAGACTTGGAGGCGGCAATCAAATTAGACTCCAAGGCCGCTTATGCGCATCAGCTCAAAGGGCTTATTCACGGCGAAAAAATGGAATACTACGACGCTTTGTCCTCTTTGAACTTGGCCATTCGTCTCGCCCCTTATAACGCGACCGCCTATCGCGATCGCGGGATCATTCTCGTAGACATGGGCAGTGAAAAAGAGGCGCGTTTATCGTTCTCGCAAGCTATTCGCGTACTTCCGACATTCGCAGAAGCCTACTTGCATCGTGCTGAAGCCCTTGAGTCTTGGCAATTCGGCGACGAAGCAATGGATCGTAAGATCGCAGGCCTCAGTGATGCCATCCGAATAGATCCCAGTTATGCCGAAGCTTACCTAAATCGCGGAACCGCATTCAGCAAAAGATCGGACGGTGACCTACAAGCCTTGGCCGACTTCGACCAAGCGATAAAGCTGCGTCCCGACTTCACCTTGGCGCATTACAATCGTGGTCAGATCTATCGTCGCCTTGATAAATACGACCGAGCAGCCGCCGCCTTTGGAGAAGCGATTCGTTGCGCTCCAACATGGGCCGAGGCGTATTGGCGACGGGCGTTTTGCTACGAAGAGCAAGGGCAGTGGGCAAAAAGTCTCGACGATCTCAATGCCGCGCTTCGCATTAATCCACGCGAAGCGTCCTATTACAATTCACGAGCCGGTGTTCATCGTGCGCTGGGGAATCTGGCGGAGGCTGCAGCCGATGCGGCGGAATACGACCGCTTAACTTCCCCTAAATCAAATCAACGGAGGGAGCCCGTTCCCTATTTGAGCCTCGCCGGAGAATCGATTCGTAAAGGGGATTACGACGAGGCAATCGAGATCATGACCAAGTATCTCAATCACACGGCGCCGAATTCCGGCGGCGTGATCGATCCCGGCGAAGGCCACCAACTCCGAGGAGAAGCCTATCTTGGTAAGAGGGAGTTTTATCGGGCAATCTATGATTTCACCCGTGCCATTCCCTTTGAGGATCCGCAGAGTATTCGTTGTCGAGCGATTGCGTTTCGGCATGCCGGACAAACGGAAAGTGCGATCGCGGATTTATCGGCCCTGCTGCACCTCGATCCGCGCGATGCGACCGCACTTTTCGACCGCGCTTCACTCTACTTTTCCGCGAAGCGCCATGCTTGGGCGATTGATGACCTTGAGAAGGCGCTCGGTCTGCGTCCCGACTGGAAAGAAGCAATCGCGTTGCTTGAAAAAGTACGCGTTCGCCGATCTGCCGAGGGCGACGATCCGTCGACGCCGGCTCTGCGACTGAATCACGCGACAAAATCATTCGACGTCGTGTACGCCGTTACCTTGCCTCATCGAGCGTATCTGCTGAATTCGACGGTAACCGGCGCTCGGGAATGCTATCTCACCGGACCGACGGGCCGCCTCTGCGAGACGGGGCGTCCAGCCGTGTTCTTACGGCCGGGCTCGGTTTTGCGCGGCGATCGCATCGGGGGCCCAACCGACCGCTATTATCGGTACTCCGAGGAAAAGACATGGAAGCGTAGCGAACCACCGGAGATCTATTACTTCCAAGAAGACATCGCCGGTGGCGACAAATACACCGAGTTGCCTCCGCTCACGGACGATTAGTTTTCAGATTCAATCTTCAGGTGGTTATAATTGGCCCATTGGAAACTGCTCAGCCAATGGTCGAGTTGTATGCCGGGCGAACAGACCTTTACGATTTCTTCCGCCTTGCTCGACGGTGTGCAGGCGCAGGACTCGCAAGCATGGGACCGGCTCGTGCAGTTGTACGGGCCCGTCGTCTATGAATGGTCCCGCCGCGCGGGCTTGGAGCCCAACAGTGCCGCCGACATCGTGCAAGAGACCTTTCGTAGCGTTTTCACTGCCGTCAAAGGCTTTCGCCGCGATGGCGACGTCGGCACGTTCGGCGGCTGGTTGCGGACGATCGTCAACAACAAGATCCGCGATCGGGCTCGCCGCAATATGTCACAAGGGCGCGCCGCGGGAGGTACGGACGCCTACCGGCGCATTCTGGAATTGCCGGAGCAGGCCGAGCTCAGTGACGCCACGGCGGTTAGCGGGTTTAACGTGGCCCGACAGGCAATTGAACTGGTCAAGAACGAGTACGAGCCCAAGACTTGGCAAGCCTTTTGGCAGACGACGGTCGACGGTCGTCGAGCCGACCTTGTCGCCGAGGAACTTGCTATGTCCGTCGGTTCCGTCTATACCGCGAAGAGTCGCGTTTTGCGCCGCCTGCGCGAACAATTGACCGGCTTGTCCTAGATTCTAAGGGGCGAGCGTGAACGATTAAGGTCGTCGCGTTAAGCTGGAGTGGCTCACATTTCGATCGGTCCTGCCCCAACGCAGCGCGATCTATGGATCATCCTTCCCGGCAACAGCTATCTCAGCTCAATCTCGGGCTATTGAACTCCGAGGAATCGGAGAAGATCGCCGGCCATGTCGATGCTTGTGCCGCCTGTCGGGACGCCCTCGTCGCCATCGGAGCATCCGAGCGTGATTCACTTATCGAAGGGATCCAAGCTCCCCATGAGGACTCCTTCGGCGAAGAACCGGAGCGTGCCGATGCCCTCCAAGCCGCCCGGCGGCTAGCACACGGGGACGCCGAGACGACGTCAACGAGAACGGACGTCGTTCCTTTGGAAGCCGGCGACCATGTCGACATCTCGGGACAAGTCGTCGGCGAATATGTGATTCTCGGCGAGCTGGGTGCCGGGGGGATGGGAGAGGTCTACAAGGCCCGGCACCAGCGGATGAAACGCGTCGTAGCGCTCAAGATCCTGCCCGCCGCCGCCATGAAGACGCCGGAAGCGGTCCGACGTTTTCGACGGGAAGTCGAGGCGGCTGCTCGATTGATGCACCCGAACATCGTCGTGGCGCACGACGCCGGTGAGTCAGGCGAACTGCATTACTTGGTGATGGAGTACGTTGAGGGAAGCGATCTCTCGTCGCTCGTAAAAAAGGAAGGACCGCTGTCGGTCGAGCGGGCCGTTGACTATTGCCTGCAGGCGGCCCGCGGGCTGGCTTACGCGCATGCACGCGGAATCGTACATCGCGACATCAAGCCCGGCAATTTGCTGCTCGACAATCACGGCGTCGTTAAGATTCTCGACATGGGATTGGCACGGCTGGAATGCGAAGCTGTCGAGTCGGAGGATGTTCGAGCCGAGGAATTGACCCATTCCGGCCAAGTCATGGGCACGGCCGACTATATGGCGCCCGAGCAAGCGCTTGATACGCGGCAGGCCGATGCCAAGGCCGACGTTTATAGCCTGGGTTGCACGCTCTACCGGTTGCTGACAGGCCGATCCCCGTATACCGGTTCGACGCTCATGGCCCGGATGCTGGCGCACCGTGACGATCCCATTCCTTCGGCCATTGCGTTGCGACCGGACCTGCCGCGGCGACTCGACGATCTGCTGCGCCGGATGCTCGCGAAACGTCCAAGCGCCCGACCGTCCATGGATGACGTCATTTCCGAACTAACGGCGCTGACGACCCAAGCCTCCGGCGGCGGCGGGAAGCGGCCCCCTTCGCGAATTGCCGCCGCCGCGGGAGCCGCGGCGTTTTTCGCGATGCTGGGAGTGTGGGTCATCGTGCGCGACAAGCACGGCGAAGAAGTCGGTCGGATGAAGGTACCCGAACAGGGAAGCGTCGTCGTTCAAGACGGTGCGACGACGAAGGCCGCGGACCCGGCCGACGAGGCGTTCGAAGCGCGCGCGACCGCGGTCGGTCTGGACCGAGCGGTCGCTGAATGGGCGCAAAGTCTCGGGGCTTTCACAAAGGTCAAGTTCGATCAGGGTACGAATCGTTACGCTCCCACCGTTAGGCTTCCCAATTTCGACATCAAGCTGGTCGGCATCGAGTTTGCCGCGAACCGGCCTCCTGCGACGGCGCATCTCGCGCGATTGTCCCGACTTAAAGAGCTTGAGGAATTGTCGTTGTACAGCGCGCCGACGACGGACGACGGGCTCGAGTCGATTTGTCAGATTGCAGGCCTGCGGAAGCTGTTCATGGCTTGGGTGGGGTTCTCCGCTAAGGGTTGGAATCATCTCCCCAACCTAAAAGCGTTGGAATCGCTTTCGCTCAATCACGTCCAGCTCGGCGATGTGGAGATGAAAGCGATCTCGCAGACGACATCGCTTCAATACCTTGACCTCTACGACTGTCAAATCAAGGGTGCGGGTGCCGAGCATCTGGCCGGGATGCCGAACTTGCGACACTTCACGACGGAAGAAGGCATCAACGATGCAAGCCTCGCCAAACTGTTGAAGACAACCAAGCTCGATCTTCTCGGGCTGTTGTACACTCGCGAGATTTCCGCGGCGGGCCTGCTGCCGATTCGTGAGGCGGCCACGATCAAGTACTTGTCGATTGGGGGACCGAGCTTCTCAAGTTCGCACTACAAGTCGTTGGGCCAACTCGAACAGATCGAAACGCTGGATTTGTGGATGGTTCCGCTCAACGACGATGATTTGCAAAGCCTCGTCGGCATGAAAGCGTTGAATAAATTGATGCTGCGTGAAACACGAGTGACGAGCGCCGGAGTGGCCGCGTTCCGCAAAGCCAGGCCGAAGGTGAACGTCGAGTGGACGCCGCTTGGGACGCAATCCGCCGCCACGTCTACCGTTCGAACGGGCGGTGTGGCGGGCCGCTTCTCGGCCGTCACTCCGTCTGATTCCGTTCAGGTGAAGGCCCAACAAGCGGCTTGGGCCCGCGATCTGCACGTGCCCGGCGAGTTCATCAACTCGGTCGGGATGAAGATGACGTTGATACCCGCCGGCGATTTCCAAATGGGGAGCAGCGACGAGCAAACTGCCTCTGCGGTCGCTCTCGGGAAGGAAAGCCGCGCGGATCGGCTTTCCTTGGACAAGCTTAACTCCGAGCGACCGCGGCATAGGGTCGTCATCACGCGACCGTATTATTTGGGAACGCACGAGGTCACCGTCGGCCAATTTCGTACGTTTGTCGAAGCGACGGGATACAAGACCGAAGCGGAGCGGCCGGCCGGAGGACGCACTTGGCGAGATCCGGGCTACCAAGTGACCGACGACATGCCGGTAACTATGGTCAGTTGGAACGACGCCGCGGCGTACTGCGAATTCCTTTCCAATCGAGAAGGTCACAAATATCGGTTGCCGACCGAAGCCGAATGGGAATTCGCCTGCCGGGCCGGAACTGAGACGCAATATTCGTTCGGCAACGAACATTTCAGCGCCGAGCAATTCGGCTGGTTTCGGGGTAATGGCGAAAGCGCCGCACACGCCGTCGGCCTCAAGCCCGCCAACGCATTCGGGATACACGACATGCACGGCAACGCACAAGAATGGTGTCATGATGTTTTTGACGATACGTATTATTCGAAATCGCCGCTGAGCGATCCCACGGGCCCGACGGCAGGCGCCCGGCGCGCCTTGCGCGGCGGCTCATGGCTAAGTACGGGGGGCCCAGTTGCGGCGCGATCGGCTTTTCGCTTTGGTGCGATTCCTACTTCGTTCGGCGCCGACACCGGATTTCGGTGTCTCAGCGAAGTGACCGCGGGCACGACGTCGAGTGCGACCGTTTCCGTCTCGCCGACTGTGTTCGCCGACGATGCCAAAGTTGGTCCGACGGATCGTGCAGTCGCCGAATGGGTCTTAAGCGTTCGCGGCGAACTCAAACTTCGCAAGGGCGCCAACCTCGTCAGCGTAAAGCCGGGTAACAAGCTTCCCGACGGTGTTTTCAAGATTGAGTGGATACTTCTCTCCAACTCGTCTGCTCCGACAGATCGCGAATTGCGTCGGCTTACTTCCTTGTCGGACCTGAGGTCCATTCAACTCGCTCGCTCTCCGCTCAGTGAAGCCGGGATCGCGGCCTTGACCAAGTTGACCAACCTGGAAGGGCTCGGGCTGTCTCACATGAGGATCAACTCGGAGCAAATGGGAAACATCGCTCGACTACCGAATTTGAAGCGGTTGTTTTTGTCGTACTCCAATGTCAGCGACGATGCGATGCTGGTCGCAGCGGGGATCCAATCACTCGAAAAGATCGACCTTTACTCCACAACCGTCTCTCCTACTGTCATAAAACGGCTGGCGACCCTGCCCAAACTCAAGGGCTTAGTCCTCCAACGCACGCTAGATGACGACCTGATGGTTCACCTGGCTCAATCGCCCGCCCTTGAAGAGCTTGTACTTCACGATCATGGCTCGATCACGCCACATGGGCTGAGGAAGTTGGTCGATCTGAAGCCGTTGAAGCGGATCGGTATCTGGGGATCTGGATTCACAGATGCGCATATGGCCGTGCTTGCCGAGATGCCACAACTAGAACTCATTGACATCTGGAGTACTCCTTCCATAACAGATGCCGGATTGCTTCACTTGAAGACTCTCAAGAATCTCACACTTGTAGCTATTCAATCTGGCTCAAAGATCACTTCAGCGGGCCGACAACACCTGCAGGAAGAGCTGCCGACGCTGCGGATAACCGACTACAGGACTATCGCTGTTTGGTAGTTGGTACGTTATCTAACGCGTGAGCAATTTCGCGGTTCACCACAAAGTTTTCCAGGCCGAAGTTACCGCAACGACTCCCTACGTCCGACAAAGCACACGCAGCGCGACTTTGATTCCCTCGGCGGTGCCGGTCGGCTTGCCGTTCTTTACGTAATAGCCGGCGGCCCTGTTCATGTAGCGGGCACAGACCTCGACGATCGTCAGGTCCTGGGCGGCCGGCAGTGAGCGACTGTTGGCCGGCCATTCGCTGACGACACGGTCGTACTCCAGCTTGCTGACCTGGGTGTTCCAAGGTCCGAGATAGATGTCCCGGCCGTCGAGTTTGACGACGGCTTGGCCGGAAGCTTTGTGCTTGAAAGAGCGATTCCCTACCGCCTATTTGAGATCCCGATGATAAACGTGCTCCGGACTCGAACGTTGTCCGAGACGCGTGGGTTTCTCAAGGCGTTGGCGGCGTCGGACGACGGCATCCTCGGGTTCACGGCATTCGGAACCGGCGCCGGTGAGATCATGGCGGTCGTCCAAGCGGCAATGCCGGCGAAAATGCCTTATTCAGGAGTTCGAGACGCCGTCGTGACGCACCCCGCGATCGCCGAAAGCCTAGCGGTACTCTTCAACTCTGTACCGATTCACAAATAAAGGGGTATTCGCGATGGCGAAATAAGCTCGCTCTGATCTGATCGTTGATTCGAGGCCGAAGTTCAATGTGTTTGGTTGCGCATCTAGCGAACGCGGCTACCGCTTTTGCGAGCCTACCTGCTAGCGATCCCACCTGGATATGTTCAACATCCTGCGTCGGTGCGACACACCGGAGCTCGACTGAGATGCGACGAACCGGTGCCGCATGTTTTCGGCAGCGTTTGTCAGCGATTAACCCTTCAGAATTCGACACTCCGTGTCTTATCCGACGGAAGTGAAACAAAAAAGAGGACACGGGTTGCAGCCCGTGTCCTCTGTGTCGTAAGTCACTATCGAGTGGACTTCGAAGATTCCGCCGGCGTTCTTAGCGAGGGTCTTGGGCTGGGTCGAGCGCGACCGCGTTCTAGAAGCTGACGCCGGACGCGCCGAGCCTCGCGCCGGTCGCGGCGATGCCTGCCGGGGGGGCTGCGACGGCGGCCGTCTTAGACGACGACCTTGTCAAACAGCAGTCTTCGCAGAACTTCCAGACGCGGTTGATGCTGCCGCGACCGTACCTCCACAGCATCACTCGGTTGTTGAAGTTCCCGTCCACGGTGAAGACCGTATCTGTATCCTCGTCGTAGGCGAGCGCCAAAGTGTAGTGCGAGCCGCCGTTCACGGTCAGAAAGTTCCCGTGGATCGCATGCCCGGCCTTGGCATAAGCGATCATCTCATTCAAGGAACTGCTCGCCATCGCTCTGCCGTCGACGGCGCGGTGGAGGTTCCAGTCGCTGAAGATGTTGCACCAGGCTCCGCCCGGGCAGTATCCACGCCCTCTCTTTTGCGGATAGTTCATGTCCCAGAGATGGAGCTCGGCGACGGCCGAGATCATCGTGACCGCGCGCAGGTTTTCGACGTCGTCGTAACCGCCTGTGATTCCGAAGTACGTCGTCGGCAGATCGGCGACCTTCGTGAACTTGTTTTCGTCTTCATCATCAATTCTCCACAGCGAAACGCGGAACTCATAGGCCGTGCGAGGCTCGAGATTCTTGATGGTCGCGATCGCCGACTCGGAATCGACCATATCTACCCAGATCGAAGCCTGCAGCTTCTCCTTACTGTGCCGCAGGCTCGCGTAGTCGAAGTAAAAGAAATACTTTTCCGAACTCGTCCTCACCTCCTCATCGAAGATACGAAACTTGATTTCGAGCCGGTCGTCGAAAAGGTTTTCGATGGCGTGCTGGTATTCGTAATTGACCGTCTTGGCCGCCAACGTCGGAATGGGCGTTTGATGGTTCAAGCGAGTACGAGCGTGCATGCCGGGCGCGGCCGCGGCAACCTGGCAATAGAGGGAGGCGAGAATTAACAAAAGGGACGTTCGCATCGGGATCTTCTCTCTCTTCTTCGAAAAATGGAACGACTTCCGTGTCTTGGCCGACAGCGCGTCCGTGCTGCGGCAAAGGATGTTGCGCGTCGGGAGCCTGTCAGCTCTCCGAGCCGTCCGGCGGACGGCAAATAAAGATCGCGGGCTTCAACCCTACTGATTTCAGTGCCGAGTGCAATCGGCTACCACTTTCGGCCGGATTGACGAAACCAACGACGTTCGCACCACATCAGCCGGCACAAGCCGCACCTCAGCGCCACAATCGGCGTGCAACTGTTCGCATCTTGCCGCAGCGTGAAGCTCCTGCAACCGACTTAGTCAGTGAGGAAATAGACGGCTCGCATCGCGACCGACGGTTGTGAGAAGCTGACGAAACGTCGCGTAACGCCGGCCGTAGCTCGCCTATCGTCAGACAGCGGCCATTGGCGAGCCATTCCGCGACGACGCGGTCGTACTCGATGCGGCTGGCTTTAGAGCCGAGGGGCCCGAGATAGATGTCCTGACCGTCGAGCTGGATGACGGCTTGGCCGGAAGCTTTGTGCTTCCCGTATTTCGGCAAGCGATTGCCGGTGAGACGAGGCATGACAGTGATCCTGTTCCAGGGCAAAAAGCGTATGTACGCTTTTTCCACCGAGGAAAAGGGTTCGCACTGCCGACGCTCGGCAGGTCTACCTAATCAAGACCCAGAACAGACTTACATTCAGTGGGCAATACAGGACTCGAACCTGTGACCCCTACCGTGTGAAGATAGTGCTCTAACCAACTGAGCTAATTGCCCGACAAACCAACTGCGGCCCTTTTCAGCCGCAACCTGTTGAGTTCAGCCAATTTAGATGCAGAAACCCCGGCTGTCAATGTGGGTAGGTTGGGTTTCGTGTCGGTCCGTGTAGGTCCAACATTGTTGGTATTTTGTTGGTACTCCTACGGCCACTAGGTTTTTTCGGGCCTTCTG
>JAEUIN010000330.1 GCA_016793115.1 Planctomycetaceae bacterium
CCAGCGCCGGCGGATCGAACGTCACCGTTACGGTGCAGGCGTTCCGCGATTCGGCCCGCACGAGCGCCATCATCGTGCCGGGCCAGGTGACATCGACGTATTCCTACGTCATTTCCTCCGCCAACGGCATCCTCATCGACGGCGGCTTGGGCGACGATCGGATCGTCATCAACGCCGGCGTGACCGGCACGATCACGCTCCGCGGCATGGGAGGCAACGACGAACTCTTGGCCGACGGCGGCGGCGCGGCGAGCGCCACCTACACGCCCAACGCCACGGCTCCTCTGGGGCTCGACGAACGCATTTCCTACGGCGGCTCGCTCGCCTACGGCACGACGACGATCAATTTCAGCGAGTTCGACAGCCCGAGCTTCGTCCGCTTCGCCAACGCGACGACGCTCACCTATCGCAGCCTCGCGCAAGGCGACACGCTGTTCCTCGACACGATCACCTTCGGCACGCTCCATCAGCGCGTGTCGGGCTCGACCGGCGTCTTCGCCGTGCCGCTGTATTTCACGGGCGTGACGAACTTCATTCTCGATTCGGCCACGACCGACGCCGCCTTCGTCGGCGCCGCCGACATCATCACCGTCAACGCCTGGGTCACGGCCACGTTGGCGAACGTCACGATCAACACGGGCGCCGGAAGCGACATCCTGCAATTCAGCGCCGGCGGCACGACTTCGGTGACGACGCTCACCGTGAACTCCGGCTCGGAAGACGATTCGATCACCGTCAGCGCGTGGCCGACCACGGCGCTCGCGACCGTGAACTTCAACCTCGGCCTGGGCAGCGATTCGGTGGCGATCAACGTGCCGTTCACCGGCACGGCGGTCAACGCCCTGAACGTCGTCGGCGACGACGGCGACGACACGCTCGGCATGAATATGAATAACCTCACGCTCGGCGGCGGCGGCAGCGTCAATTTCAACGGTGGCGCAGGGACCGACCGCGTGAGCGTCTCGAACGACGTCGCGACGATGACCGCGAATGCGGCCACCGTCGTCAGTTCCGGCGGCGGGACGATTCCCTTGGTCAGCGTCGAAGCCGTGACGTTCACCGGCGGCGCGTCGGCCAACTCCTTCGTCATCAACGGTTTCACCGGCTCCGCCGTGTCCGTGGCCGGCGGCGCGGGCGTCGACAGCCTGACCATCGCGCAGGGCGCGGTCGCGTCGGCGATCTACTCGCCGTCGAACACCGCCAACTTCGCCGGCACGATCACGCTGCCGGCCTTGACGCTCGACTTCGCCCAGTTCGAACTCGCGAGCTCGATCACGCTCCAGCAGCCGGCCGCGGTCATCGTGCGCACCCTCGGCGGCGTCGACAACCTCACCGTCGATACTCCCGCCGCCGGCCGTAATCGCGTGGTCGGCACCACGAACGGATTCTCCATCGCTCCGGTGCAACTCTTCAATCTGACGACGCTCACGGTCGACTCCGGCAACGGCGACGGCGCGACCGGCAACGACTCCGTCACGCTCGGTTCCCTCGTCGCCGCCGGGCTGCAAAACGTGATCGTCAACACCGGCAACGGAGCCGACACGGTGAACGTCGGCACCGCGCTGCCCGCCGCGATTCAGAACTTGACGATCGCCGCCGGCCTGGGCGACGATTTGCTCAACATCACCCTCGACAATTACGCCGTCACGACCGCGTTCCAGTTTGACGGCGAAGGCGGGACCGATGTGGTTCGCACGACGAACAACGTCGCGACGATGACGCTGACTTCGACCAATCTCACCAGCAGTTCGGGCGGCAATCTCGCTCACTCCAACGTCGAGGTCGCCCAGCTCAACGGCGGGGCGGGCGCCAATGCGTTCGTCGTCAACAGTTGGGCGGGCACGTCGCTGAGTCTCGTCGGGGGCGCAGGCACCGACGCCTTCACGCTCGGCAACGGCAATCTAAACAACGTCTCGGGTAACGTTTCCGTCGACGGCGGCGCGAACGCCGGAGACGCCCTCACGCTGAACGACGGCGGCAACGCCCTGGTCGTCAACTACTCGGTCACCCAATCGACCGTGACGAGCACGCTGGCCGGCGGCGGAGCACGTCCGTTCGGCACGCTCACGTTCAACACCGCGCTCGAAACCCTGACGCTCACGGCCACGACGGCCCAGAACCTGATCAATGTCGTTCCCAACACGGTGACGACGCTGAACATCAACGGCAACACGCCCGCCCCCGGCGGGGCGATCGTCGACGAGCTGAACGTCGATTTCATCGGCACCGGCGGGCGCACGCAGCCCGTCCCCTATAACCCGCTGACCGGCAACGGCGGCTGGGTGTTCCCCGGCAGCGGCGTACCGCTGTTCGGCGTCCGTGCGCCGATCAACTTCACGAGCATCGAAGTCTACAACAATCAACTCGCCTTCGGCTCGGCCGGCGCCGATCCGTCGAACACCAGCGCCCCCTGGGTCAAATACGTCGATCTCGTCTCCGGCGAAGTCATCGAGTTCCTGGCCTACGAAGCGACGTTCCGCGGCGGCATCCAAGTCGTCACGGCCGACGTCACCGGCGACTTCATTCCGGAAATCATCGTCGCGCCCGGCCGCGGCCGCGCTCCGGAAATTCGCGTCTTCACCAACGGCGGCGTCGAGCTCACCCAGTTCCGCACGATGGCCTACGCCTCGAATGCGATGAACGGCGTCAACATCGCCGTCGGCGACGTCAACGGCGACGGACGCAACGACATCATCGCCGCGCCGGGCCGCGGCGTCGCCGAAGTCCGCGTCTTCCGCAACGACTTCGGCGTGCTCGCCGACCCGATCCTCAACGACCCGATTTACCGCTTCAACGCCTTCCCGAAAACGTTCATCGGCGGCGCTTCGGTCGGCGCGGGCGACCTCGACGGCGACGGCCGCGCGGAGATCATCGTCGGCAGCGGCTCCGGCATGGCCGCGCAGGTCGTGGTGTTCAACACGTTCGGTCCGTTTGCGCTCCCCACGATCGCTCCCGCCGCCGCCACGCCGGCCAACCCGCCGATCGCCTGGGCGATCTATTCCGGTTTCTTCGCCTCGACGTTCAAGGGGGGCGTCTCGTCGATCTCGGTCGGCCAGATCGCCGGCTCCTTAACGCCCGACATCGTCGTCGGCCAAGGCCAAGGGGGCAACTCGCTCATCGCCATGCTCGACGGCGCCTCCGGCCGACGTGGACCTGGCGGTATTTACGCGGCGACCGTGCAGGTCGCGCCGCAATTCAGCGCCTACAACGACACCGGCAACCGCGCGGCCGTGTACGCGGCCGTCCGCGATGCCGACGGCGACGGCACCTTCGACATGATCTTCACCGGTCAAGCGTCCGACGGCCGCACGCGCGGCATCATCCGTGTGTTCAAGCCGCTCAATCCGGTGCCGCCGGGCACCGTGCCGCTGTTCGGCACCATCCAATTCGCCGGCATCACCGTCGGCTAAGCCGTCGCCGCCGGCGACGTGAAGCCGCAATCAACTCGATCCTGAAGCGCGATTTAATTTCTCCGACTAGCGCCTAACGCCCGGCGCCTAGCGCCTGCTTAGAAACTGATCGCCGCGCCGATGCTGAACCCGTGCAGAAAGATGCTGCCGTCGGAGTTGATGGAGTTGCCGCTGTCGACCGTATCGGTCATGTCGGCCTGAGTGGATGCGCGGGCGATGTTGTCGATCCACAAGAGCGTGTAGCCGATCCTAAAATCGGTGCCGTCCATCGGGCTGAAGCATTGCACGAGCGACGCTTCGCCGAGGTACGACGTGCCGTTGTCGGTCGCGCCGGCTTGCCGCAGCGGAAACGTGTCGCCGAAGTCGTAGATCGTCTGACCTTGCGAAGCGTGCGACATGAACACGCCGCCGCGGAGCCGCAATTGCGTTTGACCGGCCGCGGAGTCGAGGCCGCCGTCCCAGCCGATGTGCGTTCCGTAGAGGCGATTCGTGGCGTTGATCTTGTAGTTGCTCGTGTCGGAGTCGAAGTCCGTCGAGATGATCGCCATCTGTTCGGTGAGATAGAGGAACCGCGAACCGATGACGAAGCTGCCGTAACCGACGTCGGGCGTCGTCAGCGCGTTGAATTCGAAGTTGTGCAAGTTCGAGCGGTAGTTGACCGTCATCAAGTCGGCGCCGAAGAAATCGACCGAGGCCAAGGCGATGTCGCCTGCCAGCCGCAAGTTGTTCGTGTCGAACTGCGAAAACTGCCGGTTCCAATCGTAGAGGCCGAAGTAGTTGAACTGAAAGCCGAGCCGCTCGCCGTAGCGAGTCGCATGCAGCCGCGCGCCGGCGCCCCATGTGCCCGTCAGTTCGGGAGCCGAAACGAGGACCGCTTCGGTGTCGACGCGCGAGATCAGCGCCGGTCCGGTCGGCTTGCTCCCTTCGGTGAGCCAGATCGACTCCGCGCCGAACACCCAACTCCGCCCCCGCGGAGGGCGCAAGCCGAGTCGCGGCGGTTCGCCGGCGCTCGTCGGCACGCCTGAGAAGTCGCTCCCGGCGGCGAACATCGGTCCGCCCATCGCCCCGCCCCCAGGCGGCGGCTGAAACGATGTTTGCATGCCGGGATACATCGGCGGGCCTTGGCCGGGGATATACGGCGGGAACGCGACTTCCGTGTCCGGCGGTAAGCTCGGAAAGTAATTGCTCGAAGGCGGCTGCGCGAGCAGTTCCGCGCCGGCGGCGGGCGGACCAAGCGGCGCGGCAGGCATCGGAACAAATTGCCCGGGCACGTACTCCGTCGACGCGGCGCTCAGTTCGGCCGGAAAATTGGAAACATGCAGCGGCGGCTTGAAATCGATGGCGGCCGGCGACGGCACGGCGCTTTCGAAGGCCGTGTGGTTGCGCGACGACATGAATAGCACGGGCGGACCCGACCCGAACTCGGCGGCCGCGGCTTCCAGCGCCGCGGTCGAAGTCGTCGGAGCGCCGGCGGGGCGCGCGATTTGCGCGGCCGTCATGGCGCGAAACGTCGCCGGGTCGTAGGGCGCGGCCGAATCGAGAAACTGCAGCGGAATGCTCGGTGCGTAGTTGGGCGCGGCGCCGACGTCGACCGCCTCCGGTTCGGCGGAACCGAAGATCTGCGCGTGGGCGCCGTCGGATAAGGATCCGGCGCACACCAAGAGCAAAATCAGTTGAACGGACCGGCGAACCATGTCGGGTGCTCCGAGGGCAAAAACGCCCACAATTCGCCCCTCAGGGGGGCTTCTACTCGGAACTATCGGCACAATCCGGCGAAACGCTATAAGCAGAATATCCGTCAAAGTCAAAAAGTCGCAGCTTGCGCCATCGTCGTCGCAAGCAACGCCGGCCGCCGGTCGGGCCCGCGCCCCAAGGCCGCCGAAGTGAGCTTTTCACGGCGATTTACGGTGAGAATGAGTGACTTCCTCACGCCGGCGCAGTAAATCTGTCTCTGGCCCGCCTGTCGCTCGGCGGCATTTCGCCGCGTATCCGCTCGCCCGTCTCGCCGTCGCCACGCCCCTTTTCCCAGCAAACGACGAGTTCTCATGAAGGCCCATTTGGCGCTCGCTCTCGTCGGCATTGCCGGCGTCTGCTCCGCCGCACCGCTCCCGCGCACCTTGCTCTTCGTCGACGACGAGGACGTCTATTACCGCTCCGGCACGCGGAAGGTCGTGGAACCGCTCGTGAAGCACTCGTCGCTCCCGGTCGTCCGGCCTGACAAGCCGTGGGAAGGGATGATCGGCTGGGTGAGCGTGTATCGCGATCGGCGAAGCGGCAAGTTTCAGATGTGGTATCAGTGCTACACGCCTGCCGTCGGCGGCCAAGCCCAGTGGCGCATCGGCGATCGGCAGGAGAAGCGTCCGGAAGACTCGCGGCTGCGCTGCGTCGTCGCCTACGCCGAATCGACCGACGGCATCGCGTGGACCAAGCCGAATCTCGGGCTGCATTCGTTCTACGACTTCGCCGACACCAACATCGTGCTCGTCGGCAACGAGCGCGGCTACGGCGACCGTTACTGCAACTCCGTGCTCGTCGATCTCCGCGACGCCGATCCGGCGCGGCGCTACAAGATGCTCTACTACGATTGGGACGAAGACGCGCCGCCGCATCGCGGCGCGGGCACGCGCGTCGCCTTCTCGCCCGACGGCGTCCATTGGACGAAGCACGGCCCGATGGTGAGCAAGACTTCGTTCGGCGCGAAAGGGAAACAAGTTCCTTTCGCCGACGAAGGCCCCTACGTCGAAGGTCCGCCGAAGAACGGCCGGCCGACGCGCAGTTGGCTCGTGCCGCTCTCCATGTCGGACGCGCAAGACGTCTTCTACGACGATCTCAAGCGACGCTACGTCTCCTACGGCAAAATGTGGATCCAAGGCCCCGACGGCGGCACGCATTGGAAACACGGCATGGGCCGCATGGAAAGCGTCGACTTCCTCCGCTGGTCGAAACCGCAGTTCATCCTCGGCCCCGACGATCGCGATCCGCCGCAGCACGAATTCCACACCTCGCCCGTGTTCCCCTACAACGGCCAATACCTCTCGCTCAACCAAATCCTCAATCGTTCCGCCGGCACGATGGACGTCGAACTGATGACCAGCCGCGACGGCCTCAATTGGCAACGCCCCTACGTCGGCCGCTACAGTCTCGCGCGCGGCGCGCCCGGCACGTTCGACGCCGCGACGCTGCTCACCAACGGCAACCCGATCGACCTGGGCGACGACCTCTATTTCTATTACGGTGGCTACCGCGGCACGGCCATCGGCGCCGTCGGGCTCGACCGGCAAGTCGTCGGCTCCGACGACCTCCACAGCGGCATCGGCTTGGCGAAGGCCCGCCGCGATCGCTTCGCGGCGATCGAGCCCGACCCGCGTTTCGGCTTGCGCAACAGCCTGAAAGTCAACCGCGAGTCGATCGGCAAGCCGGCGCCGACGCTCGCGAAGCCGAATCGCATCGGGCAAGCGACGCTCCGTCCGCTCGCGCTCGACGGCGTCCGCGAAATCACCGTCAACACGAACGCCGCGCGGGGCAAGGTCGCCGTCGAATTGCTCACCGAAGACGGCTATCGCGTTCGCGGCTTCGCGAAAGACGACGCCGTACCGATCGCCGCCGACGTGCTCGCCGGGCCGGCCGCGTGGAAAGAAAAGTCGCTCGCCGATCTCCCTCCCGGTCGCTACATGCTCCGCATCCATCTCGACGACGCCAAGCTCTACGCGGTGACATTGAAATGACCCGCCGATTCCTCTTCGCGCTCTGCGCGGTCGCCGCGAGCTGCGCCCCGCCGCCCCCGGCGCGCGGTGAAACATTGCTGTTCGTCGACGACCACGAAGTGCTCTACCGGAGCGGCACGCGGCAAGTCGTGCATCCGCTCAAAAAATACGCGCAAAACCCGGTCGTCACGCCCGACAATCCCGAGCGGCCGTGGGAAAAATCGATCCAGTGGGTCAGCGTGTATCGCGATCCGCAAAGCGGCAAGCTGCAGATGTGGTATCAGGCCTGGAGCGGCAAAGGAGCGGAAGACAAACGCTTCAAATCGGTCGTGGCCTATGCCGAATCCACCGACGGCTTGAACTGGACTAAGCCCGACCTCACGCTGTTTCCCTACCGGACGCGCGGCTACGACGTCGCCAAGTCGAACATCGTGCTCGTCGGCCATGCCGACGGCTACGGCGACCGCTACTCCAACTCCGTCGTCGTCCGCCCCGACGAGCCCGACCCCGCCAAACGCTACAAGCTCGCCTACTACGATTGGGACGGCAAGCCGGGCGAGGCGGGCGTCGCCGGGCTCTGCGTCGCCTTCTCACCCGACGGCGTTCAGTGGACCAAACAAGGCGACGGCGTGATTCAGCCGACCGGATTCGGCGCGAAGACGATGCCGCCTCCTTTCGCCGACGAAAGCCGCTACTTCCATCTCAAGAACCCCGACGGCCGCGAGTGGCGGCAATGGCGCTACACGGAAACTCTCAGCGACGCCGTCGACGCGC
Organism: Planctomycetaceae bacterium; assembly: GCA_016793115.1. Classification (GTDB taxonomy): domain Bacteria; phylum Planctomycetota; class Planctomycetia; order Pirellulales; family PNKZ01; genus PNKZ01. The sequence continues at coordinate 7,889 of JAEUIN010000330.1, forward strand.
TCTGGGACGCCCGCCTCGGCCGCTATGTGATCTACGGCAAGATGTGGGTGCAAGGCCCCGACGGCGGTCTCGCCTGGAAGCACGGCATGGGGCGCACCGAAAGCGCCGACTTTCTCCACTGGTCGAAGCCGCAACTTCTCCTCACCACCGGTGAAGACGACCCGCCGAATCTCGAGTTTCACACGTCGCCGGTCTTCCTTCACGAAGGGGTGTACTTCTCGCTCAATCAGCTCTTCACGCGCGAAAACGGCACCATCGACAACGAACTCATCACGAGCCGCGACGGGCTCAAATGGGATCGCCGGTTCGCGCGGCAAACTATTCTGCCGCGCGGCGGTAAGAAAGCGTTCGACGCGAGCTTCGTGCTCACGAACGGCAACCTGATCGAGATGGGCGACGAGTTCTGGTTCTACTACGGCGGCAATCGGGGCCTCGTCCGCTTCCCCAACCCCGACGAGCCGGATATGTCGCCGCGCGCCACCCAGTTCGGCAGCGGCGTCGGGCTGGCGACCGTCAAGCGCGACCGCTTCGTCGGCATCGTGCCCGACCCGAAGGCGTCGTTGCGCAATTGGAACCCTAACGACCCGAACCGGAAGCCGGAGCCGAAGGCGAACAAGATCGGCCAAGTGACGCTCCGGCCGCGCGACCTGTCGAACGTCAAGCGCATCACGATCAACGCCGACGCCGCGCGCGGCTCGTTGCGTCTGGAAGTGCTCGACGAAGACGGCTACCGTGTCCGCGGGTTTACGAAAGACGATTTCCGGCCGCTCACCGCCGACGCGCTCGCACACGAAGCGGCTTGGCAAGAGAAGAGCCTCGCCGATCTCCCCGCCGGGCGATATCACCTGCGGGCGCATCTCGACGGCGCCGAGCTGTTCGCTCTGACGCTGCTCGAATAACGGCGCTTAGGGGGCGACGGCGAACGTCGCCGCGTACGTCGCCGTCGCTGCGTGGGGATGAGTCGTTTCGACGACGATCTGCGCCGCGGCCCGCTCCGTAAAGCTCTCCGCCGGCGCACCGGCCGGCACTTCGACGACGAGCGGCACGCGGACGACCGACTTGCCGAGCCGTTGCGGCTTGCCGACGGAAACTTGGAGCCACTCGGGCCGCACCTGCTTCACGACGACGCCGACCTCCTGCGGCGTGTTGCGGAAGTGGACGTACGCGGTCGTCGACTTCCCCCGCACGCGCTCCACCTGCCCGAGCAAGATCATCCCGCCGACGACGTCGCGCCCTTCCAGCGTCACGTCGCCGATCGTATGGCCTTCGATCGGCAGTTCGTAAACGCCGGCCTCCTCCGCCTCCGCTTGATGACGGCCGACGTAGTGAATCCGCACCGTGCCGGAAAACGGCCCCGGCCGCTCTTCCGGCCGCTTTTCCAGAATCACCTCGCGCACCCAGCGGGCATGCTCGACCGCGGCGCTCGGCGAAGGCGCGTCGCTCACCTTCGCCGTCACGGTCGGCAGCGTCGATTCGACTTTGACGATCCGCACCTGATCGTAAGCCTGCGAGAACAAGAGCGCGGTGAGCGTTTGCGTGAGCGATCGCGAAGCGCCGGGAAGCGAGATCGTCTCCGGCAGCGTCGCCATCTTCACCCGCACGCTCCCTTCGACGGCCAATTCCAGCGACGGGTTGCGCGGATCGTTCGTCGCGATCAACGCGGCCTGCCGAAAGCGGAACTGCGGTTCCTCGGCGCGCCATTCGAGTTCGATTTCGGTCGCGGCGCCGGGCGCGACCGTGGTCTCGCGCAGATTCGCGAGGGTGCACTTACAGGTCGTGCTGCCGAGTTTCAACGTCAGGTCCGCGGTGCCGTCGTTCCGCACGGTGAATTTGTGCGTTCGCACGTCGCCGGGAGTCATCACGCCGAATTGGAAAATATTGTCGGGCGCGACCGCATTGGGCACGGCCCGCGACGAAAACGGACCGGCCGCGGCCCGCACGCTGGGCGGCCCCTGCTCCGTTTGCGCGCGCCAGACGGCGGCGGCCAAAGCGGCGCTCAAGGCCGACAACACGGCGACGCGCCCCAACCGATTGGAACTCAAACGACTCATACTTGGCGTGGTCTCACAAGGCGGCGACTGCAAACGACGACGCCCGACAGGCGAATCGCTCGCCTGCCGGGCCGTCGTCAACAAACGGGAGAAGACTTTCCCATCGACCGAACTAGTCGAGGTTGGTCTTCGGGTTCGAGCCGAGCGGTTCGAGGAAGACGCCGCTGAAGACGTCGACTTCCGGCAGTTCCACGGTCGGAATCGTTTCCGGAGCGTAGCCGCTGGTGGCGGCGCTCGTGGTGACGAAGCCCGGGTTGAGGAAGCCGTCGCCGTTGGTGTCGCTGAACGTCTTCACGCTGCCGTCGGCGAAGAGCACGTTCGAGCCGCCGCCGTGGACGACGCCGAAATCGCGGTAGTCTTGCAAATGGCTCCGTTCGAGGTTCATCTTCTTTGGCAGACCCTTGGCGGGTTGCTCATCGGCGACCAAGCCGGTCGCGCCGGTGCTCGCTTGCGCCATCACTTCGAAATCGGCGGACACCTTGACCATCGGGCTACGAGCGTAGGCGCCGTCGTTGAACGATTCGACGAGCAGATCGCCTTGCTTGAGGTACACGGTGCCGTCGGTGCCGATGACGTCGGTCGTCATGTAGCGTTCCTTGATGTCGCCGAGGTTCGAGTCGCCCGCGATCGGAATCGTGTTCGACGTGACCGGCGATTGATCGACCATGCGGCGGGTGAGCGGCCCGCGGCTGCCGGCCAAGCCCTTTTGAGCGCCGGCGTTCACGGTCATGATCGTAGCGCTGTCGCCGCTGCCCGTGCGTTGCAAACGCAGAGCGCTGCGCGAGAGGAACCAGGTCGTCATGTGGTTCGTGCCGTAGCCCTTAGCGAGGAAGTGATCGGCCAGAGCCGTGCCGTCGACGGCCGTCGCGCAGCGACCGAGCGATTGCTTCGCGGTCGTCGTGTTTTCGCCGCTCGCCGAGGTCGGCGTCGACAAGATGTCGAGGTACTTTTCGCTCCCCTTGGCCGGGTTCGACGGGCAGAGCAACTCTTGCGGCTTGCAAACCTTGGCGTTCACCAGGTCGGCGACCCAGCCGATCGAGTCCGGGCAGCCGTCGCGGCTCGGATCGAACGCGCCGGTCGTGTAGTTCTCCGTCTTCGTGCGATCCGCCAAGCCGGCGAACCCGAGGAAGAACTGACGCAAGCTGGCGCGACACTGGCTACCGCGGGCCGATTCGCGAACGAAACCGACGGCGGGAACCAAGATGGAGATCAGGATCGCAATGATCGTCATGACCACCATGATTTCGACGAGCGTGAAACCGCGTCGTCCCATACGAACCTTCAAACTACGAATCTTCATGGACACTCTCTCGAACGGGGTGAGGAAATCGAAACCTGCGACGGATGTCGCGCTGTCAAGTTTTCCGGCGGCGAACCTTTGTTACTCACGTTGTGCGGGGAGTCGTTCGCCGCCGACCGTCAGGCGGGTCGTCGTGGGTCGAGTCACGTTGTAGCGAACCCGTGTCAGAGGCCGATCAGTCGCGGATGAGAAACACGTAAGAAGCGTGCGAGCATTGCTTCAGGGGGCGCCGACGACTCACTTCGCGCGAATCGGATCGAGCGACCACTGGCTGTAGATCTGCGCGGCCGGCAGCTCGATCTCGTCCGTCGTGTAACCGGTCGCGCCGGCCGCGAAGCCGTTGTTCAGCAGCTTGTCGCCGTTCGTGTCGAGAAACGGTTGCACGCTGATGTCGAGAAACAAAATGTTGCACGACGTCTCGCCGAAGTGTTGCGGGCCGAACGCGCGATAGTCTTGCAGCGTTTCGTTCCACGGGCCGTACCACGACGAGATGCCCGGCGTGCCCGGCATGACCGGAGTCTTCAAGGTCTTCTTGTCGCGCGGACCCGAGGTGTAGGAGTCGGCCAGCGCTTCGCCTTGCTCGTGTTCGCCGATCGGTCCGGTCAACAGCGGTTCGCCCCGCTCGGCTTGGCTCGCGCAACCCATGATCGGAATCACGTTGCTCGCCACTTTCGTCGTGCCGATTCGCGCCGTCGCCAGAGGCCCGGCGGTGCAACTGCGTTCGCGCGGCGTCGTCGCGCAGCCGGCGCGGCGATTCACGAGCCGGCCGCGCGTATCGATCTCGACCTCGCTGCGCACCAAAAACCAGCCTGCGGCGTAGTTCGTGTTGTAGGTCTTCACGAGCAGATGCTCGTTGAGAAAGGCTCCCTTGTCGCTCACCGTGGCGATCTTCCGGCACGGGTTCGGCACCAGCGTGCCGTCGGGCAACGTCTGATCCGGCCCGCCCACGCTGTCGGCGCAGGTGTTCGTCGCCGGGTCCATGTTCATCAGCTCGCCGTACACCTTGCTCAAATGCAGAGTGCTCGACGGGCACAGCAAATCGCCGACCGGCGTGCCTTGCTTGACCAAATCGGCCACCCAGCCGACTTCCGTCACCGCGCCGTCGCGCTTCCAATCCCAAGCTCCCGAACAGAGGTAGTTCATCCGCGTCGAGTATTGCATCAGCGCCTGACCGATCTGCCGCAGGTTGCTGCGACACTGCGAGTCGCGCGCGTTCTCGCGCACGCGATGGATGACCGGCAATGCGATGGCGATCAACACGCCGATGATCGTGATCGTCACCATGATCTCGATCAGCGTGAAGCCGCGACGCACGTCGTCTCCCGAGCGCCGCCGGCGCGTCGTGCGCACCGTGATCGTCCTGTCGTTGCGACGCATGAGCGTCTCCCTTCCTACAATCGCCTGCCGAGTTTCCTACAATTCGTCGGCGGTCATTCTCACGAACCGCTCTTAGCTCTTGATGGCGGCCGTGTAAGAATTGTGTGAAGCTCACCCCGCAAATGAGCGAAACGGCGCGGCGATTGTTGCGATCGTGTGAGCGCCGCCGCGTCCTGCTTCACGCCGTTCGCGCAGTTTGCTAACCTCGCGGCGACGACTTTCGCACTTCGCACGAGGCCGCTTCGCCATGTCGACCCGTCGGAATATCTTGATCCTCTGCACCGGCAACTCGGCGCGCAGCCAGATGGCCGAAGGATTGTTGCGCCGGCGAGTCGGCGATCGCTACGAAGTTCACAGCGCGGGCACCGATCCGAAAGGCGTGAACCCGCTCGCCGTCGCAGCGATGCGGGAGATCGGCGTCGACATTTCGGGGCACCGCTCGAAGCACTTGAAGGAGTTTCTCGGCCACGTGCCGATTCATCACGTGTTGATCGTTTGCTCGAGCGCCGACGCGAGTTGCCCGCGGATTTGGCCCGGCGCGCTGACGCGCACGGCTCACTCGTTCGACGACCCGGCCGCCGCCGAGGGAACGCACGACGAGCGGCTGCGGAAGTTTCGCGAGGTGCGCGACGAGATCGACGCCTGGCTGGAAACTTGGTTGGCCGACTTGGAAAGAGCGCGGTAAAGCCGGCCGGCGGCGCGCGGAAGCGGCTCCGCGTCGAACCGCCTCCCGACCGGTGCTACTGGCGTAATTTCACCTTACGGGTTATGATTAAGCTCAGTTTGCGGGGATTCACCGGCTTGACAGCCTCCGTGAGAGGGGTTTTCGCCGGGTAACGGCAGCGACGCGCATCGAGTGAAAGACTTGCCCATGGCTCGTAAACTCAGTGGTGCTAAAGGTTTGAAGTCGGCTTCCAAGGCGGCTCCGAAAGCGGCCGCGACGAAGAAACCCGCCGCGCCGAGCAAGCCTGCCAAAGACGCCAAGTCGGCGAAATCCGCCGCGAAGCCGGTCGCCAAGGGAAAAGACGTCAAGGCCAAGGACGCCAAGCCGGCCCCGGCCAAAGGCAAGGCTCCGCCGCCGAAGGGCAAAGAAGCGGCCAAGGTGAAAGAGCCGAAGGCAAAAGACGCGGCCGCCGCGAAGCCGGCCAAGGAAGCGGCGCCGAAGCGGAAACGCAAAGGCTCCGGCGTGGTTCGCCTCAAGGCCTTTTGGGGCGTCTTCAATCAAATGCTGAAGCGCGTCGCCGTCTTCGAATACGCCGAACGGAAGCAGGCCGACAAGAAAGCCGCCGACCTCTCGACCAGCTCCAAGCAGCAGCACTTCGTGCAGCTCGTCAAAGAGATCATTCGCGACGAGGAATAGGCACAAACCCGTCGTGCGGCGCCGGTGGTTCGTCCACCAACGATTTCAAGCACGGATGGACGAGCCGGCCGCGGCGCCCCGGCTGTTCGTAAACCGTTCCAGCGTGCGTTCGCCCGTCCCGCGGTTGATTTGTGCGCCTGGGCCATTTAAGGTGACGAGGTAGATTCGTCGCGCCGAGTTTCGCAGGCTCTCTCTTCGCCGTCGGCGGCTTCGAATCGTCCCGCATTTCGCCACCTTCGCACGCACCGTCGCCATGAGTTCATCTGCGGAAGCTAAGAAACCTGCCAGCTATTACGACCTGTTGAAAGTGAAGCCGTTCGAGTCCGATATCGGCCTCATTCGCAAGCACTTCAAGAAGATCGTGGAACAGATTCGGGCGAAGGTCGCGGCCGAGCCGGCTTCGCCGCGCTGGCCGGCGATGATGACCGAGATGACCAAGGCGATGCTGGTGCTCAGCGACGCCCGGCGGAAGAACGACTACGACGCTTCGATCGGCGGCAAACAAGGGCGCGACGTCCGCTTGGTGGAAGTGGAACAGCTGGTGAAAAGCCGCAAGCTGCTCGACGACGCGGCCTACGAGAAAGCCAAGAAGTTCGCCGACACGGTGAACTTGGAATTCCACGAAGCGATCATCAATCAGAAGCTCGCCACGCCCGACTTGGTGATGCCGCTCTACGCCGAGTCGCTCGGGCTGCCGTTCGTCGACTTGAGCGACCTGACGTTCGACGACTCGCTGATCGGCGTCGTGCCGGCCGTGTTGGCTCGGCAAAATTCGCTCACGCCGGTCTTGGTCGACGAAGATCAAGTCGTCGTCGCCTCGCCGAAGCCGCTCAAGCCGGAGATCGAAGACCAGCTGCGGCTGCGCTTCGGCAAGCAGATTCGCCAGGTGATCTGCACGAAGGCCGCGATCGACGAAGCGATCGGCAAGTATTACTCGCGCGAAACGGCCGCGGCCCAGATGAACACCGTGCCGCAGGCCGCGCAGGCGAGTTCCTCGAGCGGTGCGGCGGGGGGCGCGCCGGCCCCGCGCATCAACAAGGCCGAGTTGAAGAAAAAGAAGCTCAAAATCGGCGGCGTCGCCGGCATGATGACGGCGATGTTCATTATTTTCGGGCTCTCGCTCTTCACCGATTTGGCGCTCACCAACGGCATGATGGTGCGTCTCGGCGGCGTCGCGGCCGGCGCGGTGGTGTTCGCGATCACCTATTTAGTGATCAACGAATAGCCGGCTCGGCGCGGAATTCGGAACTCGCTTTTGGCCGCGAATTCTCGGCGTTTCGAGGGAATTGCGCGCGGCCCGCCGATTGCTCAATTCCTCGCCCGGCGAGTATGATACCGAGTCCTTTTAGGGCGGACCCCGCCGACCACGGCCGGCGATTTACGCGTCGTCGAGACGTCGCCCCTTTTTAGCCGACGCCTGACTTTCGAGGATATTGGGACGGATGGAAATTCTTGCCTGGCACTGGGCCGCGTTCAGCGCTTTCGTCGTTCTCATGCTCGTGCTTGATCTGGGAGTGTTTCATCGCCACTCCCGCGAGACGACCTTGCGCGAAGCGGGCATTTGGACCGTGGTTTGGTTGGCGTTGGCCTTGGTGTTCAACGTCATCATCTGGAAGTGGCAAGGTCCGCAAGCCGGCGGCGAGTTCTTAGCCGGCTACCTGACCGAATGGGCGCTGTCGATGGACAACGTCTTCGTGTTCGCGGTGATCTTCAGCTATTTCCGCGTGCCGATGAAATATCAGCACCGCGTGCTGTTTTGGGGCATTCTCGGCGCGGTCGTCTTGCGCCTCACGTTCATTCTCATCGGTAAAGAGCTCATCCAGCGTTTTGAATGGCTGCTGCCGATCTTGGGCCTCGTGCTGCTCTACACCGGCGTGAAGCTGGCCTTCAAGAGCGATGAAGAGGTCGACCCGGAGCATAACCCGATCTTGAAGATCGCGCGGAAGTTTTTCCGCGTGGCCCGCGGCGAACACGGCAACCACTTCCTGGTGCGCGAGGAAGGGAAGCTCTGCGTGACGCCGCTGTTTCTGGTGTTGTTGGTGGTGGAAAGCACCGACGTGCTGTTCGCCGTCGACAGCGTGCCGACGATCTTCGGCTTGGTCACGACCACGGCCCCCTACTTCACGTTCGTCGTCTTCACGAGCAACGTCTTCGCCATTCTCGGCCTCCGCGCGCTCTACTTCCTCCTGGCGGGCATGATGAACATGTTCCGCTACCTGAGCTACGGCCTGAGCGCGATTCTGGTGTTCGTCGGCTTCAAGATGTGCGGCGAGTACGCGGCTCACTACTTTCATTGGGTGCCGGAAGGTCAAAAGGTCGTGCCGTGGCAGGCTTCGCTCGGCACCATCGTCGGCCTGCTGACGCTCTCCATCGCCGCCTCGGTCGTCGCCGCGAAGCGCGAAGCCAAGCACACCGCTCCGGCGCTGCCGCCGCACGACCACGGTGACAAACCGGCGGTGCCGGAAGAAACCGGCTCGAAGCACTAAGGGCGTTCTCTCGGTTCTAGGCTCCCCCCGGAAACGCCGCACGATCGAAGCCCCGCGCGCCGATAGAACCGCGCCGCCGCGCATCCTATCGGCACACGCCCGTCGTCGTCCCCCGCCTCGCCGGAGTCTTACCGATGCGCCGCATCGTCTCGCTCGCCCTTGCTCTTGCGCTCGCCGGCGCCGCCGCGGCTTCGGCCGCCGCCAAGCCCAACGTGCTCTTCATCGCCGTCGACGATCTTCGCCCCGAGCTCCGCTGCTACGGCGCGGAACACATGCACACGCCCCACATCGACAAGCTCGCCGCCTCCGGCCTGCAATTCGAGCGGGCCTACTGCCAGGTCGCCGTCTGCAATCCCTCGCGCAACAGCGTGCTCAGCGGCTTACGGCCCGACTCGACGACGATCTTCGCCAACAACAAGTTCCTGCGGCCGACGCTGCCCGACGTCATCACGCTGCCGCAGCACTTCAAAAACCACGGCTATCGCGCACTTTCGCTCGGCAAGATTTTCCACCACAGCGAAAAAGAGCCCGGCGACGATCCGCAATCGTGGAGCGAGCCGTCGTGGTATCACGGCAAACATCGCCACTGGTTCGCGCCGGCCTCGCTCGACTACGTGAACAAGCTCAAGCAGCTCCCCAAGGCCAAGCAACCGCGGCTGATGCGCGGGCCTCCGTTCGAAGCGGCCGACGAACCGGAAGAACACTACACCGACGCCGAAACCGCCGCCAAGGCGATCGAAACCTTGCGGCGGCTCAAGCAAGACGGCCGGCCGTTCTTCCTCGGCGTCGGCTTCGTGAAGCCGCACCTGCCGTTCACCGCGCCGCAAAAGTATTGGGATCTCTACCCGGCCGACACGATCCGCCTGCCGCCGAACGACGAGCTTCCCAAGGGCGCGCCGCCGCAAGCGATCGACGACATCTACGAGCTGCGATCCTACGGCACCGTGCCCCCTCAGGGCCCGCTCTCCGACGAGATGCAGCTCAACCTCATTCGCGGCTACCGCGCGTGCACGAGCCTGCTCGACGCTCAAGTCGGCAAAGTGCTCGCCGAGCTCGAGCGTCTCGGGCTGGCCGACGACACGATCGTCGTCTTCTGGGGCGACCACGGTTATCACCTCGGCGAGAACGGCTTCTTCACCAAGATGACCAACTTCGAGCTCGGCACGCGCGTGCCGCTCATCGTGCGCGTGCCCGGCCGGACGACCGCGGGCGGGCGCTGTTCGGCGCTGGTCGAACTCGTTGATCTCTATCCGACGCTCGCCGAGCTCGCCGGCCTGCCGGTCGGCGCGCAACTCGAAGGCACGAGCTTCGCGCCGCTGTTGAGCGAGCCCGCTCGCCCGTGGAAGAAAGCGGCTTTCAGCCAGTATCTCCGCCGCGGCCCCGACGGCTTCCACGGCCGCACGCTCCGCACGGCCGAGTGGCGCTACACCGAGTGGACGAACAAGAAGGGCGAACCGGCCGGCACGGAACTCTACGACCACCGCCCGACGACCTCAGGCCGCGATCCGGAAGAAACCAAGAACGTCGCCGCCGACGCGAACAACGCCCAACTCGTCGCCGAACTCTCGGCCCTGTTGAAAGCCGGCCCGAAAGCGGCGCAGCCGTAGAACAACAAGCGCCGCCGCGCATCCCTTCTCCCGCTGGGAGCCGCGTCGATTACCTTCTCCCTTCGGGAGAAGGTGCCCGCAGGGCGGATGAGGGCCGCGCGGCGCGACGTTTGTCGTGAATATGCAACGAAGTCGACGCGGCGCGCAATCCACCGCGCCGCCGAATTGTCCTCGCTACCAAACGCTTCGCAGCGCTCCCTCACCCACCGCGACTTTCGTCGCGGCCGCCCTCTCCCAGTGCGCGAGGGCGACTACTTCAACCCCTTCAAAAACGCCAGCAAGTCCAAGAGCTCGACCGGCGAGAGCGTGCTCGCCAGCCCTTCCGGCATGCTGCTCTGCTTGAGCTTATTCCGTTCTTCGATCGACTTGACCGGGATCACCCGCTTTTCTTTGCCGTCGAAAATCGTCACCGCTTCCGGCGTCTCGGCGACCACGAGCCCCGTCACCGTGCGGCCGTCGTCGGTCACGATCTGCGTCGACAGATACTTCTGATCGACCTCGGCGTTCGGGTCGATGATCGATTCCAGAATCTTGAACGGCTTCAACCGGGTGCCGACCTTCATCATGTCGGGTCCGAATTCGGCCCCTTCGTTGAACACCTTGTGGCAGGCCGTGCAACTGCGGCGGAAGACGATTTTGCCGTTGTCGGCGTTGCCGCCGCGCATGTCCGAAAGCGCGGTGATCGCCTTGTGGCGTTCTTCGTCCGATTTCTGATCGCGGCCCAAGAGAATCTGCAAGTAAGGCAAGAGCTGCGCGCCTTGCTTATCGGTGGCGATCACGGCATCGAGAATCTTCTTCGCTCCGGCGTCATTGGCCGCGAGTTCTCCCTTGAGGTAGCCGCCGCGCCAGCCGTCGAGCGTGGCGCCGAGCGTCGCATCGGCCGTGTATTGCATCCAGGTGTCGGACGAGTGCTTGGCCAAGGCCTTGAGCGTGGCCGCGGCGCTGGGCGTCGTCGGGAAGAAGCTCAGCCCGCGCACCGCTTCCACGGCCGGGCGCGGCGCGTCGTCCGTCGCCGCCTTTTCGAGCCAGTAAAACGCCTCCGGCAAGTAATCGCGCTCGTCGGCCACGACGCGCACGGCCGCGGCCCGCGCGTCGGGCGTTTTGGCCGCCAGCACTTGCCGCACGAGTTCCGCGTCGACCGCATGGAAGCTTTGTTGCAGCCAGAGCGCCTCGCAGCGCAGCCGATCGTAAGCCGCATCGGCCGGGTCGAGCTTGCTCACCCATTCCTTCGCCGCCGCCAACACTTCCGCTTGCGGCCGGCTTTGCAGTTCGCTCCGCGCACGCTGCCGCGTGCGCCATTCGTATTCGCGCAACTGTTCCAAGAGCTCGGCGATCGGCTTGCCGTGCTGAGTCACCGGCGTGAGCAGCGGCTTCTCCTTGTAGTACATCCGATAGATGCGGCCGTGCACATGGTCGCGGTTCGGATCGCGCTGGCTGTATTGCATGTGGCCGATCAGCGGATTCGCCCAGTCGCCGAACCACAGCGCGCCGTCGGGTCCGATCTTCGGATCGACCGGGCGGAAGTGCTTGTCCGTGCTCTTCAACAAATCGTACGGCGTCTTGGGATCGTCCGGATTGTGCCGCACGCGCACTCCCTTGTACCCCGCCCCGTCGTCGCTAAACGTCCACCGCGGCATGCCGTTCATGTTGATCACGCAGGCGTAGATAAACTGCCCCTGCACGTCGTCCGGGAACTGCCGCGAATAGAGGAACTCGCTTCCCACGACCGGCCGCATCTTCTCCACATCGAACACCGCGTCCAGGCTTTTGCGGCCGACGTATTGCGCACCCGAAAGCGGCGTGTCCCAGTGCTGGTTCGCGCCGGTGCCGTCGCCGCAAAACCCTTGGCCCCATTCGTTGTACACATAGCACCACGGGTTGCCGTAGCCCGGCGTCTTGAAGTGGCTGATCTTCCAAGTCCGCGGGTCCATCACGTAGCAGCCCGACGCGCCGAAGTTGCGAAACGCGCCCCAGGGCGTTTCCACGGCCGTGCTCATCGCCACACCTTCGAGCATGTGAATGAGTCCGCCGGGGCTCGATTCCCACGCGCCGATCGTGTGGTGCGTGTCTTCCGTGGCCCACCCGTCGAGCACATGCGTCACTTCGTCGGCTTTGTCGTCGCCGTCGGTGTCTTTCAAGAACAGCAACCGCGGCTGATCGACGACGAGCACGCCGCCGTTGAAAAACTCGAACCCGGTCGGGCAATGCAGCTGGTCGTAAAACACCGTGCTCTTGTCGGCCGAGCCGTCGCCGTCGACGTCTTCAAGAATGACGAGCTTGTCGCTCGGCTTCGCGTCGCCCGGTCGCCATTGCGGATAGCTCGGCATGGTCGACACCCACAGCCGGCCCTTCCCGTCGAACGTCATCTGCACCGGCTTGGCGATCTCGGGGAATCGCGTCTCGTCGGCAAACAGCTTCACTTCGAAGCCGGGCGGCAGCGTGAGCGTCTTAATCAACTCATCGGGCGGCAAAATCACCGGTCCGCCCGTCGGGTTTTCGCTGTAGGCTTGGCGCGGCTCGCCGAAGCGCGTCGGCGGCACGATCAACTCGCCGGTCTTCGAGTCGTCGATCGTCGCGGCGACTTGCTTCCCTTGCACCAGGTCCCAAATGCGGCGATCGCGCACGGCCGCCATGTTGCGGAGCTTGGCATACTCGCGGGGAAACGTCTCCGTGTCCCACGTGCGTCGCCCGCCGTACACGTACCAGCCGTTGATCATGCGGTAGTCCTGCAGGTGAACCCACGACTTGTCGTTGATCGCCTCGCGGAGCTTGGCCGTGAGCGCCGCGTCGACGTTCGCCGGGTGCCCGCTGCCGAACAGCGCCGCATCCAATTGCTCGGCGACGAAGGCGTCGCCTTTCTCGTTCGTGTGCGCGCCGTTCACCGTGTATTGCAGGCCCGGCTCGGCTGCGAATTGCTTGAGGCTCGGCGTGTAGATATCCACAAACGCCAGCCCGCGCTTCTCGGCCACCTTGCGGGCCGCTTCCGTATAGAGCGCGAGGTTCTCGTTCTCGGTCTTACCGCTCGGCATCAGCGGATCGCCGCTCGCTTCGAAGGCGATGGGCGATACGATCAGAAACCGCGGCTTGGTCCCCGCGTTGTCGCGCGCATAAGTCGCGGCGTATTCATCGAGAAACTTCTCGTAGTCGGCGGTGAACTTCTCCAAGCCGAGCTTCCCGGCGAACGATTCGTTGTAGCCGAAGAAGCAGACGAACGTCTCCGGACCGAACACCTTGAGCGGGTCGTCGATCTTCGTGTAGTCGTTGGCCCGCTGCCGCAGCCCCACTTCGTCGGCCGGCCGCGCGAAGTTGCGAAACACCAGTTCCAACTGCGGGTGCCGCAGGTGCAGGCTCGTTTCAAAGTTGCCGAACAAGTTCATCCGCTCGGCCAGCGAATTGCCCACCAGCGCGATCCGCTCGCTCTTCACCAGTTCCAGCGGCAGCGCGCTCGGCGGCAAGGCCCGCGCCGAAGGCTTCGCCGGCTTGGCTGCGTCTCCCGTCGGCGGAGGCGCCGGAAGCGCCTTGCCCAGCGCCAAGTCGTCGACCTTCAAACCTTTGCGGTAGCCGCGGAAGCCGTACTTTGAGGGAGCATACGGATCGACGTAATCCACGTCGGCCTTCTTCGGCACGTCGAGCCCCAGCCCCCAATACACGGCGTTCACCACCAAGCGGCGCAGGCCTTCGCTTTCCAAGTCGGTCGCCGCGCCCATCGTCGTGCAAAACACTTTCCCCGGCTTGCCCCCTTCGCGCGGCTGTTCGCGCGTCCAGGCGATCGGCATCATCGGCTCGTTCACGCCCTGCTCGGCCTTATCCGTCGCGCGCGGCTTCTTATACTCGGCCGACACGTCGACCGGGTTCATCCCTTTGAGCACGCGGCCGCGGAGCAAAATCTTCGCGTCGGCCGGCGGATGCGCCTCGTAGACGTCGCTGTCGCCGAACACGTCGACCACGCCTTGCAGGATCGGATCGCCGGTCCGACCGGCTTCGATCACGCCGCGCGTCGCTTCTTTCTTATGCACGCCCCAGTGGCTCACCCAACCTTCGCCGAGCACGTCTTTGCCGAACCTGTTGTAGCTCGCGTACTTCCCTTCGAGCTTATTGAACGCGTGCGTGCTCGTGCGCAGGCCGATGATCGGCACCCCGCGCCGTACCGCGGCGTCGAACTTCGCCATGATCGCGTCCGGATACTTGCGGAACCGCAGCAGCATCACGATCGCGTCGGCCGAGTCGAGCGCCTCGGGATTCGACAAGCTCTCGCTCGCTTCCGGATTAATCGTGCCGTCGTTATCGATTGAAAAACAAACGGTCGTCTTGAAACCATGCCGCTTGGCCAGAATCTTGGCCAACATCGGCAAACCTTCCTCCGAGCGATACTCTTCGTCGCCCGCCAGGAACACGACATGCTTCTTCGCGCCCGGCCCCTTGCCCGGCTCGAAGGAGAGAGAATCGGCGGCGGCGAACGACGACGAACCGAACCCGGCGACGAGCGCAACGGCGGCGACCAACGGCAATGCGAGACGTTTCATGGAGCGTGGACCCAACAAAGGAAGCCGACCGAGGCCAAGCGGCTCGAAGTCGGCGAGAGAAACAGGTAGGACCAAACCGACCAGGGCGGGACTCCGCAACCGCGGCCCAACGACCGCGCCCGCAGAGCGGTCCTACCAATTTAACCAGCCGGAAGTCGCGACACGAGCCTCAAAAAGCCTTCTCCCACCGACGTTCTAAACCCTTCTCCCACCGGGAGAAGGTGGTTCGCAGCAGCGAACCGGATGAGGGCCGCACCGCGCAACGTTTGGCTTCGAGTTCCGCATCGCCGCCCCTCCGCCGATTTGCCGCGCCCTCTCCGCACGCAGTATCCTGGGCAACAACATCCTGTTGAAACATCACGCTTCCGTTTGCGCTTGAGTGAACTCACTCGCCCCGCGCATCGCCACCCTCCTGGAACGCATCCATGCCCCAATACTTGATCGAACGTGAAATCGCCGGCGCAGGCCAAATGACCGGCGAACAACTCCGCGACGCTTCCAAACACTCCAACGCCGTGCTCAAAGAACTCGGGCCCGACATCGAGTGGGTGCAGAGCTACGTCGCCGGCGACAAAATCTACTGCGTCTACAACGCTCCGAGCGAACAGCTCATCCGCGAGCACGCCGCAAAGTCCGGCTTCCCCGCCAACAAAATCACGCCGGTCGGCGCCGTCATCAACCCGGCGACGGGCCAATAAGCCCGCGCCCGCAGCCGGTTAAGTTCAAACGCCTCTCCCCCTGGGAGAGGCCGCCGCGGCAGCGGCGGGTGAGGGCCGCGCCGCGAAACGTTAGGTAACGGAGATCAATCGACGGCGCAGCGCGCTCTCCGTTCGCTTCATCGTCGCCACATTCCCAACACCAAACGCCCCGCAGCGCAGCCCTCATCCGGCCTCCGGCCACCTTCTCCCAGCGGGAGAAGGGTTTCAGAACGCCTCTCCCACTGGGAGAGGCCGCCGCGCCGGCGGCGGGTGAGGGCCGCGCCGCGAAACGTTTGGTAGTGCGGATCAATCAGCGGCGCAGCGCGC
This sequence comes from Planctomycetaceae bacterium, assembly GCA_016793115.1. Lineage (GTDB taxonomy): Bacteria > Planctomycetota > Planctomycetia > Pirellulales > PNKZ01 > PNKZ01. The sequence continues at coordinate 23,618 of JAEUIN010000330.1, forward strand.
GATCATATCGCTTCATCATCGGCGTAACCCCAACACCCAACGCCGCGCAGCGCCGCCCTCATCCGGCCTCCGGCCACCTTCTCCCAGCGGGAGAAGGGTTTCAGAACGCCTCTCCCACTGGGAGAGGCCGCCGCGGCAGCGGCGGGTGAGGGCCGCGCCGCGAAACGTTTGGGAATGGAGATCGATCGACGGCGCAGCGCGGCGCTCTCCGCCGCTTCATCCTCACCGCAAACCCAACACCAAACGCCGCGCAGCGCCACCCTCATCCGGCCTTCGGCCACCTTCTCCCAGTGGGAGAAGGGTTCCAGAACGCCTCTCCCACTGGGAGAGGCCGACGCGGCAGCGGCGGGTGAGGGTCGCGCGGCGTAACGTTTGGCAATGAGTACCGTACGGCGTAGAACAAAAGCCTCTTCGACTCCAGGCCGAACGACGGAAGCCGGCGACAAGGATCAGCGACCATGCTCCAACCGGCGCAAAATCTCCCGCTGCCCGACGACCTCAAACAGTTCGCTCGTGAATTGCGCGCGAGGTCGACGGATGCGGAGTCGCTCCTCTGGTCCGTCGTCCGCGCTCGCCGTTTTCTGGGACTCAAGTTCCGTCGTCAACACCCGATTGAACGATATATCATCGACTACTACTGCGAAGATCTAAGCTGGGCGATCGAGCTCGACGGCGGCGGGCACAACACCGCCGAAAGCCGTCGATACGACGCCGAAAGAAGTGCCTGCCTCGCGCGACATGGCATCACCGTCACCCGCTATTGGAACCACGAAGTCCTCGCCGACTTCGAAACGGTGATGGAGTCGATGTACCGCACCGCGATGAAACTAAAGGGCGTTTAGAAGCCTTCTCCCACCGGGTAAGGGTTCAAACGCCTCTCCCACTGGGAGAGGCCGACGCGGCAGCGGCGGGTGAGGGCCGCGCCGCGTAACGTTTGGTAACGGACGTCAATCGACGGCGCAGCGCGGCGCTCTCCGCCGCTACATCCACACCGCAACCCCAACACCAAACGCCGCGCAGCGCCGCCCTCATCCGGCCTCCGTCCTCGTTCTGACAGTGGTAGAATTGTACAAACTCCTCTCCCACTGGGAGAGGCCGACGCGTCAGCGGCGGGTGAGGGAAGCTCGTCGTAACGTTTGGTAACGGAGGTCAATCGATG
>JAEUIN010000025.1 GCA_016793115.1 Planctomycetaceae bacterium
GGCGTCGAGTTCCATGAGTGCGTACCGGCAAGCGGTCCCGGCCACGACGTCGGGCCGATCGGGCAATCGCCCCTCGACCAAAAGCTGCAATTTCCGGCCACGCAGCGCCGCGTGATAGCGGTCGCGGAGCCCGTCGGCCAGACGTTCCAAAGTTTCCACCCGTCGCTGCTTCACCGGCGCGGGCACCTGTTCCAGCATTGTCGCCGCCGGCGTTCCCTTCCGCGGGCTGAATGGGAAAATGTGAATCTTTGAAAAGCCGAGGTCGTCGCACACCCGTAACGTCTCGTCGAACTCGGCCTCCGTCTCGCCGGGAAAGCCGACGATGACGTCCGTCGTCAAAGCCGGTTGATCGAGCGAGTCTTGCACCAAGCGGCAGCGATCGACGAATCGCTTCGCTCCCCAACGACGCTGCATCCGTCGCAACACGCCGTCGCTGCCGCTTTGCATCGACACGTGCAAGTGCGGGCAGATGCGATCAGGATAGCGGGCCATGACGGCGACAAGTTCACGCGTGACCTCGGTCGCTTCAATGCTCGAAAGGCGGATGCGAAATCGGCCGTCGACTTCGACGAGCTTCTCCAAGAGATGCGAGAGCCGCACCCAGTCGGTTTTTGATCGGCCGGCGTTGAGGTCGACGCCGTAGTGCCCGAGATGAATGCCCGTCAGCACAATCTCGCGGTGCCCGTGATCGACGAGCCGGCGCACCTCGTCGACGATGTGCTCCGGCGGCCGACTGCGCAACCCGGGCCGTACCGAAGGAATGATGCAAAACGTGCAGTGCAACATGCAGCCGTCTTGCACCTTCACGTAGGCACGGCGTCGGCCGTCGAACCGCTCGATGCCGGTCGGCACGTCGACCACGCCGAAACGTTGCAGCAGGTCCGGCAATTCGCGTTTGTCGGTGATCACCTCAGCGACGTTCGGCAGCGAGGCCACTTCGTCAGGGGCCCGGGTCGCATAACACCCCATGACGACGATGCGCGCCTCGGGATTGCGCTTCGCCAATTGCCGCACGGTCTGACGACTCTTCGCGTCTCCCTCGTGCGTGACCGTGCAAGTGTTCACGATGCAGAGGTCCGCAGCCTCGTCGTCGGCCGCATCGCGGAAGCCTGCGCGCTCGAGCCCCTGCCGCACGAATTCCGTCTCGTATTGATTGACGCGACAACCGAGGGTCGCAGTGCGAAGGGTGGGCATGCGAACAGAGGGCGGAGGGGGGAGGGCGGAGGGGGGAAAGAAAACAGCCGATGCTTTTGGCATCGGCCGTGGCTAGGTCAACGCGACTTAAATGCAGCGGTAGGTCAGAATTATTCCGGCGCCGCCTCGATCGAGGCGCTCATCGAGCCTTTGCAGGCTTTGATGCCCGGGTCTTTGCCGTAGGCTTTGATTTGGTCGCGTTTTAGCTCCGCGTGTTCCATCGTGGTCGTCAGCACCACGGCCTTGCCGCGAAGATCGACCTCTTGCGCGATCTGGAAGCCCTTCTCCGGCGGGTGTCCGAACAACTCGTGAAGCATCACGATGACGTAGTCATACGTGTGATCTTCGTCATTCCACAATAAGACGTGATACCGCGGCTGCCGGCGTTTCTTCTTTTCCGGCTCGGCGGCCTGCGGCGCGACTGCGGCCTGCTCTTCGACCTCAGGTACGGCGACGGCGGCATTGACGGACATATCAACTTCTCCTGACAAACGATCGGCTTCGGCTGGTGGCCGGACATTGCGCGAACCAAGGATCGCGCGAACGTGGCCGGTTGGCCGCGGAGGCATTATATTAGCCGACTCCGTCAGCCGCAATTTCCGGAGCTTGGGCCATGCCCGCCGCCGTCGACCAGTATCTCGCCGAAAACGCCGCCGCGTTCGAGGACCAGCTTTGCCAGTTACTCCGGATTCCCAGCGTGAGCGCTCAAAGTGCTCATAAGGCCGATATTCGCGCGGCCGCCGATTGGGTCGCCGGACAATTCCGCGCTATGGGAATGCGGGCGGAAATCTGCGAAACGCCGGGACACCCGATCGTTTACGCGGAACTCTGCCAGTCGCCGGGTGCCCCGACCGCGCTGGTTTACGGCCACTACGACGTGCAACCGCCCGACCCGCTCGACTTATGGGAAACGCCCCCCTTTGAACCAACCCGCCGCAACGGCAACCTCTATGCCCGCGGCGCGACCGACGATAAAGGCCAGATGTTCACGCACGTCAAGAGTGCGGAAGCCTGGCTGAAGACGGTCGGCAAGCTGCCGATCAATCTGAAGTTTTTGATCGAAGGGGAGGAAGAGGTCGGCAGCGAACACCTCGACGATTACATCCGCCTGAACCGCGAGCGGCTCAAGTGCGACGTTTGCGTGATCAGCGACACCTCGCAATTCGGCCCCGGCCTGCCGGCCATCACCTATGGCTTGCGCGGCATCAGCTACTTTGAGCTTAAGCTGCAAGGCCCTGATCGTGACTTACACTCGGGCGTGTTTGGCGGGGCCGTCGTCAACCCGGCCAACGCGCTCGTGAAGATGCTAACGGCGCTGGTCGACGACCAAGGCCGTGTGCAAGTGCCGGGATTTTACGACGACGTGACGCCGCTCACGGAGCGCGAGCGCAAGGAATTCGCTGCGTTGCCGTACGACGAAGCCGAGTTCAAGTCGGCAATCGGCGTGCGAGAACTCAACGGCGAAACCGGCTTCACGAACATCGAACGCCGCTGGGCTCGCCCCACGTGCGACATCAACGGGCTCACCTCCGGCTACCAAGGGGAAGGCGCCAAGACGGTGCTGCCGGCCAAGGCCTCGGCGAAGTTCAGCTTCCGCTTGGTGCCGAACCAAGACCCGGCCAAGCTCAAAGCCGCGCTCGAAAAGTTTCTCAAAGAACGTTGCCCGGCGGGCATCACCATGGAACTCATCGGCTACCACGGCGCGCCCGGCGTGGTCGTGCCGCTGGAAAGTCCGTACGTCGCCGCGGCGGTGAAGGCCGTCGAACATGGCTTCGGCCGTCGGCCGGTGTTCATCCGTGAAGGGGGCTCCATTCCAGTCGTTTCCACGTTTCACGATCTGCTTGGCGTCGACACCCTGCTGCTCGGCTGGGGGCTCAACGACGACAACACGCACAGCCCTAACGAAAAGTTTTGCCTGGCCGACTTTCACCGCGGCATCAAAGCCAGCGCGGCCTTGTGGGAAGAATTGGGCCGCGTGAACACCTAGCGGCGGGCGGCGGAAAAGCGGCCGGCCGCCGTTGCAATTCGATCTAGGCCGCAGATTGTCGGCGTCGCTAGAATGCCCGCTTGTCGGATCCTGCTCCGCGCTCTAGTCGGCACACACACGGACGAACCACACCCATGCCTCTCAAGCTAAAGACCAAGGCCGAGTATTGCACGGAAGTCGTCGGAATGTCGTTCTCCGAAATCCAGCGCGACCAGCGCTTGCTTAATGCGCTCAGCAAAGCGCTGAAGGCGGCGCAGAGCGATGAGCAGTTTCTCTATTTGAACGACAAGAAGCGCGACCCGACGTATCTCTACGAGACCTACGTCAAGAGCACGAACCTGCCGAAGTTCGTCAATATCGCGGCCTCGATGATGAAGGCCTGCGAAAAAGTCGCAACCGACCCGAAAAAGCTGGCCGCGGAGATCGCGAAGGTTTCGGCTGAGGTGGAACTGCTGTTCAAGACGAACCTG
>JAEUIN010000049.1 GCA_016793115.1 Planctomycetaceae bacterium
TTCCGGGTTCTTCAATTCCCACACCAGCGCGAAGCTCGGCAGCTTGAGCGCCGGCACCGGCTGGCCGTCGTCGCCAAACGTGCGCGCCGCGGCGATGAAGCGCCACTGCGGTTGCAACTCGCCGAGCACTTGGCTGCCGAAGTCTTTGCCGGAGAAGTACAGGCCCAGGTTCGTGTCGGCCTGCGTCAGGCCGACGTTTGTCGCTTCGTCGAAGAGTTCGTTGCGCGCCGTCCACATGCCGCCGACGTCGCGATAAGCCGTGAGCGTAGCGATCGTGCGGTTCGCGCGGAGCGGGGCCGCCGCCGATTGCCCGGCCTGCGGAGCGAAGAACCATGTGCGGCTCTTCAGGGTGCCGGCCCGATCGTGCGGCAAGTGCGCGGCGAGGCGCAGTCCGGCGTCGTCGATCTTGAGAGTCGCCGCCAGGTAGTCGGCCGATTCCAAGGCGCCAAGCACGCCGCCGGCCAGAAGTTCGCCGACAAAGTTACCGCTCTTGGCCGTAGGGCCGAGCACTTTTGCCAAGCCGGCAAGCAAGCGAATCGGCGCCATTCGCACGAAGGCGAAGCCGGCGTCGTCGGCCGCGGCGTGCTTACGGGCGGCGACAAACGTCGGATCATCGGCCAGCGTCTTACGTCGTCGCTTCTTAGTCGTCTCCGCGGTTCCTTCGTCGAGCAGATCCGCGCGTCGATCGATCAACCGCTTCAGCGCCTCGGCGCTGTTCGACACGACCAACGTGTCGCCGATGATCGTATGGGCTTCCTTCTTGCCGAACGCGTAGCCGGTCTGACCGTTGTGCTCGGCCGACTTCACGGGCGACGGCGCGCCTTTCCGATCGGCGTCCGCCTCGATGAGCGAAATCACCTCGTCGTGCAACGCGATGAGCAACTCTTTGTCGCGCGTATCGACGAACACGAAGAAGGCTTGCTCCGCGGCGTCGAAGGCCACGGTGACGCGTTCGGCGAGCTTCGGCAACGCCGCCCGCCACTGGACGTCGAGCTTGTTCTCCAGGTGCGCGATCGCGGTCTTTATTTTTTCAAAATCGCGCGATTCCAACGCTTTGCGGACCTGGGGAAGCTTCTCGAAGAAGGCGGTCGCCTGTTCGGCGAGGCCCTGCTCGAGCAACTCCGCCGGCGGAACAAGTTCGACGTAGAGGGCCGTCGACGGGGTGAGCAACTCGACGGGCTGCACGGCCCGATCGGGGGCCGCGGCCTGGACTTTAACGCACGCCCCGCCGATCGCAATCAGGGCGCAGCACGCAACAATCCGACGATTCACAAGTCGCAACATGGCCGATTTCCTCGCACGGTTCGACGAATCCGCACCATACTACCCGACGCAAGTGCGGCATGTTTCAGCGAAACCGTGCCCAAAACCGCCGGGTATATTCAGCAACGCATCGACCTTGGCCGCCGTCATGACCTTAGCCCTCCTAAGACGATGACAACAGCGATCACCACCTCCCGCCTAGCCGAACCGCTCGACGATCCGCACTGGGCTTGGCAACCGTATGTGCCGGATGAAGCCCGACCGTGGAACCTCGCGCGGGCCGGGCACCTCTACCGCCGCGCGACCTGCGGCGGCACGTGGAGCGAGTTACAACGGGCCGTTGTCGAAGGTCCGCAAGCGACCCTCGATCGCCTCATGGTCGGCGAGCCGAACGGCGACTCGTTCTACGCCGACAATCGCCGCACGATGACGTCGCTCCTCGGCTTCGGCGACAAGAAGGATCTGCCGGCGTGGTGGCTCTTCACGATGCTCGCCACTCCGCATCCTCTCCAAGAGCGGCTGACCTTGTTCTGGCACGGGCACTTCGCGACCTCGGCCGCGAAAGTGACCGATCAGAATCTGATGTTCGCTCAGAACGAACTCCTGCGCAAGCACGCGCTCGGTAAGTTCGGCAACCTGCTGACCGCGATGATGCGGGACGTCGCGATGCTCCTGTGGCTCGACTCGGCCGTGAATCGCAAGACTCGGCCGAACGAGAACTTTGCCCGTGAAGTCATGGAGCTGTTCACGCTCGGTACCGGCCATTACACGGAGCGCGACATCAAGGAAGCGGCCCG
>JAEUIN010000157.1 GCA_016793115.1 Planctomycetaceae bacterium
CTCTGAAGCAAGAAGGCCTCGGACTGGCCGTGATGACGGAGTTGCCGCTCCTTTGCATCAACGTGCAGCGCGGCGGACCGAGCACCGGATTGCCGACCAAAACGGAGCAGGCCGACTTGCTGCAAGCCCTCTGCGGACGCAACGGCGAGTGCCCGCTGCCGGTGATCGCGGCCCGCGGGCCGGCCGATTGTTTCGACGTGGCCCAGGAGGCTTGGCGGATCGCGGTGCGCTACATGACGCCGGTCATGATCCTCAGCGACGGCTACATCGCCAACGGCAGCGAGCCGTGGCTCGTGCCCGACGTGGCGCAGTTGCCGAAGATCGAGGTGAAACATCCGAAGTCGGAAGACTATGGGCCTTCGTCGGACGCATCCGGCCACGCCGGCGGGCGCGTGTTCTATCCCTACGAGCGCGACGAGCGACTCGCGCGCCCCTGGGCGCTTCCCGGCACTCCGGGCCTGATGCACCGAATCGGCGGGCTCGAAAAGCAAGACGTGACGGGCAACGTGAACTACGAGCCGGCGAACCACGAGCACATGGTGCATCAGCGGGCCAAGAAAATCGCCGGCATCGCGCAAGACATTCCGCCGCAGGCGGTCGACGGACCCGACGCCGGCGACTTGCTGGTGTTAAGCTGGGGCGGAACGTACGGCGCGTGCGCGACGGCCGTGCAGCAGGTGCGCGCGGCCGGCCGCTCCGTGGCGCATGCGCATTTGCGCTATCTCAATCCGCTGCCGGCCAATCTGGGCGAATTGCTCGGCCGCTACAAGCGCGTGTTGATTCCGGAATTGAACCTGGGGCAGTTGCGATTGCTGATTCGCGGCACGTTCCTGATCGACGCCGTGGGCTTGAACAAGGTGCAAGGCCGGCCGTTCCAGGTCAACGAGGTGGTGGCGAAGATCGAAGAACTCTTACTCGGACCTGCGCCGACGGAGGTGCCATGTGGCCGTTGAAGTTCCGCTGTTGACGCCGCAGAGTTTCGCCACCGACCAGGACGTGCGTTGGTGCCCCGGCTGCGGCGACTACTCGATTCTCGCGCAGATGAAGAAGGTGTTGCCGACGCTCGGCATTCCGCCCGAGAAGACGGTGTTCGTCTCGGGCATCGGCTGCTCCAGTCGGTTTCCTTACTACGTCAATACCTACGGCATCCACGGGATTCATGGCCGCGCCCCGGCGATCGCCACCGGCCTAAAGTGCGCACGGCCCGACTTGAGCGTGTGGGTGATCACCGGCGACGGCGACGCGCTCTCGATCGGCGGCAATCATCTGATGCACGCGATCCGCCGCAACTTGGATTTGAACATCGTCATGTTCAACAACCGGATCTACGGGCTGACGAAGGGGCAATATTCGCCGACGTCGCCGCTCGGCAAAGTGACCAAGAGCACGCCGATGGGCTCGATCGACAATCCGCTCAGCGCGCTGTCGTTGGCGATCGGCTGCGAAGCGACGTTCGTGGCCCGCAGCATCGACGTGAACATCAAGCACTTGGCGGCGACGTTGAAGCGGGCCGCCGAGCATCGCGGCACGTCGTTCGTCGAGGTGTATCAAAACTGCAACGTGTTCAACGACGGCGCCTACGACTACGCGACCGATCGCGACACGAAGGCCGACACGGTGATCGAATTGGAGCACGGCAAGCCGCTAGTGTTCGGCAAGAACCGTACGAAGGGAATTCGGCTCAACGGACTCACGCCCGAGGTCGTCGAGTTGGGCGGTCATGCCGACGGCGGGGGCATCGCGGAAGACGATCTGCTGTTCCACGACGAAAAGGCCGTGGAGCCGACGGCCGCTTATTTGCTATCGCGGATGCGCTACCCGGAATTTCCGGAGCCGATCGGCGTGTTTCGCTCGGTCGATCGACCGAAGTACGACGAACAGCTCAACGCGCAAGTCGACGAAGCGAAAAACCTGAAGGGCGAGGGAGACTTGGCGAAGTTGTTCCTGGCCGGCGATACGTGGGATGTGAACTGAAAACCGGGGCGGAGGGAGGAGGGGGGAGGGAGGAAGGTGTTCGACGGTCGGTTCCGGGATCGCCTTCCTCCCTCCCCCTCCGCCTTCCGCCCTCGATATCAAGGGGCGACGTATGACGAAATGTTCTTACTGCGGATGCGTGAACATCGACGGCACCGATGTTTGCGATCAGTGTCTGGAGCCGCTCGGGGAGCAGCAGTTCAGCCCCTATGTCGACAGCGAGATGCAGCGTTCGCTGCTGCACGACAAGGTCGTACTGTTGTTGCCGCGGCGCCCCGTGATCGTCGAGCCGGCCACCGATGTGCGGAGCGTCTTGCAATTGATGGTCGAGCGCTCGATCGGCTGCGTGCTCGTCGTCGACGACGGCCGGCTGTTGGGGATCTTCACCGAACGCGACGCCGTGGTGCGCGTCGGCGCGCAGGCCCAAGAACTGGGCGGCCGCGCGGTGCGGGACTTCATGACGCCCGGCCCCGAATCGATCGAGATCGACGCGCAGATCGCCTACGCGCTGCAGAAGATGGACGTCGGCGGCTACCGACACTTGCCGGTCATGTCCGCGCATCGCGTCGTCGGCGTGATCTCCATTCGCGACATCCTGCAATACTTAGCGCGGCATCTCGAAGTCGTGGAGTATTAAACGGCGTGCTCAGCACGCCGGGACTAAACCCCGCCGCACGCCTATTTCGTTCCCTCAAGCACGCCGCAGTGGATCGCAGTCGGCGTGAGCGGGCCCGGCGTGAGGCCGGCGGCTTCGAGCATCTCGCGGTATTCGGCGGCGCTATACGCGCGGCCTTCGGTGAGCGTGAAGAGCGCCGCCGAGTAGAGAGCGATCGGCAGGGGGCCGTCGAGCGCGTCGTTTAGGAACACGTCGTGAATCCAAACCCGGCCGCCGGGCTTGAGCGCGCCTGCCGCGCGACGCAGGAGCGTGCGGCACTCCGGCATGTCCCAATCGTGCAAGATGTTCGACAGCAGCACGATGTCGCAATCGCTCGGAAGCGGATCGGCGAACATGTCGCCCGGCGCCGACTCCACGCGCTCGCTGACGCCGAATTCGGCCGCGAACTCGCGCGCCACCTTGAGCACTTCCGGCCGGTCGAAAACCAGGGCCCGCAACTCGGGATTCGCCTGCACCAGCGCGATCGAGTAAATGCCGGTGCCGCCGCCGAGATCGAGCAGCTTAGCCGCGCCCCCGGTCGAACAGCTCTTGGCCAGCGCCGGAGCGACGTTCTTGGCCCGACCGGCGAGCGCGAGCGTCAAGTGCCGGGCCGAAGCTTCCTGTTCCATGGCCGACGGCAAGTCTTCGCGATAAATGAACGCCGCGCCGGCGGCACCCTCGGCGGCGCCGTCGTCGCCCGCCGCGCCGCGCGGCCGATTCGTTCGCAGCCGCGCGACCATTTCCAGGACGCCGGGGCTTTCGGCGGCGAGGCCCACATAGTCGCCGACGAAGAACGGTCCGCCGCTTGTGAGATGTTCGCGTGCCGCCGCGCTCGGTGTGAGCTTTCCGTCGACGTCGACTTCCACGAGCCCCATCGCGCGGAGCGCCGTCGTAAGCACGACGAGCGGCCGTGCCGCGATCCCGAGCCGCGCTCTAAGTTCGTCGGCCGCGAGCGGCGCGTCGGCCAGAATGTCGAACAGCCGAAAATGAGCGACGGCGGCCGTGAGCAGTTCGGTGCCGTAGGAGCCGCGATAGTGTTCGAACAGGAACGTGGGATCGGTCGTGGGCGATTCCAATGCCGAGCGAGGCGGTTGCGAACTCATTACGGCAGTTTCCCCCAAATCTTTTCCAACAGCGCGTGGGCCTGCGGATCGTGGCGTTGCAATTCGCCGCGCACGAACGGGTAGAAATCGTTGGTGCCGAAGTAGGCTTCCGTCAGCTCGGCGAAATACTCGTGGTGGTTTTTGATCGCGTAGTGCACTTCGTTGTGACCGTGAATGTGGAGCACCTTATCGTAAGTGCCGGAGCGCCGCGCGGCTTCGTACACCGCGCGGACTTCGGCGTTATTGAAGTCGAGCACTTGGTCGTGGTAGGCGTGCGCGAGTTCGTGCATCACCATCGACGGCTGCGTTCGCTGATGCCGCAGCCCGACGAACAGTCGGGTGCTGGGAATATGCACGCACTTGGCCAGAGCCCGATCGTAGCCGTGGTCTTCGAGCCACTGCGGCGACGGGTGATACTGCGCGCTGGTGAGCTTGCCGTGGTCCAGATCGACGACGATCGTCACTTTGCGCAGCTCCGCCGACCGGTCGGCCGGCAGGAACTGCGCGATCTCGTAGAGCTTGTCGCCGAGCAGCCGCTCGGCGCGGCGCCCGAGGTCGGCATGTTCCGACGTCGCCAAGCGGCGATCGAAGCGGACTTGCCACCCTTCGAGCGTGCGGACATCGCGCTCGATTTGCGGAGGATTGTCGCGCTCAAGTTTCGCCGGCGACCGTTCGGCCGGCTTGGCCGACTCTTCCGCAGCTTTCGCCGACGGCGCGAAGCAGAGCGCTCCGCACGCCGCGACGAACCAAAGACGAGCGATTCGCATTACGACGACCTCCGACGGGGAATGATGGAGTGAGCGCGCTGCGGCAACCGGCGCCGCAGCCTCTAGGATATGCGATGAGCGGTGCGCGTCGCACCATAATCGGCGGAGGCTAAGGCCGTGCGTCGCGGCTCGAGGAAGGGCGTGCTTCGGCGTCGTCGCGGAGACGGTTAGTCCGGTTGCGGAGCATCAGCAACCAAAACCCGAGAAACGCCACGGTGAAGCCGAGCACGACCGCGGCCCGGCGAAGACTCGGGGCGAGTTGGGCGCCGCCGTAGTAGCTGCCGACGGCGTGAAACACCCCCCAGGCCAGCACACCGAGAATAATGAGCACAATCAGACTTCGCGACATGGCGGGCGGGTCGGCGGGGGTCGGCGGGACGTGCGTTGATACGCCTCAACTTATCGGCCCCGCATCCTGGAGGGAACGCCTGCCGCGGCGATCCGCGAATCGGCCGCCGACCGCCGGGTCGTCGTAGCGGCCGTTCCTGAGAGGCCCTTGCCTCCGAAATTTGGGCGGTTTCCCGGGAGTCGCACGGGGGCTTTCCGCGTCGAAAGTGGTAGAATCAAGGTGTTCGTCCCCTCAAGACCCCGAATCCGGGAATCGCCATGTCGAGCGGTGCCGCCAAGTCGCCGTCGGGAAGTTTCGACGCTGCGCCCCCGCCGCGCACCGCGCCCCGCGGGCGCGTCGTCGAGTATCAGAAATACATCGACACCCAAGTCCGCGCCGTGCGGGCTCGCGTGAAGTGGGTCGACCTTTGGACGAGCTTGACGCTGTTGGGCATCGGCGTGCTCGTCTACCTCGCGGCCGCGATCTTGATCGACCACTGGGTCGTGCCGGGCGGACTCGGCTTCGGCGGACGGATGGCGCTGCTCGTCGGCCTGCTCGCCGGCGTCGGCGTGCATTTGGCGATGAGCCTCGTGCCGTTCTTCTTGCGGCGCGTCAATCCGGTGTACGCCGCGGCGGCGATCGAACGCGGTCAGCCGATGAAGAACACGCTCGTCAACTTTCTGCTCATTCGCAAGCAGCCGGGTCAAACGCCCGAAGGCTTGCTCGAAGCGATGAAAGAACAAGCCGCGGTACGACTCTCGGCCGTGCCGGGCGACGCACCGGTCGATCGTTCGCTGCTGATCAAATTGGCCGTGGTGCTCACGGCCGTACTGATCGGCGTGGTGGGCTACGCCTTGGCCGCGCCGAAAGACGCCATTCGTTCGATGGGGCGCGTGATGGCGCCCTGGGCCGATCTGCCCGCGCCGACGCGCGTCGTCATCGAAGAACTGACGCCGGGCAACGTCGACAAGCGCCGCGACGACACGGTCGAAGTCAAAGTGCGCACGCGCGGCATGCGCGCCGCCGATCAGGCCGTGGCGTACTATTCGGCCAGCGGCAACCCGGCCGACGACGTCGCCGTGGCATTGCGCAGCGACGATCAAATGCATTGGTCGGCCGTACTGCCGGCCGAGGGGGAAGGACTCAAGCAAGACGTCTACTACTACGTCAAAGTCGGCGACGTCGAGTCGCCGCGGTATCGCGTCCGAGTGCTGGCGACGCCGGTCATCGGCGTGACGAAAGTTCGCTACGAATACCCGCCGTACACGGATCTGCCGCCGCGCGAAGTCGAGCGACAAGGCGATCTCAAGGCGCTGGAAGGAACGCGCGTCGTCATTTCGGCCGAAACGAATCAACTGATCGGCTCGGCCCACGTCGCGTTCGATCGGGCCCGCAATAAAGACGTCGAACTCATCCCCGACGCGACGAAGCGGGCCGCGGTCGGCGGCTTCGAACTGCAACTTACGAAAGACCGCACGAAACCGCTCCACACGTCGTACGTGCTGCGCTACACGAACATCGACGGGCAGGAGAACCCGAAGCCGATCGAGCATAAGATCGACGTCATTCCCGACCAAGCGCCGGAAGTGAAGGTCGTCGAGCCGACGACCGGGCCCGACAAGCCGATCGAACTGCCGATCGCCGACAAGCTGCGCATCACGCTCGCCGGCCAGGACGCCGACTTTCAATTGGCCAATCTCTCGATCGTGCTGGAGAAATTCGGAGCGGCGTTTCGCGAAGAGCGGCTGCTGATCGAACCGAAGTACGGGCCGTTCTCGAACACCTACGTGTTGTCGCCGCAGCTGCTCGGCCTGAAGCCGGGCGACAAGATCACGTTCGTCGGCCGCGCGACCGACAACAAAGCGCCGCAGCCCAACGTCGTCGAAACGCCGCGCTATACGATCGCGATCGTCGACAACAATCCCTTCGATGCTCCCAAGCCGCAGCCGAACGAGCAGCAAGGGCCGCCGCAACAGCAGCCGCAACCGCAGAACGGACAGAATCGTCCGCAAAACGGCCGACAACAGCCGCAACAGCCCGGGGAAGGCGCGCCCCAGAACGGGCAGCCGCAGAATCAGGACGGGATGAACCAGCCGCCGCAACAAGGCGCGCAACAACCGGGCCAAGGGCAACCGCAACAGGGCCAACCGCAACAGGGCCAACCGCAACAGGGCGGCCCGCAACAAGAGCAACCGCAGAATCAACAGCCGAATCAGCCCGGCCAAGGAGCCCCGCAGCAGCAGCCGATGCAAGAGCAGGGCACACAAGGCGATCCCCGGCAAGGCCAAGGCCAACCACGGCAACAGGGCCAACAGCAGCAACAGGGTGCCGGGCAACAAAAGCAAGGCGAGCAACAAGCAGGCCAAGCCGGGCAGGGCGAACCGCAGCCGGGCGGGCAACCGAAGCCCGGTGAACGACCGGCCGAAGGCCAACAACCCGGCGGCGAGCGGAAGCAACCGGGCCAACAGAATCAACCCGGCCAACAAGGTGAACAAGCCGGCGCCCAGGACCAGAAGCCGATCGATCCTAACGCCAATCCCGGCGATGCCTTCGAGGCGCTCAAGAAACATTTTGATCAGCAAGCCGAACAAGAGCGACGGCAACAGCCGGACCAAAAACCGGACAATCAACAAGCCAACGCCGGTCGGCAACAGCAACGCCCCGGCGAGCAGCAACAGGGCCAACAGCAGCAACAGGGCCAACAGCAACAGCCGGGGGCCGGGCAACAGCCGGCCGAGCAACAACAGGGCATGAAGCCGGGCGGCGAGCAGGAAAAGCGGCCGGGAGCCGAAGCGGGCGAGCAACCGAACAAGCAAGGCGCCGGCCAAGAACCTCAAGATCAAAAGGCCGGCGGCGGCGAACGCGGCGACCAAAACAAGGGAGCCGAAACCGGCGCAGGCAAGCGCGGTGCGGAAGGAGGCCAACAAGGAGGCGGCGGGCAACAAGGCCGACAACCCGGCGATCAACCGGGCGAACAACAAAATGCCGGCCAAGGGGGACAAAACGGCGGCGGTCAAAAACCCGGCGAGCAACAAGGGGGCGGACAACAAGGCCAAGCCGACCGACAGGGAATGCAGGGGCAACAAGGCGCGCAAGGCGAGCAGCCCGCCGGCGATCAACTCGCCGACGCAGGCCGCGAGCAGCGCGCAGGGCAAAACGGCGGCGGACGCGAAGCCGGCCGCAAGCCGGCCGACGGCGAGGGCGCTCCGCAACAAAGCGGCGAACAGCCGAACGGTCAGCAGCAACCCGGCGGCCAACAGCAGGGCCAAGGTCAATCGCAAGGCAAGCCGGCCGGCCAAGGCGACGACAAGCAACCGGGCGGCGGCGCGGGCGAGCAAAAAGCGCCCGGCCAGGGAGCTAATCCCACGCCCGCCGGCGCGCAACAGCAACCTTCGCCCGGTGATTCCGGCGCCACGAGCGGCGCCGCGCCCAACGCCGGCAAGCAAGGGGAGCAGCCCGGCATGAAACCGGGCGACGAACAGTCGCCACAAGGCTCCAAGCCGTCGGCCAATTCGCAGCCTTCCGGCAACGATCAACAGCGCAACGACAACCCCGGCGGCGCGCAAGGCGCCACGCCCAAAGAGGGCACCCCCGAGCAGCAAGAACTCGCCAAGCCGCGCGACAAGACCGGCGGCGCGAGCGCCACACAACAGCAACAAGGGGGCGAACAAGGCAAATCGCCGAGCGGCAGCCGCAGCGAGTCCGACGCGAGGGGAGCCGAGAGCGGCGACCGGAGCGGCAAGGGAGAGGACGGCGGCGGCATGCGTTCGCCGCAACAAGGAACCGGCGCGCCCGGCTCGAACACGCCCGGCGACCAAGGTGCGGGCGCCGCGCCCGAGGAAGGCAACGCCACGGCCGGCAATCAAGCCGGCGACAAACAGCCGGGCAAACCGTCGCAAGCGGGCGATCAACAGGCCTCGGCCGGGTCGCAGAAGGGAGACGGCTCGCAATCGCGCCCCGGCGGCGAACAACCGGGAGGGCAATCCAAGTCCGCGCAAGGTCAAAACGGCCAAGCCGGCGAATCCGCGCAGAAATCGCAGCCCGGCGGCCGAACGCAGGGCGGCGCGAACAATCAATCGGGCGGCGAAGGGGTGCCGCAAGGGAGCGATCAGCTCGCGCAAGGTCGGCAAGCGCCCGAGCCCGGCGGCGACGAAGCCAATCTCGACTATACGAAAAAGGTCACCGAGCTGACGCTCGACCGCTTAAAGAACGATTTGAAGAACGACACCGTCGATCCGGAATTGCTCAAGCGGTTCAGCTCGCGCGAAGCGCTTGAGGAATTCGTCAAGCGGTGGGACGAAATGCGCCGCGCCGCCGAACAGCCGGGCCCGCAAGGCGACGCCGCGCGGAAGAACTTCGAAAATACGCTCAAGGGGTTGGGGTTGCGCCCCGGCACGACGCAACAACAAGGCGCTCAAGGCGGCGGCGACGACTTCCGCCAAGTCCGCGGCGGCCGGCGCAGCGCCCCGCCGGCGAAGTACGCCGACCAGTATCGGGCCTACACGACGGGCATCGGCCAAGAACCGGCCAAATAACGTCGGCCCGTCTTCCATCAGCGACAGGTAGCGGCGCGGCGGCGAGCCGCGCCGCTTTTTTTGCGCATTTTTCGCCGTTTCCGGTCCCCTGTGAGCGTTTCGCGAAGTTTTCATGCGGCAATCAAATTCCTGTTGACACACGGATTGCTTTTGATACTAATCTCCACATGCAACTATGTTGCAGGTACCAAACATTTGCATGGGAGATTTCGATGTCGCAACAACTCCGTCTCACCTCGGTCGCGATTCGCCGCCGCGGGCTCACGCTGATCGAACTCGTCGTCGTCATGGTTATCCTCGCCGCCTTGGCGGGGATCCTGGTGCCGCTGCTGCCCGGCATGGTCGGCCGGGCCCACACCTCGTCGTCGGCCACGAACGTCGGCGAAATCGCCAAGGCGATCCAAACCCATCAGGCCGTGCAGCTCAGCTACCCCAGCAACTTCGACTCGCTCGTCACGCCCGCCGGAGCGCTGGTGAGCTACCTGCCCGGGGCCGCGGCCGGCCAACTCACGACCGCGACGCTGACCGACGAAACCGCCGACGCGCTCGTCGACGCCGGAATCACGACGATGGCCCAGATGATCGCGACGCCGGCGAGCAATCCGGGCGACTTCAGCCCGACGTTCTTCCCCTACGGCACCGATCGCGACGTGCCGCCGACGAGCACCGCGCTGGCCGACGGCGTCGCCGTGGCCTCGCTCACCGGGGCCGCCGCCAATCGATTGTTCGCCGCGCCGGTCGGCGCGACCTACGCGCTGTTCGGCGTCGGCAGCCGGACCACGATGCAAGGCCGGTCGCTGCAAGACGCGCCGGTCCACTTTCCCGAATCGGCGAACGATTCCCCCAACGTCGCCTACTCGCGCTACGCCGTCGTGTTTCAACTCACCGACGGCTCCGGCAACCCGCTCAAGAGCGCCCGCATGGTCGGCGTCTGCGCGTTCCACGACGACGCCGTCGTCAGCCTGAACGATCACGTCGCCGAATACTGGGAAGCGAGCAAGAGCTGACGGATTTCTCGCCGCTCGCTCTCGGGGCCGCACCGCTTGCAGGCCGATCGCTCGCCGATCGGCCGCGCAGGCGACTGCGGCCCGATTTATTTCGTTCGCGCTAGTACGTCCAAGCCATGTTGAACCGCACGTTCACCGGCTCGACCGGATGAAAGTGCAAATCGTCGACTCCGCCGGCCGGTTCGCCCGGCAGCCGCGAAGTATAGAAGTAGTCGATGTCGTGATCTTTCGAGTTGAACAGGTTCAGGAAATCGACCGACGCGCGGAACCGGCGCGATTGATAGCCGAGCGACATATTGCACAGGCTCGTGTAGGCCGAGCGCACGCCGTTATCCTCCACGAGCGGCCGCGGCCCGAAATACCGCGTGCGAAACGTCCAATACCAGCCGCTCGGCAACAAGATCGTCGGCCCGGTGTTCACCGCCGTGCCGATCGCCCCGGGAATATGGTCGCCGGCCGGGTCGTCGTCGCGGAAGCGGGCGTGCGTGAAGGCGACGTCGGCGTCCCACTGCAGCCAACCGTCGAGCGTGTAGAAGTTCGTCCATTCCACGCCCGTGCGCCGGCTCGGCCGGCTCGCTTCCGTCGTTCCGGCGTCGCCGACGAACAACAATTCGCTGTCGAGATCGAGATTCCACACGCTCACCGTCGAGGTGAGCCCTTCGATCGCCTTGGTGCGCACGCCGAGTTCGTAACCGTGCGAGCGAACGAGCGGCGTGCTGGAGTCGACGGGCGTCACGCCGTCGGCCGGATCGACCTTGATCGTCACTCCGCGGGCGTCGTTCGAATGGAAGCCCAAGCCCCAATTTAAAAACATCTCCGTGTCCGCCCACGGCCCGAACGCCACCGAAGCTTTCGGGCTGACGATGCCGGCCGTGTCGGTGCCGGAGTTGATCGGAAGGTTCCGGCTCGTCACGTCGAAGTGAAACAAGTCGCCGCGGAGTCCGTAGCTCGGCCGCACTTTTTCCCAAATCGTGAGCTCCTGCATCGCAAACAGCGAGTAGCTCGTCTCGTATACGCGGCTATCGCTCGTCACGCCGGTCGGCGTGCGGGCCGTCGAAGTGTAGAGGGCGACCTCGGGAATCGCGTCGTTGCGCATCTGCCCGCCGACGGTGTTGCGCGCCCAGGCGGCGTCGTACGCGTGTTGCAAGTTCACGCCGCTCGTCACGCGCCGGTCCGATTGCTGAAACTGGTCGCCGTTCACCGGGTCGTCGAGGAAGTACGTGAAGTTCGACCAGAGATCGAGATCGTAGTAGGTGCTGAACACGTTGAGCGTCGTTTCCGAAACGGCGTCGCGGCTCCAGAGCTGCGTGTTCGCGCCGAGGCGCGTCGTGCGACCGCCGTCGGTGCCGTCGATGAAGCCGAGCCGCGAGATCAGCCCGGCGTCGACCGCGCGGCGCGGAACCTGATCGGTCGAAGTCCAACGATTACGGTAGCCGAGAAAGCTCACGGCCGCGCCGAAATCGTCGTCGCCCACCGTATACTTCATCACGCCGTTGTATTTCTGCACGTCTTCCGGCAGCACCCACGGCCCGTCGTACGATTGAAACTCGAACGCCGTGAGCAGCGTGCCGCGGCCGACGTCCGAGCTGTCGACGACCAAGGCCCGCCAGAAATCGTAGGTGCCGCCGCCGAGTTTCACGTAGCTTTGCGGAAAGCCGAACGAGAGCGAGACGTCGGCCGCGCCGGCCGAGGCGAAGTCGCCGTCTTGCGCGTAGTAGGGACCTTTGCGGAAATCGACGTGATCGACGAGTTCCGGAATCAGGAAGTTGAGATCCAAGTAGCCTTGGCCGTGGGCGTGGGTGCGCAGGTTGATCGGCACGCCGTCGACGCGCACGGCGAAGTCGGTGCCGTGGTCGAGATTGAAGCCTCGCAGAAAATACTGGTTCGCCTTGCCGCTGCCGGAGTGCTGCGTGACGATCATGCCCGGCACCAGTTCCAGCACCTCGGCCGGCCGCAGAAACGGCCGGTATTCGAGGTCGGCTCGGCCGAAGGTCCCCTGCGACGCGCTCTGCGTGCTACCGAGCGTCGTGCCGCGCCGATCGGGACTCGTGAACGCGTTGAAGTTGTTGGCGTTGAAAAACGTCTCGTCGCCGGCGGGGGCGGGCTGAGCCGCGCCCCCCGCCTCGTTCGGCCGCTCCACTTCGATCACCGTCTCGGGCAATGTCGGAGCGTCGGCCGGAATGGGCGGGGCGGCTTGTTGCGCCGCCAGCGACTGCGCGAAGGCGACCAGCGCGTAGAACAGGCACGCCCCGCCCGCCGCCGCCCGTAGTCGTCGCCTTTCCAGCCGTCGCAGCATACCGCCCCTGCGCGAACATTTGCCGCACACATCGATGCCGACGGTTCTATCGGTTGCCACGGCGTAAGCTGACGACAAATTCAGCTTGGTCGGCCAGGATCACGCCGGCATTGAAGGCGGCGGCGATGCCGCCGCTCGGCGAGCTAATCGGCGACGTTGAACGTAAACGGCACGTGCACGCCGTAGCTCACGGCTATTCCCGCGCGATAGGCCGGACGAAAGCGCCAAAAGTCGCGCACCGTGCGAAGCGCCGAATGGTCGAGCGCCGCCGAACCGCTCGGCTGCGAAATCTGCACCGACGTCGGCCGGCCGCTTGGTCCGACGACGACGTAGAGCACCACGCGACGATCGACGAACTCGTCGCCCGGATCGCGCGCAAACGGCGGACTCGGATTCGCCGGCAGCGGGCTCGGCAATTCGTCGACAGCGGCGCCTTGCGCGGCCGCCGAGGCCGCGTTTGCGACCGCAGCCGCAGCCGAAGGCACCGTCGTCGCTTCCGGCGGAATCTCCGCCGCTTGGCGACGAAGACGTTCCGGAGGAGGTTCGTCGGCGCGAGCCTCCGCCGCGGCCGCATCGACTCGTGTCGGAACAAGCGGGCTCGGCGTTAGCGACGGATCGCCGGCGATCTCCAGCGCCGGCTTTCGGAGACGTTCGCGATTCGCGCTGCGCTCGGGCGGCGGAGGCGGAGCGAGCGGCGGTTTTTCGGCTCGCTTCGTCGCCGGCGTCTTGACGACCCGCACCGGCTGCGTGGCCGGCCGAGGTGCGGCGATCGAGGCTTGCAAGGCGATGGAAGTCCGGCCGGACTCGATGCGGACGGCGGGCGCGACGATCACGGCGGCGGCCGCCCACGACGCGACGGCAAGGCCGCCGGCGTGGAGGAGCAGACTCGTGATCCAGGCCGCTGAGGTGCGCATGCTCGAACTTGGTAAAACATCCAGGCCGTCGAGGCGACGAAACTTTCGAGTCTAACCTCGCCGCCCGCCGGCGACAAACCGCGGCTGCGGCTCGGCTAGGAATCGGTTTCGAGATAATCGACCGCCGTCGGCGGCAAGCCGAGCTCTTGCCAGGTCTGCGGCAGCGGTGCGGTAACGGCGAGCGGCGCGCCGGTCATCGGATGCTTCAACTCGATGCGCCGCGCATGCAGGGCGATCGGCCGGAGCCGCTCTTCGACATCGGCCGCGCCGAACGTCGAACGGGCGTCATAGAACGCGTCGCCGACGATCGGATGCCCGCGCGAACTCGCTTGCAGGCGGATCTGATGCGTGCGGCCGGTCTCTAAGTTGATCTCCAGCCACGAACCGTGATGCGCGCGATCGGCGAGAGGCTCGGCGACGCCCTTCCGGCGCCAAAGGCCCAGCGTGCGATAGTGCAGCACCGCTTCGCGCCCTGCGGGATCATCCGGCGGCACGACTTCGGCGCGCGGCTTTCCGTAGATCTTCTTGAGATGATCCTGCCAGGTTCCTGCCGGTGGATCGACGATTCCTTCGACGCAGGCCCAATACGTCTTGCGAACCTGACGGCGCTCGAACTGGTCCGACACCTTGCGGGCCGCGCGTACGTGCCGCGTAAAGAGAATCACGCCGGAAACGGGCCGGTCGAGCCGCTGCGGGACACCGAGATAAACGTTGCCGATCTTCTGCTCCCGCAGCCGCAGCCAAGCTTTCATTTGCGCTTCGAGGCTGGGGAACTCGGCCGGTGCCTGCGTCGCCAGTCCGGCGGGCTTCCAAACGGCGAAGAGCGGGCCGTCGTCGAGCAAAAAGATCGGCGATTGTGTCACGAAACGTCGCTCAATGCAGTGAGAGGAGCAGGGGGGCGGCTCCAGGGGGAAGAAAATTCTCTCCCCCATTTCCTCTAGGCCTGACACACGTCTGTCAGAGCGCTCGCCTAAGGTTGCCGCACACCGGCAAACAACCTTAGCCGAGAGGTTCCTGATGCAAAATGCCCAATTTCCTTCGCTGCGGCGGCGGATCGCCCTGGTCGACGATGAAAGCCTCGTTCTCGACGGTCTTACCGAGCTGTTTCGCCGCACTGCGGACTACGACGTCGTCGCCGCCTCGCTCGACGCCCGCACGGCGCTCGACCAAGCCTCCGGAGCCAAGCCCGACGTCGCCCTGATCGACATCGGCTCGCCGGTCGGCGAGCCGTGGAGCGGCGTCGCGCTCTGGCAAGCGGAAGCCCCGGAGGTGAAGCTCGTCGTGCTCGACGATTTGGTGCGCGACGTCCATCTGCGCCGCGTGCTTAAACTCGGCGTCCATGGCTACACGGTCAAGCAGAATTCGTTCGCCGACATTCTGGAACTGCTCCGCTTGGTGCTGCGCGGCGAGCAATCGTTTTGCCCCCGCGCGCAGGCGCGGCTCAGCCGCACTCCGTACGGTTGGCAGATGCGGCCGGGTCCCGACACGCCCGGCCTGCATTCGCTGACGGTGCGCGAAACCGAGGTGCTCACGTGCCTCGCGCAGGGCTACACCGTGAAGGTCGCCTCCGGGCTCCTGAACATTCGCCCCAGCACGGTCGAGAATCACAAAGCGCGGATCATGAAAAAGCTGCGTCTGCATCGGATGGTCGATCTGGCCCGGTTCGCGCTCCGCGAAGGGCTGCTGCCGCCTTAGACCGCGGCCGAAACTCGGCACGGAAAAGAAAACACGCCCGCGCGGCGCGACTCCATGCGCAGAGCGCGCCGCCGGGCGTCACGCCTAGATCCGCTTTCGCAACGGGCGGTTACCGTTGCGCCGCAGGTTGTCGATCTTCGAATTGCTTGGCGAGCGTTTTGGCATGTTCGAGATGTTGCGTCGCCGCGGCGATCCCTTCGTCGAGCGCCGCGCGCAACTCGGCCGAGCTGTGGTTTTGCGCCACTTTCATGGTGTCGATCGCGTGCAAGTGCATCTGCACTTGGGCTCCCATGTAGCACTTATCGAACTCGGCTCCCTGCTTTTGACCCAGTTCGCGCTCCATGGTTTGCTTGCACTGGGCCGCGAGTTCTCGTTTGAAGGCGACATGATCGAGCCCGCCCGCCTGGTGTCCCGCGGCGGCGTTCGTTCCGCCGGCGTTCGTTCCGGCTTGGGTCGCCGCGGCTTGCGCACCGGCGAACGGCTGCAGCTTCTGGATCATCTGGCTATGTTGATCCACCATCTGCTGCGCGAATTGCTTGACCTCTTGATTCTGCGAGTGCGCGAGCGCGAATTTGCCCGCATCGACTTCGCTTTGGTTGTCGATGATGAGGCAGGCCGCGAGTTCTTGATCGGCCGAACGGGCCATGCCGGCTTGCGCTCCGGGGCTCACGCTATTGCTGCGGCCGTCTTGCGGCGCGGCTTGCCCGCCGGCTTGCGTCTCGACCGCGTTGGTTTGCCGCACTTGATTGTCGCGCCGCGGCTGTCGCTGCGTCCCTGCTTGCTGCGCGTCGGCGAAGCTCGCCGCCAGCGCCAGACCGCACCAGGCCGCCGCTTGAAGAAGAAAAATCCGTCGCATAAGAACCGCTCCTGAAAGAAAGACAGAACTGGGAATCGGCCGGAGAATCGACGCCGCCGTGGGCACCTCGCGCCGCCGTTCTCGGCCGCTTAAGGCCGACGACGGAAAAAGCCCTCGTCGAAATCCATGGATGAATCCCGCCTTGCGGCAAAGCGCATACCGGGACGAGTCCGCAACCGTGCTTGGTCGCCGTCGTCGCGCCGGCATGTGAAGCCGCGAGCGGCGCGCCGGCAGGCGTAAGTCTCGCATGGCCCGGCGATTGGAAGGCGGCGCATGTGGGCACGGCGAAGCGCGGCGCGCAGACGGATGATTTTCGCGCGGGAGCGGCCGGCGACCGCGATGACGTTCGCGCGATCGGCCCGGAGCGATCACGGCGTCGGGCCGTCGCCGACGATACGTCGCGAAGAGAGAACGAAGGGGAGAAGGCCCGCGGCGCACACCGCTCGCCGCAGCGGCCGGCTCCATCAAAAAAAGGGGCTCTCCGGCAACGCACCGGAGAGCCCCACAAGATTGCGAAGTCTAGGCCGCGCTCTCCGCCGTTTGAGCGGAGCGGCCATCAAGCTCGCGAACGATTCACTGGCCTATGCGAAATAGACCCGGCGACCAATCGGAGCGACGACCCGGCACGGCAACCTCGTAGCAATCGTACTCAATTGATCACCTCCTTTCTTGGGTTGAACTCACATCATTCACGTAGCCGAATCTTAGGCGGGTTTCCGGATTTCGGCAAGTTTTTTGCGCCCCGACTTCGCATTGCGGAACCCCACGAGCGTCGGCGAAGATGGCCGGCATGGCGCACCCGCCCGACTCCAAACAGCGCTTCTCCGATCGCGTGGCCGACTACGTGCGGTATCGGCCTAGCTACCCGCCCGAGGCGATCGACATCGTGCGGCGCGAAGCCGGCCTCGCCGCCGACGCGATCGTCGCCGACGTCGGTGCCGGCACCGGCATCTCGTCCGCGCTCTGGCTCGACGCCGGGGCGACCGTGTACGCCGTCGAGCCGAACGACGCCATGCGGGCCGCGGCCGCGGCGCTGCTGGGCGCACGGCCCAGGTTACCCGCCGTGGCCGGCAGCGCCGCGGCCACGACGCTCGCCGCCGGCTCCGTCGATCTCGTCACCGCGGCGCAAGCGTTCCACTGGTTCGAGCGCGACGCCTGCCGTCGCGAGTTTCGGCGGATCCTAAAGCCGGCCGGCTTCGTGGCGCTGCTTTGGAATTCGCGGCACGTCGATACGACGCCGTTTCTCCGCGGTTACGAAGCACTGCTGCACCGCTTCGCGACGGACTACGCCGCGGTGAACCATCAGAATATCGACGCCGCGAAGGTCGACGAATTCTACGCGCCGGGCCGCTGCCTGCGCGCCGTGGTGCCGAACTCGCAGACGTTCGACTTCGCCGGAGTACGCGGCCGGCTGCTCTCGTCGTCGTACGCCCCGCCGGCCGGCGATCCGCGCCACGAACCGATGCTCGCCGCGCTCCGCGCGTTGTTCGACGAGCACGCCGACCGCGGCGGCGTGCGCTTCGATTACGACACGGAAATCTACGTCGGCCGCTTGGAGTAGGCCGGGCGGCACCTTGCGCCGCCGGCTCGCCTACTTCAGCACGCCGTGCTCTTGGAACCAGCCGCGCATCCACCCGTAAACCTGCGCCGACTCGGCTTGATGAATGTTGTGGCCGCCGCCGGCGACGAGTTCGCGCCGATTCGGCGTCTTTCGTTCGTCGAGAATGTTCTGGAGCGCCGCCGATTTCTCGGGCGCAACGACCGTGTCGGCGTCGCCGTGCATGATCAGCATCGGGCAGCGCACCTGCCGGGCGACCTCATAGCTCGGCGCGGCGAAGCCCGCACGATCGTTCACGCCGCCGGCCGTGATCGCCGCGGCCGCGAGCCGCTCCGGCGCTCGGCCGGCCAAGCCGATCGTCACGAACGCCCCCATGCTGTTGCCGTAGGCGGCGATTCGCCGGGCGTCGACGTGAGGCAAAGCGGCGAGCACGTCGAGGCACGCCTCCGCGCGGCGCAAGTTTTCCTCGCTTGCCCCTTGCGTCGACAAGTCTTGCATCCCGGCGCGGCCTGCGGCTTGTCCGCGGGGTGCGGCGTCGGGTCGGCCGCCGAAGCCGGCGGGCCCGCGACGCATTCCCGGCGGTCCGCCCGCCTCCACGCCGTGCGTGTAGTTGGGGCCGATGCAGACGAAACCCCAGGTCGCCAACTCGCGGGCCTTATCGAGGCTGAACCCTTGCGCACCGCCCCCCTTGCCGTGGCTGATCAAGATCGCGGGAAACGGCCCGTCGCCGGCCGGCTTCAAAAAGATACCGTCGAATCGCGTGCGGCCGTCGTCGAACGTGAAGCGCGTGCCGTCCAGTTGAAACGACTTGAGCACATCGCGCTGCGCGCCGGCTTTGGTCGCGCTCTGCGGCGAGGCCTGCTTCGTCGCGGCGGGGGCCTTGTCGCGCGCAGCCGCAGCGCCTTTGAGGTGCCGGTCGAAGAAAGCGACCACGCCGTCCGCCACGGCGGGAGCGGCGAATTCCGGTCCACCGTGCTTCGCGCCGGCGAGAATTGTCAGCTTCGTCGACACGCCGGCCTTGCGCAGCGCCGCGTCGAGCAGTTCGCTTTGATTCGGCGGCACGACCGGATCGGAGTCGCCGTGCACGATGTAAAACGGCGGATCGTTCGCATCGACGTACGTGATCGGATTCGCGCGGGCCGCGGCCTCGCGATTCTCCAAGACCGGCCCGCCCAAGAGTTTCGCCTCCGGAGCATCGGCGGTCGCATGCCGCGTATAGCCGAGCGTCTCGACAAACGCCGCCAAATCCGTCGGACCGTAATAGTCGCACACGGCCTGCACGGCGCTCGATTGCCCGAGATGGTCGCCTAGCGTTCCCTCCAATCCTTTCAGGCCGCCGCTGGTGCCGACGAGCGCGGCCAGGTGTCCGCCGGCCGACGACCCAAAGACGCCGATGCGCTCCGGGTCATAGCCGTATTCGGCGGCGTGGGCCCGAAGCCAACGGATCGCCGCTTTGCAGTCGTGGATCTGCGCGGGAAACGACGCCTCGTCCGTCAGCCGATAGTTGATGCTCGCCGCGGCATAGCCGTGCGCGAGCAAGTCTTGCGACGGCCGCGCTTGCGCTTTGTCGCCCGCTTGCCAACCGCCGCCGTGAATCCAAACGACGAGCGGCAATGCCTTCACGGGCGGACGCTCGGGCACATAGAGATCGAGCAACAACGGATTTCCGTCGGCCTCGGCATATTCGACGTCGGCGACTTTCTTAAACCCCTCGGGCAACCGTGCCGGCGGCGCTGCGCTTGCGCCGCTCGATGGGCGGAGCGCGCGTCGCGGCGGTTGAAAGCCGGCGACGTCGAAGGTCGTCGCGATAAAGAACAAGGTGCCGCAAAGGAGAAGTCGTCGATTCATGTCGCGCTCTCGTGGCAGGTCGCCGCGTCCACAAACCGATTGAACCACGGCGCGGCCGGAAAGTTTCGCCGCGTCCCTTCGTAAAGCCCGACCGGCTCTAGCGCAGAGCGTTCAGAATCCGCAGCCGGATCGCCTGCAGCGACGGCAGCAGCCCGCCGAGGAAGCCCATCGCCAGCGCGATCACCATGCCGACGGCGATCGTCTCCGCCGTCACGACCAAGCGGAGCACGACGAACTTGCCGCCCCCTTGGCCGCTGGAGACCACGCTGTTGGCCGTCCACCCGTCGGAGAATTGGCCGAGGAAGCAGCCGAGCGCGCCCCCCACAAGCGCGATCATGATCGATTCCAAAAGGAACGACGTTAAGACCTGCACGCGATTGAAGCCGAGCAAGCGCAACACGCCGATGTCGCGCGTCCGCTGATTGATCGAGGCATACATCGTGTTCATCACGCCGAAGATGCCGCCGATCGCCATGACGACCGTGAGAAACTGAATCGCCACGAGAAACTGCTTGTTCGTCTCGTTCAAACCTTGGTAGTAGTCGGTTTCGAGCACGCCGTTGACGGCCGACTTCTTGTAGTCGTTGTTTAAGTAATTCTTGAGCCGGAGCGCGGCGGCGGCGTCGGCCGTTTCGGCCACCAGCGCGGAATAGGTCTCCTTGCCGAACATCGGCCCGACGAGCGACCGCTTGGCCCACAATTCCGAGTCGAACGTCAGTCCCTCCGACTTCATGACGCCGGTAATCAACCACGTGCGGTCGTTGAGTTCGAACGTGTCGCCGACGTCGAGCCGCGGTTTCGTACGTTCGTCGAGTCCTTGGTCGCGGGCCATCTGTTTGGCGATCCCTTCGCCGACGACGACTTCGATCTTCGGCGAAGCGTCGCCTCCCGCGTCGGCCCCTTCGCTCACGCCCGCCGGCGAGAACCAGCGCCCGTCGTCGAAAAGTTGGAGCCCGTGCACTTGGGCGCTGATCTGCGGATCGTCGATGCCGCGAATCTGCAGGAAGCGGCGCTTGGCCCGCTTCGCCGCCGGCAAGTAGCCCCAGAGCGTCTTCCACGATTGCGGCAAGTCGGCCTCGGCGATTTCCTTCAGCGGCTGATTCACGATCAAATACGTCTCGCGGCTCAACCGCGGCCGGTCGCCGTCGCGCAAGATGCCGGGCTGATTCTCCAGATCGCCGACGTCGGAAAACGCCAAGTTGCTGAAGCTTTCGTCGGTCGAGCCCTCGGCGAGGATGATCACGTTCGCCGGTCGGCCGCTGCCGAGCGTGAGAATCTCCATCCCTTCGACAAACGCCAGCATCACGACCAGCAATCCGGTGACGAGCGTAAACGCCAGGGCCGTCAGCGCCGTCGTCTTCCAGCGCGTGAGCAGGTTGTAGAAGTTGTACGACAGCGGCACGCGGCTCAGCAGCAGCAGCAGGGCGACGATACCCAGCGCGTAAAGCGGCGCGGCTTGGTCGAACACGCCGTAACGAAACAGCCGGTCGAACATCAGGCCACCTTCGCGAAGACGTCGGACACCTTCACGCTCCGCGCCGTCCAGGCCGGCATGAAGCTTCCCACAAACGCCGTGCCGACGCCGATCAGCGGGCCCCAATACAAGGCTTCGATCGGAATATAGAACGCGCCGAAGAAGGCGATCGGAAACTTGAGCCCGCCGTAGACGTCGTTGACGACGTAATACGTGAGCGCCGCGCTGGCGAATCCGGCCGCGGTGCCGAGCACGAGCGATTCGCCCAGCACCAGCGCCAGCAACTGATTCGGCCGAAAGCCGAGCACCTTCATCACGGCGAACTCCAACTGCCGTTCCCGCACGCTGATGCTGATCGCGTTGGCGATCACGCTCGCCAGCGTGAGCATGATGGCCGGCGCCAACAGCACCCGCATTCCCCAGATCAAATCGCGATACGCCTCCAAAAACGCCGACACGCCCGAAGCCTCCGTCTCCACTTTCACGGCCGGATTGCTGAACGACGGGTTTTCCAAAATCTGCTGCGAGGCGCGTTGATAGGCGGCCATGTCGGGCACGCGAAGCCAGACCAGATTCAACGATTTATCGGCCAGCGGATGCGGCGTGCCGTTGTGCGAACGTTTGTAGGCGTCGAGCGCGTTTTCGAGATACTCGATGTTCATCGCCGCGCTGTTGTTGTAGCGGCCGTCGGGAAACGTTCCGACGATGTCGATCTCGAAGGAGATATCCTTGTAGTTGAAACTATGCATCACGATCCGCTCGCCGACCCGCTTGTTGATCGCGGCGAGCCGTTCGATGCCGATGATCATCCCGCGGCGATTCTCTTTTAGCTTCTCGACGATCTTCGCGAACTCCGCCTTCTCCGGCGGCGGCATATCTTCGAGCTCGCCCATCATCGTGAGCAGCTTTTCCGGCTGCAGGCAAAAGGCGAACAAGCTGTTCTCGCGCGTGCGGGCCTTCGGATCAAGCGACCCGCCGACGAACGACCAGGTCATCGAATCGAGCGGGCGAAAGTCGTCGGGATCGACGGCGCCCGCCTCGCGCAGGCCTTGGGCGTAGGCATACGGCATCTGGCTCGGCAGCCGCCACCGCTCGCTGACGATCGCCTTCAAATTGTTCGTCTTCTCGGCGGTCGCGGCGTCGAGAAACGCCAAGACCGACCAGATCAGCGTGACGACCATCACCAAGACCATCGTGCCGAGCATCGTCAGCAACGTCCGCAATTTATTGCGGCCGAGATTCTGCACGACGAGGAGCGCGAGGCGAAGCATGAAAGTCGATGAAGGGGTGCGCGAGAGGAAGGGTTAAACGGCGGCGCGGGTTTCGCTGACCAAGCGGCCTTTTTCCAAGTGGAGCACGCGATCGGCGCGCGCGGCCGCGCGCGGGTCGTGCGTCACCATGATGATCGTCTTTTGCAGCGAGCGGCAAAGCTCTTGCATGAGGTCGAGAATCTCTTCGGCGCTGTGGGCGTCGAGGTCGCCCGTCGGCTCGTCGGCGACGATCAGCGCCGGATCGGTCACCAAGGCCCGCGCGATGCCCACGCGTTGCTGCTGACCGCCGGAGAGTTGGCCGGGCTTGTGATGAATGCGGTCGGCGAGGCCGACGATGTCGAGCGCGTTGAGCACTTGCTTCTTCCGCTCGGCCGCGGAGAGGGGCAGGAGGAGCAGCGGCAGCTCGACGTTGCGATACGCCGTGAGCACGGGCATCAAGTGGTAGAACTGAAAGACGAAGCCGACGCTCCGCGTGCGCCACCGCGCGAGCTGCGTTTCGCTCATCGCCGAAATGTGCTGATCGCCGACGACGATGTCGCCCGCGCTCGGCAAATCGAGGCCGGCGATCAGGTTCAAGAGCGTCGTCTTGCCGGAGCCGCTGGGGCCCATGAGGCCGAGAAACTCGCCGACGGGCACTTCCAGCGACAAATCTTGCAAAACGTCGAGGCGCTCGCTGCCGCGCGTGAAGTATTTATGCACATGGTCGACGCGAACGAGCGGAGCAGGCATACGATCTCGGCGATGTTGTGAATTGTCTTAGCCGGCGGCAATTCCAGACGAGGGGCAAACGGCGCGGCTCCGACCGAATTGGGCTCGCCGAAGGATTATCGTACGCCGGCCGCGCGGCGACGAGGGACCGATTTCTGCGGGCCGCCTCGATTCGACGACGCCCCTGGCCGGACGCCGTGCTCGCGCAAGTGTTCGCGCACATGCTCGGCCAACGCCTGAGCGAACACCGGCGGCACCGCATTGCCGATCTGCACGGCGATGCGAATCTTCGTACCGCGCCAGAGGAAATCGTCGGGAAACGTCTGCAGGCGGGCCGCTTCCCAGTGCGTGATCGGCCGATGTTCCGAAGGGTGCAGATAGCGACCTTTCTCCGGCTTATAAAACTCGCAACGAATCGTGCACCGCGCCGGCTCGTCCCAATGCAGCCGGCCGAAGAGATCGGTCCCCCCCTCCGTTTTGCGGATCCAACAGCCGGGCGTCAGCTCCGGCGCCAAGCGCTGTAAGTCGAATCGGTTGCCGCCGGGAGGAATGAGCTTGTAGCGGCGCAACGAGATGTCGGTCGGCGTCCGCGCGATGTGCAACTGCGGGCCGGTCGCCGGCTGCGCGGTGAGTTCCTTGTGCGTCGGCTTGAGCGGCACGCCGCGGAGCGCTTCGCGCACCGTGCGCTTCGGCCCGGCGTGCGGCGCGGGCAACGCGATCGGACCGAGGCGCGACCCCAAAATGATCGCGCGACGGCGATTCTGCGGCACGCCGAAGTCGCTGGCCAAGAGCACGCCGGCGGCCGTGTGAAACCCGAGCTGCTTGGCGCGCTTGAGGATCGCCTGTCCTTCGGGTGCGGTGATCAAATTGCGCACGTTCTCGACGACGAAAACTCGGCATTCGGTCGACTCGACGGCGTCCATGTAGAACCGCCAAAGCGAGCGGCGCGGATCGTTGGCCTTGTTGCCCGTCAGGTTCGAGAAGCCCTGGCACGGCGGGCCGCCGATGACGACGTCGGCCTTCACGCCCAACCCACCGCGATCGACGATCGTCGCGATGTCTTCAGCGATCACGTGCGGGCCGAAGTTCTCGGCATAAGTGGCCGCGAAATCGGCCTCTTTCTCCACCGCGAGCAGGGGCTTAAAGCCGGCTTGCGTGAACCCGAGCGTCATGCCTCCGGCGCCGGAAAAGAGATCGACGAGCGTAAACGGCCGGGCCATGCGAATCCTTTCGAGAAGCCGGTCGAAGCGACGGCGGCAGGTGAACGCGAGTATATCGCAACCCGGCCGGCCGCGCCAATCAAACGAGTTTGTCTTGATCGCGAGCACCGTGGATCACACGAAGGACTTCGGCGCCGTTCGGCAACGGGCGGTAGTAGATGATGTAGTTGCCGTGCGCGACTCGGCGGGCGGAGCCGAGCGATCTTGTGTGGACTCGTTCGCCCGCTTCCGGTTGAGCCGCCAAAATTTCGAAGAGCCGGAACGTCTCACGCAGCCACTTTTCCGACGCGCTAGGTCGGTCGAGGGCAATGCGATCGGAAATCTCTTCGAGCTCTCTCGATGCGGTGGGTGTGAGATAGACACGCACCGCTTAAGCACCCTTGCGTGCGGCGATTCGAGCATACATGCGGCGCACCGCCTCTTCAACGTCGGCCTCAACAAGTAGGCCGGCGTCGGCTTCGCGAATCCCTTCCTCGACCAGCGCCATGTGTTCCTCCGGCACCAGCGGGACCGACTCGCGCTCGCGGAGCGAATCGAGCGCGGCTTCCACCAGCTTTTCGCGCGAGGGGTAGCGGCCGGCCGCGAGCGCTTCTTGGATGAACGCTTCGTATTGCGGAGCGAGCTGGTCGGACATGATTCACCTCGCGAATCGAAAGGGGCCGGTCGCTTCACTCTACTCCGCGCACCCGGCGGCGACAAGAAATCCGGCTCGCGCGGCCGCGGCGGGAGCGAATCGCCCAAGATGCTAGAATGTGCCCGGCCGCCGACTCGAACGCTCTGCAACCAATCGCGCGAGTCGAGCCTCGCCACTCATTGTTGTTTTACCCCTCATTCCTAGCGCCTAGCTCCTAACGCCCAGCGCCTCCCTATGCCCTACACCTACGCCGACGTCGCCAAGATGATCGATCACTCGCTCTTGCAGCCGAACACGACGGCGGCCGAGCTGGAGGCCGGCTGCAAGTTAGCCTTAGCCTACGACTGCGCGAGCGTCTGCATCTTGCCGTACTACCTGACGCGCGCGGCGCAGTTGCTCGGCGGTTCCTCGGTCGTGCCGACGACGACGATCGGCTTCCCGCACGGCGGGCACACGACGACGGCGAAAGTCGCCGAAGCGCGGCTGGCGCTCGCCGACGGAGCGTGTGAGCTCGACATGGTCGTCAACATCAGCCAAGTGCTGAGCGGCGAGTGGGACTACGTGCGCCGCGAGATCAAGGAGCTCGTCGACCTCGCGCACGCGCACGACTCGCGCGTGAAAGTGATCTTCGAGAACTGCTACCTGAAAGACGAACACAAAATTCGCCTCTGTGAAATCTGCGGCGAAGCGGGGGCCGATTGGGTGAAGACGTCGACCGGCTACGGCACCGGAGGCGCGACGCTCGACGACTTGCGATTGATGCGCCGTCACGCGCCGGCGGCGGTGCAAGTCAAGGCGGCCGGCGGAGTGCGCGACTTCGACACGCTGCTCCAAGTGCGCGAAATCGGCGCCACGCGCTGCGGGGCCAGTCGCACGGCGGAGATCCTCGACGAAGCCCGCCGCCGGCTGAAACTGCCGCCGATCGCAGGCGTCGCCCCGGGGAAAGCGGGCGGCTACTAAGGTTGGGCCGATTGCGAAGCCGCGGCCGGCGTGCGACGATGACAGTCGTCGGAAGCATTCCTTCCCCACTCCCCCCCCTCCGCCTTCCCCCCTGGGACGCGTGTCGCACTCGATTCTCAGCCGCTATCTCGATCCGCAGACGCTCGGCCGGCTCGCGCAGCGCTCGCTCGAACCGCGCGGGCTCGTGCTCGGCATGCTCGCCGGCAGCCATAAGTCGCCGCTCGCCGGCTTCGCCGTCGAGTTCGCCGGGCACCGCGAGTATGCGCCCGGCGACGATCTGCGACATCTGGATTGGCGCGTCTACCATCGCCGCGAGAAGTTCTTCATCAAGCAATACGAGATGGAGACGAATCTCACCTGCCATCTCGTACTCGATTTCAGCGAAAGCATGCGCTACGGCGAAGGAGACGAGCAGAAGATGCTCTACGCCGCGCGGATGGCCGTAATCTTGGCGAAGCTCATCACCGCGCAGAGCGACCAGGTTTCGCTCGCCGCGCTCGATGAATACGTCGCCGGGTTTCTGCCGCCGAGCAGTTCGCCGGCGCAAGTGATTCGCTTCGCCGAGGAGATCGACCGGCTCGAGCCGCGTCGCGGCACGAAGCTCGACGAATGCCTCGGGCAGCTCGTCGGCCGCTGGGGCCGGCGGGAGATCGTGATGATCTTCAGCGACTTCCTCACCGATCTCGACGCGCTGGAGCCCGCCTTGCAGCGGCTCCGCTATCAGAAGCACGAGGTCGTGCTGTTCCACGTGCTCCACCACGACGAGCTCACGTTTCATTTCGACGGCCAAGTCCGTTTTCGCGGCCTCGAAGGCCTGGAAGAGCTCACGACCCAACCGGAAGAACTACGCGCCCTTTACTTGCAGGCCCTCGGCGCGCACGTCGCCCGGCTCGACGACCTCTGCCGCCGCAACCGGATCGAGCGCGTCGCTGTCGATACCAGCCTGACAGTCGGCGATTGCCTGCTCGACTATCTGAACCAACGCCATCGCCTCGGCACCTCGCGCTTTTAGCGACACGCCCGCACTTTCCGGAGAAGGGAGATATGGGGATCGGAGGAGATACTGGGGATGGATCTTTTGATTGGCATCTTCGTTGGAATCCGCTGATGGTTGTTTGATTGCAAACTTGCCTTACGGACGCGGCGCCGCTTCGTGAACGAATTCCCAAATCCTGATCCCCCAAATCCCCTCTCATCCCCTCATCTCTCTTCTCCGAACAATCGACCCCGCTTGCCAATCGCGGGCAGGCTGCGTTAAATGACGGAGCCGCGAATTGAGGGACTTTCAGCCCCCTCCGGCGGATCGGCGAACGGGGACGTTATGGATCGACGGGTCATGGAAAACGTGCTGGCCGTGTGTTTGGCCGGCGGCAAGGGATCGCGCCTCGAACCGCTCACGCGCGATCGGGCCAAGCCGGCCGTGCCCTTCGGCGGGGCCTACCGCATCGTCGACTTCACGCTTTCCAACTGTCTCAACAGCCGCATCCGCAAGATTCTCGTGCTCACGCAATACAAGGCGGCGAGCCTCGATCGGCACATCAACATCGGCTGGCGGCATCTCTTTTGCCGCGAGTTGGGCGAGTTCATCGACGTGGTTCCGCCGCAGCAGCGGATCGACGAAAACTGGTATCTCGGCACGGCCGACGCCGTTTACCAGAACATCTACACGATCGAGAAGGAACGCCCGCAGTATGTCGTGATCCTCGCCGGCGATCATATCTACAAGATGGACTACGAGCGGTTGGTCGAGGCCCACATCGCGCGCCGCGCCGATCTCACCGTGGCCTCGCTCCGGGTCCCCAAGTCCGAAGCGGTGGCGTTCGGCGTGATGGAAGTCGATACGGAGAATCGCGTCGTCGGCTTCGAAGAAAAGCTGCCGAACCCGAAGACGATTCCCGGCGACCCGGAACACTGTTTGGCGTCGATGGGGGTCTACGTGTTCACGGCGAACTTCATGTTCGACCAATTGTGTCGCGACGCGACGGTCGAAGACAGCAAGCACGACTTCGGCCACAGCATCATTCCGTCGATCATCAAGACGCACCGCGTCTTCGCTTATCCCTTCATCGACGAAAACAAGAAGAGCGACGCCTATTGGCGCGACGTCGGCACGATCGACGCCTATTTCGAAGCCAACATGGATCTCGTGTCGATCGATCCGCTGTTGAATCTCTATGACGAAAGCTGGCCGCTGCGCACCTACCATGCCAACTATCCGCCGCCGAAGTTCGTCTTCGCCGGCGAAGGGCACGACGCCCGCCGCGGGCAGGCGCTCGACAGCATCATCTGCCAAGGGAGCATCCTCTCCGGCGGCACCGTGAGCGGCTCGGTCGTCGGCGCCAATTGCCGCATCAACAGCTACGCGCTCGTGCAGGATTCCATCTTGTTCGAAGGCGTCCACGTCGGTCGCCACGCCAAGATCCGCCGCGCCATCATCGATAAAGGGGTGCATATCCCCGCCGGCATCGAGATCGGCTACAACCACGAGCAAGACCGCGCGCGCGGCTTCACGATCAGCGAAGGGGGCGTGACGGTGATCGCCAAAGCCGACGGCATCGAGCACTTCGCCTAGAGCCTCCGAGCAAAAAGCGGCTCGACAACACGCGACTCGCCGCGGCCATCTCTCCACGTTCGAGGCGCAACCCATGTCGCAACTCTCACGCCGCGAGTGCCTCAAGCTCGCCGCCGTCGGCGCGGCCGGCGCGATCCTTCCCCGCGGCTCGCATGCCGCCGACGCTCCCGCTCCCGCCGCTTGGCAAAAGCGAGGCCTCGTTCTCAGCCCGGAACTAGTGCCGGCCAGCGAGTGGTTGCAAAACTTCACCAGCCCGGCCGTCCCGCTGGGCGGCGACCGGTGGCGCTTGTGGCTCAGCCGCTCCGGTAAGACCTCGCCGAAAAACATCGGCTTCGCCGAAGGCCCGCTCGACCTCGCGCGGCTCTCGCCCGAGCGCGGGCTCGACGATTGGCAGCTCACCTGGGCCGAGCTTTCCGAGGGGCGGCCGAATCGCGCGGCGGCGCTCGCCGTCGGCAACTTGCCGCGCGACTGGCGGCCGGTGCAAGGCGTCCTCGTCCCGCTCGCCGACGGTCGCGAACGGCTCTACTTTTGGGCTCACGGGCCGGGCGTCGTGCGCTACCTCGCCGCCGACGGCGACGGCCGACGCTTCACGGTCGTCGATCCGCTCCGTCCCTGCCTCTATCATCCGGCCGACCGCGCCGTCGACGGTCCGACGACCCGCCTGGCCCGCTTCGCGAAGCGCTCGGCCAAGCCCGTAGCCGGCGAACCGCTCGCGACCTATGAACAAATCTGCAACGACGCCACGAACGTCTACCGACTCGCCGACGGATCGTTCGAGATGTACACGGTGTCGTTGGTCGCCGTGCCGAAGGATAGTCCCGCGTTCGTCCCCTACGACAACATCGCCGGCCTGCGGCGCGTGATCCATCGGCTGACGAGCGACGACGGGCTGCACTGGTCGAATCGGCGGCTCGTCATCGCGCCCGACGCGGTCGATCCGCCCGATCAACAGTTCTACTTTCTCTCGGTGACGCACACGCCCGAGGGACGCTACGGTTTGCTCGGCAGCTATCGCTGCGCCGCCCAGACGATCGACCTGGAGTATTGCTATTCGGCCGACGGACTCACGTGGCGCCGCCCGCTGCGAAAGCCGCTCATCGAACGCGGCTCGCCGGAAGCGCTCGACAGTTTCCTGCTGCACGCTCCGCACGCCGTCGTGAACCACGACGGGCTGCGGCATCTCTTCTACACCGGCAACAATTTCAAGCACAACCACACCGCGGCGCACGGGCCGGAGCGGCGCGGCATCTTCCTGGCGACCGCGCCGCAGTTGTTCACCGATGAGTGATTCACCGATCTCGCTGGCCGACGTCTTCGCCGCCGAGCGCACCATACGGCCGCTTTTGGCGCCGTCGCCGCTGTTGCGCCACCCCGGCTTATGCGAACTGCTCGGCTGCGAAGTGCTCGTCAAGCATGAGAACGCGCTGCCGACGGGCGCGTTCAAAGTTCGCGGCGGATTCAACCTCGTCGCTCATCTTTCCGGCGACGAGCGACGCCGCGGCGTCGTCACGGCTTCGACCGGCAATCACGGTCAATCGATCGCCTTGGCCGGGCGCGAATTCGGCGTGCGGACGATCATCTGCGCGCCGCGCAACACGGCCGACGTCAAGCTCGCGGCGATGCGCGGCTACGGGGCCGAAGTCGAACTCTGCGGCGACGACTTCGAAGCCGCGAAGCGCCGCGGCGAAGAATTGAGCCGCGAAGCCGGCTTGCGCTTCATCTCCTCGGGCGACGAACCGCGGCTCATCGCGGGCGTGGCGACGCACACGCTCGAGATCTTCCGCGCCGCGCCGCCCCTCGATTATCTCTTCGTGCCGCTCGGCGGCGGCAGCGGCGCGGCCGGCGCGGCGCTCGTCGCCAAGGCGTTGAGTCCGCGCACGCAGGTCGTGGCCGTGCAAGCGAGCGGAGCGCCGGCCGGTTATCAAACGTGGCGCGAGCGCGCACCGCGCACCGCGCCGATCCACACCGCGGCGGCCGGCCTCGCCACGGGCGAACCGTTTCTGCTGCCGCAACGCATCCTCTGGGACAAACTCGACGACTTCCTCCTCGTCGACGACGTGGAACTCTTCGCCGCCGTGCGGCATTATCTCGAGCGGGCCAAGACTTCGGCCGAACCGGCCGGGGCGGCGGCGTTGGCCGCGGCCCTGCGGCTGCGCCCGCGACTCGCCGGCCGGCGCATCGCGCTCATCTTAAGCGGCGGCAATATCAGCACGGCGGAATTGCGCCGCGCCTTAGACGCTTAGCGCGCAAAAAGCCTCCGGACCGTCGCCGGACCGGAGGCTCTGAATGCGGCTATCGAAATCGGACGGGGGGGACGAACGACTACTCTTCGTCGTCGAGTTCTTCCTCTTCGTCCTCATCTTCATCGTCGTCTAGGTCGTCGTCGTCTTCATCGTCGTCGTCCCAGTCTTCATCGTCATCGTCTTCGTCGTCGTCTTCATCGTCGACTTCTTCCCAGTCGTCGTCGAAATCGTCGTCTTCGAAGTCGTCTTCGTCCTCGTCTTCATCTTCTTCGTCGTCGTCTTCATCCTCGTCGTCGTCGAGGTCTTCGTCTTCCTCTTCTTCATCCTCGTCTTCGGCGCGAACTTCATCGGCCCAGGCCAAGCGGCGACGCTTCAGGGCTTCCTCTTTGGCTAGTTCCGTGTCGACTGCAATCTTCACTTCAGACTCCTCTTGCGAATCGTGATGTTGATCCTGCGGATTTTGGTCGTTGTTCGGACTTTCGCTCGGCGCCGACTCCGGCGCATCGGCCCCGCTGCGGTCGCCCCGCAATTCCGCGGCCCTCGGCAACTCATCGAGATGCCGGAGGCCGAAGAACCGCAGAAATCGTTTTGTCGTCCCGTACAAATACGGCCGGCCGAGCTCTTCGCTCCTGCCGGCGATTCTCGCCAAATCCCGTTCCATGAGCTGCCGCAGCATCTCGTCGCACTGCACGCCGCGAATCCCTTCGATCTCGGCCCGCGTGACCGGCTGACGATAGGCTACGACGGCCAAAGTTTCCAGCGCCGGGGCGGAAAGCCGCGCTTCGACGTGCGTTCGCACGAGTCGGCGCAGCCAACCGGCGAACTTCCGTCGCGTCAGCAACTGGTAGCCGCCGGCCGTTTCCTCGGCTCGGAATGCCGTTCCTTGTCGATCGTAGAATTCGTTCAATCGGCGGATTAATGTACGCGCTTCAGTACCGTCCGCCAAGTTGGCCAATTGACTTATTTTTCTCGTGTTGACCGGCTCGTCGGCCAGAAACAGCACCGCTTCCACGCGCGCCATCCGGACGTCGCGCATGAGCGGTCCCTGACCGGCCGCCGACTTCGAGCCCGACCGCGGCCCGCAATACGGCGCGCGCAGCGCCATCGGCGGCCGGGCGTCGTGTCGCGGCCAAGCACCGCCGCGGGCCGTCGTCAGGCCGCTCTGTCGTCGCTGCCATACCATGACGAGATCGCCGCGATTTCGTGGGGGTTCGACCGCCGAAGTTCGCGCTTCGGTCCGGCCGTGGTTCTCAGTAAATCGGCAGCCACGTCGGGATGCAACAGCCGCATTTCGTCGGCTATTGTGGGTTTGGACCAAAAACTGACAAGAGGAGTTACCCCGAGGGGGGCGGCCGGCCACAGCACCCAGCTCCGCTGGTCGGTTCGTGTCCACGCTCGTCGTCCGGCGGCGTACGACAACCGGGCGACTTAAGGCAATCGTCCCGACTTCCAAGCCTCGACTTCGTTCAGCACCGTCTGCATCGCCAAGAGCGGGTCGGTATCGGTCGCTTCAAACTGACGGGTGTAGCCGGGATCGTGCCCAGCGGCCATCCGACATTGGAACCGAAAAAGCTGGCCTTTCGTTCCCCAAGTCTCTAGAGCGTAATAGGTTGCGCCAAGAGAACGCAGTCGCGACTGAATCTGCGAGAACTCTTGGGAACTTTGCCGAGGCGGGGCCGCCTCCGAGTGCGAGTCGCCCGGCCGACCGGCAGTCTGGGTAAACGCTACCGGTTGCGCGGCTTGCTCTCTCTGGGCCTCGTTGCCACGCGCGACGGTCACGTGCCCCGAGAGCCCTTGGTCGGCGGATGTTCCGAGAACATCGATGTTCGTGGTCGCACGCGTGACCGGATACCCCGATGTGGCGACACTCCCGCTTTCGGCCACACCCTTTGGCTCCGAGCCTAAGGCCGGCTCCGTCGCCTTGCCCGAATTCTCTCGCGCGCCCGTGGCCGACGCCTTCGCGGCGGGTCGCGCCGCCATCTCGCGCGCCGGCTTTTCACCCGGAGCGGGGGGCGATTTCAGACCGAAGACCGCCGCCGCCGGCATGACGATCATGCTGCACACCACGACGGCCGTGCGAAGTTTGATGTAGCGGCCCGTTTCCATGGCGACCTTCGCGGCAAATCCGGAGATGAAACCTGCTTAGCCGGAAGCGCAAGCCGGCGGCGCGCGGAGAATAGCAGCGGTTCGCATCGCGGGACAATGTCAGTCGTCGGCTCCCGGCCGAGCGACGTTTCCGAATATACTGGGCGTTTACGACCATCTTGTCCGCTCGCCACCGTTGCCGGCATGCAGCCGATTTACCTCGATTACAACGCGACGACGCCGCTCGCACCCGAGGCCGCCGAGGTCATGGCGCGCGTCGATCGGGAGAGTTGGGGCAACGCCGCAAGCCAACACGCTTTCGGACGCCGCGCGCGACGGATCGTCGAAGACGCTCGCGATCAAATCGCCGACATTCTCGGCTTGCGCCAAGCGGGCCGCGAACCCGACCGCTTGATCTTCACCGGCGGCGGCACCGAAGCGAACAACTTGGCGCTGCTCGGGCTGGGCTGCGCCGAACAAGCGTCGGCGGCGGAGTTTGCGGGGCGCGTCTTCGTTTCGGCCGTCGAACATCCCTCCGTGCTCGGCTTGGTTCCGAAGCTGCGGCAGTTGGGCGCGGAAGTCGTCGTCGTGCCCGTCGATGCCGGAGGACGTGTCGACGTCGATCACGTCGCCGAGCGGCTCACGCCCGACACGCGGCTCGTTTCCGTGATGCTGGGCAACAACGAAACGGGCGTCTTGCAGCCGATTGCCGAGCTGGCCGAACTTTGTCGCGCACGCAACGTGTTGCTGCATACCGACGCGGTCCAGGCCGTCGGCAAGATCGAACTGAATTTCGCCGCGCTCGGACCGGCCGCGCTCAGCCTCGCCGCCCACAAGTTTCATGGTCCGCTCGGCGTCGGCGGGCTCGTGGTTCGCGGCGGCGTACCGCTGCGGCCGCTGCTCGCGGGCGGCTTTCAACAGGCCGGCTTGCGGCCCGGCACGGAACCGCCGGCGCTGATCGCCGGCATGGCGGCGGCGCTCGCGGCCTGGCATCGCGAGCGAGCCGCGCGGGAACGGAAGTTGAGGGAGCTGCGCGACGATCTGGAGCGCCGTCTGACGGCGGGCGCCCCGGAAATCGTCGTCCATGCACGTGATCTGCCGCGGCTTCCGCAAACGCTCAACGCGGCGTTTCTCGGCGTCGATCGACAGGCGATGTTCGTCGCGCTCGATCAGGCCGGCGTCGCCTGCTCGACCGGCTCGGCTTGCGCGTCGGGCTCGAGCGAAACCTCGTCGACGCTCCGCGCGATGGGCCGGCCGGCCGAGCAATTGGAGAGCTCGCTGCGGTTCAGCGTCGGCGCTTTCACGACGACGGCGGAAGTCGCCGCGGCGGCGGAGCGCATCTTGCATGTTTTCAACGAGTTGCGCGGTGGGGGAAAAGCCCGATTTTCGGCCTCGTCGGGTCGCGTCGCTCCGTAGATGTCGATATATTGAGGGTTCGCATTTTGGCGCTGAAATGAGTTGTTCGGCGCTCGCGCCCTTTCGAGACGGATCGACGTGTTCGACACATCGCTTACAGGCTCCGCTGCGCCGCTCGACGACCTCGCCGCAGCCGGCCTCGTGCGCACCGCGACGCGCTCCGTCGGACTCTCCAAGTTCATCGCCGGCGAAGAAAACCGGCTGGCCTATTCCGTCGTCGCCAAGCTGCTCGACGAGGCCGTGTGGGCGCGCGAGCAAGCGGCGGCGACCGCTGCGAAAGCCGCCGCGGCCGATGAAGAGCCGCCGCTCGTGGGCGGACTCGTCGTGCTCTACGGCCCCACGGGAACCGGGAAGACGCATTTGCTCGAAGCGCTCGCCGCGCACTGGCGCGCCCGGCTCCCGGCCGACGTCGTCGTCGCCATGCACGGCGGCGAGTTCGCCGAGGAGTATGCCGCAGGCGTCGACCGCGACGACCTCGAACCGCTCCGCAAGCGGGTCCGCGAAGCCGATCTGTTTTTGCTCGACGACGCCGGCCGATTGTTGGCGAAGCCGCCGGCGCAATGGGAGCTGCTGCACACGCTCGACGCGCTCGAGAAGCGCGGCGCCTACGTCGTGGTCGCCCTCGATCGCGCGCCGCACGCCGCCGAAACGTTGCTCCCCGGACTCGTCGGCCGTTTG
The DNA here is from genome assembly GCA_016793115.1 of Planctomycetaceae bacterium. Taxonomy (GTDB): domain Bacteria; phylum Planctomycetota; class Planctomycetia; order Pirellulales; family PNKZ01; genus PNKZ01. The sequence continues at coordinate 34,798 of JAEUIN010000157.1, forward strand.
TGCGGCGGCACCGTCGTCGAACTCTCGACGCCGTCGCAAGCGTCGCGCCGCGAAATCCTCGCGACCGTCGCGGCCGACCGCGGCTTGAAGCTCGAGCCTCGCGCGCTCGACCTGCTCGCCGCCGATCGCGACGCCGGAGTGCGCGAACTGCACGGTTCGCTGGCTCGCCTGGAAGCCGAAGCGCTCGACCGGCGCCGCCGCGAGGCCGCGAGCACGCTGTTCGACATCCACGGCGACGAGCCGCCGCCGGTCGACGCCGCGCTCGTCCGCAAGTATCTCGACCGGCGCTCGGCCGCCGACGCGCCGACGCTCAAGCAGATCGTCGAGCACACGGCCCGCCACTTCGGTTTGAGGAGCGCCGACCTGAAGAGCGGGTCGCGCCGCCGCAACGTCGTCGCCGCTCGCGACACGGCCATTTATTTGGCGCGCCGCCTGACGAAGAAAAGCCTGCAGGAGATCGGCGAATTCTTCGGCGGCCGCGACCACACCACGATTTTGCACAGTTGCCGCAAGCTGGAAGCGGCGGAAGAGCAAGACGCGACGCAACGCGGGGCGCTCGCCGCGCTGCGCGAAAAATTGCTGCGCGGCTAGCGCCGCGCACGCCGCCCTCGCACGAGGACGCGGTGCGGAAACGAACGAGCGATTGGGGAAAGGTTGTTCAACGATTGTCGAACGTCGCGCGATCTATGAACGCCGACGAACGACCGCAGACGGAGCGCGACGCAGACGAAAAACGACGCTATGAGAATCGACGGCTCCGTGAACGCCCGCGCGACACCTTATCCACGTCGCGCCGCGCGGCGCATCGCTCGCGGGCGTCGGATGTTACTCGTCGTCGAATCGCGCAACGAACGAACTTGAGCGCCGTATTCCTACTGCTGCTGTTTATTTAAAGATTGAAAGAAGAAGAGAAGAGAACCACGGAAAACTGTTCAGCGAATTGGACCAACTATGAAAGTGACTTGCGAGCGCGACAAACTCTTGGCCGCCTTTCAGCTTGCCGCCGCCGTCGCGCCGAGCCGCAGCCCGAAACCGATCCTGCAAAACGTGAAGCTCGAAGCCGCGAAAGAAGGCGCCGTGCTCACGGCCACCGATCTCGAAGTCGGCGTCCGCTTGAACGTCCCCGGCGTCACGGCCGAAGCGCCCGGCAGCGCGCTCTTGCAGGTCGCCCGCTTCAGTTCGATCTTGCGGGAAAGCTCGGATGCCGTGTTGAAGATCGAGACCGACGGCCGCGGCACGATCGTGCGCGGCGAGCGGAGCGAGTTTCGCTTGCCCGCCGAAAACCCGGATGAGTTCCCGAGCGTGGCCCAGTTCAACGAAGCGGCCTATCTCGAAGTGCCGGCCCGCCTGCTGCGCGAGCTGATCCGCCGCACGGTCTTCGCCACCGACAACGAGAGCAGCCGCTACGCCTTAGGGGGCGTGCTCCTGGAGTTCAAAGACGGCGAACTCACCGCCGTCGGCACCGACGGTCGCCGGCTGGCCGTGATGAAAGGCCCGGCCAACGCCGTGGGCGAGTACAAAGGCGCCGACACGATGACGATCGTCCCCACCCGTGCCATGCAGTTCATCGAACGCTCCATCACCGACGCCGACGCCGAAGTGCAAATCGCCGCCCGCGCCAACGACATTCTCGTGCGCACGCCGCGGGCCGTGATCTACTCGCGGCTCGTCGAAGGCCGCTTCCCCAAATGGCGCGACGTCTTCCCCAAGCGCGAAGGGGCGCAAAAGATTTCGCTCGTCGTCGGCCAGGCCTACTCGGCGGTGCGCCAAGCGGCGATCGTCACCAGCGAGGAAAGCCGCGGCGTCGACTTCACCTTCGCCGACGGCAAAGCCGTGCTCGCCGGCCGCGGGGCCGAGACCGGCCAGTCGCGGATCGAACTCCCGATCGCCTACGACGGCCCGTCGATCACCATCGCCCTCGATCCCCGCTACGTGAACGATTTCTTCCGCGTGCTCGATTCGGAGAAAGACTTCACGCTGGAACTGAAAGACGGCGAAAGCGCCGCCGTCTGCAGCACCGACGACGGCTACGGCTACGTCGTCATGCCGCTGGCCCGCGACCGATAGGAAATGCTCAATGACAAGTGCTAAGTGATAAATGGAAGTCCGTTGCTTCCGTCATTTATCACTTAGCACTTCTCGCTCATCACTCTTCGCCCCATGTTCGACCCGCGCCGCATCACCGACATCCTTTCGGAGCTTCACGCTCGCCGCGGCTACGCGCGCGTCCGCGAAACCGAATCGTGCGAGCAGGCTTGGAAAGAAGCGGCTGGCGCGGCGCTGGCCGCGCAAACCCGCTGCGGCTCGGTGAAGCGGGGCGTGTTGGAAATCACGGCGGCCAACAACATGGTCGCCCAGGAATTGCAATTTGAAAAGGCTCGCATCGTCGAGCGGCTCGCGGAACTTCTTCCCGAAGAAAAAATTCGCGACGTCCGCTGCCGGATCGGCGCCGTTCGTTGAACGGCTCCGAGGTTCTCGGTTCTCGGTTCTCGGTCGGAAATCTCCAACCGAAACCCCTGAACCGTAAACCGAACAACCGGCCCGACGCAGCTTGGCCCATCCCTTACGGAAAGTAGCTCGAAAGATCATGTCCGACGAAAAGAAGCCCGCCGACGACGTTACGCCCGCCCCCTATGTCGAGCCGACGATGCGCGGCAACGATCCCCCCGCCCCCGGCGAGTACGGCGCCGAACAGATTCAAGCCTTGAGCGACGTCGAACACGTCCGCCAGCGCCCCGGCATGTACATCGGCAACACCGGCACGCGCGGCTTGCACCACCTGGTCTATGAAACCGTCGACAACTCGATCGACGAAGTCATGGCCGGCTTCGCCAAAGACATCTTCGTCACCATCAACCCCGACGGCTCCTGCACCGTGCTCGACGACGGCCGCGGCATCCCCGTCGCCACCCACCCCGAGCTCGGCATCAGCACGCTCGAAGTCGTGATGACCAACCTCAAGGCCGGCGGCAAGTTCGACAAGCAGGCCTACAAAACCTCCGGCGGTCTGCACGGCATCGGCCTCAAGGCCGTGAACTTCCTCAGCGAGTGGTGCAGCGTCGAAGTCCGCCGCGACGGCCACGTCTACCAGCAAGAATACGTCCGCGGCGTCCCCTCGGCCCCCGTGGCCCGCATCGGCAAGGCCTCCGGCACCGGCACCAAGACCACGTTCAAGCCCGACCCTGAAATCTTCGGCCAGATCAAGTTCGAATACTCCACGCTCCACCGCCGCATGCAGGAGCTCGCGTTCCTCAACGCCGGCGTCCGCATCACCCTCAAAGACGAACGCTCCGGCGACGGCGAAACCTTTCAATACGAGCGCGGGCTCCTCGCCTTCGTCGAGCATTTGAACCGCGCGGCCGAGCCGTTTCACAACGACGTCGTCTACATCACCGGCGAGCAAGACGACGTCGTCGTCGAAATCGCCATGCAATACACGTCGGAATACACCGACAACATGCATACCTACGTCAACAACATCAACACGATCGACGGCGGCACTCACCTCTCCGGCTTCCGCACCGCGCTCACCCGCACGCTCAACGCCTACGGCAAGCGCGAGAACATCTACAAAGACCTCACTCCTTCGGGCGACGACTTCCGCGAAGGCCTCACCGCGGTGATCGCCGTCCGCGTGCCCAATCCCCACTTCGAAGCCCAGACCAAGGGGAAGCTCAACAATCCCGAAGTCGAAGGCATCGTCAACTCCATCGTCGGCGACTATCTCAGCAAGTATCTCGAGCAAAACCCGAAGATCGCCAAGCTCATCGTGCAAAAGGCCATCCTCGCGGCCGAAGCCCGCGAAGCGGCCCGCAAGGCCAAGCAACTCTTGCGCGACCGCAAAGGAGCCTTCGGCGGCGGCGGGCTCCCCGGCAAGCTCCGCGATTGCTCCAGTCGCGACGTCGCCAAGTGCGAGCTCTATCTCGTCGAAGGCGATTCCGCCGGCGGCTCGGCCGAAGGCGGACGCATGCGCGAATACCAGGCCATCCTGCCGCTCCGCGGTAAGATCATCAACGCCTACAAGTCGCGCGAAGACAAAGTCTTGGCCAACGAGGAAGTCCGCGCGATGATCTCGGCGATCGGCATCGGCATGGGCGAAGACGCCGACCTCTCCAAGCGCCGCTACAACAAAATCGTCATCATGACCGACGCCGACGTCGACGGCTCGCACATCCGCACGCTCTTGCTCACCTTCTTCTACCGCCAGATGTACAAGCTCATCCAAGGCGGGCACGTCTACGTCGCGCAGCCGCCGCTGTTCCGCGTGAAGTCGAAGAAGAACACCTACTACGTGCAGACCGAAGCCGAAATGCGCGACCAGCTCCTCGACTACGGTCTGCAAGACGCCGTCTTCGAGCCCGCCCCCGAGCGCCGCATCGAAGGGGCCGAGATGGCCAAGCTCTGCCGCACGCTCGCCAATCTCGAATCGTCGCTCGTCGCCTTGGAGCGCCGCGGCATCAGCCTGCGGCAGCATGCGGCCCGCCGCGACGAAACGACCGGCAAGCTGCCGATCTTCCACGTCTTCTATGAATCGCAAGAAATGTGGTTCTCGACCCGCGAGGAACTCAACAAGTTCGTCGAGCAGCAGGAAGCCAAGACGGGCGACGAACTGCAAGTCGCTCCCTCGGGCCCGGAAGCCGGCGCGGCTCCGGCCGACAAGCCGGCCGCGCCCGGCGCGAAAGCTCCGCCCGCCGGCGGCGAACCGGCGAACGGCCACGCCGAGAAGCGGCTGCACATCGTCGAGCTGCACGAAGTCCGCACGCTCAACAAGGAGCTCGAGGTGTTGAAGCAGATGGACTTCGACATCGACAGCCTCTGGCCGATCCAGCGGACCGGCTCGCTCGACAGCCGCTACAAACTCCGCCGCGACGAAGCGGAAATCGGGCTGGAAGACCTGCGCGGGCTCCTGGCCGCGGTCCGCAAAGCGGGCGAAAAAGGCCTGCACGTCACCCGCTTCAAAGGCTTGGGCGAAATGAACGCGGAAGAATTAAGAGACACCACGCTCGACCCCAAGAACCGCACGCTGCTGCAAGTGAAAATGGACGACGCCGGCGCCGCCGACGAACTCTTCCGAATCCTCATGGGCGACATCGTCGAACCCCGCCGCGACTTCATCGAAAAACACGCACTGGAAGTGCGGAATTTGGATGTGTGATATTCGTTTGCTAACTGCAACTGCCGGTTATTTACGAGCAACTCGTGTGTAGCTCGTATCCGAAATTAAAAATGTACTCCTAACGTCTAAACAGGTAAGATATATGGACTTAAACGAACGCGTTTCAATGGGATCAAACACCGTGAAGGACAACAATGAGAAGTCAGCCAAAGCGAATAGTTGTCATCGAGGATACACCAGCAACAAATGACGCGTTTGGAGAGGATGGGTCTGGCCCGCATCGACGAATCGCCGAGGCAGTTGCGCATGTTATCGAATCAACTCCGATCGGTGGCAAGGTTATCGGGATTGAAGGCGCTTGGGGTTCCGGAAAATCGACGGTTGTCAATCTCTTACGAAATCGGCTCTGTAGTCACGCACATCACGCAGTAATTTCTTTTGACGCGTGGGCTCACGAGGGCGACCCATTACGGCGTACGTTTCTAGAGTCGCTGCTTCGTCAGCTTCGTGACCTAAATTGGGTCGCAACCAAGAAGACGGAAAGCCTTCTAGAAGGCATTACAAATCGAAAGAAGAGTACGCGAAGTAAAACGCTTCCGTCCACGACGCCCTTTGGAGCATTCCTCGCCGCTTCCGCATTGCTTGTCCCGTTCGGATTAGTACTCTCCAAGTCCGGTATTGACGGCGGCGTTGAATTAGTTCTAGGCGGTGCACCGGCTTGGCGGTTCATTGCCGGTTCAACTCTTGCGCTTGCGCCACTGGTTGTGGCTGCCGTATATGCAATTTGGCGACTCTTCTTGCGCGCATATGGCTATTTCACGGGCAAGGCGATGCCCGACGTCGAATACTCCGCCTGGGCTGTGCTCGCGTCGAATTCGATTCGACAAGACTATTCAGAAACGATCGAATCGCCAAATCCGACGTCAATTGAATTCGAGGATATGTTTTCGACGGTCGTGCGAGAAGCAATCGCGGTAGATGAGAAACGCCGTCTCATTCTTGTGTTAGATAATCTGGATCGCGTCGAAGCGGCTAGCGCACTTCAGATTTGGTCGACACTCCAAACATTCCTCCAGAATCGATCACAACAGAGCGGCGATTGGTTTAATAAGGTATGGGCAGTAGTACCATATGATCCGTCAGGCTTACGAAAGCTCTGGAGTACACGCGGCGAATCTCGCATATCTTCTGACGAAGTGCATTCGCAGGAAGCCGGCTCCCGGTCTAATTCAGTGATTGAATCTTTCTTTGATAAAAGCTTTCAAGTTCGCTTTACCGTTCCTGCGCAGATTCTTTCGAACTGGAAGAAGTACTTTCTCACGATCGCCCGTCAGGCGTTTCCGGATCATGAGGCCGACGAATTACAGACGCTGTTTCATGTCTACGACCGGTTCCGACCATCCGTATCGTTTGCGCCGACTCCTCGCGAACTCAAAGTATTTATAAATCAAGTTGGAGTAGTCCTCCAACAGTGGCCATCTACGTATCCGATCGGGCATATCGCGTATTTTGTGATTCTGCAGCGACTGGACCATGACATTCTTGGCACGGTCTTGAATGGCAAAATAGATTCAGACGCACAACGATTCTTCGGCGAGACGTTGGCGTCATCGCTGAATGGACTCTATTTTAACGTCGAGCCCTCGAAAGCATTTGAACTGCTGCTTGAGTCGCCAATTAACGACGCTTTATTCCATAATAATCCACATGACCTTCAGCTACTGGAGAAAAGGCATGGTGCGAGCTTTTGGGCGGTTTTGACGAAAAAATGTAACAGAGATCTAATTGCACTTGACCAGGGCAGACTGCTGAACTCCGTAAGAAGTGTTGCTGATTCAAATATCCTTCGATCTTCGGACCGGCACGATCGACGCGTGGTGTTGCACGCTTTACGGAAATCTGCCCAATCGATAGGCGTCTGGCAGCAGTTCGATTACGAAGTAGCAACAGGTCTCGTGCAGTTATGCGGTCTCGACCATGATTCACAGTTTGCTTCAACTGTTCATAAGTCGGTGGGAATGACCCTTGATGAGCTTTCAAAGTCGACGTTGGATGATGCAGCCAGCGTTATTGTATTGAGCTCGGCAGCCGAATACATAGTCGGCATGCTTGGGTTGGGGCTCAAGGACGCTATTGAGTCTATCTTGAGTGTGCCATGTAGTGTCGAAGCGTGGGTTTCATCCTGTAAGTTGTTTCTTGATTCAAGGCTGTCAGAGGCCGCGAAGTTTATCAAGCCGAATCTATCTGCAGCGCAAATCTCTACAGAGATTCAAAAGCGAGTTGACGCCGGAATACTCTCACTTGACGACTTAACGGCGATCAAATTATCGGAAGAACAATTCACAGACATCAAATGGAACAAGGTTCTCGCGCGCATTCGCAGTCGTCTTGATGCGAGTACGAATATAACCGCGAGCGAAGCGTATCCATTGCTTAAATGCCTTTCTCGATGGCGGAGTCTAGGTCGTTCAGGCGCTGAGGTCCCGCTTGGTGATCTGTGTAAGGGAGGGCATCTCCTGCACTATTTGCATGTGGCCACAGGTGAAGCACAAAAAGATCTTCAAGCGCTTATTGTCTATGAACTATTGCGTGAAGTACCCGCTGCAGACTTGACACCAAGTATTGGAAACGCGCCAAATGGTAGTAGCCTCTTACAGAACATACTAGCAGAGTCGGAGAGTCCACTCGCGCCGTTAGTCGCGGATCTATTTATTGCAAATGGCCAGCCGTCTCATTTGTTTACTGTGATTGATGCACGCGGTAAGTGTGACCCTTTTATCGGCCATTGTATAAAGCTAGTTCTTGAACGCGATAATTCGTTCGAGGTCTTCACCGCCGACCTTGTTGTAAAACATTGGAGGTCGTTACGAGAGGTGCTCGGCTCCGGCGATTTTCACTCGTTAGTCGAACGCGTTGCTGTCCATTCAGACCTGTTTAGTCGTCTGTTGTCCGGCCAAACACATTTTGTACCAGCCGACGCGCAACTTTACATTGCATTTCTTGGCGTCAACGTCAACGAGGTAGACAGGTTTGCTCGATGGTGCGCCGACGGAATTGAAGCAATGACGGTCGCTGATTGGAGTGAAGACCTAGTTCGGGACGAAAACTGCCTTTTTCTCGTAGCAAAACTCGATGAAAGAAAAGCGGCGCCGAAGTTGGGTTTGTCGTTTAAAGACGCCGCAGAGGCATATGCCAAGGCCGTGTGTATCGGTAGTCAAAACGTCCCGAACAACGTAGAAGCACTATGGTCAACGAGCCTTGGAGCAATCGCAGAAACGGAAATCCGCCATGTTTTTCAAGATGATCTCGTGAGCATGATTATTGAAAGGGACGGTGATATTAGTCCACAGTGGTTCCGTTTATTTGGACGTGAAATCAGCAACTTGCGAGCATTAACGGCGGATCGGAAAATCATTTCCAGGCTGTTTTCACCGATTGTACAAGATCGCAAACCAGAGCAACTGCTATGGTTGCAAAGCTTGTCGATGTTACTACCTGACGTGCTCGACCATTTTAAGGGAGAGCCTGCGGTACGAGAATTCGAGATGCGTTTGATGGCTGCGAATGATCAAGAGATCGATGCAGCGACGAGGACTGCTTTGCATAGGATCGCGTCCTGTGCTGGCGTTCAAGTCGGATCTGACATAGCGGAAGAGGGAGAAGCGGTTCCCGAACCGCAAAGCGAATGACACTACGCGGCCGGCCCAGGTTGCTTTTGCGGCCCGGCTCGACAAGAGGCTCCCATCGGCGCGGCTTCTTGAACGCGTCGGGGCTCGGTCCGTTGCCTCTTGAATTCCCAGGTTGACGAGCAACCTGGGCCACCCAAGCGCTTGGCGGCCGGCGGCCCGCGCCTGACTCGTGTTCCTTGCGCGTCACCGCGTCCGGAATCCCAACGGGATTCCACAGCACAGCCCGGAGTCGCGGTACGCCGCGCACTCCGGGGTTCGTCGGTCCGGGTCGAACGTCCGAAACCCTGAAAGGGTTTCACAAGTCGACCCGAGCGCGGCGCGGCTATTCCAGCGTGATCTGTTCGGGAAGATTCATCGCCGCGTTAACCCAACTGCTCCAGCCCCCTTCATAGACCAAGTCCGAGACGTAGCGCAGCCCGACGGCGAGGACGCCGAAGACCAAGCCGGCCACGAGGAGTCGGCGTGCCGTGGGATAGAATTTCGGTTTCCAGTTATAGCCGAGCAGCCACCAGACAAACGACGCGGCGAGGCTGAGGCCGGCGGCGGCGAGCAGAACCACGAAGGCTCCGGCGGTGAAGGGGACCAGGACGGGGCCTTCATAGCGGTCGATTGAGCCGGACATAAAAGCGCCCGCCGCCGTCGCCGCGGCCAAACCGACGGCGATGAAACGTCCTGCACTCGGTTGGAACATCATCTCTCTCCCTCGTGTCGCCGCGCGGCGCCGGTTTCGGCCCGTCAAACCTCGTCGGCGTTTCGGAGGATTGTAATCGACGCGGCGGCCGGCCCGCGCCTGACTCTCGTGCCCGTGACGAGTCACGCGTTTCGAAATCTCAACGGGATTCCCGTCTTAGCCCCCGGTACTTGATGTCGGGGGCAAACGGCGCGGCGCGTTTCACGCAGCGCCGTCTCTCGTCCGCGAAGTCCGGCGCCCCCGGCAGGAAGTGCCGGGGGCTAAGACGAGACCGCTCCGTCGCATACGTTCGGCCGGCCCATCATCGCTTCTAGAAGCCCCACGAGAGCGACATGTACGGCCCGTGAGCCGTGAAGTTGTTCTGCAGGTGGTCGGCCGTGGCGAAAAACACGCCGACGTTGTTCACCACCGGCGGCACCGCGACTTGCGTGAAGTTGTACGAGTTCACCGCGTCGACGTAGACCACGGCCTGGTAGCCGGCCTCGAGCTTCAGCACGCCGCCGCCGAGTTGCAACGAGTACGAACTCGCCAGTCGCGATTCGAGGCCCGGCACGACTTGCGTCGAGCTCGGCGACGTGAACGATTGCGGGCTGCCGCCGGGAAACATCGCCGACGTGGTGTTGAAATTGACCCGGCTGTGCTGCGTGCCGACGAGCGCGACGGCCGCCATCTCGCCGAGCAACTGCAACCGGCGACGCTGAAACTGTCCGCTCACGCCGACGCGCGGGCCCGCGCCCAGGAACGAGGACTGGGTCGTGTTTTGATGCGTCAGCGAGCCGCTGAAATCGGAAAACCATCCGGTCAGGTCTTGGTCGACCGAGGTGTATTGCACGCCGCCGAAGACGCGCATCTGAAACGGCCGGCCGGCGCGCCAGAGATGTCCCCCTTCCAAGTTCACCGACTCGTAGCGAAAGTTCACGGTGCCGCTCCCGACGTTGTATGCCGTCGCGCCCGGCCCGATGAGGTACGACGGGCCGGCGAATTGGAGCGGCGTGCCGGCGAACGAGGCGCGATCGGTGCTGTCTAAATGGGTCCACGAGGCGCGCAGGTCGTTGGCCGTCTCGGGCACGAGGAACCGCACGTGGAGATTGAAGGCCGGACTGAATTCCGGGCGGATCGATTGATTCTCCCAATGCGGCGACGGAGCCGGCAGCGGGCTGACCAAGGTGCCGTACTCCAAGCTCCCGGAGCCGGGTTGCAGGTACAACAAGGCGGCTCCGACCTCGAGCCGCGGCGGGGCGAAATCCGAATCGGCGACGAGCACCGTGGGCGCGGCCCGCTCCGCGGCCTCGGAGGCGAACGACGAAAACGCCGGCTCGGCGAGATCGGCGAAGGGACCGGCTTGGGCCGCGACGACCGTCGTCGTTAAGGTCGCCGCGATCGTCAGCAAGAAACGAACCCACGTCGTCGTCATCGAGTGTTCACTCCAGTTCAATCCGTTCGTATGGAATACGCCGCCTTGACTGGGAAAACATCGGCCGCAAATCGCGAAACAACGTGTTTGATTCGCCGGCGAGGATTTTCGCTACAGCCGGACAACTTCGCCGGACCGGCCTGATTCGACCGCGGACGTTGCGCTCCGCAACTCGCCGCGAAGGACGCCTGCGCCCGCGAGAATGCGGCGTTTTCCGGCGACCGCGCGCCGATCGCGGGCGCGGATTGCCGCCCCGTCGAACTCCGGCGGAGTCGGCGCTTCGGCGGCGGCCGCCGACCGCTTGTGCGGCAAACCGCAACGAATGCCCCGCGACAAGAAGGCCGAAGCCGTCGAGCCGGCGTTTCGATCGTGCGCCCGGCGGCGGCGAGCCGCGCAACAGAACCCGTCGGCGAGTGATTCATCTCATGTGCCGCCGCCACGAGCCGGCTTCGCCGTCGCCGACAGCCGCCCGGAGCAGCCTATGAAACCCCTGCGCGGTTTCCTCAGTTCGCCCTGAGCGCGCCGTGGCGGCGATTCCGGCGTCGGAAACCCTGACAGGGTTTCCGAGAGCGACGGAATCTTCACCGCACGGAAAATGGTTGCCGAAGGTCGAAGTCGTCCGCTACCGTGGCCGTCATGGCTGACGAGTCCATGCAACGTCGTTCGGAGTGTCGCTATTTCGTCGATGAGGCCGGCGATCCGACTTTGTTCAACCGCGGCAAGCAGATCGTGGTCGGAAAGGAAGGCTGTTCGACCTACTTCGTCCTCGGGTTACTCGACATCGCGGCTCCCGAAGTCGTCGGCAAGCAACTTCACGAGTTGCGCGAATCGATCTTGGCCGACCCATACTTCAAGAATGTTCCTTCACTGCAACCGGAGCGACGAAAGACGGCTCTCGGGTTTCACGCGAAGGATGATTTGCCCGAAATTCGGCGAGAAGTGTTTTCGCTTTTGATGAAGCATGAGATGCGCTTCTTCGCCGTGGTTCGCGACAAACGGCGGATCGTTCAACGCGTTCAAGAGCGAAATCGTATCCGTCCGCGGTATCGGTACCATCCCAATCAACTCTACGATCGCTGTGTAAGTCGGCTGTTCAAGGATCGACTCCACAAAGAGGAAGCGTATCGAATCGTGTTCGCCAAGCGCGGGTCGACGGATCGAACGGCTTCGTTGCGCACGGCGTTGGAAAATGCGCGGGCCAACTTTCGCCGGTCATGGGGCGTCGATGCGACGGCCCCGATCGAGGTCGTCGCGAGCGGTGCGATCGGCGATCCCTGCTTGCAGGCCGTCGACTATTTTCTCTGGGCGTTGCAACGACTCTACGAACGAGACGAGTCGCGCTATCTTGAATTCGTCTGGTCGAAGGTCGGACTCGTTTACGACGTCGACGACCTACGCAACCACGAGTACGGCGAGTATTACACGCAACGAAATCCGTTGACGCGCGACGCCTTGGCAAAAAGAAAGCCGGGGATATAGGGCCGCTCCGCCGAAGCGCAGCAACCACACGGCATGGAGCCGAATTTCATCCACCGGCGTGCGCAACTATACATTCCGCGTCGGGTCAGGTCAATTTGCAACCGGCCGGCCGCCGCCGACGCCTGTTCCGTGCGTGCGATCGCGTTTGGAATCCCTTCCGGGTTCCCAGTCTTAGCCGCGGGCATTTTATGCCGGGGGCCGACGACGAGTCGGCTGTGAATCGGCGCGGCAACGCTCCGTGAATTCGACCGCACCCGGCCTCATGTTGAGGAAGCGTCGGGGGCTGCCACGAAGAGTCTTCGCCGCGCACGGCGGGCTTGGTTTCACTCGCCGGCCGCGCGCTCGACCGCCCAGGCGTGGCAGCGGTGGAAGAAGTGTTGCGCCTCGGTCGCCGGGTCGAGCCAGTGGAGCAGCAGGTCGGGTTGGCCGCCGGTCGGGTCGCCGACGAGCCGGCCCGCGAAGAAGTCGGCCGTCATGTCGAACCAGGCGTCTTCGTCGCGGCCGTAGAAGAACTGCCGAGCTCGGCCGAGCGGGCGCTTGAGGCGGACTTCGCAGCCGAGCTCTTCACGGCACTCGCGGGCCACGGTCGCCTCGGCCGTTTCGCCCGCTTCGCGGCCGCCGCCGATCAGCCAATAGAGCGGCCTGGTTTGGCGGGCCCGCCCCCGGGCGTCGGCCGAGACGACGGCGACGCGGCCGGCGGGATCGAACACGACGACGTACGCCGCCGGCCGCACGATGAGCGGCGAACCGTCGGACGGGGGAGAGCCGAACGTGGCGTCGGGAAGATCGTCGGCGAGCATGGCGGCGCCGGGCGGATGGAGATCGCGGGTGGAGTTTGCGATTCAAGTCGCGAATCGCCGGCGGGCGGGGCCGAGCTTGGCCGTCGCCGCAGCGGCCGGGTCTGGAGTTTAGCAACCTGCCGGGGCGGTTTCGATTGCCGCTTCGGGCCTCCGGGCGGCGGCTTGGGCCGCGTGGGCCTCGCGGCGCTCGACCCAACCGAGGATCGGCCGAGCTTGTCGCGACGATGTTGCTGGTGCAACGTGTTTGCAAGACAGGTGCGGGCGGGTGCCGGCGGGCCGGCCCGGGGCGTGCTCGCTGCGAGGACAGTGCGAGAGCCTCCGACGGCGCCGGGCGGTCTGCGGGGGGGTCGGATTTCTTAAAAACCGCCGGGAAAAATGCAGGTCGCGCTCCACATGGGGGGCCGAGCCGCTCGGTGCGAGCGAGGCTTCTCTAGAGGCTCCGATCGAACGGCCGCCCGGCGAACCGGGCAGCGGCGGAACGGCGGCGGAGCGGCTAGCTCACGACGGCGTCTTCCCGTTTGCGGGGATCGAAGTCGAGCCGCACGCGGCGGACGACCAACTCGGCGACGCCCGTCCCCACGTCGGCGGCCCGGAGCGGGCCGGGCGCGAGCATTTCGACGACGATCGCTACGCCCAGGCCGTTGCCGATGGCGAAGTTGGCGCCCGGCGTCGTCGAACCAAGGAAGGCCGAGATCGTGTGCGGCTGCGTGCGGCCGGCCGCGTCGAACGCCGGCGTGAACGTTTCGCTCGCGAGGATTTGCACGTCGGCCGGGTTCTTGGCCGAGGTCGCATAGCGGAACAACATCAAGCGGCATTGGAGCCGGCGCAACCAGGCCGCTGCGAAGAACTCGGCCGAACGGCCGCCGCCGCAGGCTTCGACGGTGAACGTGTAGCGGCCGCCGCGGGCGTTGCGAATCTCCTGCGCGAGCACGGCCCGCGCCCCGGCGGCGACTTCGCTCGCGGCGTCGGGGAGCGCGAGTTCGAA
>JAEUIN010000230.1 GCA_016793115.1 Planctomycetaceae bacterium
GTCGAACCCACGACATCCACGGTGTAAACATGGCGCTCTGCCAACTGAGCTAACCGCCCGATTCGGACAACAGCGATGGTAGTCGGTCGATGCGCGGGCTGTCAATTCGGCCGCCCAAAGCGCTTTAGAGCTATTCAAGAACCCGCACCCCTCGCCCCCGGCCCCTCTCCCGCAAGAGGAGAGGGGAGGAGTCGGATAGACTGCTTTCCACGCATCGCTCGCGGTCTATAATCGGCCGTGCATCGCTACAGCCCTCGCCGGTCGGAGTTTGGAAAACTTGCTTGATCTGCTGCAAATCCTCGTCACCGCTCTGCATCTGACGGCGGTTAATGCGGCATTCGGCGGGCCGATTTTGGCGCTGTGGCTTTTTTGGCGAGCCCGTCGTCGCGGGGATGCCGTGGCCGACGCCGTCGGGACGCGGCTCTTGCGGGGTTCGATTCATGGGCTCTATGCCGGAATCGTCCTGGGTTTTCTGGCCGCGTGGCTCTGGTGGACGGCCCATTCGCAGCAGGTGACGCTGGCCTTCCGGTCGCTGCCGCACAGTCGCTACGCGTTTACGGTCGGCGAGTTGGTTTTTTCGGCCGTGTGCTTTGAAGCTTGGTTGGCCATTTGGCGACGTGGTTCCTCGCGAACGGTGTTGGCCACGGTGTTGGCCCTGCTTTCGATCACCAACACGGTTTATCACTTCCCCACGCTGTTCTCGGTCTTGAGTGTGCTGAGCACGCGAACCTCGGCCGCCGTGCTGCCGCTGAAATTTGTCTCAATTCTGGTCGATCCGGAAGTGCTGATTCGCGTCGCTCATTTTTCGCTGGCGTCGTTGGCCGTGGCCGGGGCGATGCTCATGGCCTTGGCTTCCGTGCGGCCGCGCCGCCCGCGCGGCGAAGAAGCTTCGACGACACAACCCGACGCGACGCTCGCCGCCGACGCACAACGACTGAAGTCGCGAGGAGCGCTGGCCGCGCTGGTCTGTACGCTCTTGCAATGGCCGGTCGGCGTGGTCGTCATGTTGCAATTGCCCGAAGCGGCCCGCGATTCGCTGCTCGGGCACGACGTGAGCACGACGACGCTGTTCGCCCTGTCGCTCGGCGCCGTCGTGATGCTGATGCATCGTTTGGCGACGGCGGCGTTTGGTGAATCCAGTCCGGCGGAAGTTCGTTCCGGCTTGCTATGGCTGGGCATCACGATCGCGCTGATGACGGCCGTTCGGCACTTCTCACGTGAACCGCTTTACGTGACGCCGGCAGTTGCCACGTTCCACGCCTCGACATTCCTAGAACCTCGATACGCCTCGCACACACTTACGATAAGAGCAGTAAAGCTATGAGCATCGAACAAGTCTCGATTTCTGATCCGCAAACCGGAGCGACCGCGAAGATCCTCGTCGGCTTCGGCTTCAATTGTTATGAGTTTCACGCCGCGCCGGCCGGTAAGCCGGTCGATGTGCTGTGGTCGCACCCGAACTTTGCGAGCGGCAAGGAACGACCATCGCACAGCGGCATTCCGCTGCTGTTTCCGTACCCGGGCCGGCTGCGCGGGACCACGTTGCAATACGGCGGCAAGACGTACGAACTCGAAGGGAACGATACCCGCGGCAACGCGATTCACGGCTTCTGCCTCACGCGGCCCTGGCGCATCGCGGAGCAATCGGCATCGCGGGTCGTCGGCGAGTTTCAGGCTTCGAAAGACGACGCTTCGATTC
>JAEUIN010000190.1 GCA_016793115.1 Planctomycetaceae bacterium
AGCCGCCGCGATGACCGAGCCCGCCCCCCAGCGTCTGACCGTACCGCAATTCATGGCCATGAAAAAGGCCGGGCGAAAGATCACGATGCTCACGGCCTACGACTACACAATGGCCCGATTGCTCGACGAAACCGGCGTCGAGGCCATTCTCGTGGGCGACAGTATGTCGATGGTCGTGCAGGGGCATTCCACGACGCTTCCCGTTACGCTCGACGAAATGATCTATCACGCCGAGATGGTTGGGCGCGCTGTTACTCGGGCTCTGACCATCGTCGACATGCCTTTTCCTAGCAACCATCTTGGGCGGTACAAGGCCGTCGAGAATGCGGGGCGAATCCTCAAAGAGACGCGGTGCCAAGCCGTGAAGCTGGAAGGGGGCGCCGATCAAGCCGAAGTGATCGGAGCCCTGACTTCGGCGGGCATTCCTGTGGTCGCCCACTGCGGCTTGCGTCCGCAGAACGTGCACCTGCTCGGCGGCTATAAGGTGCAACGCGACCACGACCGGCTGCTTCGAGAAGCTCGCGAAGCCGAACAGGCGGGGGCATTCTGCGTGCTGTTGGAATGCATCCCGGCGGAGTTTGCGCGCGAACTGACTGCCACACTCAGCGTCCCAACGATCGGCATTGGCGCCGGCGACGGCTGCGACGGCCAAGTGCTCGTGACCAACGACATGCTTGGACTCACAAGCGGCTATGTCCCGCGGTTTGTGAAACCATATGCCGACCTCAAGACCACGATCAAACAGGCCGCCGAAGCGTTTCGCGACGACGTGCGTAGCGGCAAGTTTCCGGGGCCAGATCAGCAATTTAAATAGGCCGGCAATTTAGATCAGCCGGCAGTTCACGTAAGGGAGCGACGCCATGCCCAATCGTCTCGCGAAGGAAACGTCGCCTTACCTGCTGCAGCATCAGAACAACCCCGTCGATTGGTACCCTTGGGGCGGGGAAGCGTTCGCGGCGGCGAAGAAGCTTGACCGGCCGGTGTTTCTCTCCGTCGGCTACTCGGCGTGCCATTGGTGCCACGTAATGGAGCACGAGAGTTTTGAGAATGCCGAGATCGCCAAGACTCTGAACGAGAATTTCATCTGCGTGAAGGTCGATCGCGAAGAGCGGCCGGACATCGACCAGATCTACATGAACGCCGTGCAGAGCCTGACCGGTCGCGGCGGCTGGCCGATGTCGGTCTTTCTCACTCCGGACAAGCAACCTTTTTACGGCGGCACGTACTGGCCGCCTAAAGCGGCCCGCGGGATGCCGGGCTTCGACGCCGTGCTCTTCGCCGTGCTCGACGCTTGGAAGAACCGTCGCGAAGCGCTGTTCGACCAAGCCAAGCAACTGACCGACCATCTGAAGGTCGTCGGCTCGGCAGGCACGGGCGAGGCCGACGGCGAACTCGATGTGAACCTCGTCACCGTCGTCGAAGCTGCACTCGCCAAGAATTTCGACGCGCGCGAAGGAGGCTTTGGTGCGGCGCCGAAGTTTCCGCACCCGATGGATATGCGACTTCTGCTGCGCATCGCGAAACGAACCGGCTCGGCGAAGGCGCTAGAGATGGTGACATTTACGCTAGAAAAAATGTCGGCCGGCGGGATTTATGACCAGCTTGCCGGAGGGTTTCATCGCTACAGCGTCGATGCCCGCTGGCTGGTGCCGCACTTTGAGAAGATGCTCTACGACAACGCGCTGCTCGTTTCGGCTCTCGTGGAGACGTATCAATCGACGGGCCGCGACGAGTTTGCCGCGACGGCGCGCCACACGCTTGATTTCATTTTGAAGTCGATGACGGACGAGGCCGGCGGATTTCACAGCACGCTCGACGCGGATAGCGAAGGAGAAGAAGGCAAGTATTACGTCTGGACAGTTGACGAAGTCGAAAAAGTGCTTGGGGCGGACGACGCTCGGCTCTTCGCCGCCGCGTACGACATCACGCCCGCGGGCAATTTCGAAATCGAAGAACACCCGGGCCGGAGCATCCCGAACCTGCCGCGGAAGTTGACGGACGTGGCGAAGTCGCTCGGCGTTAAGGTCGACGAGCTGCAAACTCGCCTCACCGCCGCGCGGGCGAAGTTACTGGAAGTTCGCAGCCGGCGTATACCGCCGGGCCTCGACGACAAAGTGCTCGTAAGTTGGAACGGTTTGATGATCGACGCCTTGGCGACGGCCGCCGGCGCGCTCGGCGAGCAGCGTTACTTGGCCGCTGCGCAACAGGCTGCTGACTTCCTTTTGACGAAGTTGCGCAGGCCGGACGGTCGCCTGCTGCACGCTTATCGACACGGTCAGGCAAAGTTCGACGGTTATCTCGACGACTACGCCTGCCTTGCCAATGCGCTCGTTTCGCTCTACGAGGCCGATTTCAACGCCCGCTGGATCGA
>JAEUIN010000283.1 GCA_016793115.1 Planctomycetaceae bacterium
TCGGCCAGTGATTTCGCCGCCATTCCTCGTTCCCACGTCCCGTACTGAAGGTGATGCTAAGCGTCCTGAAGCGGCAATTCGACGCCGCCGGTTCCGCCTAGTATCCTGACTCAATCGGCCCGGCGTGGGAAGCGTCGCGCCAGACATTATTCGCCCGGATTCGGAGTGATTCATGCCCCGCTTCGCGCTCTTGCCCACGATTCTCGCTACGGCCTTCGCGACGACCGCCTGCTTGGCCGACGATCCGACCGTCGCACTGGAAAAACTCGGCGCGAAGGTGCGGCGCACGCAAGGCACGGCCGTGGAACTTTCGGCCGACGTCGACACTTGGGGCGCCGCCGAATACAAGCTACTCGGCGCTTGCACGACTCTCAAAAAGGTAAACCTCAACGGCAAGACGCTCACCGACGAAACGTTGCCGCTGTTGACCGGCTTGAAAGAAGTTGAAGAGTTCAGCACAAACCAATCAACGCTCTCGGACGACGGGTATCGACACTTCGCGCCCCTTGCGAAGTTGCGAGGGCTTAGCCTGTGGCATCCGTCTTGGTCGCTGGAAACATTCACCGGCTCGGGCCTCGCGCACTTGAAGAGCCTGCCGAACCTGCGTCGATTGACTTTCGCCGGCAGCACGACCGGCGACGCAGCCTATGCGGCGGTCGGCGAACTGGCGCAGCTCGAAGAGTTTCACACCTGGCACACCATGCCGACGCCCGGCGCGATCCACCATTTGACCAAGCTCCCTAATTTGAAGGTCATCCGCATCGGTCAGCGGCTCCCGCGTTGGGGCGGTGAGCCGCTCCGGCCGACGCTCGACGGTGCGGCCGTCGCGGTGCTCGCCGGCATTCCGTCGCTCGAACGATTGGAACTTTTTGAAGCCGTGTTCACGGCCGCCGATTTGCAGACGCTCGCCAAGCTGCCGAATCTGAAGCAACTCAAGATTCACCAAACGGCGATCTCGCCGGCCGACGTCGAGCAACTGCGTAAGCTGCTACCAAACGTGAAGATCGATCATCAGCCGCTGCCGGCGGCCGAGATTGAAACGCTGCTCGTAAAGAAGCTGAAGCTGACGGTGCCTGACGAGTTGAAGAAGTAGACCATCGTGTCCCCGTGGCGGAGAGGCGTGCGATGAACGGCGATGATTTCCTGGCGGAACATGCACGGCTGACCCGACGTTTCTTCCTGCAGGCCGGCGTCGCCGCCGCGGCAATAGCGCCGCTCGGCACGGCCGCCGCCGCCGAAACCGAAGCCAAAGGCGAGATCAAAAGCGATAAGCCGCCCCCGCGCGCGAAGCCGGAAAAAGCGGGAGCCCGAGGAGAGCCGTACTTCACCCCCACGGAAGACTTTCGCGACGTCTCGCGCGGCAAGCCGGTGCCGCACTCGCTGCCGGAGGAGAAACTTCGCGAAGTTGGGCTGACGCGCGACACTTGGCGGCTCGAGGTGCTTTCAGATCCCGACAAGCCGGCCAAACTCGGCAAGCAACTCACGAAGGGCGATGACACGGCGCTGGACTTCGCCGCGCTCTTGAAGCTCGGCGAGAAGCACGCCGTGCGGTTTCCGAAGGTGATGACCTGTCTGAACATCGGCTGCCCGCTCGGCATGGGCCTGTGGGAAGGCGTGCCGCTTCGCGAAGTGGTGTGGCTTACGAAGCCGCGCGAAGATCTGCGACGCGTATTTTATTGGGGCTACCACAACGACGATCCGAAACAGATGTTTCGTAGTTCGCTGCCGATCGGTCGCGTGCTCGAAGACCCATACGATCTGCCGCCGGTCATTCTCTGCTACAAGCTCAACGGCCAATGGCTCGACGCCGAGCGCGGCGGGCCGGTGCGCGTGGTCGTGCCGGAAGCATACGGTTTCAAGTCGATTAAGTGGCTCACTCACCTGGTGCTCTCGAACATCGCGCACGCCAACGATACCTACGGTGAGCAGAACAACGACGTCGATAGCCCGCTGAAGACGTTCGCCGCCGTGCTCGCGCCGCCCGCCGATCCGAAAGCCGGCGAGAAAATCGCCGTCTCGGGCTACGCACAGGTCGGCATCTCCGGACTGACGAAGGTGCAAGTCTCCATCGAACCGGCCGACAAACCGCGGCCCGAGGGAGATCCGTATTTCACCACGGCGACGTGGGTCGACGCCGAACTCCTCCCCGCCCCGACTGACTGGGGTGCGCTCGACGGCGGCCGCATCCCCCCGCAAACGCACGGTTTCGATAGCTCGGGCCGGCCCAAACATTGGCCACTGCGATTGACGAACGCCCACTGGGCCGCAGTGCTCCCGGCTCTTCCGGCCGGCAAATATGTGCTTCGCTCACGGACGATCGACGAAAAAGGGCACGCCCAACCGCTGCCGCGGCCGTTTCGCAAGTCGGGCCATGCGGCGATCGAGTCGATTACCTTCACCGTGAAAGCTTAGTGCTTAACTGAATACTCCCCTCGCCCCTTGCGGGAGAGGGGCCGGGGGTGAGGGGGGCCGGGTTCTCGGAGAGCCTCGTAATGCCGGCAGCCGCCCGCAGAGCGACGGGCACGCCGATTGCTTCGCACTGAGGACGAGTCGCAAGCCTCGACGGCGCAAACCGTGCGCGACGGACGATCGTCCATATTTGAGCGACGCTGCATATCCGCGCGCTCACTTCCATCTCTAGTCTTAAGTCTTCAGTCTTCTGAGGTGTCCTATGTCCACCGCCGCCCGTCCTTCGAACGAAGCCATGCGCGAAAGCTTTCTCGGTGAGGAGCACTCGCCGAGCCGCGTGAAGTCCAAAGCTTGTTCCGTGAACGTCGGTCCGCAAGAGCGGGCCATCTCGGCGGCTGCCGGGGCCGCGATGGTGCTTATCGGTCTAACGCGTGGACCGTTCCGCGGCTTCATGCTCTCGGCACTCGGCGCAGGCTTGCTCTACCGCGGCCTCTCGGGCGATTGCCAAATGTATCGAGCGCTCGACGTCGATACGTCGAAGCAAGGCTAACCATCGGGCTAACCGTCGACCGGCATGACCAGCTGCGCGGCGAGCCTCACGGCTTCGTAGAGGCTGTTGGGGTTCGCCGTGCCTTGCCACGCAATGTCGAACGCCGTGCCGTGATCGACGCTCGTCCGCACGACGGGAAGTCCCAAAGTGGTGTTGATCGCCGAATCGAAGGCCAACGCCTTGAGCGGGATCAGCCCTTGGTCGTGGTACATGCACACGTAAGCGTCGGTCACGGCCCGGCGTTGCGGTAGAAACGCAGTATCGGGCGGCAGCGGACCTTCGATGGCGATGCCTCGTGCCCGCGCCGCGGCCACCGCCGGTTCGATGAACCGTTCTTCCTCGCGACTGCCGAACAGCCCATGCTCGCCCGCATGCGGGTTCAAGCCGCAGATCGTTAGCCGCGGTTCCCGTCCGCGCATCCGGCGCAATGCGGCGTAAGTCAGCTCGATCGCGTCGACGATACGCTCCACGCTCAAAAGCCCGGGCACTTCGCGGTAGCCGACGTGGGCCGTCACCAAGCTGCAGGTGATCTCGGCCGACGTCAGCATCATGCACCATTTCTCCGATTGCATCCGCTCGGCGAAGATCTCCGTGTGGCCCGGGTATTTATGCCCGGCGGCGTGCAGAGCTTCTTTGTTGATCGGACCCGTGCAGATCGCCTCGGCTTGGCCGGCGAGACACGCGTCGATCGCCGCCGTGACGTAGCGATAGGAAGCCGCCCCGCATTGCGCGGCGACGACGCCCGGCACCAGGGCCCGCGCATCGACGGCGGCAAAGTCCACGATCGCCGGCCGCTCGATCGCCGCGCCCTTCTCCACCCAATCGGCCGCCACGACGACCGGAGCCTCCAGCGGCAACGACAATCGATCGGCCGCACCGGCCAGCACGCCCGCATCGCCGAAGACAATCGGCGTGCAAAGCTCGGCCGTCGCCGCATGCCCGAGCAAGCGCACGCAAAGCTCCGGCCCGACCCCCGCCGGGTCCCCCATCGTCACCAAGATGCGAGGTTTGTGCTTCGTCATTTCC
>JAEUIN010000315.1 GCA_016793115.1 Planctomycetaceae bacterium
CTCTTCGCATGCGGAGAGTTGGCTTTGTTTTTTGATTAGCCGCACTCCGGCCGATCGCTGCGATATACCCGCCCATTCTAGCGCATCGACTGCGACGGAAGATCGTCGTCCATACGGCCGTTGCCGTCGCGAGTCGTGCCGTGACCATTGTTATGGGGAGAGACGCGGCCGTTTGCAGACTGCGATTCGACTTCGGTGCCGGCGGAGTTGCGGCTCTCGACGGATTCGCCGATCGAATGCTCATTGACCGCAGGCTTTTCCCTTATTAACCGCTCAGCCGGCTCGCCTAGCCCATCCATCTCGACGGGAGCCTCCGAAACGGCGGTCAATGCGACGTCGGTCGCCGCTTGGCGACGGAAAAGGAGTTCGCTTAATCGCGACTGCACATCCATGCACAAGGTGAACAACGCAGGAATGAAGAATAGCGTAAAGAAGGTCGAAAACACCAGTCCGCCGAGCGTGACGCTTCCGAGCCCGCGATAAAGCTCGCTCCCCGCGCCAGGCGAGATGACGAGAGGCAACAAGCCTAAAAGGCCGATCAATGCGGTCATGAAGATCGGGCGAATGCGGGTGCGCACGCTGTCGAGGATCGCATCGCAAGAGTTCATGCCGCCCTCGCGCACGTTTTGCAGAGCCTGTTCGACAATGAGAATCGGGTTGTTTACCACGGTGCCGACGAGCATGATGAAGCCGACCATCGTGAACATATCGAGCGGCTGAATCGTGCCGGGACTGAGCACGGCGAGGCCGTAATTCAGCAAAGCAAGACCGATGAATCCGCCGACCGCGCCGAGCGGCACGCTAAGCATGATGATCAGCGGGTACAGCCACGATTCGAACAACGCGGCGATCACCAAATAGGTGATGACGACGGCGAGCACTAAGTTCCAACGGATCGAAAGCCAAGTCGACTGCAGCTTATCGGCCGTGCCGGACAAGTTGACTTGGTACAGGCCCTTCAAAGCCGGGTCGTTCTCGATCGGTGTGACGATCTCCTTTTGAATGCGGACCATCGCATCTTCGATCGGCATTGCAGCCGGCGGAGAAACCTGTACGGTGATGGCCCGCAGTCGCTCGCGTCGGTTGATTTGCTCAGGCCCGCTCGCGGCGACGACATCGGCGACGGATTCAAGCGTGACCGTGCGACCTTCAGGCGTGTGAATCGAGAGCCCTCGCACGTCCTGCGCGGTCTTGGCACGCTGCTCATTGCCGACGATGGCCAAATCGATGCGGTCGCCGTCGAGGTTGTAGTCGCCGGCATAAGCCCCGTCAACGAGCGCATTGACGGCGTAGCCCATTTCCGACGCGGTTATTCCTAGATCGGCCGCTTGATCCCAGCGGGGACGAATGTGCAATTCCGGAGCGGATAGATCGGCGCTGGGGACCGGTCGAAACTGCGCGGCGGGAACGACTGATGGAACTTGGCCCATCACCTTTAGCGCGAGGCCGACGAGCTTGGACACGTCGGGTCCCATAATTTCGATATCGACGGTGCGGCCTGCTCCTAGGCCCGATTCGAACAAGCTGGCTTGCTTGGCAATCACGATCATGCCTGGAATATCCGTCGTCGCTTCGCCAACAAGCTTCGTGAGCGAACTTGCACGAAGTTCGTCCTCGGCGCGCAGCCCCATAAACAATTGACGGCCGCGAGCGACGTAGAAGAAGTCGCCGATCCCGGTATCTTTGCGCTCCGACTGGGGCTGCCGCGGGTCGACGTCCCAGTACTTACGCATCTTGTTTTCAATTTGAGAACCGATGGCATTGAGCTGATCGAGGTTGTAGCCCGGCGGCGGCAATAACAGCCCGATAGCCAAGTTCCGATTGCCGTTCGGCAAATACTCGACCTTCGGCATCAAAAGCCAACTGAAAAACAATGAGAATGCCAAGCAGCCGCTAATTGTGATAAGCCGCAATGCGACGCTCTTTTGAATCGCCGCATTCGCCGTAACGACGCTGTTAGTGAATGCCTCGCCGAACTTGTCGAACGGCATAAAGATGCGCTGAAGGAACGTTGTGCGCGGCTCGTCGCTCATCACGTTCTTGTCGTGCATCA
The DNA here is from genome assembly GCA_016793115.1 of Planctomycetaceae bacterium. GTDB lineage: Bacteria > Planctomycetota > Planctomycetia > Pirellulales > PNKZ01 > PNKZ01. The sequence goes on from JAEUIN010000315.1 coordinate 2,054, forward strand.
ATAGCTGACCGGCCGCCGTCGGAATGAGAATTAAGGAAACGAGCAGCGATAACGCCAGCGCGCAGCTGATGGCCAAGGCCAAGTCGTGGAACAATTGGCCGACCTGATCGTGAACGAACAGAACGGGGACGAAAACGGCTAAATTGGCGAGCGTACTCGCCACGACGGCGCCCCAGACTTCGCCGGTCCCTTTGACGACGGCGGAGATGATCGAGTCGTGGTTTTGGCGATGGCGAAAGATGTTTTCCAAGACGACGATGAAGTTGTCGACCAACATGCCGACGGCGAATGAAATGCCCGCCAAGCTCAGCAAGTTGAGCGAGCGCCCCATCAGGCCCATCGCCAAAAACATGCCGATCATGCTCGTGCCGATCGCCGTAAAGATCACGAGCGACGAGCGAAAGTTCTTCAAGAACAGCAACAAGACGATGAAGCTGAGCACGGCTCCTTCGATGACGTTGTCGGTGACCACGTCCATCGAGGCGTAGATATAGTCGGTTTCGTCGTAAACCTGGTTGAGTTCGAGCTCGCGCGGCCACAGGATGTTTTCGTTGAGCTGCGCGACCGCGGTT
>JAEUIN010000339.1 GCA_016793115.1 Planctomycetaceae bacterium
GACGACGATCGCTCACGGCAACAACTCCGTTTCCACGTACCCCGTCGGTCTGGCCGTTCAGTCCGACGGCAAGATCGTGGCGACGAAGCAAGCGAATCTGACGAATTTCGCCGTCATTCGTACGACCTCGACCGGCGCACTCGACACGACTTTTAACGGCATCGGCTATTACAACCTCGACCTGGGAGGGGACGAGACGGCGCATGAGGTCCTGCTGCAAGCCGACGGAAAAATCCTTGTCGCCGGGACGACCTACGCCGCTTCGAATGCCGACTACTTCGCGGTCCGCTTGACGACCGGCGGCGTTCTCGACACGACCTACAACGCGTCCGGGATCGTGAAAGTCAACGTCGCCGCGGGAGCGACGACTTACGACGAAGCCCGCGCCGCCGTGCTGCAAAGCGACGGCAAGTTGATCGTGGCGGGAACGGCGGATCGGTTCGGCGTGAGCGACTTCGGCTTAATCCGCTTGAACACCGACGGCACGCTTGATACGTCGTTCGGCACGGGCGGCAAGCAGATCAGCGACCTGGGCGGTTCCGGCAACGAGTTGTACGGCGTCGCAGTGCAGGCCGACGGCAAGATCGTGGTCGGGGGGACCGTTTCCTACGATTTCACGTTGGCGCGATTCACGACGACCGGAGCGCTCGACACGACGTTTGACGGCGACGGCAAACAGACGCTCGATCTCAACTCGCTCGACAGTCTGAAACATGTGCTCGTGCAGGCGGACGGCAAGATCGTCATCGTCGGAGCGACGGAGTCGATTACCAGCGGCGCCGAGGCCTTGATCGCGAGGTTCAACGCCGCCGGCGCGCTCGACACGACGTTCAACGGCGTCGGCTACCGCGTTCATAATTTCGGACTTGGCTCGAGCATCGCGACCGCGATCGCCGCCTTGCCCGACGGACGATTCCTGGTCGCCGGATTCCTCCCCGAAGATGGTTCAACGACGCAAGGGGGACGCGACGTCTACTGGATGCTCAACGCCGACGGAACGCCGGACACCAGTTTCGGAACCGGCGGGACCGTGAATACGACCAGGGCCGGCGGGGGCGGGTACGACAACATCACGGCCGTGGCGGTGCTCGGCGACGGAAAATTCCTGTCGCTCAACAGCTCCCAAAACCAACTCCGCCGTTTCCACGCCGCAGGCACGGGCGACACGTCGTTCGGTTCGTTGAGCTACGTCTATCTGACGAGCTACTTCACCGGTTCGACGGCCATCCGGGGGATGGTCGTGCAACCGGACGGGAAGATTTTGCTCGCCGGGACGCGAACCAACGGCGCGTCGCGGGAATTCTCGGTGGTGCGACTGACGTCGTCGGGCGCGCTCGACACGACGTTTTCCGGCGACGGTTGGGCGACGTTCAGCGTCGGGCCGGGCAACGACTTCGCGACTTCGATCGCCTTGCAAAGCGACGGCAAGATCGTCGTCGCCGGCTATGGAAGCAACGGGACCAACGACGACTTCGCCGTGATACGCTTGACCGCGAGCGGAGCGCTCGACACCACGTTTTCCGGCGACGGCATGCTGCTGCAAGCCGTGGGATCGGGAACCGATCGCGGCCGCAGCGTCATCGTGCAGAGCGACGGCAAGATCGTCGTGGCCGGGCAATCGGAGAACGACGCGGCGCTCGTGCGACTGTTGAGCGACGGCACGCTCGACACCACTTTTTCCGGCGACGGCATGGTCGTCGCCGCGGCGACCGCAGGCCTCGACGACGTGACTACGGTGCGCCAACTCGCGGGAGGCAAACTCGCGGTCGCCGGGTACGGCACGGTCGGCGGCGCGACGCAGTTCGCCGTGCTGCAATTCACCGCCGACGGCGTGCTTGATCCGTCGTTCGACGGCGACGGCATCTCGCTTGTCGCCGTACGAGGGACCAACAATCTGGCGACCGCCGCGGAGTTGCAGAGCGACGGCGACTTGGTCGTCGTCGGGTATTCGTCGACCGGCACGAACGTGTACGACGCGACCGTGCTGCGGTATGCGTCGTCGAGCGGCACGGGCGCGTCGATCGCGCCGGTCGTGGATCAAGCGACGAAGGAAGACACGGCGCTCGAGGTGACGTTCTCCGTAACGCATCCGACCGTGCCGCTCGATTCCTTGAGCGTGAGCGCGACGAGCGGCGACACGACGCTAGTGCCGAACGAAAACCTGACGCTCACGAACTTGGGGGGCGGACAGTGGAAGCTCACCGTGCGGCCGGCGGCCGATCGGTTCGGCGCGGGGTCGATCACGCTGCGCGTTCACGACGGCATCTTGGAGACGACGCGCGGCTTCGCACTGAACGTCACCGCCGTGAACGATGCGCCGGCGTTTACCAAGGGTGCCGACCAGACGCTGGTGGACGGCGCGGGAGCGCAAACGATCGCAAACTGGGCGACCGGGATCACCGTCGGGCCGAACGAATCGGGACAGTCGCCGGCGTTCGTCGTGACGAACGACAACCCGACGCTGTTCGCCGTGCAGCCGACGATCGACGCCGCGGGAACGCTGAGGTATACGCCGGCGGGCTACTTGGGGACCGCCGTGGTTTCGGTGCGTCTGACCGACGCCGGCGGCACGGCCGACGGCGGCGTGGATCAATCGGCGACGCAGACGTTTACGATTCAAGTAATTCAACCGATCGCCGCGGCCGGGAATCTCGACCCGACGTTCGACACGGACGGCATTCGCACGTTGGGTTCGGTGCTCGGCACGGTCGACCAGGCCCGCGACACGGCCGTGCAGGCGGACGGGAAGATCTTGGTGCTGGGGACGACGTACGTCGGCTCGCCGACGGCGCTGCATTCGAGCTTCGTGGCGCGTTACAACACCGACGGCACGCTCGACGCTTCGTTCGGCGTCGGCGGCGCGTACTGGATCGCCGATCGCTATCGGTTGACGGCGCTCGAGGTGCTGGCCGACGGCAAGATTCTCTTGGCCGGCGACACGACGGCGACCTTCGGCATTTATGTAACGCGGCTCACCGCCGACGGGGCCGTCGACACGAGTTTCGGCACCGGCGGGCAGACGATTTTCGGCGTCGGCAACGTGGTGATCGGATTTACGGACGTCGTGGCGATGACGACGCAAGCCGACGGTCGGATCGTGATCGTCCGCGGGACGCGGGGGACGTCGAGCGGCGCCAGTCATTTCGCCGTGGCGCGTCTGACGGCCGGCGGCGCGCTCGACGCGACGTTTAACGGCACGGGCTTTACGACCGTTGCGATCAGCTCGACGTTGAGCGAGAGCCCGCTGGACGTCGCCGTGCAAAGCGACGGCAGGGTCGTCGTCGCAGGCCAGACGAACTTGAATCAGGGGGGCGGGAACGACTTCGTCGCGCTGCGGTTCACGACGAGCGGCGCGCTCGACACGGCGTTCAACGGCACAGGCTATCAGATCGTCGACGTGGGCGCGAGTGCGGGAAGCCCCGACGTCGCCAACCGAGTCTTGCTGCAGAGCGACGGAAAAATCCTGCTGGCCGGTTCGTCGAACGCGGACTTCGCCGTCGTCAGGCTCAACGACGACGGTACGCTCGACTCGACGTTCGGAACGAGCGGGAAGGTGACGACCAACGTTCTGGGGACGGATGCCGCGTCGACGATGGCCCTGCAAGCGGACGGCAAGATCGTGGTCGGCGGGAGTTCGAACGTTCCCAACGGCGATTTCGTCCTAGTTCGCTACACCAGCGCCGGCGCGCTCGACGCGACGTTCGACGGCGACGGCGTCGCCGTTTTCAGCATCGGGTCCAACAGCGACCAGATCGCCGCGATCGCCCTGCAAGCCGACGGCAAGATCGTGTTCGCGGGCACGTCGACCGACGCCGTGAACAACGGCGACGTGCTCGTCGGCCGGGTGCTGGCGAACGGCGCGATCGATACGACGTTCAACGGCAAGGGCTTCAATACGAAGGGGTACGCACCGTCGTCGAGCCGTGTGTCGTCGTCGTTGCAGCTGCCCGACGGCCGGCTGTTAGCGGCCGGCTTCATGACGGAAAACAATTCGCCCATCGGCGGCCGCCGCGCGGTGTGGATGCTGCTGCCCGACGGCACGCTCGACACGTCGTTCGGCGACGGCGGATACTCACTGGGCACGCGCGGGACTCAGTCGAACATCTCGGGGCTGGCTCGGCAGTCCGACGGGAAGTTTCTCTTGCTCGACTCCATTCAGCGACGCCTCACGCGCCTCAACGCCGACGGGTCGGTCGACTCGTCGTTCGGCACGGCGGGCACCCTCACGTTGAGCGCGCTGACGACGACGACCGCGGTCGTGGTGCAGACCGACGGCAAGATCGTCGTCGGCGGCAGCAAGACCAATACCTTGAGCGAGTTTGCGGTCGCACGAGTCAACGGCGACGGCACGCTCGATGCGGCGTTCGGCGTCGGCGGAATCGCGACGATCGACGTCGGGGCCGGGGCCGACCTCGGTCGGACGCTGGCCCTGCAGGCAGACGGCAAGATCCTTCTCGGCGGCGGCGCGAACAACGGCGCCAACGACGATTTCGCTCTGGTGCGTCTCAACCTGGACGGGTCGCTCGATACGACGTTCGGGGGGACCGGGAAAGTGGTGAAGGCCGTCGGCACCGGAACCGACGTCGTCCGCTCGATTCTTGTGCAAGGCGACGGCAAGATCGTCGTCGGCGGACAAACTTCGTCGGACGTGGCGCTGGTGCGGTACAACGCCGACGGCACGCTCGACTCCACATTCGGCTCCGGCGGCATCGTGGCGACCGCGTGGACGACAAGCACCGACGACTTGCTGTCGCTGCAACGGCAGGCCGACGGAAAATACTTGGCCGTCGGCTATTCCACCGTCTCCAACGTCTCCCGAATCACCGTCGCCCGTTATCTGACGAGCGGCGTGCTCGACTCATCGTTCGGCGCGGGCGGCCTGGTGACGACCGCGCCGGCCGCCGTCGGCAACCAAGGCCTCACGGCGACCTTGCAGGCCGACGGCAAGTTGGTCGTCGGCGGCTATGCCGATTCGACCACGGTCAGCACCGCCGTCGTGTTGCGCTATCTCACCGTGCCGGCGACCGGCGGGCCGTCGCTCACGCCCGTCGCAGATCAGTCGATCGCGGAAGACGGATCGACCGGGCCGCTGGAATTCTTCGTTTCGCATTCCTCAGTGCCGGCCGGCTCCCTCAGCGTTACGGCGAGCAGCGACAATGTCGGACTGATCCCGAATGCGAATCTCGTGCTCCAAAACTTGGGGGACGGCCGCTGGCGACTGACGGCGACCCCGGCGGCCGACCAATACGGTTCGGCCCGCATTACGCTCATGGTCGGCGACGGCACGACCTCGTATGTCGATACGTTCCGAATCGACGTCGCCCCCGTGAACGACGCGCCGACGTTCACTAAGGGCGCCGATCAAACGATCGTGCGCACGGCCGGTCCGCAAACGGTCGTCGGTTGGGCCACGGCGATCGCCGCCGGCCCCAATGAAACCGGGCAAGCGCCGACGTTCGAAGTCGCCGTCGACAATCCGGCGTTGTTCACGGCGGGCCCGGCGATCGCCGCCGACGGAACGCTCACCTACACGCCGAGCGGGCTCCTCGGCACGGCGATCGTCACGGTTCGGCTGACGGACGACGGCGGAGGCGACGACACCTCCGCGCCGCAAACGTTCACGATCAACGTCGTCAACAGCGCCGTCGCGGTTCCCGCCGGCACGCTCGATCCGACGTTCGACGGCGACGGCACGCTGATCTTGCAGTCGCCGCTGGGCACGTTCGATTCGGTCCGCGAGGTCGCTCGGCAAGCCGACGGCAAATACGTCGTGGTCGGTCAAACGGTCGCCGGCGCGAATCTCACGGCAACTTCGTACGTCGCGCGTTTCAACGCCGACGGCTCGCTTGACACGACGTTCGGAACCGAGGGCGCGACCGAATTGGCGACTTTGCGTTTGCACGCCGTCGAAGCGCTCGGCGACGGACGCATCCTCGTCGCCGGACAATCGAACCAGGGCGTCTTGACCGTGGTGCGACTAACGTCCTCCGGCGCCGTCGACGCGACGTTCGGCGCGGCCGGCATCGCGACGGTCGACACCGGCCAGTTGGGCATCAATTACGTCACGCCGATTAATCTGGCCGTGCAAGCCGACGGCGGCATTGTCGTCGTAAAAACGTCTCGTGCGAGCGGAGCCCCGTACTCCGACGTCGCCGTCGCCCGCCTCACCGCCGCCGGCGCCGTCGACACTTCGTTCAACGGCGTCGGCTATACATTGTTTTCACTGAGCGGAACCGCCGACGATTCCCCCGGCGACGTCGTGATTCAGAGCGACGGCAAGATCGTCATCGTAGGGACGACGAACTTGGGAGCCGGCGCGGGGAACGACTTCTTCGCGGCGCGTTTCAACACCAACGGCACGCTCGACACTTCGTTTAATTCGGTCGGCTCCATCGTCGTCAACGTCAGCGGCTCCTCTTCAGGAGTCGATACGGCTTATCGCGTGGCTTTGCAAGCCGACGGCAAAATCGTCGTCGGAGGCACGGCCAACACCGATTTCGGTCTCATTCGCCTCAACGCCGACGGTACTCTCGACGTCACGTTCTCCGCCGACGGCAAACTCACCACGTCGCTCAGCAGCGGCACCGACAATCTTTACGGACTCGCCATAGCGAGCGACGGCAAGATTCTCGCCGGCGGCACGATGATCGTCGGCGCCTCGAACAGCGGCTTTGCGATCCTGCGTTATCGGTCCGACGGCACGCTCGATACGACGTTCGACGGCGACGGACGACTCACCTGGGACGGCGGGCCGGGCAACGACGTCGTCAATTCGCTGTCGACGCAGCCGGACGGAAAGATCGTCTTCGCGGGAACGCTTGTCAGCGCGCTAAACGGCGGCGATTTCATCGTCGGTCGGCTTCATGCCGACGGAAGTTTCGATACATCGTTCAGCGATGACGGGGTGACGACGCGAGGCTTCGGCGTCGGCACGGCGTCCGTCAGCACGGCGTTGACCTTGGCCGACGGACGAACTCTTATTGCCGGCAACGTCGGCAACGGATATCAGACCGGACCGTGGGCGCTCTGGATGCTGCGCGCCGACGGTTCGCTGGACGCTTCGTTCGGCTCCGGCGGATTCGTCATGGGCGCAGTGCCGACGAGCAGCAACGTCGCCGCACTGGCTCGGCAAGCCGACGGAAAGTTTCTCTTTCTCGACGAAGCGGCCAGAACCTTGGGTCGCCTCAACGCCGACGGCACGCTCGACGCCTCGTTCGGCGCGTCCGGCTTCGTTTCCTTGACTTCTTGGCTCTCCGGCCCGAAGGACATGGCCCTGCAATCGAACGGCGCCATAGTCATTACCGGCTGGCGCACGGGGTCGCCCAATCAGTTGTTTGCCGTCGTTCGTCTGAACTCCGACGGAACCGCCGACACGTCGTTCGACGGCGACGGTATGGTCGCCGTCGACATGGGAGACAGAAACAGCTTTGACCAATCCGTGGCCGTCCAAGCCGACGGGAAAATCGTCGTCGCAGGGAGCGCCGACGGCGGCGCAACCGGCTACGATTTCGTACTGCTCCGCTTCAATCTCGACGGCTCGCTCGACGACACGTTCTCCGGCGACGGAAAGTTATGGCAAGCGGTCGGTTCCGGTACCGCGCTCGATCGAGCGGCCGACGTGCTGGTGCAGGCCGACGGCAAGATCGTCGCCGCGGGAGTTTCATCGAACCGTACGGCGCTCGTACGGTTCTTGAGCGACGGCTCGCTCGACACGTCGTTCTCCGGCGACGGCCTCTTCTTCACCTCGTTGACGGGAAGCGAAGAGGTGACGGACCTCGTCCGTCAGGCGGACGGGAAGTACGTCACCGTCGGCTACTCGTACCTCGCGCCTCAATCGATGGTCATCGCCCGTGTCACGGCGAGCGGAACGCTCGACACGACGTTCGCGGGAGACGGCGCGGTGATCGATTACGTCGGGAGCATAGGCAGTCGTGCAAACGCCGCGGCGATCGCGAGCGACGGTAGCCTGATCGTGTTGGGGACCATGACTCGTACGCTGCAATCCGACGTCGTGGTGCGTCGTTATTTCACCGGCGGCGTCGTCGGCACGCCGTCGATCGGCGCGATCGCCGATCAAACATCGCCCGAAGACGCTTCGGCCTTCGTCGAGTTTACGATCACCGACACCCAGCGTCCGGCGGAGTATCTGACGATATCCGTCGACGTCGACAATTCGACGTTGTTCCCGCCGGGCTCGGTCACGCTGACGAACCTCGGCCACGGCAATTATCGGCTCAGCGCGACTCCCGCGGCCGAACGCTCCGGTTCGGCCGTGGTGACGTTGACGGTGAGCAACGGCATCGTGTCGACCGTGCGGACGTTGAATTGGAACGTCGCCGCGGTCAATGACGCGCCGCGAATCGATTTGAACGGCGCCGCGGCGGGAACCGGTTTCAACGCGGCGTTTATCGAAGACGGCGGCCCGCAAGCGATCGTCGGCACTTCGGCCCTGACGATCGACGACGTCGACTCCGTGTCGCTGACCCGAGCCGTGATGACGATCACGAATTTGTTAGACGGAACCGCGGAATCGCTGACGGCGAATACCGCGGGCACGGCGATCTCGGCCGGCTATGAGTCGGGCGTGCTGACGCTGACCGGCCACGGCACCGCGGCCGAGTATCAACAAGTTCTGCGAACGGTGAAATACGGCAATACGTCGCAATCGCCCAACACCGCGACGCGCCTCATCACGTTCACCATCACGGACGGCTCGGACGTGAGCCCGACGGCGACGGCGAACGTCACGATCACGCCGGTGAACGACGCCCCGACGACGGGCTTGAACCTCGGACTCACGCTCGCCGAAGGCGCGACGGCGGTCATCAACGGCACGCGACTCTCGACGAACGACGTCGATAACTCCGCCGCGCAAGTGCTCTATCGCCTCACGGCGACGCCCGCTCACGGAGCGATCAAGCTGAACGGCGCCGCGTTGGCGTCGAACGGTACGTTCACCCAAGCCGACCTCGACGCCGGCCGTGTGACCTACACGCACGACTCCAGCGAGAACTTCGCCGACTCGTTCCGCTTCAGCGTGAGCGACGGCGAGTTCACGCTTCCCGAAGCGATGTTTAGCCTCTCGATCACTCCGGTGAACGACGCCCCGACCGCCGGCTTGAATCTCGGCCTCACGCTCGCCGAAGGGGCGACGGCCGTGCTCGACGGCACACGACTCAAGACCGACGACGTCGACCATTCAGCGTCACAATTGGTCTACCGAATGACCGGGTTGCCTGCGCACGGGACCTTGAAGCTCAACGGATCAACGTTGGCCGTGAACGGCACGTTCACGCAGGCCGATCTCGACGCCGGCCGCGTGACCTACACGCACGACTCCAGCGAGAACTTCGCCGACTCGTTCCGCTTCATCGTGAGCGACGGGGAATACTCACTGAGCGAGACGACGTTTAGCCTGATTGTCACCCCCGTCAATGATGCGCCCACCGCCGGCCTGAACCTCGGGCTGACGCTCGCCGAAGGGGCGACGGCCGTGATCGACGGCTCGCGACTGAAGACGAACGACGTCGACAACTCCGCCGCGCAATTGGTCTATCGCCTCACGGCGACGCCCGCGCACGGAACCCTGCAGCTCAATGGAGCGACGTTGGCCGCCAACGGCAGTTTCACGCAAGCCGATCTCGACGCCGGAAGGATTACCTATTCGCACGATTCGAGCGAGAACTTCACGGACTCCTTCCATTTCACCGTGACCGACGGGGAGTACACGCTCAGCGAGGCGACGTTCGACATCTCCATCACGCCCGTCAACGACGCTCCGACGGCAGGCCTGAACCTCGGGCTGACGTTGGCCGAAGGCGCGACGACCGTGCTCGACGGAACTCGGCTGAAGACCAACGACGTCGACGACTCCCCCGCGCAATTGGTCTATCGCCTCACGGCGACGCCCGCTTATGGAGTCGTTCAACTCAACGGCGCCGCCTTGGCCGCGAACGGCACGTTCACGCAGGCCGACCTCGACGCCGGCCGCATCACCTATTCGCACGATTCGAGCGAGAACTTCGCGGACTCCTTCCGCTTCACCTTGACCGACGGGGAGTACACGCTCAGCGAGGCGACGTTCGACATCTCCATCACGCCCGTCAACGACGCTCCGACGGCAGGCCTGAACCTCGGGCTGGCGTTGGCCGAAGGCGCGACGGCCGTGCTCGACGGCTCGCGGCTGAAGACGAACGACGTCGACAATTCCGCCGCGCAATTGGTCTATCGCCTCACCGCCACGCCCGCGCACGGCACGCTGAATCTGAGCGGCGCCGCCTTGGCCGCGAACGGCACGTTCACGCAGGCCGACCTCGACGCCGGCCGCGTGACTTACACTCACGACTCCAGCGAAAACTTCGTCGATTCGTTCCGCTTTACCGTGAGCGACGGCGAGTACGCTCTCCCCGAAGCGACGTTCGATCTCTCGATCACGCCGGTCAACGATGCGCCGACCGCCGGCCTGAACCTCGGGCTGACGCTCGCCGAGGGGGCGACCGCAGTGCTCGACGGCACGGGACTCCGGACCGACGACGTCGACGACGCCGCAACGGAACTCACCTACAAGCTCGTCACGGCTCCGACCCAAGGAGCGTTGCGATTCAGCGGCGCGGCCTTGGCCGTGAACGGGACGTTCACCCAGGCCGATCTCGACGCCGGCCGGCTGACCTACACGCACAACTCCAGCGAGAACTTCGCCGATTCCTTCCGCTTCATCGTGAGCGACGGCGCGGACGGGCTGCCGGAAGCGACCTTTCAACTGACGATGACGCCCGTGAACGACGCGCCGACCGCCGGACTGAATCTCGGGCTGACGCTCGCCGAAGGGGCGACGGCCGCGATCGACGGCATACGCTTGAGCACGAGAGACGTCGACAATTCCGCCGCCCAACTGACTTATCGCCTCACGGCTTCGCCCGCATGGGGCACGGTGAGCCTGAACGGCGTCGCGCTCGCGGTCGGCGGCACGTTTACGCAAGACGATCTCGATTCCGGCCGCGTGACCTACGCGCACGACTCCAGCGAGAATTTCGCCGATTCATTCCGCTTCATCGTGAGCGACGGCGAGTACGCTCTCCCCGAAGCGACGTTCAACTTCACGATCGCCGCGGTGAACGACGCACCCGTGATCGCACCGCAAACGTTCGTGTTGTCGACTTCCGCGAAGGCGGGGAGCGTCGTCGGCACGCTCGCGTCGTCCGATTCGGACGGGCCCGGTCGCACTTACGAGTTGCTCGGCGGCAACGGCGCTTTCGCGATCGACTCCGGCACCGGCGTGATCACCGTGGCGAATCAAAAGCTCCTGGTCGTCGGCACGACGACGCTCACGGCGCGCGTGATCGACGGCGGCGGCCCGTCGCTCGCGGCCGAGGCCGCGGCGACGTTCTTGATCCGCAAGTCGAATACGCCGCCGGCGTTCTCTCTCGCCGATGCGGCCGGCGGCGCGGTCCTTGTTCAATCGAACAAGGCGACGTTGCTCGTCGACGAGAATACGCCGACTTCGCCGACGCAGAACGGTGCGACGATCGGTACGATCCGCGTGGCCGACATCGACGAGCCGGGGGCCTCGTTCGCCGCGACGATGACCGATAAATCCGGCGCGTTCGGGTTCGACGCGGCGACCGGGCGAATCTTCGTCGCCGACGCCGCGAAGCTCAACTTCGAGAAAACCTCGTCGTTTACCCTGACTTTCAAAGCGACCGATCGCGGCGTGACCGGGCTGCCGAAGGGCGTTGCGACGACGTTCACCCTGACGATCAAGTTGGTCGATCGCAACGAAGCGGCGACGTTCCCGGCGACCGGGGGCGACTTCCGCATTAAGGAAAACAATTCGGCCCGCGCCGCGGTCGGCACGGTGTCCGCGACGGACCCCGATAAGACGGCGCCGAACAAGACGCTCAGCTACGCGCTCATCTCGCAAGTCGACCGGAGCGGCAACGCGGTCGGCGTGTTCGCGATCGCCGACCCGCGCTCGGGGAAGATCACGGTGCCGGCGGCCGGGGCGCTGAACTTCGAAGCGGCCCAGTCGTACACGCTCGTCGTGCGTGCGACCGACGGGGCCGGCCTGTTCACGGACAAGGTCGTCACGGTCACCGTCGTCGACGTCAACGAAGCTCCGACCGTCGCGCTGCTGGATGCGTCACAAAACCTGACGACGACGCTCAACATCGCGGAGAGCACCCCGGCGGGCAGTTTGGTCGGCTATCTGAGGATCACGAATCCCGACGTCTATCGCGCCGAGACGTTCAAAGTCGCGCTCGGCGACGCCTCGGGGGCGCTCGTCGTCGGACCTTACGACGCCGCGACCGGTTTAGTCGCGATCACCGTGAGCACCGATCCGAAGAAGGCCGCGAAGCTCGACTTTGAAAAGTTCAAACTCGGCCGCTTCGCCCTCACCGCGACGGTGACCGACTCCGGTTTCGTCTCCAACGACGGAGCCAAACAAGGCGGCAAGTCGTCGGCGAAGGCGACGTTCGCCGTGCAATTGCAGGACGTCGCCGGAGCGTAACGGCAAACGCGGCGCGACCTAATTGAGAATACTCAAAGTCGGCAGCGGCTTGGTGGCGCGCATCGTTTGGCGAAGCTGTTGCGCCAAGGCCTGCACGATGCCTTCGAAGAAGGGAGCCGTTTCGGCGTTCGTGAAGTTGCCGGCGATCTTCCCTTCGTCGCCGTTGACGCGAATTTGGATGTTGATCGGCACTTCGCCGAGGAACGGCACGTTGAGCTGTTCGGCCTTGCGCTTCGCGCCGCCGGTGCCGAAGATGTCATATCGCTTGCCGTTGTCGGGACAGAGGAAGTAGCTCATGTTTTCCACCATGCCGAGCACCGGGATGTTCACCTTGCGGAACATCGCCACCGCCTTCACGGCGTCGAGCAAGGCCACGTCTTGCGGCGTGCAGACGACGACCGCTCCCGTGAGCGGCAACATTTGCGAGAGCGACAGCGCGATGTCGCCCGTACCCGGCGGCATGTCGATGATCAGATAATCGAGCGGGCCCCAGGCCGTGTCGCGGAGCATCTGCTGGATCGCGCCGTGGAGCATCGGGCCGCGGAGGATCACCGGCTGGTCCGGCTCGACCATGAAGCCGATCGACATCACCTTGAGTCCTTCGAGCTCGTGCGGGCGGATCTTGCGCTCGTCGGTGAGTTCGGCTTTGCCGCGCAGGCCGAGCAGGTGCGGAATGCTGGGGCCGTAGATGTCGGCGTCGAGCAGCCCGACCTTGCAGCCGGCGCGGAGCAGACCGTAGGCGATGCCGGAGGCGATCGTGCTCTTGCCGACGCCTCCCTTGCCGCTGCCGACCGCGATGACGCTCTTGGCCGTGAGGCCCAGTTCGCCGAGCGGCATCGGCGGACGCTCATGCACGGCGGGCAGAATCTCGACTTTCTTCACGTCGGGAAACTTCGCCCGCACGGCTTGCTCGACTTCGCGGCGGGTTTCATCGCGGAGCGGCGACGAGTGACTCGTGAGCGCAAGGGTGAGGCGGACGCCTTCGGCCGTCGAAGCGATGTCGCGAATCTGCCCCTGTTGAACCATGTTGCGGCCCGTCTCCGGGTCTTGCAGGTCGGCCAGGGCGGCGGTGAGTTGTTCGGACGTCACGTTGGTCATGCTCATTCGACTTTCTAGGTGGTGGGAGGCGGCTCTGGGGCGACCGGCCGCCAGGGCAGCGAGGCCCGGACGCGGTCGGCGATAGATTTTGGTTCGATGGGGGAAGCTTGCGGGCGAGCGGCGAGCCGGCGGCGCACGAGATCGACGGCCGCGGCGACGCGGCGCGGCGAATCGACGACTTCCGTCGCTCCCGCCTCACGCAGCAGCGACTCGCAAGCCGAACGCTCGGGAGCATCGGCCGGAGGCGCAGCGACGACGATTCGCACCCCGGTCGGCAGGCTGCGACAGTGCGCAAGCAGCAACTCGCAGATCTGTTCCGCGGCGGCGGGAATCCACTCGACGACCAAGGCGGCGGACGCCGCTCCGACGTCGTCGGACGAACTCCAACGCTCGCGACACTCGGCGACCGAGCGGGTTTCGACGATCCGCGGCCGCTCGCCGGCCGGCAGTTGTGCGAAGGCCCGTCGCAAGGCGAAGGCCCAGTCTCCGCGGCGTTCGCAAACAAGCAAGGCCGGCGTCGACATGGCATACCTGACGGCGGAATCGGCGAGGACGTGCAATTTTAGGCGGGGTGGGGCGGGGCCGCAATGGTGGGCGCGGCGGGCCAAACATAGCGTGCAATCCAAACCGACCGAAGGCATGGATCTCGGCCGCCAAGTTCATTGCCGCTGCGCGGAACGCCGCGGAGGGCGTTCCCTACAGGTTCCTGCGGCCTACGACGATTGGGCCGCGTCGTCTCCTTCGATGAGCTCTTCGAACACGATCGTCTCGGTTTCGAGGCCGAGTTGCACCAGCCGGCGGTAGAGCCGGGGGCGCGTCAGACCGAGCAGGCGGGCGGCGACCGTTTTGTTCCCCTTCGCTTGCGCCATCGCGCGGCCGATCAAATCGCGTTCGACGTCGGCGAGAAACGCGTCGAGCACGATCGTCTCTTCGGGAGGCGGAACGTGGCGGGCGGCGTCGGCCGCGACCGCCAGCACCTTCGGCAAGTCGGCCGCCTGCACGAGCGGGCCCTCGGCCGTGCGGCAAACCTGATGAACGAGTTCGAACAATTCGCGCGCCTCACCGGGCCAATTGTAGGCGGCCAAGCGATCGAGGGCTTCGGTCGTGAAGCCCGCGAGTTGGCGAGCGCCGGCGGAGTTGAGTTCTTCGAGCGCGGCCTGCGCGAGCGAGGCCACGTCTTCCGGCCTCGTCGCCAGCGGCGGCACTTCGATCGTGAGCGTGCTCAGCCAAGCGGCCAAATCTGGGCGGAAGCCGCCGGTTTCGGCGAGTCGCTCGAGCGGCAAGGTCGAAGTCGAGATAATGCGTAGCGGCAACTCGACAAGCTTAAGAAACCCGGCCAGTTCGGCTTGCGCGTCGGCGGGCAAGCGATCGACGTCGAGCAAGAGCAGCGTGCCGGCTTCGGCGCGGCCGGCTTCGCGCGCGGTGCGGATCATGCCGCGGATCGTGCTTTGCAGAAGCTCGGGCCCGAGCACGGCCGCATCGAGGGGCACCAACGGGCGCGACGAATCGCTCGCAGTTTGTTCCGCGGAAGCCGGCGACGACGGCCGCGCGAAATGGACGGCCCGCGCGATGTGGCCGCGGCCGGAGCCCGGCCGGCCGACGACGACCAGCGCGGCGGAAGTGCCCGCCGCGACGACGATCTGATTACGAATACGTTTCAGCGCGGGGCTCTCGCCGACGAGCCGCGCGAGGGCATACCGGCCGGACGACTCGCGCCGCAACTTGGCCGCAAGCGCGTGGAGCTTGCGGGCCTCGGCGTCGGCCGAGCGGCGTTCCGCTTGTTCTTGCTCGGCGGCTTCCGGCGCGAGTAGCCAAACAAGAACCGCAGGCTTCTCGCCGCCGACGTTCCAAGGGAGAAAGAGGGCCGTGCGCACCGACGGCGCGCCCTCCGCCGCCACGGGCAGCACCAGCTCGGCCGTGATGCGTCGGCCAAGCTCGACCAACGGGGGCGGGCAGAGCGCGTCGGCCGCGGCGGCGAGCGGATCGGCCGCTTCATCCGAGCGGTAGCGACATTCGCGCCCGGCGAGCGCCGCGCGGTCGACGCCGAGCAGCGCGGCGCAGGCTTCGTTCAGATAAACGATCCGGCGACGATCGTCGACCACGTAGAGCGGGTCGACGACGGAGTCGAACAAGCGCGAGAGATCGGGAAGACGGGCACGCGGCGGCATCAACGCATCTTACCGCGCGGCGGACGCCTTGTCCGGTCGGCACACCGGCGGGCGAGCCGCCGGTACCGTCCCGACCATTAACGGGAGACGGCCGCTTGTTGCATCGCCGCGGGAGCCGACTGGGCGGCGTGCTTGGTTTCGGCCGCGGCGGGCGCCGTCATCACCGTGCCGGGCAGGGAGCGGGCCGAGAGCGCGGCCGAGTTGGAACGCTGCGACAGAGCGCTGGGAGCGAGCCCGACCCACAGGGTGAGCACCGTGCAGACCAGCAGAGCCGCGCGAGCCCCGCCGGCCCCGGCGACCGCGCCGCCGGCGACGGGCGCTCCTTGCGGATCGCGGAAGTACATCACGCCGATGATGCGCAGATAGTAGGCGGCGGAGACGGCGGCGTTCAACACGCCGACGATCGCCAACACGATGAACCAGCTACCGAGTTGCTCCAGGCCGGGCGCGTGGCTGAGGCCGACGTTGACCGCGCCTGAGAAGAGGGCGAACTTCCCCCAGAAGCCGGCAAGCGGAGGCAATCCGGTGAGGCTGAACATCAATACGGCGATCGCCAGCGCGGCCAAAGGCTGCGAGCGGGCGACGCCGGCCAGGTCGTCGAGCGTTTCGATCGGCTTGCCGCGCGAGCTGAGATAAGTGAACCCGGCGAACGAGCCGGCCGTGGCCAACGAGTAGACGGCCACGTAGAACAGCGCGGCGCCCAACCCGTCGACCTCGGTGAGATGCGCCTTGCGTGCGGCGTAGTCGACGGCGAGGCCGACGAGCATATAGCCGGCATGCGCGATCGAAGAATAGGCGAGCATGCGGCGGATGTTATCCTGCCATAAAGCGACAACGTTGCCGAGCGTCATCGTGATCAGAGCGAGAATCATCGCCACGCGGACGCCGGTTTCATCGGTGCCGGGCAGGGCGATCGAGGCGATGCGGATCAGGCCGGCGAGGCCCGCTATCTTCGGCAACACGGCGAGGATGCCGGCGTTGGCGTGCGTGGTGCCTTGGTAGACGTCGGGGGCGTAGAAGTGAAACGGCACGGCGGCGATCTTGAAGCCGAGGCCGGCGAACACGAGCACCAGAGCGAGTTGGGCATAGAGCGGGCTCATGCCGCCTTCGAGTCCGCCGAGCGACTTCTCAAGCGCGGCCTGCACGACGTCGAGCCGCGTGGAGCCGCCGACGCCGTACAGAAACGAGAAGCCGTAGAGCGTGATGCCGGAGGAGAGAATACTGAGAAAGAAGTATTTCGTCGCGGCTTCGGCGCTGGAGCCGTCGCGGCGACCGATGAACAACAGTACGTAGGTCGGAATCGAAATCAGTTCCAGGCCGAGGAAGAGCATCGTGAGCTCGCGAGCGCCGCCCACGAGCATCACCCCGGCCACGGCCATGAGAACCGTGCCGACGAACTCGGGGACGAGCGATTCGTTTTCCGGCCGCGACGTCATCAAGATGAACACGCCGCCGACGACCAAAGCCAGCCAGCGCACATAGAGGGCGAACTGATCGACCGCGAGCGGGCCGGGAACCGCGGCGCTCAGCAGCGGGAGGCCGTCGGCGTTGTGAAAAAAGCGCGAGGTCTGGCCGGAGAGCACCGCGGCGGCGACCGCGAGCCCGACGGCGGCGACGCCGCTCCAGAACTTCTTGCCGGGCAGGAACGCGCCCGCGACGTAGATCAACGTCGCCGTCAGCACGACCACGAGCTCAGGCAGCAATACGGCAACGGTATCAGTCGACACGAGCAAACTCCGAATCTTGTTGGACGGCGTGCGCGGCCGGAGCCGCGGCGGGAGCGGGACGGGAAGCGACGGCGGGAGCGACCTCGCCGGTTTCCCATTCATGAGCCTTGTAAGCGGCCTGGACGGTCGTGGCCACGTCGTTGATGTCGGCCTGCATCGGCGCGAGGAACGTCTGCGGCTTCAAACCGATCCAGAAGACGAAGACGACCAGCGGCGCCAACGCCCAGAACTCTCGCCAATTCATATCGCGCGGACCCGGCGGCAGCGCGACCTCGGCATGGCCGTGGTCGTCATGCCCATGAACATCGTGCCCGTGCGCGTCATGCCCGTGCGCGGCATGGGCGTCGTGGCCGTGGGCCGCGGCGTGGGCATGATCGTCGCCGTGGTCGCCGTGATAGGGCGGTTCACGCAACGGGCCGAAGAACACGCGCTGGTAGAGCCAGAGCATGTACCAGGCCCCGAGCACCACGCCGAACACCGCGAGCACGGCGATCGTGGTCCACTGGAAGTGGTAGAGGGCCGGGGCGTCGGCATAGCCGCGTTGGAACATGCCGAGCAAAATCAGGAATTCGCCGGCGAAGCCGTTCATGCCCGGCAGGCCGATGCTGGAGAACGTGAACAGCAGCATGAACAGCGACAAAATCGGAATGCGGCGTGCGAGACCGCCGAGTTGCTTAATCTCGCGGGTGTGATAGCGCTCGTAGATCATGCCGAACGTGGCGAACAACCCGCCGGTCGAAAGGCCGTGGTTGATCATCTGCAGCACGCCTCCTTGCATGCCCAGCCGATTCAAGGCGAACAGGCCGAGCATACAGTAGCCCAAGTGGCTCACGGAGGAGTAGGCGATGAGCCGCTTGACGTCGCTCTGCGCGAGTGCGACGAGCGCCCCATAGATGATACCGGCGGCCGACAGCCAGAGCACCCAAGGCATGCAAACGACCGTGGCGTCGGGGAGCATCGGCATGCTGAAGCGGAGGAACCCGTAGGTGCCGATCTTCAGCAAGATGCCCGCCAAGAGGACGGACCCGGCCGTGGGAGCCTGCACGTGCGCGAGCGGCAGCCAAGTGTGCAACGGGAAGAGCGGCACCTTGATGGCGAAGCCGGCGAACAGCGCCAGGAAGATCCAGAACTGCTGCGACGCCGTGAGCGGATATTCGCCCAAGCCGGCGGTGATGGCCGGAATGCTGAACGTGACGCCGACGTTGGGATTGTTATGGGCGTGCAACAGCACGATGG
The DNA here is from genome assembly GCA_016793115.1 of Planctomycetaceae bacterium. Lineage (GTDB taxonomy): Bacteria > Planctomycetota > Planctomycetia > Pirellulales > PNKZ01 > PNKZ01. The sequence goes on from JAEUIN010000339.1 coordinate 18,738, forward strand.
CGAGCATGCCGAGAAACGTGAGCATGCTGCCGGCGAGCGTGAACAGGAAGAACTTCACGGCCGCATAGCGCCGGTCTTCGCTCCCCCAAATGCCGATCAAGAAGAACAGCGGAATCAGCGTGAACTCGAAGAAGACGTAGAACAGCAGCACGTCGCGCGCGGCGAACACGCCGAGCATGCCGGTCTCGAGCACCAGCAGCATCGAATAGAACAACGGCCCGCGCTCGGCGATGGCTTCCCAACTGACGAGGATCGCCGTCACGGAGAGCAGGGCGCTGAGGGCGAACATCCACAGGCTGAGCCCGTCGAGGGCGAGGTTGAAGCGGATATCGACGCCGAGCGAGGTGAACCAGGGGATGTCGACGACCGGCGACGTGCCGGAGAGGGTGAGCATCGTCGTCTTCGTCGCCCAGTAGAGCGTGATTAAGGAAACGCCCAGCGCGATCCAACGCGCGGCGACGCGACTACCGTCGCTGAGCAGCCAGATCAGGCCGACGCCGACGAGCGGAAGCAGGATGGAAACAAGCAGAGGGTTCATGTCGTTCTATGTTCTGAGTAATGAGTTATGAGTTTCGCAACCTCATAACTCCGCTTAGTTGCCGATGAGCGTCGTCAGTCGCAGCGAGCCGAACAGCACGATCATGCCGAGGATCATCGCCAGGGCGTAGAACTGCACCATGCCGGTTTGCAGCGACCGCATGAGGCCGCCGACGGCGCGGGGAATCCAACCGGCGAGGTTGACCAAGGCGTCGATCACGAAGCGATCGAAGACGTAGCTCAACGCCGCCAAAGCCTTGAGCGGCCAGACGGCGATGACGTCGTAAAGTTCGTCGAAGTAGAACTTGTTGAGCGAGAGTTTGTAGCCCCACAGCCCGCGGCGGGTGCTGGTGAACTCGGCGACTTGCTCCGCTTCGCTGCGTTTGCCGAGATACATGAACGCGGCCAAGCCGATGCCGGCCACGGCGACGACGGTGCTCAGCGCCGCGACGCTTATGTGCATCTCCAAGCCTTTGTGCGCGTCGAGCAGCGGCTGAGCTTGCGTCCACACCGCGCCGCCGGAGAGCGACGGCGTGTGCCAAAGCAGCGTATACGAATGCGAGAGTTCGACGACGAGGCCGACTAAGAACGCGCACACGGCGAGAATCGCCAACGGCACGGTCATCGAGCGCGGCGACTCGTGCGGATGGTGAGCTTCGGCCGGCGTCTTGAGCGGGCCGAAGAACGTCATGAACAGCGCGCGGAACGTGTAGAACGCCGTGAGGAACGCCGTGAAGATGCCGGAGTAGTAGAGCAATTGGTAGAGATTGAAGCCGTCGTGCGCGGCGTGAGCCCGATCGTGAACGGCGCCCAAGATCATGTCTTTGCTGAAGAAGCCTGCAAACGGCAGCACGCCGGCCAAGGCCAAGCAGCCGCACCAGAAGGTCCAGTGCGTCCACGGCATGATGTGCCGCAAACCGCTGAACCGACGCATGTCGATCACATGGTGCATGGCGTGCATCACGCTGCCGGCGCCGAGGAACAACAGAGCCTTGAAGAAGGCGTGGGTGAACAAGTGGAACATGCCGCCGGTGATGCCCGTGAGGCTCGCCGTGCCGAGGCCGAGGAACATGTACCCGAGTTGGCTCACCGTGGAATACGCCATGACGCGCTTGAGGTCGGTCTGCGTCAGGGCGATGAGGCCGGCCAAGAGCGCCGTGAACGCGCCGGTCGAAGCGACGACCATCTGCGCCGTTTCGGAAACGGCGTAGAGCGGCGTGCAGCGGGTGACCATGTAGACGCCGGCCGTGACCATCGTCGCGGCGTGGATGAGCGCGCTGACGGGCGTGGGGCCTTCCATCGCATCGGGCAACCAAACGTGGAGCGGGAACTGAGCGCTCTTACCGCACGCGCCGACGAAGAGCAACAGGGCGATCGCCGTGCCGACCGCGCCGGCCGTGTAGTCGCCGGCGGTGATGCGCGTGAACCCGAGCACGCCGGAGACGCCGTCGGCGTCGTGGAAGTTGAGCGTGCCGTAGGTGAGGAAGATCAAGAACACGCCCAGCGCGAAGCCGAAGTCGCCGATGCGATTGACGAGAAACGCCTTCTTCCCGGCCGCGGCCGCTTCCGGCTTTTCAAACCAAAACCCGATGAGCAGATAGCTGCACACGCCCACCGCTTCCCAAAACACGTAGAGCAGCAGGAAGTTGCTCACCGAGACGAGCATCGTCATCGAGAAGACGAACAGCGCGACATACGAAAAGAACCGCCAATAGCCGCGGTCGCCGTGCATGTAGCCGGAGGCGTAGATCACGACCAGCGAGGCGATGAACGTGACCATCGAAAGCATGATGGCCGTGAGGGGATCGGCGCGGAGCGTGATGTCGACCGCGAAATCGCGGGCCTGACCGGCGACGACGGCGGCGTCTTCCACGAGCACCCACTCGGCGATCGTCACTGTGCGTTCGAAGCCGCCGGCGCCGAGGTTTTCACTCCCTTCGGCGACGAGCGACAGCAGCCGCAGGCTGCAGAGAAACGCGGCGACGATGCAGACCAAGACGGGCCAGTGGCTCCGTTCTTTGAGCCACTTTTTACCGACGATCGGCGTGACTAGCGCGGCCGCCAAAGGCAGCGCGGGAATCATGACGATCAGTCTTTCGATGCTGGAAAACATAAGCGTGTTGGGGATTTCGTCGTGTGACCGGCGCCGCGCGAGGCGGCCGGCGATTAAACGTGTGTGCGGTGAACGATTTCGTCGTCTTTGATGTCCGGGCGGATGCCGGCCGGCGTGAGCGTCGGGAAGATTTGCTTCGGATCGACGTCGGCCGGAATCTCGCGGTCGATGTAGCGCGGCTGGTTGGCTTCGCGCAGATTTTGCCAAATCGCGATGTCCAGGTTGCCGCTGCGACGGAAGAGCATTTGGATCAGCGCCAAGGCGATCGCGGCTTCGCAGGCGGCTACGGTGAGTATGAAGATCACCAGCATTTGGCCGCCGAAGTCGTTATGAAAACGCCCCCAGCCGACGAGGCTCACCGAGATGCCTTGCAGCATCATTTCCGCGGCGAGGAACATGACGATCATGTTGCGCCGCGCGAGGAAGCCGACCAACCCGATCGAGAACAGCAGCGCGCCGATCAGCAGGTAGTTTTGCAGCAGATGAATTTCGGAAGCGGCATGCTCAGGCATCGGGGAGCTCCTTCGCAGGGGCCGTTTCAGGTTTGGCGGGAATCGATTGGCCGTGGGCGATGACGGCGACCGCGCCGACGAGCGCCACCAAAAGCAGCGTGCCGGCAGTTTCGACGGCCAACAGGTGCTTCGTGAACAACTCCGTGCCGAGCTTCTCGACGTGGCCGGTGGCGAGGATGTTCTCACCTTGCGACTCGAGCGACGAGTTGAAAACGATCGGGGCCGGTGCGTCGGGCTTGCCTGGTTCGCCGGAGGGAGCGCGAAACACGGTGGCCCCGGTCGTCCAAGTGAGCAGCGCGACGAGCAGCGCGCCGGTGAGCGCCGAGAGGCCCGACTCCCAACTCAAGCGATCGTAGATCGCGTGACCTTCGGGATTGCAGAGCATGAGCACGAACAAGAACGTGACGAGAATCGCCCCGGCGTAGACGACGATCGTCGCCACGCCGAGGAACTGCGCCCCGTTGAAGAAGAACAAGCCGGCCGTGCCGAGCAAGGTGAGCGCGAACCAGATGGCACAGTACACCGGGCTGCGCATCGTGACCGCGCCGACGGCGGAGACGAGCGTCACCGCGGTCATGACGTAGAACACGGCGTCGCTCACCCAGTCGTCGAGCGGGATCAACCGCACGGCGAACAGCCCCAGCGAAACCGTCGAGAGCAGCAGGCCGAAAGCCGTGCCCCGCGGGGTGCCGCGCGGCAACATCAGCCACAGGCCGAGGCCCAACAGGCCGCAGGCGACGAGCAAGAGGACGTCGAGATTGTTCACGGCGCACCTCCCAGACTCTTCGACTTCATCGGCTCGGCGTCCTTGGTTTGGTCGTAGACGCTGAGGAGCTTCTCTTTGTCGAAGATCATCTCTTCGCGGCTCCGGCCGGTCAGATCGAACATGCTCGTCAGTTCGACGGCGTCGACCGGGCAGGCTTCTTCGCACATGCCGCAGAAGATGCAGCGCAGCTCGTCGATCGAAAAGCTTTCGCAGTACTTATCGCGATCCGGCCAGGGGCTTGGAGCGGCGATAATGTCGATGCAGTGGGCCGGGCAGGCCGTGGCGCAGAGGAAGCAGGCCACGCACTTCACGCGGCCTTGATCGTCTTTGTTCAGCCGGTGCACGCCGCGATAGATCAGCGGATTGCCGATCTCGGGGCGCTGCTCCGGAAAGCTCACGGTCATCTTCGGGCCGAAGAGGTGCTTCGTCGTCACCGCCAAGCCTTGGATGAGCGCGGGCAAGTACATCTTGCCGGTCAAGCCGAGCTTGGGTTCTTCGACCCATTTGACGTTGGCGTCGTCGGGTTTCATTTCAAAACGTCCTTAGGCGCTCGGGCGGAGGCCGCGATTGCGGCGTTCGGCGTCGAGCACGAAATCATCTTTGCGAGCGGAGTTATCGGAATGGAGCGGCGCGAGCACGCCGGCGGCGATCCACGCCACGAGCGCGATGCCCCACATCAAGAGCGTGCTGCCGAAGCCGCCGAGTTTGCTTTCGAGCGGAGCTTCGTATTCGACGAAGCAGGCGACCGCGACGAGATTGACCAAGCCGAGCGGCAGCATGACTTTCCAGCCGAGCGACATCAGTTGATCGAAGCGGAACCGCGGCCAGCTCCAGCGGATCATCATGAAAAACACGACCACGCCGAACATCTTCACGTTGAGCACCACGATGCGGAGAATCGCCTGCAGCCAGGTGACGTCGTTGTCGGTCCCCGTCAGGCCCCAGAAGTGCCAGCCGCCGAGGAACAAGATGACGATCAGGAACGCGGCCGCGATCATGTGCAGGAATTCGGCGATGAGATACAGAATGAGCCGCATGCCGGCATATTCGGTGTGGTAGCCGCCGACGAGTTCTTGCTCGGCTTCCGGTAAGTCGAACGGCAACCGGGCCGATTCGGCGAACGCGGCGACGACGAAGATCACGAACCCGAGCGGTTGCGAAAAGGCGTTCCAAACGCCGCTGCCGGCTTGCGCGCCGATCACGTCTTCCAAGCGAAGCGAGCCGCTGAAGAGCACGACGCCGACGATGGCCAAGCCCATCGGCAATTCATAAGCGATGAGCTGAGCGCTCGAGCGCAGACCGCCGAGCAAGCTGTATTTGCTGTTCGAGGCCCAACCGCCGAGGATCACGCCGTACACGGCGATGCTCGAGAGGGCGAAGATGTAAATCATGCCGACGTCGATGCCCGGCGCGACGAGCAATTCGACTTGGTGATCGAGGCCCGGAATGCCGCCCTTCGGCAACACGCTGCCGAACGGGATCACGGCGAAGATCGCCAGCGCGGCGGTGAGAATCGAAATCGGCGCGAGCGTGAACAGGATTTTGTCGACGTGCTTGGGCGTGTGTTCTTCTTTGAAGATGAATTTCAGACCGTCGGCCAAGGGCTGGCCGAGGCCGAAGAGCTTGATCTTCGTGAGCGGTACGCCGACGCGGTTCGGCCCCTTCCGGTCTTGCACCCAGGCGGCGATCCACCGCTCGAGCAAGACGAAGTAGGCCGCCGCGGTCATGAGACCGCCCATGAGCAGCGAGATCTTGATGAAGGCTTCGATCGAAATGGCAAGCATGGTGTTTTGTTAACGGTGAACGGTCGAGGACTGAACGACGACGAACCGTGAGTTTTAGGCGTTGGCCCCGGCCGGCGCGGCCGCGGCGAGTTGATTGGCCTTCAGGTCGAGCCCGACCGGCGGCACGTCTTCGATCGCCAAGTGGAAGGCGGCGACTTCCGCGGCCGCCTCGGCGAGCGCCTTGCGGCCGGAATACATGCCGGGCCGCGCGAGCAGCCGCCAGTAGAGTTGGCCTTCGACCCACACGCCGACCGGCGGGCGGATCGCAAACTTGGCCGATTGCAGACGGCCTTGGAAGTTGACGTAGGAGCCGTCGCGCTCGGCGAACGAACCGCCGGGGAGCTGATACGTGGCGGCGTTCCACAACGGCGACGCGAACAGGTCTTGGACGACGAGGACGTCGAGCCCGGCGAACTTCGCGGCGACGGCGTCGTCGTTCCAATCCGACTTTTTGTAACCGCCCGACACCCACACGCCGCGAATCGACTTGTCGGCGAGCTTTTTCGTGAAGTCGTCGAACGACAGAACCTTGCCGCCGAAGTGGGCCAAGAGCAGCTCGACGCCGCGGCGATTCGGAGCCTTCTCGGCGTGAATGACGAAGCCGTTGGGGAACTTCTCATCCGTGCCGACGACCGGCACCGGGCCGAGCGCGAGCACGGCGCCGGCATCGATCGAGCGAATGTACTTGATGAGCAGATAGGCTTCTTCCACGGTCAGATGCGGTGAAACGACCGCGCCGAGCGAACCGGCCGCGGTGAGCTTTTGCGTCAGCTCGTTTCCCAGAGCGCTCCACTCGACGTTGACGAACTTCGCGCCGTCGCGGCGGCGCGGGCCGACTTGCCGATCTTCGGCGTGCACGTGGTGGTAGCCGTAGCGGCCTTCGTCGCACATCCACCACTGATTGACGTGCGGGTTCTCGCGCGGCTTGAGGCGGTAGACGCGGTCTTGATTCTCGTCGACCGTGATGTTGCAGCCGGTCGAGCAGCCGGTGCAAATGCCCGGATGTTCCTGCATGAACCAGACGCGCTGCGAATACATGAAGTCTTTGTCGCCCAGCGCGCCGACCGGGCAGAGATCGACGACGTTGCCCGACATCTTGTTGTCGAGCGGGAAGCCGGGGAAGACGTCGATTTCTTCGTGGCTGCCGCGGTTGATCACCATCAGCTCGCTCGTGCCGGTGATCTCGCGGGTGAAGCGAACGCAGCGGGTGCACATCACGCAGCGGTCGGCGAACAGCGTGACCGTGGGGCCCATGTCGCGCTTCGCGCTGTGAAACGGCTTCAGGTCGGCGCGGCGTTCTTCTTGGCCGTGTTCGAAGTAGTAGTCTTGCAGGCGACATTCGCCGGCCTTGTCGCAGATCGGGCAGTCGATCGGGTGATCGATCAGCAGCGCTTCTTCGACTTGCGCGCGGCACTGCTCGACTTTGGCGCTGTTCGTGATGAACACCGTGCCGTCTTTCGCCGGAGTTTGGCAGGCCGGCACGACCTTCGGCAACATCGTGATCTTGCCGGTGGCCGGATCCTTGGTGCCTTGCTCGACCAAGCACATGCGGCAGCTCGCGACCACGGACATGCCCGGGTGCCAGCAATAATGCGGCACGTCGATCCCGGCCCGCGCCGCGGCCTGAATGCCGTTGAGCCGTTCGTTGTCGGCGACTGTGACTTCGATACCGTCGACTAAGACTGTTCCCATGAATGCTAACCGCTAAGTGATAAGTGATAAGTGGAAACTCGACGACTAGCGGCTTGTCTTGCTTTTTGATGTTCGAGCAGACGCCGTCAGCATCGCCGTAATTTCCTTGGCTTCGTTCATGATGTCTTTCAGTCGACTTTCAGCCACGATTTCAACCTCGGCCAGTAACTCAAACCAATAGCGAGTTTCTTCGATTTCTTGCAGACACGATTCAATCTTGCTTACAAATTCCGCTCGCGATCTTGCTCGCGCCGCTTCCCGATATTGTGCGCCGACGGATGTTCCGCATCGCAACAACTGCTTCCCGATCACCTGGGCGGCAACGTCTGTTTTGGAAAGGGCTCCGTACAACCGAATCACACGAACCGCAAACGCCTTCGTCCGAATCTCCAAATTGCTCGGTGAGTTGGAATTGCTTCCCATTCATCACTTATCATTTATCACTTATCGCTAATGTCCGATGGTCACCAGCGCCGGCACCGGTTCGGTGACCATGTAGCCCGTCGGATTCGTGCGTTTGATGTAGTCTTCGAACTCGCTGCGGAATTTGCGGATGGTGTTCTTGATCGGCCAAGCTGCGCCGTCGCTGAGCCCGCAGATCGTGGTGCCGGGGATGATGCCGATCGAGTCGCCGATTTCGAGCAACAACTCGAGATCTTTGAGGCGGCCTTTGCCGGCCTTGATCCGATCGAGCATCGTGAGCGACCAGTGAGTCCCCTCGCGGCAGGGCGTGCATTGGCCGCAGCTTTCATGAGCGAAGAAGCGGCAACTGTTGTGTAGGAAGTCGACCATGCAAGTGTGGTCGTCCATCACGACCACGGCCGCGGTGCCGAGGCCCAAGCAGCCGACCTTGCCGGGCCCGGCGAAATCGAGCGGCGTGTCGAACTCCGGTTCGGTCAGCAGCCCCATGCTGATGCCGCCGGGGATCGCCGCCTTACCCTTACGACCTTTCCAAATACCTTCGCCGTATTCTTCGATCAGCTCGCGGCAGGTGATGCCGAGCGGAGCTTCGTAGCAACCGGGCTTATTGACGTGGCCGCTGAGGCAATAGAGCTTCGGCCCGTAGCTGCCCGGATCGCGCGGATTGTTCGGATCGGCCGGCACGCCGATCGACTTAAACCAATCGGCGCCGCGGTCGATGATATGCGTCACGCAGGCCGCGGTTTCAATATTGTTGACCACGGTCGGCTTGCGGAACACGCCTTCGATCGCCGGAAACGGCGGCTTGATGCGCGGCCAAGCCCGCTTCCCTTCGAGGCTCTCAATCAGGCCGGTTTCTTCGCCGCAGATATAAGCGGCCGCGCCGACATGGATATAGATGTCCAGCGAGAACTGCGTGCCGAGAATGTTCTTGCCGAGGTAACCGGCGGCGTAACATTCATCGATCGCTTGCTGCAACCGCTTGCGCGAGAGCGGATATTCGACGCGGATATACAAGTACGCCGTCACCGCCTTCGTCGCGTAACAGCTCAGAATGATGCCTTCGATCACCTGATGCGGGTCGAGCTCCATCAGGTAGCGATTGTTGAACGTGCCGGGCTCGCTTTCGTCGGCGTTGATGCACATGTAGATCGGGCCGGGGTGGTTCTTCGGCAAGAAGGTCCACTTGAGCCCGGTGGGGAAGCCTGCGCCGCCGCGGCCGCGCAGGTTGCTCGCCTTCACCGTGTCGGTCACCTGATCGGGCGTCATCTCCTTGAGCGCTTTACGGAGCGCGCGATAGCCGCCGCCGGCTTCGTACACCTTCAAGGTGTGCGAGTCCGGCTTGTTCATGTTGGCCATCAAGACCGGTTCAAACTTCGCCACGACGTTTACCTATTCCAAAACAGACGGATGAAACCAGGGCCGAACGTCTACTTGTATTTCGCCAACATCGCGTCGGCCTTGTCGTGCGTCACATCGGCCACGAGGTCGTCGCCTTCGAGCACGCACGGCGCCATCTCGCAAGCGCCCAAGCATTCGCCGAACTCGATCGTCAGCTTGCCGTTCGGCGTGCACTCGCCGGGCTTGATGCCCGCTTTGTGACACATGTGTTCCAGCAAGTCGTCGGCGCCGCGCAAGGCGCATGCGATGGAGCGACAAACCCAGGCGCGGACTTCGCCGTGCGGCTTGTCTTGCTTGAAGTAGCCGTAGAACGAGAGCGTGTCTTGCACCTGGGCCGGCGCGAGTTCGAGAATCTCGGCGATCTCGACCACGGCCTGCAGCGGCACGTAGCGCAGCCGGTCGTTCACGATGTGCAAAGCCGGCAGCGTGACCGCCTGCTTCGACGGGTAACGCGGAATGTAGGCCTTGATGGCCTCGACCATTTCCGGCGTCAGAATGCGTTCGGTCGTCGTGGGAGTAGACATGGCGTTGTGTTCGTTAGCGATGAATGATGAGCGATGAACGATGAACTTTCCGATTTCCGTTCATCGCTTCGCGTTCCGCATTCACCATTTCCTATCTATCCAGTTCCGCGGCGATGATGTTCAAGCTGCCGAGCACGGCGACGACGTCGCTGAGCGTGTGCCCGCGAATCAGGTGCGGGAACATCGCGAAGTGAATGAACGACGGCGGTCGGCAGCGGGCCCGATAGGCGACGTCGGTGCCGTTGCCCACGAGGTAGAAACCGAGTTCGCCGTTCGGCGCTTCGATCGCCGCATACGACTCTTCAAACGGCGTTTCGAAGCCGCGGTTCGTCATCGCCAATTCGAAGTGGTTGATCGTCCCTTCAATGGTCAGATAGACCATCTTCTTCGAAGGAAGCGTCTTCCGCTCTTCGAGTTGCACGTTGATCGGGCCGGCGGGGATGTTCTCGATCGCCTGCTCGATGATCTTCAAGCTCTCGCGCATCTCGGCCTGCCGCACGAGGTAGCGGGCGAAGCAATCGCCCACCTTGGAGCAGGGCACTTGGAAGTCGAAATCGGCGTAGGCCAGATACGGCTCGTCCTTCCGCAAGTCGCGGCTCACGCCGCTCGCGCGGGCCAACGGGCCGGTGGCGCTGCGCGACAGCGCCTCTTCTTTCGTCAGGATGCCCACGCCCTTCGTGCGGTCGACGAAGATCCGGTTGCGATTCAGCAACCGCTCCATGTCGTCGAGCACTTTGGGAAACGTCTTGATGAACCTGCGAATCTTCTCGATCACCAGCGGGGTGAAGTCTTGCGACAATCCGCCGGTGCGGGTGTAGCTGTGCGTGAAGCGGGCGCCGCACAGCGTTTCCATGATGTCGTAGATGTCCTCACGCTTATTGAATGCGTAGAGGAAGAACGTGAACGCGCCGCTGTCGAGCCCCACCGCGCCGTTGCATAGCAAGTGGTCGCTGATGCGGGCCAACTCGGCGACGATCGTGCGGATGTACTTGCAGCGCGGCGTCACTTCGATGCCGAGCAACTTCTCGACGGCCGTGTGCCAAGCCACGTTGTTGGCGACCGGCGAGATGTAGTTCATCCGGTCGGTGACGGTGACGTACTGGTTGTAGTCGAGACTTTCACCGATCTTTTCGAAGCCGGAGTGCAGGTAGCCGATGTCGGGCATGGCGTCGACGACCCGTTCGCCGTCGAGCTTCATGACGATGCGAAGCGTCGTGTGCGTCGCCGGATGCTGTGGGCCGAAGTTCAGCGTCCACAGGTAATCCTGCTGCTCGTCGTGAGCGATGTCTTGCGTGCGAAATTCCGAAGCGGTGAGAGGCATAGCTCGCTTAAGCCTGATTGCGCGTCAGCACGGGGAAGTTATGGCGTTCGCCGCGGCCTTGCAGCGGATAGTCTTTCCGCAACGGGAAGGCGGTGAACTCGTCCGGATTCAGAATGCGGCGATGGTCAGGATGTCCGGCGAACGTGATGCCGAACATGTCGAACACTTCGCGCTCCATCCAATTGGCCCCTTCCCACCAGCCCGTGGCGGAGGTGACCGTGAGGTTCGGTTCGTCGAGAAACACCCGCAACGTGATGCGCTCGTTCGTCGTGGTGCTCGTGAGCAGATACACGAGGCCGAAGCGATGCTCGGCGTCGCGGTAATTGAGATAGTCGACGCACGTGACGTCGACCAACAGATCGAAGCCGCGACCGTCGCGCAGCGTCGTGAAAACGTCGCCGAGCTTTTCCGCCGGCACGACGACGCGTGTCTGCCCGCGGAATTCGCTCTGGTTGAGCGAACCGGCCGCAAGTTCGACGGCTCGCAATGTTTCAGGGCCGGCAACCGCCATGATGAATCGACCTTTTCAAACCGAGATTTCTTCGAACCGAGAACGACTGTGACGAACGACGCATCGCAACGGCGACCGCGGTTTATGTCCGCGGCAAGCCTTGGCCCGGCGGACCGAGCGAGACCATGCCCGCGTGCGGAATCGGCGGCAACTCGATGAGCGCTCGCTTGCGCTTCTGGCGTTCGCTCGTATCGAATTCGCGACCCGACATGGTGCCTTCGCGCTGAATTTTGTCCTGCAGATCGATCACGGCCTGAATCAATTGCTCAGGCCGCGGCGGGCAGCCGGGAATGTACATATCGACCGGAATAAAGCGATCGATGCCTTGCACGACGGAGTAGGTGTCGAAGACGCCCCCCGTGCTCGCACAGGCGCCCATCGAGATGCACCACTTCGGCTCGTTCATCTGCTGCCAGATGCGCTGCAGGACCGGCAGCATCTTCATCACCACACGGCCGGCGACGATCATCAGATCGCACTGCCGCGGGCTGAAGCGAAACACTTCCGCGCCGAAGCGGGCGATGTCGTGCTTGCTCGCTCCGGTGGCCATCAGCTCGATGCCGCAGCACGCGGTGGCGAACGGCATCGGCCACAAGCTGTTCTTACGGCACCAGCTCGCCAATTCGTCGAGCTTGCTGACGACGACGTTTTCCGGCAACTCTACCGCCATCGGAAGATCCCTTTCTTCAATGCGTAAAGGAATCCGACCGCAAACAACGCGATGAAGAACATGACCACGCCGAACACCAAACCGCGGTCGGCGATCATTCCTTGTTGCACGGCCAGGTCGAAACCACGAGCGGGCTCATCGGCTGCGGCGCGCTTCGCCGCAACGGCCCACGGATACATGAACAACACTTCGACGTCGAACACCAAGAAGGCGATCGCGACGAGATGGAAGCGGATATCGAACCGGCGCCGCGTGTCATGGATCGGGTCCATGCCGCTCTCATACGGCATCTCTTTCACGGCCGTATTGCGCGACGGGCCAAACATGCGGCCCATGACGATCATTGCGACCGATTGCACGGCGGCAATGATGAGAAAAAGGAAGATCGGAACAGTGAGTCCGATTGTTTGCATAAAGCGTTTCCGCCAAAAGCCTTAGGGCAAGCATGACGGCAAGGAAAGCCGACGGGCAACCTTGCGGCGAGCTACTTTGTGAATGGTTTCACAAACCAGAAAACAAAGCAATCCCGCTACTTAGCCTCGGGTAAGCCAGCAATGTAGGAATCGAGGGGCGCTTGGTCAAGCGGCCGCGCAACGGCAAGTCAAAACCAGTCGGAAACTTACGGCAACGCAAGTTGCTTTAAATCCGTGCGGAATCTCGGTGATACCACAGCCGATCGATCCGACAGGATGCCTCATCATCGAGCATCGGCCGGCACAACTTGAGAACGTCTCGATTTGATAGAGCTCAAGTGTTTGAGCGACTTTGCGGTTCGCTGCGGTTCATTTGCGGAGCGCCGACGAATAAAATGCCCCCCTTCGACCTCTGCCGATAGAGAATGAGCCGGACGTTGCGAACGCGTCTCGCCTTCGCAGCCGGTGCGTTCGGCCGCAGCCCCGACACTCACGATCTCCCCACCCAGGATTTTCCATGCCGCTCGACCTCGTCCCGACGCTCGCCGACCTGATTTCGATTCCGAGCGTCAACCCGATGGGACGCGACCTCGACGGCCCGGAATACCTCGAATACAAAGTCACAGATTACTTGGAGCAGCGTTTCAAAGAGCTTGGCCTACGCTACAAGCGCTACCACGTATCGCCGAAGCGCGAAAACATTCTCATTCGGGTCGACGGTGATCTCCCGACGCCGGAGCAGGGGGGGCCGCTGGTGTTGCTGGAAGCCCATCAAGACACCGTGCCGGTCGAAGGGATGACGATTCCGCCCTGGACACCCACGCAGAAAGACGGCCGCATCTACGGCCGCGGCTCCTGCGACATCAAGGGGGGCCTCACGGCGATGCTCGGTGCGATGGTTCGCCTCAAGGAAGAACAACCGAAAAAGCGACCGACCGTGGTGCTCGCGTGCGTCGTCAACGAAGAGTTCGGCTTCACCGGGGCGACCGCGCTGACGCAACTTTGGACTGAGAACTTGCGCGACGAATTGGTGCCGAAGCGCCCCGACGTCTGCGTCGTGGCCGAACCGACGAGTCTCGACGTCGTCGTCGCCCACAAGGGAACGATGCGGTGGCGAATCCATACGCACGGTCGCGCGGCTCATAGCTCGCAACCGCACTTGGGCGACAACGCCGTCTACAAGATGGCTCGCGTGTTGCTCAATCTCGAACGCTACGCCAAGGAAGTATGCCCGACGCTCGGCAGCCACCCGCTCGTCGGGCAAGCCACGCTGAGCGTCGGCTTGATCCACGGCGGCATCAGCGTGAACACGGTGCCCGACCGGGCGACGATCGAACTCTGCCGCCGTGTGCTGCCGAATGAAAAGGCCCCGGAAGCGCGGCAGAAAATAATCGATTGGTTGAACGCTCAAGAAGACCTGAAACCTCTCCTCCCCTCGATCGAACAGGAGCCGGCCTTTATCTCCGGCTTCTCGCTCTCCGACGAGAAGAACGGCGCGTTGGCCGACCGCTTGGCCGAAGTCTCCAAGCGCATCACGGGGCGCGGTCGCAAGATCGGCGTGCCGTATGGAACCGACGCCTCGCGCATCGCGGCGGCCGACGTACCGAGCGTCGTCTTCGGCCCGGGCAGCATCGACCAAGCCCATACCTGCGACGAATGGCTCCCCCTCCAAGAACTCCCGCAAGCGGCGGAAGTGCTTTACGAGTTCGCGCGCTCGTGGAACTAGCGAAGCAGGCGCTAGGCATTAGGCGCTCGGCGCTAGTTCAGACGGAGAGAATTCATGGCCGGCAAAGGTTATCAGGAACTTATCGCTTGGCAGAAGGCGATGGACCTGACAGAAGCCGTCTACGGCGCGACGACCGGCTTTCCTGCGGATGAGCGTTTTGGCCTGACGGCGCAGATGCGTCGAGCCGCAGTCTCGATCCCGTCAAACATCGCGGAGGGACACGGCAGATCGTCACAGCGAGATTTTGCGCGCTTTCTCGAAATCGCAATCGGTTCGGTTGCGGAGATCGAAACGCAATTGCTGCTCGCCGGTCGACTGAAATACTTGCCCGAAGAGCGCGTGCTGGAATTACTTCGCGCCGCCGCGGAAGTGGGGCGTCTCCTCAACGGCCTACTCAAGAGCATGCATTAACATGCCCTTGAGCGTCCCCACTGGCGCCTAGCGCCCAACGCCTAGCGCCCAACGCCTAGCGCCCAACGCCTAGCGCCTGCCGCTTAGAACACATCCAGTTGGAAGTGGTGCCCTTGGTGGTACCGGCGGGCTTGCGGGTATTCGTTGTGCCAGTCGCGGTTGTAGACCGGGATCCGCATTTCTTGCGGGTAGCGGTAATACAAGCTTTCGCTGCTCTTGTAGTAGTCGCTCGACCAGTAGTTTTGCGGATAGTAGACGTACGGGTAGTGGTAGAAGCGGCTCCAATCGGTGCCGGCCGGGCTACGGCCCCACGAGCGGCCGTACGCTTCCGCCTTCACCGTGTCGACGCCGATGTTGAGCAGCCCGCAAGCCACGACGGCCCAGAGCAATATCCGACGAATCATCGCAATTTCCCCCTGAGTTTGCCTGCGTGCGGGCGCGCGAACCGCGCGGCGATCGCACCGGGGCGATCCTCGGCGCAAGGCGTGCCTGCACAGCCTGCGCTCTCCGCAGAATTTGGGTCTACAAGTACCCATCGGCCGGCGTTACGGCCGCTATTGAGGGAATGTTCCGCATGTCCGTTGCAAACGGACATGCGGCAAAGTCAGAAGGCAGAATGCAAAAGTCAAAACGACGGACGTCGAAGCGTTAAGCCTTCCGCACGTTTTGCATTTTGACTTTCAACTTCCGCCTTTACTTAGGCATCTTGCCTTCGGCGAGTTCCCGATCGAACTCGTCCATCAGCGGCCAGTCGATCGCACACGTGCCGAAGTCGGCCATGTGCAGATAGCCGTCCAGGCGGGCGATCGTGCGATCGAGCACCGCATCGTCTTTGCGGAAGACCGGGCCGTGGCTCGGCAGAATCCATTCGACGTTCGACGCCCGAATGCGCCGCAACGATTGCACGAACGCCTTGATGTCGCTGCCGTGGTGCGCGTCGATCACGCCGACGCACCCGTCGCGATAAATGTTGTCGCCGGCGAAGAGCAGATTGCCCATCCGAAACGAGAGTTGGCTGTCGGTGTGTCCGGGCGTGTGCCACACCTCAAGCTCCAGCGAGCCGACCTTGATCCGATCGCCTTCGTCGATCGTGTGCTCGACTTTGTTGATCACCGGCATCGGAATGTGGATCTTCTGGGCGGCGATCTCGCTGAACGTCTTGATCGGGTCCCCCTGCACGAGCGTGTCGACCGCCAACGGGTGCGCCGTGACGGTCGTTCGCAACGCTTGCTTCAGCTTGGCAAGGCCTTGCACGTGGTCGACGTCGGCATGAGTGGCGACGATCGTCTTGCAGGCCGAGAGCGGGAAATCGAGTCCGCGAATCAAGTCGACGATTTCATCGACGGACTCCTCGAAACCGATGTCGATCAGAATCCATTCGCCGCCGTCGTAAATGAGATAGACGTTGCAGCCGAAACGCTCGCCGGCTTGGTAGTTGATCTCGATGACGCCGGGAAAAATCGGCTTCCGTTCGCGCAAACCCATGATGACTCTCAAACCTCGATGAAGCGAAGAACGTCGGCGGATGGCAACGACGCCTCGTGACGGGCGAGAGGAAATTGTAGGAACGCCGCGGCGAAGTGCCTAGTGCCGAGGGCGAAATGTGGAACGGCGGGGAGCGGCGAGCGAGGGAGAAAAGAGCGGAAACTCACAATTCCCAATTCATCGCCCCCTCGGGCTTCTCGCGCATCCGTCTCACCGATCTTATCGATGAACGCTTAGGCGTCGCGCCCCCTTTTTTCGGCGTCGATCGCGACGCCGTATCGCTGCAATGAGCGACGGCGCTCCCACGCGACATATCTTAACCACGTCGTCGGGAGGAAGCGCTTGAAAAGCCATAACAACCGGCAACTTCTCGGTCGAACGGCATAAAGCCGACCGCGGCGCATTTTTGCAAGAGCATCGCGCGCAATCTCGTCGGGCGTTAATCGCGAGCGGGCGATATTGTCCATCGTCATCCGGCGATCGAGTTCCGTCTGGAACCGGCCTCGCGGATTCAGTCCGCTCGGAAAAAAGCCGGGGCACACGACCGTGACGCCGACGCCGTGGGGGCGAAGTTCGCCGAACAGCGTCTCGGAAAGCGAAACGACCCCGGCCTTGGCGAGGTTGTAAGCCGCTAAGTTCGGCGACGAGTACATCGCCGCGAACGACGCGACGTTAATCAAATTCGCTCCGCGCCGGTTGTCCTTCAGCCAGGGGACGAACGTGTGACACCCCCACACGACGCCGAGCAAATTGATTTCGATCAGCCAACGCCACGTCTCGGCGGCCTGTTCGCCGACCTCTCCCGTCGCGGTCACGCCGGCGGAATTGACGAGCAAATCCAAAGCGGAAAACTTGATCCGTAGGCGATCGTGCAACGCCTGCCACTGCTTCAAGTCGGTCGCATCAAGACGTTCGAACTCGATACGACCTCCGGCGGCGGCGACAACTTGGAGCGTTTCGGCCGCCGCGGTTTCATCAATATCGGCGACGACGACATGCCAACCGTCGTCGGCGAGCAATCGACAGAAGGCCCGCCCCAAGCCGTTGGCGCCGCCGACGACGACCGCGGCTCGCGTCGCTGAAGTAGAATTCGCCATCGCGACGCTCCGCCTCTCGAAGCCGATAGTGCTCGACTAAACCGGCTCCGCCCCCGGCTTGCCGGCTTCGACCACGAACGCCTTGCGCGTCACCAGCGGTGCGCCCGGCTTCGAGACGAACGGCACCGTGCGATAGAAGCTCGTCCACTGCTTGGGCGTGATCTCGCAGCTCACGTAGCCCCGTTCGGCGTTGAAAAACTTCACGAACGGATTTTCCGCCAACACGCCGGCCGTGTCTTTGCGGGTTTCGGAGCCGTCGCCGCCCGAACTGATCGACGTGCCGACGAACTCCGTCGCGACGACCTTCGCCGCGCTCCCTTCGGCGGCGGCGAATTCCAGATCGTTAACCCAATTGCAGTGAATGTCGCCCGTGATGACGACGTTGTTCTGCTCCGGATGTTCGGAGAAGTATTCCAGCACCCGCTGCCGGTTGGCTTCGTAGCCCGGCCATTGGTCCATGCTATACGCCTTGACTTCGCCGTTGGTGCGATCGGCGCGGGCCATCATCACTTGCTGCGTGAGCACGTTCCACTTGGCTTGCGACTTGTCGAGCGTCTTATAGAGCCACTCTTCTTGAGTCTTGCCGAGCAACGTGGCTCGCTTGGAATAGACTTCCGGGCACGGCGGCTTGTTGCCGTCGCCGCACGGCTGATCCGTCCGGTATTGGCGGGTGTCGAGCACGGCGAATTCGGCCAGATTGCCGAACGAGACGTTGCGGTACAGCCGCATCGACGGGCCTTGCGGAATCTGCCGATCGCGAAGCGGCATGTGTTCGTAGTAGGCGCGGTAAGCGTTCACCCGCCGCCGCGCGTAGATGTCGGGCGTCTCTTCCGGCTTTTCCGAGATGAGGCCGGCGCAGTTGTTCGCGAATTCGTGATCGTCCCAGGTGACGATCCACGGGCACTTGGCGTGCATCGCCTGCAGGAACTCGTCGGTCTTGTATTGCGCATGCCGGTTGCGATAGTCGACCAAGAGATCGAGCACCGGCCCGACATGCTTGCGCACCGCGTTCTCTTTGCCGGCGTACTCGTAGATGTAGTCGCCCAGATGCGCGACGAGGTCGAGATCTTCCTCGGCCATGTGCTTGTAGGCGGTGAACAGACCTTGCTCGTAGTGTTGGCACGACGCAAACGCGAACCGCAGCCGTTCGGGCACGTCGTCGGCCGCAGGCGCCGTTCGCGCGCGGCCGATCGGGCTCGTCTCGCCGGAGGCGGAAAACTGATAGAAGTACCAGCGGTTCGGCTCGAGGCCGGGCACTTCCACGTGCACGGCATGCGCCAAGTTCGGCGTCGCCACCGCAGTGCCCTTCGCGACCACTTTCGAGAACTTCTCGTCGTCGGCGACTTGCCAACTCACCTCGACGTTTTCCTCCGGCATGCCGCCCCCATCCAGCGGCTTCGGCGCAAGTCGGGTCCAAATCACGAAGCCGTCGGGAGCGGGGTCGCCGGAGGCCACGCCGAGCGAGAACGGATAATCGCCCATGCCGACCTTACGGCGCGCGAAGGCCGACTCGACATGTCCCAACAGCGGCCAGCCGACGGC
The DNA here is from genome assembly GCA_016793115.1 of Planctomycetaceae bacterium. Classification (GTDB taxonomy): domain Bacteria; phylum Planctomycetota; class Planctomycetia; order Pirellulales; family PNKZ01; genus PNKZ01. The sequence continues at coordinate 37,663 of JAEUIN010000339.1, forward strand.
CGCGAACAGGCCCGACTTCAAGACCGCTCGGCGATTCCAATCACGGCCGGGAACATGCAGGCGAACGGCGCACATCGGCAAGACTCCAAGGCGGGAAGGCGAACAGGGAGGGAGCGCCTAATTTACTTCGCCGCATTCCGCTCGGCAACGCAGCGCATTATTCGCTGCGCGCCAGCGCCTGGGCGATGAGGTCGTTCAAATCCGTCCGGCTGCGCAGGTCGTCGGCCACGCGCGGATGCACGAACAAGCGCACCTTTTTGACATAATCGTCGAACTGTTCTTGCGCCAGCGAGCGACAAACCGGCGACACTTCGCTCAGCGGGCGATAGGTATCGTCTTTGAGAAACAGCACGTCGACTTCGAATTGGATCTCGCACTTCAGAGGGGGCGCGTCGAACAGAATCTCGTGCGGCGCGACGACGCGGCCGATCGCCGGCCCCACGACCGCGGCGAATTGCTCGGCGAACGTCGCCAGCCAGCCGTAGGGACGACGAGCAAGTTGCGTGTAGACGTCGCGATGTTCGAAGAAGCTGTATTGCGCGACGCGTTTGTAGAGCTTGCGCACCGGGCCGAACAAGCCTTCGAGCAGTTCGCGGGCCGGATGCCCTTCCGATTGCCGCAGCATTTCGGCGATAAACGCCGGCTCGTTCAGGCGAAAGAGCGCATCGAGATCAAGCCCGCGATAGAGCAGGTAGAAGGCCCGCTGGAGCATGGCCGTCGCGGAGCGCACGGCGTGATGCCAATACACTTCACTGAACATGACGTAGCGCGAGAAGACCATCATCTCGGCGGCCGTCTTCCCTTTTTCGGTGATCGCCAAACCGTCGCCGGCGGCGTTCAGGCAGAGGCTGCCGATCAAGCGGCTCTGGTCGAAGTTGCGGCCGTAGGGAACTCCGGCGTGCAGGCTGTCGCGGAATAAGTAGTCGATCTTGTCGATGTCGATCGGGCCGGAAAGCATGCTGGCGAGCAACCGCGATTTCGGCGTCCGCGGCTTTTCGGAAAGCAAGGCGACGATGTCGCGCGGTTGCACGCCGAAGTCGTCGCGCAGCGTGTCGGCGATTTCGCCTTCGAGCAAGAAGCTGTTGGCGAACAGTTCATGCTCCGGCACCTCGGCCAGCCGCATGTCTTCGATCGGATGGCAAAAGGGCCAATGCCCGAGGTCGTGCAACAGCGCCGCCGCAAGAAACAATTCGGCGTCGGCCGGACGGACGATCTCGCTAAATCGTTCGTCGTGCGCGAGCCGCTGCAGGAACAACAGCGCGTTGCGATACACGCCCAGCGAATGCTCGAACCGCGTATGGTTCGCGGCCGGGTAGACCAAAGCCACGAGCCCTAACTGGCTGATGTGCGCCAGCCGGCGAAACTCCACCGAGTCGATCAGTTGCCGCACGCGCGGCGTGAGCGGCACGTCGGTCTCCGGCGGAATACGGATCATGCCGCCCGAAGAGGTGAGCGCCGCCAACTCCGGAATCTCACGGAGCGACGTCATGATCCGGTCGCCGTCGGCTTGGCGCCGGCTTTCTTCGCCTCTTCGGCCCGGGCGGCGTCGTTCAACGGCTGGCCGTAAGCGTCGTAGATCGGCAACTGCCCCCCTTCGCCGGAAGAATACACCGGCCGCAACGTGCGCGGCGCATCGTGCCACGGCATCGTCAGTCCGGCCGTCATGCCGAGCAGCAACGAGACGATCACGAAGAACAGGAAATGGACGAACGCCGACGTCGGGTCGAATTCGAAGCAGAGATACGCCGTGACGAAGCCGACCAACAGAAACGGTGGTCCCATGACCATCCACATATACCAAGCCGAAGTGTAATCCGCCGGGATCACGGCATAGACGCCCCACAACAACAGATACACGCCCAGACAAATCGCCACGCGCACGGCGAGGCTGCGCCCGCGGAACGGCTCAAGCTCTTCATCGCGCAGGACCATGTAGCCGGCCCACACGATCGGCAGCCCGACCAACAGCAGCGCGATCCCGCGAATGATATAGGCGCGGGTCATCTGCGAGTTGTAGGCGTTCGTCAGATCCGGCACGAGCAGTTGCTCGTCGCTGAGCGGATAGGGCGACATCACATAGGCGCCGAGGAAGTACGCCAAGGCGAACATCACGATGATCGCCGCGACGACGCTGCCGCCCAAGAGCGGAGTCAGCTTCAGGTTCTGCCGTTCGAGCGGCTTGAACGTCGGCCGACCGGTCGCAGTCTTCTGTCCCGGCGCTCCCGCCGCGCCGGGCGGGCCTTCGTCGGGTCCGAAAATCTTGACCTCTTCCTTCGGCTTCGCCGCGTCGAGCTTCGGAATCGAAATCACCGTCTTGCACTTCGGGCAGGGGCCTTGTTTGCCTGCGAACTTGTCGCTGACATTGAACGTGGCTTTACACCCGGGACAGGTGACCGAGATCGGCATGCGAAGGGCTCTAAGACGTAGACGCGGCGAGGCTGCGAGGTGAAGAACCGTTAGTTTCAATGGCCAATTCCGGAATGTCAAGGCAACGAGCTTGCTCACGTCGACGCCGGAGATTTGTTTGTCGTCGTCCGGCGGCGACGTTAGCATGAGGGCGAACATCTCCTCGCCCTTCGATTGTTCGGCCGCCCAAGATGCCCATCACGATTCTTTGCCCCAACGGCCACAAGCTCACATGCCCCGACTCCCTCGCAGGAAAAGCAGGCAAGTGCCCTCATTGCGGCGCTAAGTTTCGCATTCCGGAGAAGAGCGGCGTCGGCTCCGCCGCACCGGGCGCGAACGTCGCCAAAGGCGGATCGGGGCAACTCAAAGCCGCCGCTTCGCAGTCGCCCGTCGCCGAGCCGGTCGTCGAACCGCCGGCGGCCGCAGTGCCCGCGTCCTCGCCCATTCGCAGCCTCGACGCACCCGGCGCGGAGCCGGCGCGCGACGACGAAGTCGTCTTCATGTGCCCCGAGGGGCATCATTTGTGCGGGCCGGCCGAGTTGGTCGATCAACCGGGCGAGTGCCCCGTTTGCCATGAGCGATTCATCGTCCCCAGCCCGGAAGAAGCGGTCGAAGATCAAGAGCCCGAGATCGCGCTGACCGACTACCTGGCCGCGGCCGATGCGCCGCAAGGCTTCTCCTTCAGCGGCGGAGGCGACGCCGGGCCGCGCGGGCTCGGGGCTCTATTCGCCGAACTGTGGAAGTATCGCGCGCTCGGCAGCGCCGTCGAACTCATGCTCGGCGAGGGGCGCGTGCTCGTGCCCAGCGGGTTCGCCGTCGAATCCGCCGGCCTGAGCCACGGGGTGTTCACCGTCGCCGAACCGAGCGGCGCCGCGACGCTCACCGTCATCGCTTGGTCGTCGATCGAACGCATCAATGTGCGCGGCCTCTACAGCCTGCCGCGCGGCATCGCGTTCGACATTCCGCAATAGTTCGGTGCCGGCGGGAGATTGGTGCGATGCGTGCGGAAGTGATCTCGATCGGCGATGAACTCACCAGCGGCGAGCGGCTCGACACGAACTGCCAGTGGCTGAGCCAACGATTGGCCGAGCTCGGCGTCGTCACCGCGTTTCACACGACCGTGGCCGACGATCACGCGGCGAACCTCGCAGTGTTTCGCGCCGCCGTCGAGCGGGCCGACGTCGTCGTCGCCACCGGCGGACTCGGTCCCACGGCCGACGACCTGACGCGCGAAGTGCTCGCCGAAACGGCGGGCAAGCCGCTCGTGCTCGACACGGCGGCGCTCGCGCACATCGAAGGCCTCTTCGCGCGCCGTGCCCGTCCCATGCCCGAGCGCAACAAAGTGCAGGCCTACTTTCCCGAGGGATCCCGCATCGTTCCCAATCCGCAAGGCACCGCACCGGGCATCGATCTCGACGTGCCCCGCGCCGGCCGCACGCCCTCGCGCGTGTTCGCCTTGCCGGGCGTACCGGCCGAAATGAAGGAGATGTGGCGCGCCACGGTCGAGCCCGCCATCGCCGCGATGTTGCCCGAGGCCCGCGTCATCCGCCATCGCCGCATCAAGTGCTTCGGCGTCGGGGAGAGCGACCTGGAACAGATGCTTCCCGACCTAATCAAGCGCGGCCGCGTGCCGAGCGTCGGCATCACCGTGCACGAAGCGACCATCACGCTCCGCATCACCGCCGCAGGCCGCAACGACGCCGAATGCCGCGCCGCAATGGAGCCGACCGCGCAGACGATCTACGAGTGCCTCGGCGAACTTGTGTTCGGCGAGGAAGACGACGAACTCCAGCACGCCGTACTGCGACTTCTCAAGCGGAAAGATCTATCGCTCGCCGTCGCCGAGTGGTCCAGTTGCGGACTCATCTCGCGCTGGCTCAGCGACGAACCCGACTCGGCCGACTACTTCTTCGGCAGCGAAGTCGTCACCGGTCCGACGACGGCGCGGCTGGCCGTGGGGGGCGACCCGACGGTGATCGCGACCGACGACGCCGCCTGGACGCAGACGACCAAGGCGCTGGCCGAAGCGGTCCGGCTCCGCTTCCAAACCGATTTCGGTCTCGCCGTCGGCGGAGCGACCGCGCCGGCCGCCGATTCAAGTGAGACGCCGGTCGTCGCCGTGGCCTTGGCGTCGCGCGACGGGATCACCGTGCGCACCGTGCCCTATACCGGCCACTCGGCGATTCTCAAACCGCGCGTGGCCAAGCAAGCGCTCAACCTGCTGCGACTCGAATTGATGAAGCGCTAGCGGCCTCTCGTCCCCGGGCGTCGACTGCGAACGCGCAACACAAACGCTCTATTTCCGCCGTACCATCTGGCCGCGAGCGCGCAGCCCTTGCTCTTCAAACGTCAGCCCGAAGCGAAGCTGCTGGAATTGCTTGATCTGCGGCGGCGCGTCGGGCCCGGGCTTCGGTTCGGCCGGGTTGCCGTACACGCTCGATTCCATCGTTTGCCACTTTTCGTTCCACACATACTCGCCGCCCCCCGGGCAAAGCAGCTTCGCTCCCCACAGTCGCTCGTGCAGCTTTAGCGGATCCTGGTTCGGGTAAAGCCGTCGCCATTCGTTGAGCGTCGGCAGATTGCCCCACGACAACGTCTGCATCTTCGTCCGGTATTCATCGCGCGAGATGATCGCCAAGGCCTGAATCGCCAGGTCGCCCATTTCCAAGCAAAGATTTTCGCCGAGCCAAGCGATCGCCGCGTCCGAAGGCTTCGTCGCGTCCTGCTCGGCCGACGGCGCGGCCCGCCGCTTCGAACGCGCAAGCGATTGCTTGATCAGGTCTTCGCTCAGCGTGATCGTCAGCGAGTCGGCGGTGAGCGCGTAGTAGACGGCGATCTTGCTCTCGGGCCGATCCGCGCGCACGGCCTTCGCCGTCGGCGCGATCCGCACATACGATTCACCGTCGACTTCGCGAGTCTCCCACGATGTCATGCCCGGACCGGCCCCCTCGATGAAGCCGCGGACGCCGGCGAGAAACGCCGTCGCCTTGAACGCGCTCGACACGTCGAAGCGCACCGCGACGGGCAATTCGCTCACGTGGTTCTTGAAGAACTCTTCGCGTTCTTTGTCGGTCTTAAGCTTTTCGAGTTCGCCCCACAGGGGCGAAGCGTCGACGTAGAACGCGACCGAGTCTCCCAACCACGACAGCGGATCGACTTTCAGTTGCGGCACGAACGACGACGCGATGCCGGCCCACTCCTTCAACCGCGCGCTCTCCTTATTGATCGCCAACGCGACGTGAAACGGCGCGCCGTGCGGATCGCCCGAGGTCGGCGCAAGCTTCGAGCCGCGTGAGATGGCGATCAAATCGCGATATTCGGTGTTGTCGATCAGCGGCATCACCGTCAGGTCGGCGGCCAGTTGAGCGTCGTCGATCGTGAATCGCAGGCCGATCGGATCGAAGGCCCAACTAAAATTGCGCTGGTATCCGTCGCGCCAACGGTCGTAGGCGTCGGCCTCCGATTTCGTCACGTGTTCGAGCGGCAATTCGTTGATCGGCGTCATGAAGTTGAGCGAGCCGACGCTCTTGGCGTACACCCCGTCGACGCCCAACGCCACGTCGCCCGACACCGACAGCCGCAGATCGGTTCGAATCGCTTGCGGCTTCACATCGCCCGCCGCCAGTTCCGGCAGATGTTCGGCCTGCAATTCGGAAAGCACGGCGACGTCGCGCATGCGGCGCGAGTCGCCGATGCGCCACCGCGGCGAGCACCAGCGGCGAATCGTCGGGTCGCTGATGAACACAAACGCCGTTTCGCCGGCGTCGCCGAGTTTGTAGCGCTCGCGGAAGAACTTGTATTCGGGCAACGACGCGATCGTCGCCGGCCCCCCTTGATGCGTTTCCACGAGCCGCTTGAGTTGGACGAGCGAATTGGTCACCGCGACGACGTCGCCGTAAGCGGCCATGTAACTGCTGATCGCGCGGTCCGGCGTGCGCCATTCCTGATAGTCGACCGCGTGACCGTCGATAATGACTTGCCCCTGCGAGGTGCTGAGGTTTTTCTCGCCCGACGTGTTGAGCGTGATCTGCCCGAGCAGCATCGTCTTCAGCGTCGTCACGTCGCGGGCCTCGAAAATCACCGCCAAATCCGTGCCGATGCGGAAGTACGGATCGCCGCCGGTGACGGCGACGCTGTTGATCACTTGCGGTCCGAGCATGCGCCCCAGCGCCGTGGTCTTCAGCCCGATTTGTCGTTGGTAGCGGCCGACGACGTTGTAGTCTTGGCTTTGCGGCTCCGCGGCTTCCAAGAGGGGAGTGCCCTGCAGTTCCGCCTCATCGGCCAGCTTCATCGCGGCGTCGAACGTCGGAAAGAAAACGACGTGTTGATCGGCGGGCACGTAGGCGGCGAGCTTATCGAGCTTCGGCTGCTTTCCTTCGAGGTACCGCGACCAATCGATCTCGTCGATCGTGATTCCCTTCAAGTCGGCGAGGCGCACTTGTGTTTCATCGGCCCGCGCCGCGGGCAGCACGCGATCGAGTTGCAAATTCTCGCTGATCGCGCGGCTGCCGGCGAACAGCGAGAACGTGTCGTCAAGATTGTTCCAGGGCTGGAAGCTGGAAAAATTGTTCCGATTTCGCGTCTCGTCGTCGATCTTGCCGTAACGCTCAAGAGTCGCCGAACGAACCTGGTGCCGAAACCACGCGGCCCCCGGCAGGTTTTGATTCTGCAGTCGGCTGTAGTGGCCGATCTTGGCTTCAAGAAAATCGTCGCGTCGATCGCCCGCCGCTTTCGCCGCCGGAATCTTGAACTTCACCGACTCGAAGCGCGAGTAGTCGCGCAGCGGATAGAAGAACGTGCCGACGACGTCCGCTTCGGTATGCGGGCGCCGGACGGCGACCGAACCCCAAGTCGCCACGTCGCCCGTCAGATTGATGACGTCGTTGGGATGCGACCAGTAGCCTTCGCCGGCTCCTTGAACCACGACGTACGGCCGCGCGATCTCGCGCCTCCGCCATGTCGTTCGCCAACTCGCCTCGTCCGGATCCGCGGTATTCCATTTCCCTTCGGTCAGTTCCAAGTCGCGTAGCGGCACAACGAAGAAATCGTCGTCGGCCTGCGCGGTCGTCGCGAAAGCGACCAATGAAAGCGCTGCGAGAAGCGCAACGGCAAAGGAGCGAAGCATAGCGGCCTCGGCAAATTGGATTGTTCGGCGAAAGTAGATGTGCCGGTGAAATGAACGGCGGCGCAGTCATCGCAGCACCGGATCGTCGCCGAAGTATACCTGTCAGCCGGCCGGTTTGTGTCGGCGAATCCGTCGGATTTGCCCGACCTACGCCATTGCCGACGCCAGCAATGAGGGGAAATCCTGGAACTCACCGCCGTGCGCCTCGATCTTGATCCGGCGCGATGTCAGGTCCAGCGGCTCGATCGTGATCTCCAGGAAGTCCGTCGGCATGCAGGCGGCGACGCGCTCCGCCCATTCGACGAGCGTCACGCCGGTGCCGAAGAAGTATTCGTCCGGTCCTAAGTTCAAGAACTCGTCGTCGTCGCGCAGGCGATAAGCGTCGAAGTGATAGACCGGCCGCGGGCCGCGATACTCTTGGATGAGAGTAAACGTCGGACTCACGACCTCGTGCGGATCGAGCCCGCGTGCTTCGGCCACGGCTTGCACTAATCGCGTCTTGCCCGCGCCGAGCGGTCCGTTGAGCGCGACGACTGCGCCGTCGGGCAAGAGCTTGCCTAGCGCGAGCCCTAAGCGGCGCGTGTCGGCTTCCGATTGAGAAACAAAGACAAAGCTCATGTGCGGCGCCTCGCGACATGCCTGTAGGGAACGCCCTCCGCGGCGTTCCGCGCGCCGGGCACACGTAATCTCGGAGCGCCGCAGAGGGCGTTCCCGTCGGCGGAATGCATTATGAATCCGCTCCGTGCAGATAGCCGCGCGGCGCGAGCGGCTTACGTTGCCCTTTGGGATCGACGTCCCACAATCCGTGCTCGGCGACGAAGCCGCCGACGATCGTCAGCGGCACGTCGCCGATCGCGCGGTCTTTCACGGCCCGCTCCGCATCGTCGAACGGCATTGCCAAGAGTAGTTCGAAATCTTCGCCGTCGCCAAGCGCATGGGAGATCGCGTCGCCGCCTCCCGGCTTCGTTTCCGCCAAGCGATCGGCCGCATCGTCGACGGGGATCTCCCAACTGCGGACGAACGCCCCGCAACCGCTCTCGGCGCACAGCCGGCTCAAATCGAGGGAAAGCCCGTCGCTGACGTCCATCGCGGCATGAACTCCGTACAACTCGTGCAGCAGCAGAGCTTCGCGCACGCGCGGCGTAAAATCGAGGTGCTTGCCGAGAATGCTGCCGCCGAACGAGCCCGTGACGACGAGCGCGTCGCCCGGCCGCGCGCCGCTGCGGAGCAGGGGACCGCGCGCCGTCGTTTTGCCCACGGCCGTGACGCTGACGACGAGCGGGCCGTCCCAGGTATTGGTATCGCCGCCGGCGATCACGACGCCGAACTCGTCGGCAAGCGGCAACAGGCCTTCGTAGAGCCGTTTGGCAAGTTCCAAAGCATCGAGACCGGCCGCTCCGGAGCGAGGTAAAGCGAGGCTCACGAACGCCGCCGTCGGCTGCGCCGCCATCGCCGCCAAGTCGCTCAGGTTTACGGCCAGCGATTTGCGTCCCGCGCGCCGCGGGTCGAGCTCGTCCAAACGGAAGTCGACGCCGTCCATCAGCATGTCCGTCGTCACGACAAGGCCGCGATCACCCGACGGCGCAAGCACGGCCGCATCGTCGCCCGGCCCAAGCGCCACTTCGGTCGACGCTGGCGGCAACCGGCTGCGGAGCCACTCGACGAGTTCGCGTTCCATCAGTGCACCGGTCGGACGTAAGTCACGTCGAGTTCGCCGCGCGCTACCGCCGCCAAGAATTCGCGATTGCTGTAGAGTAGGTCGGGGTGGGCTTCGAGTTCTTCAAGAGTCAGCCAAAGATATTCCGCCACTTCCGGCGGGTGCGGTTCGAGCGGCGCCGAGCGGCAACGTTCGGCGAGCCACCACGAAAGGTGGACCTGCCAGGGCGTGACACATTGCCACAATCTCCGCAACGGCCTCACGTGCGCCGCCAATTCTTCCCGCAGTTCGCGTACGACGGCCGCTTCTTCGCTTTCCTCGCCTTCAATGCCGCCCCCGGGGAAGCACAACTTCCCGGGCGCGGAAACACCGGCCGCGCGACGAATCACGAGGTACTTGCCGTTCTCGACGATTACCGCCACGGCGCCGCGACGCATGTTTCCGAGACCTTGCTGCAATGCTCCGAGTTTCGGCCGCCAACCAAGCGCGAGCGGCTAGAAATTCGCACCTTACTACCCTATCTTGAAGGCCTATTGGTTGGGAAGCGCTCCCCCGAGCGTCGCCTCCGCATACTTCGACGGTCGCAAAGCGCGTCGGTTCGACGTCGCTAGGGTTGCTATTTCATGGAACAGAACGCCTCCGGCACGCCGGAAACGAAGCCCAAGGATACAAAGCCGCCCGAACCGAAGCGGCCCTTGCCGCGGCCGCGCATGACCAGCCCGACGCTCGTCTTCGTGCTGATCGCGATCCTCATGCTCGGCTCTTGGATCGCGATTGATCGGGCTCGCACGCGCAGCGCCATTCCCTACGGTTTTTTCATCGAGCAGCTCGAAGCGGGCAACATCGCCGCCGTCGACATCGACGGCTACGACATCAGCGGCCGGTTCGTCGATCCGCCGCTGATTCCGCCGCCGACGGAAACCAAAGCGGTGACGATTCCCACCATCGGCTACGGCCGCTTTGTGGAAGAGCTGCGCGAAGGGAACGTCGCCGAGGCGCACACCGACGGACGCGAACTCGTCGGCAAGTTCAAGAAGTCGATCAGAAAACCCGCCGCCGCGCCGAAGCCCACGGCCTCGGCGACCGGCACGGCGGCCGCCGCCGCTCCCGCGACGACGCCGGAAGCGGGCCGCGATTTCCGCGTGCTCTTAGGCGTGTATGCCGGCAAGGACTTAGAAGACGAACTCGTCAGAACGCTCGGCGCCAACTACTCGGTCGAGACGAGCCTGGAGAAATACCTCGTCACCCGCGAACCGCTTCCCGGTTCGTTGGGAGGCAAGCCGGAGCGGTTCAACAAAGAATTCACCACGATTCTCAGCCCCTTGGCAGGCGACGAACTCGATCAACTGCTCCGCAAGAAACTCGGTGAGCACTACAACGCCGAGCGAATGACCGACAGCGGCGGCCTGATGGTGTTCTACTCGTTCGGCCTGACGCTCCTGCTCATCGCAGGCATGTTCTTCATTTTCCGCCGCGCTCGCGACCAGTTCATGGGGGGCGGCTTCCTCTCCGGATTCAACAAGAGCCCGGCCAAGCGCTACGAGGCGACCGGCAAGCGGACGACGTTCGCCGACGTCGCCGGCTTGGAAGGCGTGAAGAACGAACTCACCGAGATCGTCGAATTCCTGAAGAACCCGCAGAAGTTCCAGCGCCTCGGCGGCCGCATCCCGAAAGGCGTGCTGCTCGAAGGCCCGCCGGGGACCGGCAAGACTCTGCTCGCCAAGGCCGTGGCCGGAGAGGCGGGCGTGCCGTTTTTCTCGATCAACGGCTCCGAGTTCATCCAGATGTTCGTCGGCGTCGGGGCGGGGCGCGTGCGCGATATGTTCCGCACCGCGAAGGAAGCGTCGCCCTGCATCCTGTTCATCGACGAAATCGACGCCGTCGGCCGCGTGCGCGGCACCGGCATCGGCGGCGGGCAAGACGAGCGCGAGCAAACGCTCAACCAAATCTTGAGCGAGATGGACGGCTTCAGCCCCAACGAATCCGTGATCGTGCTCGCCGCCACGAACCGGGCCGACGTGCTCGACCCCGCCTTGCTCCGGCCCGGCCGGTTCGATCGCCGCGTGACCGTGGATCGTCCGACGGTGAAAGGCCGCATCGCCATCTTCAAGGTGCACACCCGCGAAGTGCCGCTGGCCGACGACGTCGACCTCGAACGCTTGGCCCAGGGAACCGTCGGTCTGACGGGCGCCGACATTCGCAACTTGGTGAACGAAGCAGCCATTTGGGCGACGCGGCAAGGCAAAGACCGCGTCGACATGCAGGACTTCGAATACGCTTACGACAAGATCTTGATGGGCATCAAGCGTGAAGAGGTTCTCTCGCCGCATGAAAAGGCGATGACCGCTTACCACGAAGCCGGCCATACGATCCTCGCTTGGATGTTGCCCGGGAACGATCGCGTTCACAAGGTCACGATCATCCCCCGCGGCCGCGCGATGGGCGTCACCCAGTTGATTCCCGAAGAAGACAAACTCAGCTACGGCGAATCGGAGCTTCACGCGCGACTCATCTGCCTCATGGGGGGCCGAGCCGCCGAGAAACTCGTGTTCGACGAATACAGCGTCGGCGCGGAGAACGACCTCAAGCGGGCCACGCAGCTCGCCCGCCGCATGGTGGCCAACTGGGGCATGAGCGAGCGGCTCGGCCCGATCGCCTTCCGCATCGGCGAGGAGCATCCGTTTCTCGGCCGCGAGATGTCCGAGCACAACCGCGAATTCAGCGAACACACGGCGCAAGTGATCGACGAGGAAACCGCCCGCATCCTGCACGCGGCCAGCGATCGCGCCAAATCGCTGTTGGTGGAACACCGCGAGAAGCTCGACCAGCTCTCCCGCGAACTCGAACAGAAAGAAACGCTCGAAGTGAAAGAAATCGAAGCGATCCTCGGCCCCCCGGCCCAAAAGGCGCCGCCGTCGCTCGAACACACGCCGCTGAAGAACTGAATCCGTCCAGGGTGCAGGGTTCCCGGTTCAGGGTTGAAGACACCGGCCGGAACCTGCAACTCTGACGACTCTTTTTCTCCAAGTTTTCAACCCCGCCCCCTGAACCCCAAACCTCCCAACCCTGAACCTGCGCCCATGATGCTCGTCCACAACGTCTACTTTTCGCTGCACGACAACTCGCCGGCCGCCAAGGAGAAGCTGCTCGCTTCGGCGCGGAAGCACCTCACCGATCACCCCGGCACGGTCTTCTTCGCCGTCGGCACGCTGGCCGACGAGTACAGCCGACCGGTCAACGACAAGAACTACGACGTCGCGCTGCACGTCGTCTTCAAGGATCGCGCCGCACACGACGCCTACCAAGTCGCCCCGCGCCACCTGGAATTCATCGTCGAAGGGAAGGAAAACTGGAAGACGGTGCGCGTGTTCGATAGCGACGCCTCGTAAGCCGGGAGTCGCGACCGATGCCGACTCCGTCGCCCGACGCTCTCCTGGCCTTTCAAGAGCGGCAACTCCAAGCGGCCGGCTACGGCGGGCCGCAAGCGCCGATCCGCTATCGCCTCATGCGCCCCGCTGAAGTGCGCCTCGGCGAAACCTATCCGCTCGTCGTCTTCTTGCACGGAGCCGGCGAGCGCGGCGACGACAATCGCAGCCAACTCAAGTACCTTCCCGATGTGCTCGCCGCGGCGCCGCAGCGGAAGCGATTTCCCTGCTTCGCGATCGCACCGCAATGTCCGGCCGACGACTTTTGGGTTCGCCTCGATTGGAGCGACCCCGACGCCGTTCCCCAAGCCGCGCCGAGCGCGCCGCTCGCCGCGGTGCGCTCGATTCTCGCGCAGACGCTCGCCTCGGAGCCGATCGACCCGGCCCGCGTGTATCTCACCGGGCTTTCCATGGGCGGCTTCGGAGCGTGGCACCTCGCCGCGACCAACCCGGACGACTTCGCCGCGCTGGCCCCGGTTTGCGGCGGCGGCGATCCGGCTTGGGCCGCGGCGCTCAAAGACCTGCCCATCTGGGCCGTGCACGGCGAGGCCGACGACGTCGTTCCGGTCGGCCATTCGCGCAAGATGATCGCCGCGATTGAAGCGGTCGGCGGCAAGCCGAAGTACACGGAACTCCAAGGCGTCGGCCACGACAGTTGGACGCCCGCCTACGCCCCGGAGTTCGGCCTGCTCGATTGGCTGTTCGAGCAACGCCGGTCGTCGGGTGGCACTGGTGGCTTGTCCACCAGTGCATGATTGAAGCGGACCAGTAGCCACTGGTGGACAAGCCACCAGTGCCACCGATCAACAATTGCGCTACTTCCCGACCGCCGCCGTGGCCGCTTTCTTTTGGGCTTCCGGCACGTCGGCGGCGGCGACCGCTTTGAACACCTCGAGCGCCCCGGCGTCGTTGCCCGCAGCCAAGAGCGTGTTCCCCAGTCGAATCCGCGCCGCGGCCACGCGACCCGCCCGCCGCGATGAGCGTCCCGGATCGACGGCGGCGATCACCGCGTCGAGCGCCGCGTCGGCCACATTCGCCAGCGCTTCGCAGGCCGCGAGTCGCACTTCCGGCTCGCCGTCGGTCGTCGCGCCTTTGAGCGCCTCGACGACGTTCGAGCCGCTTTTCTTTCCCAGGGCGTTGATCACGCCCACGCGAAACTCCGTTCCCGTCGCCGTCTGCAAGCATTCCGCCAGCGCGTCGGCCGCGCCTTGGCATGTCAGCCGCGACAGGCACCAGCGGGCCGGCTCGCGCAAATCGATGTCTTTCAAGCAAGCGGCGAGCACGCCCACTTCCGCCTCGCCGGCCACGAGCGCCAACGCCCGGCAGATTTCGTTGACCGCGGAAACGCTCTGCATCGACTCCACGGTCGGCTCGCCCCGCTTATCTTTCGCCGGCTTCACGGCCCCGAGCGCCGCGGCCAAGTCTTTCGCGGCCGCCGCCCGCTCGGCTTCTTTGCCGCTCGCGCCTAAGTCGCCGCAAAGTTTCGCCAGCGTCTGGCGGGCCTGATACGCCTTCACTTGATCCGTCGCGCCGAGATCGGTCGCGAGTTCGGTTACCGTCGCCATATCGAATTTCCTGACCTTTGAGCTTGTGTGTGTTGAAGTAGCAACTCGGCCGCGATCGCGTTCGGCTTAGAGGTGCCAAGGGGCTCGCATCGGCTTGCCGACGAACTGATTCGCCTGATCGTCGCCGACGAACTCTTCCTTCACCGGGTCCCAATTCAGTTCGCGCTGGAGCCGGGTCGCGATGTTGCCCAGGTGGCACACCGTGGCCGAGCGATGGCCCACTTCCACGTCGCAAATCGGACGCTCGCGGCTCGCGATGCAGTTCAGCCAGTTGTCGTGGTGCGGGCTCTTCGTCTCCGTGCGCGGCAAGCGCACGTCGTTCTCGCCGGCTTGCCACGTGAGCAAGCTCTTGTCGTGCGCGTCGAACTCCTTCTGGCTGCGGCTCACGAACACCCAGCCGTCGGTGCCGGTGAACTTGACGCCGTTCTTCCCTTGGCTGTGGCAATGCAGTTCCACGCCGTTGGCGTACGTGTAGACGATGTCGAAGTTGAGCGCCACGTCGTGCGGACCGGTCGGGCCGAACTCGGCGTTCTCGCAGCGCACCTTCACCGGGCCGCTCTTGTCCATGTCGAGCGCCCACTGCGTGATGTCGTTGTGATGCGCGCCCCAGTCGGTGAGCTTGCCGCCGCTGTAGTCGCCGAACCAGCGGAACTGGTAGTGGCAGCGATTCGGGAAGTATTCCGCATACGGGGCCGGGCCGAGCCACATATTCCAATCGAGTTCCGGCGGCGGCGTGGTCGGCGCTTGCCACTCGCCCGGCTCGACGAAGCCGATGTAGGTGTCGACGCGCTGCAACTTGCCGATCTTGCCGTTGCGAATCAGTTCCACCGCTTGGCGGAACGGGCCTTCGCTCCGCTGCTGGCTGCCGGTCTGAAACACGGTGCCGTAGCGCCGCGCCACCTCGACCATCTTCTTCCCTTCCTCGATCGTCAGCGTCAGCGGCTTTTCGCAGTAGACGTCTTTGCCGGTCTCCATCGCGTAGATCGAGACGAGCGCGTGCCAGTGGTCCGGAGTCACCACGACGACGGCGTCGATGTCGGAGCGATCGCACAGGTCGCGGAAGTCTTTGTACACGCCCGGCATCTTGCCGCTCTTGGTGAGCACGTCGTTGGCCGCGAGATCGCGATGGTTGCGATCGACGTCGCACACGGCCGCGACCTGAATTCGCGGGTTCGTCAGCAGCTTGTTGTTCAAATGATGGCGGCGACCGAGGTCGCCGACGCCGATCGAGCCGACGACCACGCGATCGCTCGGGGCCGGCACGTCCCCCTTAGCGAAGATCGTGGGGCTGACGATCGTCGGCGCGGCCAACGACGCCGCGGCCGAAGCCTTCAAAAACGTACGACGACTCTGTCCGGAACGAGTGCTCACGAAAAACTCCTTAACGAGGAGGGGCGTAATCAACGTGCGACGGGCTTGCTAACGGCCAAGATTGTCGCACGCCGCGCGGCCCAAAATCAAGCGCCGGCCGGCGTAGGGTGGGTCGAGCGACGGCGAGGCCCACGCGGAACGCGGCCGTCTGCGCCCAGCCGGCACACGCCTCAGAGCCGCGACCGTGAGGGAGCAGGTCGACGCCGCCCGCCGACGCCGTAAGAACATCCCATATCCGGCCCACGACACGACTGCGGCGAAAGAGTGCGACAGTCGCGCCCCGAAAGTCGACCCGGTCGCTCACGCTCCCGGCTCTGAGGTCGATGGGCGGAGTAAGTTAAGCGACCGACCTACGCCGACACGCCGCGCCTGCTCCGAACAGCAACGCTACGCAACAGCCGAAATAAAGATAGTCGGCCGTTCCGACGGCGAATTTCGGATCGATCCGCCGCACTTCTTCCGATCCGAATAGGGAGTAAAACGTCAGCGCCACACAGAGCGCGCCGACGGCGGTGATCTGCAGCGCCGTTCCCAGGAACTCGCGCCGTTGATCGGCCGGCAGCATCGCTACGCCGATCGCCGTCGGCACTCCGCCGAAGGCGAGACCGAAGCCGGTCAGCCCCAGCTTCCATGTCCACCATGCCGTGTCGGGCGGAGCAAGCGAGCCGGAAATCGCTAGTGCCGACCCGAGCATAAGTCCGCCGAACACCAGGAAGATCGTCCCCACGGTCGCCGTCATGATCCGGCCTTCCTATTTGAAATTGCCGTCGGGGAACGCCGAGTTCACCGGCGATTGAAATACTCGTTGGCCGACGGACGAAACAGGAAGAAGAACAATATGGCGTTGATGACGAGCGATGGAATCATAAAGCGGAAGGGAGTGCCGTTCACCAAAGAAATCAGCAACGTCCCTACGACGCCGACGACGATCAACGTTCGTCCGAGCTTTTGCCCCTTGAGCATGAGGACGGCCCCCACGACTTCCAGGGCGATCATCGCCGTGCTGCCTAGCATCGCGGCGAGAGTCGGTCGCGGCATATCCTTGACCATGGCGGCGATGCGAGCGTCGGCGGCAATCTGCCGATCGAACTCACCGCTGGCGATGGATTGATATCCCTTGACCACGCTAAATATCCCAATCACTCCCAGAACGATAAAAATCCAAGCCACGATCGTCACGGACTTCGGGCGAGCGTCATCGGACACGATTCACCTCAAGTAGGGAAAACAACGGTGTTAAAAGGTGTCAGACAGTCAGACACCTTATTTGGGGCCCTTCGGATAATCAATCGCAGCGCGCGGTTCGGCCCGTCTTGGCGTCGACGACCTGATACGGCGGCCCCACACGACGAATCTTAGCCAACGTGTACCCGGCCGCTTCCGGATGGGCGGCGCGAAACGCATGCCGTCCCGACTCGGTCAAAAAGTGCGGCGCCGCCAAACAAGGCGCGAGCCGCGCGACGACCCGGTCCGGCTCGGCCGCGGTCATGCGAAACGTAGACCATCCGCTGCACAGACGAAAGCGCAGAGCGTACACCGCGGCGGCGTACCGCTTTTGCTGACCGATCGGGCACTCGTTGATTTGCAGAAAGCGATCGTCTCCGCCGTCTTCGTTCACACCGGAGATATACCACGTGATCAACTGCCCCCTGACGCGGTGCCGGTGTCGATCCAGACGAGGCCAGCCTAATTGGCTCGCAAAGCGATTGAGCCAAGTCAACGGCGATCGCGCGGGGCTCGCCATAAGTCACCGAAGCCACATCAAAGCTTGAGAACGAAAAGCTGACGCCCGACACACTCTGCAATGTTATTGAACTCGGAAACGACTTTCAGCGATTGTTGCTCTACATCCGTGAAGATCCTTCGGCTTGAATCGCGATCGGACTCTAGCGTCAGCGTCTTTCCGTCAAAGCTAAGCCAGCCGCTTTCGAGCACGTCGAACCCACCTAGGAAGCCATGGCGTTGGCGAATGATGACAACGCTGCAGCCGTCGATATGGGCGGGATGAAACATATCGAATTGGCTTAAAACTTAATTCTTCGCCCATCATTATCGCGCCGGCCCCGCCGACCACGGCTTTGCCGCGGTCCCCGTCGAGCCAACCTACAGGATTTACTTGACCGGTAACAATTGCACGGCGTCGACGATCACATACCCGTCGGTGCCTTTGGTTTCGATCGTGATCACGGCCGGTTTGTCCGGCGTGAAGTCGAGCACGTCGAGCTTGTGGAAGAGGCCGTCGCCGGCCGGCTTCTTCTTTTGATTCACCACGAAGCGATGTTCGCCGTCGGCCGCGGCGACCGTGACAGGCACATTCGTCGCGCGATTGCCGTGCGCCGTGTAGGCGACGCGGACCTCGTATTTGCCGGCCTCTTTCAGGGGAAGCGTGAAAACGAACCGCTTCTGACCCTTGTCGGCGTTGTCGTCGTGAAGATAGTTCTTGCCGACGTAGCCGGGCGTCGTGTGGCCGTCGACCCAGCCGGTGCCGAAGTCGCCCCGGTTCGTGATCGCTTCGCTATCGAGCACGAGACCCGGCAACTCGGCCGCCGACTGCCCGCGATACGGCTTCGGGCCGGTCCAATCGAGCACTTGCTGATCGGCCAAGAGCCGCTCGCGAAGCTTCGCGTAGTCAACGTCTTGCACGTCGCCGCCGGCTTCCAAGGCCTGCACCGCGGCGGTGGCCGATGATTGGCCGAGCACCATGAACACCGGCTCCATGCGGATCGAGCCGTAGGCGATGTGCGAAGCGGCCAGGCAAACCGGCACGAACAGATTGCCGCATTCCTCGCGGCGCGGCACGAGCGACTTGTAGGAAATGCCGTAGGGCGAGAAGCCGCCGACCTGCACGTCGCCTTCGTTCAGTGCGTAGCCGTCTTTGACGAAACGCTGCGTGTTGTGTGAGTCCATCGTGTAGGCGGCCAGACCGACGCTATCGGTCACGGTGCGGTCGCCGCGGCAATTGTGCTCCGTCATCACGTAGTCGGAAATCATGCGGCGGGCTTCGCGGACATAAAGTTGGTGCGGCCAGTGGCCGTTGTCGGTGAATTCGTCTTTCGACAAACCCCACTTGTTGACTTCGTCGCGAATCTCCTGCGGCACGCGCGGATCATTGGCCAGGAACCAGCACCAGCCTTGCTGATATTGCTCGTGCTCCTTCCAGATGGCGGCGCGGGTCGCGTAGTCGCCGTCGGGATAGCGGTAGTTCATGCCGATGTTGTCGCTGGAGAACGCGCCGCGGTTGTTCGTGTCGGTCTTGCGATTGGGCATCGCGGCCGGCGCGCCCAGCCCGTCCCACTGCCCGGCTTGGATCGTGCGGAGGGCGAGTTCATAGCGCAGCGGGTCGTAGCCTGCCGGCTTGGGGAAGGGGACGAGGTTGTCTTTGGCGTCGGTCAGGCACATGCGGAAGTTGTAGGCCTGCACGCGATGATCGCCTTCACCGTGCACTCCGGGGCTCTCGCCGTGGACGCCGGGCAACAAGCCGCTCGACGGATCGCCGGGCTTCACATAGGGATCGACCTTGACCTTGAACTGGTGATGCGGCTGACCGAACTGCACGCCGTTGATCGTTTCGCCGTAAACGCTATTGGCTTCGCGACCGACGTGGTACTTCACGCCGGCCTTGGCCATGAGGTCGCCTTCGTAGGTGCAATCGACGAACATGCGGCCGGCGAACGTGCGGCCGCTTTCCATGGCGATCGCCTCGATCTTGTTGCCGGCTTTCTTCACGGCGGACTTGAGATCGAGCCGTTCCCCTTCGACGAGCGTGACGCCGGCTTCCTTGAGCATCGCACGATAGATCGCTTCGGCCACGTGCGGCTCGAAGGTCCACATGGTGTTTTCGTTAGGACTATTGCGGTTGCGGAGCTTTTGATACTCCGCAGGCGTTTGCTGCCGCCACGAGTCGGACTGTTGATAGTGCTTGTGGATGCGCTGGTAGAACTCGCGCGAGATGCCGCCGATGGCCGCCTTGTTGCCGATATCGGTGGCCCCGAGGCCGCCGGAGGTGAGCCCGCCGATATGCTTCGTGGGCTCGATGAGGACGACCGACTTGCCGAGCCGCGCGGTTTGCACGGCGGCCGCGACGCCGCCGCTGGTGCCGCCGTAGACGACGACGTCGAACGTCTCCGGCTCCGCGGCCGCCGCCGACGAGACGATGACAAGAGTCGAACAGACGAGGGACGTGAGGAGTTTCAAGCTGGGCATGGCGATATCCGCGGGGCAGGGCGACAAGGAGGGACACGAGCGGAGGCCCATCGTAGCCCGCGGCCCGTGAGGCGGCAATCGGCCCGCGCCGGCTAGACGGTGCGCCGGCCGCGATGATAAACGGCGGCGATGCGCGGCGGCTCCGACAAGACGGCGGCGACGGGATCGGGCTCCGGCGAACCGAGCTGGAGGACGACGAAGTCGGCGCGTTTGCCGGCGACGAGCGAACCGGTTTCCGCGGCGACGCCGAGGGCTTGCGCGCCGTCGAGCGTGCCGAGTTGCAGGATGCGGTGCGGATCGAGTTGCGGAAACGCTTGTGCGACGTGCCGCATTTCGGCGAGCAAGCTGAGGTCGGGATTGGTGCAGCGACCGTCGGTGCCGAGCGCGACGGCGGCGCCGGCCGCGAGGAGCTTCGGCAGCGGATGCGGGGCATGATTGAAATAAGCATGCGTGCGCGGACAGTAGACGGTCGCCATGCTCTCGCGCTGCGCGGCCAGGAATTCGATTTCGTCGGCGGCGAGATAGTTGCCGTGGATGACGAGCGCGCGATGAGCGTGTGCGAGCCTGCGAAGGTAATCGAGCGGGCGCGTGCCGCGGGGAACGGCCGTGTCGTCCCAGGCGCCGAGCGTGCGCATGTAGTCGACGAGCTTGCCGTCGGCCGTCGCCAAGAGTTGCAGCTCCTCGGGCGACTCGGCGAGGTGAAAGGCGAGCGGCTTGCGGCGCGCGGCCGAGGCCGCGACCGCGGCTTCGAACAGCTCGGGGCGAACCGTGTACGGCGCGTGCGGGCCGATGCCGTGGCGGACGCCGGCGCGCTCGGCGCGGGCGAGGACGTCGTTCAATCGCTCGAGTTGACCAGCGCCGCGGGGGGCGGCGAGGCCGATGAGTTCGACGAAGGAGACCAAATCGAGAGCTTCCGGCGGCCGGTCGAAGGGCAGCAGGGGGACGCAGGAGGCGATGTCGCCGAGCGTGGTCGTGCCGGCGGCGATCGACTCGCTGAAGCCGGCGACGACGGCGGCCGCGGCGTCGAACTCCGGAGCCCGCCGATACTCGAGCACCGTGAGAATCCAATCCGGAAACGACATGCCGGCATGCCCCAGCGGGGCGGCGAGTCCGCTGAACTCGAGATGCGAGTGGGCGTTGACGAAGCCGGGGACGATCACGGCGTCGCCCCAGTCGACGACGGCTTGATCGGAGTCGATCGGAGGACCGACTCCGATCAAGGTTTCGCCCCGAAAAACGACGCAACCGCCGGGAATCGGCGGGCTTTCCACCGGGACGACCCAGCGGGCACGGTGAGTCTGTGTAGAGGCTCCGATCGAACTCATCACGAAGCTTTCGCGTTGCCGGGCGGAAAAGAAACAGGCTGCCGAGAAGCGACTCGGCAGCCTGTTCAAAGCATCAATGAGCGGGGACGCGGCCGATTAATACTTCGGCAACTTCACACCGCGGCTGCGGGGATCCCAGAATTCTTCATAGAGTTCCACGCCATACCCACGCCCAAGCTCCTCTTGGGCCCGCGCGGCCCAAGGCGTGCCGGGGTAATCCTTCTGCACTTGGCGGAAAAGTTCGTCGGCCTTGTCGCGCGTGGCCGCGGTGACGTCGGGCTTCAAGAGCCGCTTCACGGTGCGAATGTCCCAATTGGTCGTCGGCTTCGACGGACCGAGCGGGTTTTTGATGGCCTTCGGGTTCTTAATGAACTCGGCTAGGTACCAGCCGTATTCCTGCAAGCGAGCTTGGTAGGAGATGGTTTGAGCGTAGATCAGGTCGTAGTTGGCTTTCCAACGCATACCCTTTTCGCGAGCCCGCATCGGCTGGACCGACTCCAAAGCCTTCTGAGCGGCTTGCAAGTACCCGATCAGGTCTTGGGCCTTCTTCATGTTCAGATTCGCTTCCGTCGCGAATGCGTTGCGATCGAGCGGGAAGTTGTCGTCGCGAACTTCCACACGGCTCAAGCCGCTGGTGAGCCCGCCGTTGGCGTATGGATTCAGGTCGGAGATGACCTTGAAGATCATTTTGCGGAAGGGCGATTGATCGCGTTCGGCGATGTAGTCGTTGCGAGCGCTCAAGTCGGGGAGGAAAGGACGCATGGCGTCGGCGTCGTAGGCCAAGTCGGCGCGACGGCCGACGAGTTGCACTTCGGGGCTGGGGAGCATGAAGAAGATGCCGCCGGTTTGCCGGGCGATGCGCGATTGCTCATAGGGGCCGAAACCGCTGGGGAAGGCGTCCCAACGACGACGGAGCCCATTGATTTGGAGTTGCTCCGGTTGCGGGGTTTCCGGGCCGCGGTCGATCGGCAGCCAGTGAATTTGCTTGAACTCATCGGCCCAGCGCATGCGAGCGTAGGGGTAGCCGAATACTGCCTCGCGACCCAAGATGTAAACCTTACAGTTGGCTTGCTTCAACGCGGCGATTGTCGGCTCAAGCTGCGAAATATTGGTGTTCATATCGCCGCTCTCGTCGCTGACGAGAATGATCGCCATCTGACGGTTGCCGCTCACGGCCACCTTTTGATAGTTGGCGAGAATGAAGTTCAACGCCTGGCATTGCATTTCCAGGCCGGACGGGTCGTTCGGCACGGCCTTGATCGCCGCCATGATTTCTTCCGGCTTGTAGGTCGGCTGCGGCGTGTGGTTGATCGGGGCGGCGCCGTAGCTCACCACGCCGGTCAACAGCGCGTCGTCGCGCGCGGCGGCCGAGAGGCCGAGCTCCGTGTAGACGCGTTCGACGCGGGTCATAATTTCTTCCCGGTCGTCCTGCATACTTTCCGATTGATCGAACGCCCAGCAGACGATCACTTTCCGCTTGGCGAGCATGTTCAAGAGTTCTTGCGTCATGCGGTCCATCGCATCGCCGTAGCCTTCGCTGGCGGCGAGCCCTTCGCCCAGCGTCCCTTCGGGAACGGCGGAGGCGAAGGTGCTGCCGCTTTGCGTGAAGACGTTCACGGCGCCGACGTCGACGCGCACCGCGGTCGGGCGATTGACGACCGTGGTGTTGAGCTTCGGCGCGGTGACGGCCGAGCTGATC